>NZ_CAKZOT010000090.1 GCF_937138205.1 uncultured Rhodospira sp. | reverse complement strand
GAGCGTCGGCCTCCGGAGCCGAAGGTCAGAGGTTCGAATCCTCTCGGGCGCGCCATTTCTCCTGACGTCGAAACGGCTTCTTCGCAACGCCCCCGCGACCTCACCGTGGCAGCGCGGTGCAGTACCATTGGGTGCGAACGGAGCCGGCGCCGCTCCGCACCAATCACGATCACCCCTATCGAATGGCAAGGCCGGCTCTGACCGATCGGCCAGCCTGACTCCTGGCTGATTGCCGGAGTCGGGATTTGTCCCGATTCTTATTGGGTAGGAGGGCCGGGCTGTTTACCCACGCCGGCGACCGGCGGCAGGTTCGGGCCGGCGTGCCCTCCCCCAACGACAGTGGCTGTCTCGCATGAACGCGTTGGCGGCTGGCCACATGAGGAGAAACCGCCATGGCCAATCGGGTCTCGACGTTTGTCGCCGCCATCGCCGTCACGCTGGGCGCCGCCCTGGCGACGGCATCCCCAGCCAGCGCGGCGCTGGTCAGCGTCACCACGCTGAAGGGCAGTGCGTCCGACTATTCGGCGTTCCGCGCGGCCGAGTCCGCGTTCTGGGCGGGCAAGACGCTCACCTACAGCGAGGATTTCGAGAATCACGAGATCATGGAAGAGGTCCCCGCCATCGACAGCGCCGTGGGCACCTTCACGTCGACCCTGGGCGGACAGCGGGGCCAGGAGATCTCGATCCTGGACGCCGCGAACACGCCGTTCGGGGGCCGCTACAACGTCAGCAATGACCTCGCCGGCTCCGGCAAGTGGCTCGACAGCAACGACTCCAAGGAGATCGTGTGGGACGTCTCGGGCCTCACCGCGTTCGACACCATCAGCTTCTGGATGACAGACGTGCTGGACGTGGCCGGCAAACTGTCCTTTCAGACGACCACGGGCGCGACCTACGACACCTCAATCACATTCCCGGGTGCCGGCGGGTCCAACCGCAACGGCAGCTTGTTTTTCATCTCCATGAGCTTCGACGAGGCGATCACGTCGTTCAAATGGTCGGCCACCGCCCGAAACGACGGATGGGGCCTGGACGACATCAAGATCGGCTCCGCCGTACCGCTGCCGGCCGCCGTCTGGTTCATGCTGACCGCGCTGGGCGGATTGGCCGGTCTGCGCTGGATGAACCAAAACCGCCTCGCCATGGCCGCAGCCTGACGTCTGCCCCACTGAGACTCCCAAGTTTAGGGCGCCGCGCTTCGTGGCGCCCTTTGCTGTCTGCGCGTGTCGCCGCGCACCCTTGGCACCGCGAGGTCCCAACACCCCGTGACGCCCGGGCGGATCTGGTGTAAGCCCTCGCTCGACCTCCCGACACACCCCGCCTGACAGCCGGCGCCACAGGACTCCGCGACCCCATGGATCTGCGCAACATCGCGATCATCGCCCACGTCGACCACGGTAAGACCACCCTGGTCGACTCCCTACTGAAACAGTCCGGCACCTTCCGCGAGCACCAGAAGGTGGCGGAACGCGCACTCGATTCCAACGACCTGGAACGCGAGCGCGGAATCACCATTTTGGCCAAGTGCACCTCGGTCGCGTGGCACGACGTGCGCATCAACATCGTCGACACCCCGGGCCACGCCGATTTCGGCGGCGAGGTGGAGCGCATCCTGTCCATGGTCGACGGTGTCGTTTTGCTGGTGGACGCCGCAGAAGGCCCCCTGCCGCAGACCAAGTTCGTGCTGTCCAAGGCGCTGGCCCTGGGCCTGCGGCCGATCTGCATCATCAACAAGGTGGACCGATCCGACGCCCGTCCGCACGCCGTGCACGACGAGGTGTTTGATCTGTTCGCCGCGCTGGACGCCAACGACGACCAGCTCGATTTCCCCACCCTGTACGCCTCGGGCCGTGACGGCTGGGCGGCGCCCAACCCGGAGGTGGTGGAGACGGGAACCGAGGGCCTGACGCTGGAGCCGCTGTTCAACCTGATCCTGGGCCACGTGCCGCCGCCCGAGCGCGTGCTGGACGCGCCGTTTTCCATGCTGGCGACGACGCTGGAGGCCGACCCGTACCTGGGCCGCGTGCTGACCGGGCGCGTGCACAGCGGCCGCATCCGCCTCAACCAGCCGATCAAGGCCTTTCACCGAGACGGCAGCCTGATTGAACAGGGCCGCGCCTCCAAGCTGCTCAGCTTCCGGGGGCTGGAGCGGGTGGCGGTGGACGAGGCCGAGGCGGGCGACATCATCGCCATCGCCGGCCTGACCGAGGCCACGGTGGCCGATACCCTGTGCGCGCCCGAGGTGACCGAGGCCTTGCCGGCGCATCCGATCGATCCTCCGACCCTGGCCATGACCTTTTCGGTCAACGACGGCCCATTGGCCGGGCGCGAGGGCACCAAGGTCACCAGCCGCGTCATCGGCGCCCGCCTGGAACGGGAAGCCGAGGGCAACGTCGCCATCAAGGTCACGGAGACCGCCGAGAAGGACGCCTTCGAGGTCGCCGGGCGCGGCGAATTGCAGCTCGGCGTCTTGATCGAGACCATGCGCCGCGAGGGCTTCGAACTGGCCATCTCGCGGCCGCGCGTGCTGATCAAGACCGACGAGTCCGGCCAGAAGATGGAGCCGATCGAGGAAGTCTACATCGACGTCGATGAGGAGTACGCGGGAACCGTCGTCGAGAAGATGACGCAGCGCAAGGCCGAGCTGGTGGAAATGCGCCCCTCCGGCGGCGGCAAGACGCGGGTGGTGTTCCACGCCCCGTCGCGCGGCCTGATCGGCTACCACGGGGAGTTCCTCACCGACACGCGCGGCACCGGCGTCATGAACCGCCTGTTCCATGCCTACGCCCCCTGGAAAGGCCCCATCGAGGGCCGGCGCGAGGGCGTGCTGATCAGCAACGCCGGCGGCGAGGCGGTGGCCTATGCCCTGTTCAACCTGCTCGACCGGGGACCGCAGTTCATCGAGCCGGGGGCGGCGGTCTACGAGGGCATGATCATCGGCGAGCACAACCGGGGCCAGGACCTGGAGATCAACCCGCTCAAGGCCAAGAAGCTGACCAACATCCGCGCCTCGGGCAAGGACGACGCCATCCTGCTGCCGCCGCCGCGCAAGATGACGCTGGAGGACGCGCTGGCCTACATCCAGGACGACGAACTGGTGGAGGTCACGCCGTCGTCCATCCGCCTGCGCAAGAAGATCCTGGATCCGCACGAACGCAAGAAGGCAAGCCGGAAGGCGGAGGGGTGATTCCAGTCGTAGGGTGCGCCTGAACGGTCGCGTCGTGCGACCAAAGGGCGCTCGACGCGGCCGGCGGCGCACCGATGGATCGCGCCGGGGCGCACGCGGATGGTGCGTTGCGGCCGCTGCGCGGCCTTCAAACGCGCCCTACGGAGCTGCGCAAGAAGATCCTCGATCCGCACGAGCGCAAGAAGGCGAGCCGCAGGGTGGAGGGGTGAGGCAATGTGGCGCTCCGTCGTATTGCGGTTGCATATTGACGGACAAGCCTTCAAAATTGTGACCGATCTCGGTTTACCAATGCATCCGTGTCGGATCACATTTTGGAGGCGCGGTCTTGGATCTTGCCGCCCGGATCGACGCGTTTATTGAGGAACCCAACAAGGCGCTTGTCGGCAAGGGCGATTGGGTTTCACTAGCGGAAACGCCGCATCAAGAACGGGTGGTCCACTGGGAAATCTCTGTAAACGGGATCCTGTCAGGGTATCAGCTTCGGTCCTGGGCGTATCCAACACACTTGCACCAACCTGCGTTCAAGATTGCCTTGACACTAGGTTCAAAGCATATTTGCAGGGTTGACTGCGTCCACCATCGTCCCCACGAGAATCCTCCGGATTCCAAGGGACCGGCGCAACTGACCGGATGGCATTGGCACCCCTGGGCCGAAAACCGAAAGCTGTTCGCAGGCGGCGACACCGTTCCCCAACGACTGCTGTACGCGGATGACGTGCCATCCCGTATTCGCCGTTTCGACCAGGCGTTTCGATGGTTCTGCGAGGACCTCTTCGGACTGCGGGTCGCGGATTTCCCGATTCCGGATCTGCCAGCCAGGACAAGATTGCTATGACCGTCATGCCCCCAGTTCTAGCAACCTTGGAAACCACCCGCCATTCCATCGACTGGCCGGGCGGTGTTCTGGTGTCAACGGATTGCGTTTATCCCGACATGAGCAAGGTCATGGTCCTGGTTTCGGGCACGCGCGAGGTCATGGTCGACGACAATGGCGGGGCCGTCGAAACCCTGACACAGCACTTGCGCCAAACCCGCGATTGGGCGCGATTTCTCGCGAGCCATGCCAAGCGCTACGGATTGGTGGCAAAGGGGCGCACCATCGGTCTCGAGAAGCCCGTGCCCCTGGACCGGCTGTCCAGCGCCATCGTTTACGTCGCGAATGCTTCAAAGGAAGCGGCGGATGAAGGCCTGAGGACCCTCAAGGTCGAGCGTTCCCGTAAGTTTAAAGACACCTTCAACAGCTTCATTCGCGAGACGTACTCAAAGAACGAAAGAACGCATGATTACAGCGTCGCTGGCGCATCAAACAAACTCCATCACTTCTCCGTTCTGCTTCATAGGTCCGGAGAGGAAAAGGTCCTTGTTGACCCGATCACGCAGGATCCCAATGGTTTGAACGGTCGCGTCGTCGCCCACCTGGACGTCCAGAATGCCCCAAACGCATCGTTCATTCACAGGGTGTATTACGATGACGAGGCTGAGGACTGGCAGGCTTCGAATCTGGCGCTTGCGCGCATGGCGGGGCAAGTGATCGCTTTCTCGCGCGCTCAGGCGCAGGTGTTGCCACACTAAAGCTTGATCTGCCCTTTCCCCAATTGCGCCTGAGCGCTGACACGCCAACAAGGCTGTTGCGTCATGACCACCCTGACGATCCGTCTCCCCGACGACACGGCGGCCCGCCTGAAGGCGCTGGCCCGGTCCCGGGGCATGAGCGTGAACAAGCTGGTCGAGGAAGTGAGCACCCAGGCCCTGACCGCCTGGGACGTGGAGACACGGTTCCGCGCCATGGCGGCGCGGGCCGACCGCACCGCCGCGCTTGCCGTGCTCGACCGTCTGGATACCGAAGAGGGTCTGTGATCGGCGGTCAGGGGTCTCGTCTTCCCCGACCTGGTCTGGCAGGTCCACGGCCGACCCGCCTCGACGACGGGCTGACGGCGCCCCTGTTGCCTTGCGCCTGCCGCGCTTCGTGGTGATGATGGGCGTCCCGCCCCGCGCCCGCCCCTGAGGCGCACCCCGCCCCATTCAGCCCTGGCCGGCCCATGGATCTCTACCCGCTCGTCAAGGGCATCGCCATCGGATTCGCCATCGCAGCACCGGTCGGACCGGTGGGCGTGCTGTGCATCCGCCGAGCCCTGGCCGACGGACGCGGCGCGGCCTTCGTCGCCGGGCTGGGCGCGGCGGTGGCCGACACGTTCTATGGCGCCGTGGCGGCCTGGGGCCTAACGCTGGTCATCGACTTCCTGACCAACCACCGCACCGTCCTCAGCCTGATCGGCGGACTGTTCCTGATCGGGCTGGGCTGGCACACCATGCGGGCGCGGACCGAGATGCTGGCCACCCCGGACACCCGCATCGGGCTGGTACGGGACTTCGTGTCGACCTTTCTCATCACCCTGACCAATCCGGCCACCATTCTGGCCTTCATGGCCGTATTCGCCTCGGTCACGGCGGTGCACATGCGCCATCCCATGTCGTTCGACACCAACCTGCTGATCCTGGGCGTGTTCCTGGGTTCGGCCGGGTGGTGGGGCGTGCTGTCCGCGGTGGCCGGGTCGGTGCGCTCGCGCTTCAACCCGGGCTGGCTGTCGTGGCTGAACCGGGGGTCCGGCGCGGTGCTGATCCTGTTCGGCGCCGGTGTGTTGATCAGCGCCTTCTGGTCGCCGACATCCGTGTCCGGCTAGGGCGGATCGCGTCTCATTTGACCCCGCTGCACGGGCCGAATGAGACGCGTGAATCCGCCCTCACTGTTTGATTTTGGGCAGATTGACGTGAACAACCTGAAACACGAGGTGATTCAGAGTGTTCACGATCTGCTCTAGTGCAGCGACGCCGTCAAGGGTTACACCCTTGACGGCAAACGTCGCTGCACAACTTTTTGAATCGAGTGCATTTTCGATCCAGACAAATGATGCTCGGTGCATCTTTTGTCTGGATCAATGCACTAGGCCTCGACGGGCGGCGGATCCGGCGCGTATTCCGGCCGACTGAAGGTTTCCGCCCAGGTTACGTGCCCGCGCACCGCCGCGTCTGGCAGGTCGGGGCGCAGCACGCAGGCCATCCAGGCGTCCGCGTACTCCGGCGGGAACGGGATCGGGGGCACCAGACCCAGCGGAAACGCCGGTCGGAACCCGAAGCGCGGGTAGTATCCCGGGTGGCCGGCCAGCACGACCAGATCGATCCCGTCACCGCGCAGCCGGTCCAGACCGGCACGGATGAGCGCCCCGCCGACGCCCCGGCGCTGGGCCTCGGGCCGAACGCCCAGGGGCGCCAGCACGCAGGCCCGCAGCGGCACGGGCGCGTCCGCCACCTGGATTGCCGTGAACAGGATGTGGCCCAGGGCCGTGGCCCCGGGGTCGTCGCTGTCCAGGGCCAGCAGCGACAGCAGCGGGGCGGCGGTGGGATCGACCAGCAGGTCCCGCGTCAGGCGCGCTTCCGTGTCCTTGGGAAACGCCGCCCGGTGGATGTCCATCAACACGGGCAGGTCGGCGTCGGTGGTGTCGCGAAAACTCAGGCTCATGGTCTTGTCTTTCGAGCATGGGGAGGGGGCACCGGCACGCGGTTGACCGTCGTGCCGGCGTGGGTCTCTCATCGGTTATCGACTTGGGCTCGCACGGCTACGCGCCCCTGCCGGGAGATCCGGTAGGGCTTGCCGTTGACCGAGTGGATCAATCGCTTCGTTTTCAGCTTGTGGAAGATCGCGAGGTCGCAGTCGGCCAGCGTGTAGCCCTCGCGCGTCACACAGATGACGTCGAGAACGCGGCCGGTGTCGCCACGGTCATGGCGGATGCACCCGCCCTGAGCCAGCACGTGCAGGACGCGCTGCTCCACCTTCGAGATATTCATGGGAAGAGAACTCGCGTGCAGGATCGCCGCGCGCACAGGAACCGTCACGCCCCTCGCCGAGGGGCGGTCATCCCGTCATTCCGGTGCGGATCGAGAACCTCGCCGAAGCAAGGCCATCAGCGGCGGGCCGCAAGCTCTGACATAAACCACCTGGGTTTCGTCGCGCGCCGGGACCATCCCGAACGGCGACCGCGCGCACGGTACGCCCGCCCCGTGCGCGCGTCAACGAAAAGGCGCCACGCGGTCAGAACCGCCGCTGCGCCAGTTCGCGAATGAGGAAGTCGCGGAACACCTCGACCTTCTTGGAATGGCGCAGTTCCTCGGCGTAGACGAAATAGATCGTCACCTCGGGGCCGCGCAGGTCGGGCAGCACCTTCACCAGGGTGCCGGCCTCCAGGCTGAAGTAGTCCGGCAGGGCGGCGATGCCCAGGCCGCTCTGCACCGCCCGGAACATGCTGTAGATGTTGTTGACGCGCAGGATGGGCTTGCGCGGATTGGCCGGGTCGGCCCCGGCCTCGATCAGCCAGTTCATGCGCTCGACCGGCGGCCGGAACTTCTCGCCGTAGATGATGATGTTGTGGTGGTCCAGGTCCTCGGGTGTCTGCGGGATGCCGTGCTGCTTGATGTACTCCGGCGCCGCGAAGCAATGGTAGTGCATGGTGATGAGTTGGCGCTTCACCAGGTCCGGCTGGCGCGGCGGCATGAAGCGGAGCGCGACATCGGCCTCGCGCATGGCCAGGTCGAGTTCACCGTCGTTGAGAACGATGGTCAGGTCGATGTCCGGATAGCGTTCCAGGAACTTCTTGACCCGGGGGGTCAGCCACAGCGACCCGAACGCCACCGTCGTGGTGATGGTCAACGGCCCTTCCGGGCGCTCCCGCGTCTCACCCAGCTTGGCCTCGACCATGGCCAGCTTGGCGAACACCTCATGCACGGTGCGGTACAGCATCTCGCCCGCTTCCGTGGGAATGAGACCGCGCGCGTGCCGGTGGAACAGCGTCACGCCCAGGCTTTCCTCCAACCCGCTGATCTGCCGGCTGACGGCCGACTGGCTGAGGTTCAGGGTCTCGCCCGCATGGGTGAAACTGCCGGCATCCGCCACCGCATGGAACACACGCAGCTTGTCCCAGTCCATCGCGCCGCCACGCGCTGGCATCGCCGCCTCCTACCCTGTTCGCGGACCCTGGCCCCGGCCACCCAGGCCCGATTCTTGTGATTATCGAGTCCGCGCGCGGTCTCGGGTCGGCCTTTCAGGCACCGCCCGCTGCCCCGTCGACGGACCGTCCGAAGGAACGACCGCGTTCCTTCGTCCGGATGGCCCTATTCGACCGCGTTCCCAGGGGTAAGATCAAGCCCGTTCGCCCGCCCCGTGACCAAACGGGCGCGGGAATCGGGGGCTATGAGATCAAGCCGGGCTCCCCCGCCTGAAGGGCCAGGAAGCGGTCCGCCTCCAGCGCGGCCATGCATCCCGTGCCGGCCGCCGTGACGGCCTGCCGGTACACATGGTCCTGCACGTCGCCGGCGGCATACACACCGGGCACGCTGGTCGCCGTGCTGTCCGGCGCGGTGACGATGTAGCCGGTCTCGTCCATGTCGAGCTGACCGGAAAACAAGTCGGTGTTCGGGTGGTGACCGATGGCGATGAACACGCCGTCCACGGCCAGATCAGAGGTCTCGCCCGAGTGGACATCGCGCAGCCGCACGCCGGTCACGCCGGGCGGCATTCCGCCGCCCAGAATCTCCTCGACCACGCTGTTCCACCGCACCTCGATCTTCGGATTGGCGAACAGGCGGTCCTGCATGATGCGCTCGGCCCGCAGCGAGTCGCGGCGGTGAACCAGGGTGACCTTGCTGGCGTGGTTGGTCATGTAGATGGCTTCCTCGACGGCCGTGTTGCCGCCGCCGATCACCGCAACCTCCTTGCCGCGATAGAAGAACCCGTCGCACGTGGCGCAGGCTGACACGCCCAGGCCCGAGTACTTTTTCTCGCTCTCCAGGCCCAGCCACTTGGCGCTCGCGCCGGTGGCGATCACCAGGGTGTCGCCGATATAGGTATCGCCGGAATCGCCGACGCAGACGAACGGCCGCTTCGACAGATCAACGGAGACGATCACGTCATCGAAGACGCGCGTGCCCACGTTGGCCGCCTGGGCGCGCATTTGCTCCATCAGCCAGGGTCCCTGGATAGGGTCGGCGAATCCGGGATAGTTCTCGACGTCCGTGGTGATGGTGAGCTGTCCGCCCGGCTGCAGGCCGGCCACCATGATCGGCTCCAGGCTGGCGCGGGCGGCGTAAATGGACGCGGTGCAGCCGGCGGCGCCGGAGCCCAGCACCAGCACCTTGGTACGATACTCTGCCATGTGTGTCGGTCCTCGGAAGCGGTGTTCGGGACGGAGCACACCTCACGTGACGCGCGTCCGTCCGAACACACGGGAATTACGGGATTTGCCGGAAACCATAATTTCCCGGCGGAGTCGGGTCAAAGAAAACGGGACGCCCCGAAAGGCGCCCCGTCCCTGTGTCTGATCCGTCACCGCCGTGGCGACATGGCCGGCCTTACAGCTCCGCGCCGTGCTCGGCCAGGAACTTGGCGACACCGTCCGGCGTGGCCTGCATCCCCTCGCTGCCCTTCTTCCAGCCGGCGGGGCAGACCTCGCCGTGTTCCTCATGGAACTGGAGGGCGTCGACCATGCGCAGGGACTCGTCCACGTTACGCCCCAGCGGCAGGTCGTTCATGACGTAGTGACGGATGTTCCCGGCCTTGTCGATCAGGAACGAGCCGCGCAACGCCACGCCGTCCGGCAGCAGCACGCCGTAGTCGCGGGAGATCTGCTTGGTCAGGTCGGCCACCATGGGGAACTTGACCTCGCCCAGGCCGCCCTGTTCCGGCGCGGTCTTCTTCCAGGCCAGGTGGGTGAAGTGGCTGTCGATGGACACACCCACCACCTTGACGCCGCGCTCCTCGAATTCGCCCATGCGGTGGTCGTGCGCCAGGATCTCGGACGGGCACACGAAGGTGAAGTCGAGCGGCCAGAAAAACACCAGGGCATACGAGCCGTCGATGTAGGACTTCAGATTGAAGGACTCGTTGATCGTGTTGTCGCCCATGACGGCCGGCGCGGTGAAGTCCGGCGCCGGTTTGCCGATCAGGTTGCCGATGGACTGCGCGGTGTCGGTCATGCTGTCTCTCTCCTTTGTTTCACGTGGGGTGGCGCCGAAGCCGCTGCGTCTGCGTTTCGACGAGAGGTGCGGGTCGGGCGGCGCTCTGGATCCCCAGGACCGGGTCCGGCTGTCCGCTGCTCGTGTGCACCGCACCCTCACTTTAGAGCCGTTCCAGACAATACACTTCGCAGGCGCGAACGCAAGAGACGCTGGCCAAGATTCCGCAGGCGCAACATTCGCGGCACGCGCGCCGGGCGGGGTTCACCCGCCTTCACGATTGTTTTGTGATAGCGTGATTATCCATTGCGCTATAGCCGGGCTGCTTGTAATTTCATTTCGCACATTCTCCTCCTGCCATGGACCCCGCAAACGTCATGCAACGCGTGAAGTTGGACCACGTCGACCGGTCCATCCTGGCCGACCTTCAGGCCGACGGGCGCATGACGAATGTCGAACTGGCGCGTCGTGCGGGTATCTCGGCGCCGCCGTGCCTGCGGCGGGTGCGCGCCCTGGAGGACGCGGGCTTCATCAAGGGATACCACGCCGAGGTCGACGCGCTCGCGCTTGGATATCACGTCACCGTGTTCGCGCATGTCGGCCTCAACAGCCAGGCCGAGGCCGACTTGAAGGCCTTCGAGTCCCTGGTGCAGGAGTGGCCAGAGGTGCGCGAGTGCCACATGCTGGCCGGGGAAACCGATTTCCTGCTGAAGATCGTGGCCCACGACTGGGACCACTACCAGCAGTTCCTGACGGCGAAGCTGACCGCCGCGCCCAACGTGGCGCACGTCAAGTCCGCGCTGGGCATCCGCACCGCCAAGATGGAGCCGGGCGTGCCTGTGGACGACCTTTCGGACCAGGCGTGAGTCGCACCCGGCGGACGATCTGATTTACACACATCCAACGCCGCTATTTTCCGCCTGAACCCCCTCCCGGCCCCCCCCCCATAAATGGGGGAGGAGCACGGCAAGCAGCTTTCGGTGGGCTGAAGAGCAGGCCGCAAGGAGGGTGCGGGCCGGACTCCCTCCCCGTTTACGGGGAGGGTTGGGGAGGGGTCTTGTGCCGCCCCGTCGGCTGGCGCGAGGACTGGCGGAGAAGTGTGAAGACGGGCGCCCGGGGGCCTTGGCCCGGGCCGCCGTGATGCCTATCCTTCTGGGCATGACCTCAGCCGCCGCACCCCTGATCCTGCCGCTGTATGAACGCCAGCCCGCCGGGCCGCGCGCCGAATTCCGGCTGGCCTCCGACTACGTGCCGGCGGGCGACCAGCCCTCCGCCATCCGCGAGCTGACCGGCGGCCTGACGGAGGGCGAGCGTGATCAGGTCCTGCTGGGCGTCACCGGCTCCGGCAAGACCTTCACCATGGCCAAGGTGATCGAGGCGGCGGGCCGCCCGGCCCTGATCATGGCGCCGAACAAGACGCTGGCGGCGCAGTTGTACGGGGAGATGAAGCAGTTCTTCCCCGACAACGCGGTAGAGTACTTCGTCTCCTACTACGACTACTACCAGCCGGAGGCCTACGTCCCGCGCACGGACACCTATATCGAAAAGGACTCCAGCATCAACGAGCAGATCGACCGGATGCGCCACGCCGCCACGCGGGCGTTGCTGGAGCGGCGCGACGTGGTGATCGTCGCCTCGGTCTCCTGCATCTACGGCATCGGCGCGGTCGAGTCGTACTCGCGCATGGTCATCGGCCTGCGCAAGGGCCAGGAGATCCATCGCGACGCCCTGCTGAAGGGCCTGGTCGAGTTGCAGTACACGCGCAACGACATCGCCTTCACGCGCGGCACTTTCCGGGCGCGCGGCGATGTGATCGAGATCTTCCCGGCGCACTATGAGGACCGGGCGTGGCGCCTGTCGCTGTTCGGCGACGAGATCGAGGACCTCGCCGAGTTCGACCCCCTGACCGGCGCCCGCACCGCCGGCCTGGGCGAGATCACGGTCTACCCGGCCAGCCACTATGTGACGCCCCGCCCTGCCCTGTCGCAGGCGGTCAAGACGATCAAGGTCGAACTCAAGGAACAGCTTGAGGCCCTGCACGCCGCCGGCAAGCTGCTGGAAGCGCAACGCCTGGAACAGCGCACCCTGTTCGACCTGGAAATGATCGAGACCACCGGGCACTGCAAGAGCATCGAGAACTACAGCCGCCACCTGACCGGCCGCCCGGCCGGGGCACCACCGCCGACCCTGTTCGAGTACCTGCCCGAGGACGCCCTGCTGTTCGTGGACGAAAGCCATGTGACGGTGCCGCAGATCGGCGGCATGTTCAAAGGCGACTACCAGCGCAAGAGCACCCTGGCCGAGTACGGCTTCCGCCTGCCGTCGTGCGTCGACAACCGGCCGCTGAAGTTCGAGGAATGGGACGCCATGCGGCCCCCGTCCGTCTACGTCTCGGCCACGCCGGGCGCCTGGGAGCTGGAGCGCACCGGCGGCGTCTACGCCGAACAGGTCATCCGCCCGACCGGGTTGATCGATCCGGTGTGCATCGTCCGCCCGGTCGAGCACCAGGTGGACGACCTGCTGGCCGAGGCGCGCCAGTGCGCCGCCCAGGGCCAGCGCGTGCTGGTCACCACGCTGACCAAGCGCATGGCCGAGGACCTGACGGAATACCTCGCCGAACAGGGCATCCGGGTGCGTTACATGCACTCCGACGTGGACACCCTGGAGCGAATCGAGATCATCCGCGACCTGCGCATCGGCGCCTTCGACGTGCTGGTGGGCATCAACCTGCTGCGCGAGGGGCTGGATATTCCCGAATGCGCCCTGGTCGCCATCCTGGACGCGGACAAGGAGGGCTTCCTGCGCTCCAAGACCTCGCTGGTGCAGACCATCGGCCGCGCCGCGCGCAACGTGGACGGCCGCGTGTTGCTGTATGCCGACACCATCACCGACAGCCTGCGCTACGCCATCGACGAGACCAATCGCCGGCGCGAGAAGCAACAGGCCTACAACGCAGAACACGGTATCACCCCGGCCAGCGTGCGGGCGCGAATCGCCGACGTTCTGGACAGCGTGCACGAGAAGGACTACGTGACCGTTCAGGCCGGCATGGCCGAGGAACAGCACCTGATCGGCCACAACCTGCGCAGTTATATCGCCGACCTGGACAAGAAGATGCGCGCCGCCGCCGCCGACCTGGAGTTCGAGGAGGCGGCCCGCCTGCGCGACGAAATCCAGCGCCTGGAGGCCATGGAACTGGGCGTGGCCCCGGCCAACGACGACGGCGCGGCGGCGAATCCCCTGCTGGCCTCCGTGCGCCGGGCGGAGGCGGACACCAAGGGCGGCAAGGGCAAGAGCCGGCGCCGAAAGGGGCCGGCCAAGACCGGACGTCCCGCCCGATAGCGCGGTTCGGGCCGGGTTTCCCGGTTCGTTCCGCCGATCAATCCCCCACTCATCCTTGGCTGAACGGCATATGTCCTCACGCCAGATTGTCGCAACATCCACAAAATTGTACGCACTCCCCCGGTGGGCAGCCGGCTGGGGGGCAGTCGGGGGTCTTCGGACCCAATATCTCACCCGGGTCGTCACGACGCCGTGGGATCGTTCCCGAATGAGGTCGCCGTGACGTCCCGCCCACCTGATCCCCGCCATATCCTCATCACCGGCGCGTCCAGTGGCCTGGGCGCGGCGCTGGCCGTTGCATACGCGGCGGCGGGCGTGTCCCTGGTGCTGGGCGCGCGGCGCATCGAACAGCTGGACTCGGTGGCCGACGCGTGCCGAAAGCGCGGCGCGCGCGTGGAAACGGCCCGCGTGGACGTGACCGACCGCGAGCGAACCGCCGCCTGGGTCAGGGCGGCCGACGCGTCGGCGCCCCTGGACCTCGTCATCGCCAACGCCGGCATCTCCGGCGGCACTGGGGGCGGCGAGGAGCCGGAAGAGCAGACCCGCGACATCTTCGCTGTGAACCTCGCCGGAGTGCTGAATACGGTTCAGCCGGTCCTGCCAGCCATGCGCGCGCGCGGCGGGGGGCAGGTCGCCATCATGGCGTCCATCGCCGGGTTCCGGGGCTTTCCGGGCGCGCCCGCCTACTGCGCCAGCAAGGCGGCGGTGAAGGTGTGGGGCGAGGGCCTGCGCGGCTGGTTGGCCGAGGAGGGCGTGCGGGTGTCGGTGATCTGCCCCGGCTACGTCCGAACACCGATGACCGCCGTCAATCGCTTCCCCATGCCGTTCCTGATGGACTCCGACCGGGCCGCGCGCATCATCCGGCGCGGACTGGCGCGCAACAAGGGACGCATCGCCTTCCCCTGGCAGATGGCGTTCGCCGGCTGGCTGGCCGGCGCCCTGCCCGACGCCGTGGTCGACCGGCTGACCCGGGGATTGCCGCGGAAGTCGTGATCACGCCGCCCGGCGGCTCAGCGCCAGCCGAATCCCGCCGGCCGTCCAGGCGGGTCATCTCTTGCGCCTTGCCCCCGGGCGCGGCGTGGGGTAGCAGGGCTCTCCCCGTGACGCTCGCGAGTCCAACCGCATGACGCCGAACACCTCTTCGCCGCCGGAGCCCGGGTCCTGGCTGACCCCGCGCGACCCGGTCCGGGCCACCCTGGCGCTGATCGTCGTGACGGCGCTGATCCGCGTCGGCCTGGCGGTGTTGATGGACTACGGCAACGGCGAGTCCTACTACCTCGCCACCGCCCGAGAGCTTCAGCTCAGCTATTTCGACCAGCCGCCGCTGTTCCTGTGGATCGGCTGGGCCATGCTGCACCTGACCGGCAGCGACGACCCGGCCGTCATCCGCCTGCCGTTCATTGCGCTGTTCGCCGGCACCACCTGGATGCTGTTCACGCTCACGCGGCGGCTGTATTCCGCCCGGGCAGGCTTTTACGCGGCATTGCTGCTCAACATCTCGGCGGTGTTCACCATCAGCGTCGGCGGCTGGTTCCAGCCGGACGGGCCGCTGATGCTGTTCTGGCTGCTGACCGCCTGGGCGCTGGCCCGAATCCTGCTCGACCCGTCGGACGGCGGGACCAAAGCCTGGGGATGGTGGCTCGTGGCCGGCCTGTTCCTCGGTCTGACCCTGCTGTCGAAGTACCATGCGGTCTTCCTGGTGGCCGGCGCCGGATTGTTTGTTCTGATCCGCGCCGACCAGCGCCCTTGGCTGCGTCATCCGGCACCGTATGTGGCGGTCGGGCTCGCGCTGCTGGTCGCCTCGCCGGTGCTGATCTGGAACGCGCAGAACGAGTGGGTCTCGTTCGCCTTCCAGGGCGGGCGATCCGTGGAGAGCGCCGGCCTGCGGCCAGAGTGGCTGCTGCGCAGCCTGATCGGCCAGATGACATGGCTGCTGCCCTGGGTGTGGCTGCCGATGATTTGGGTGTTCGCGCGCGCCCTGGTGCGCGGCCCGAAGGCACCCTCGGACTGGTTCCTGGCCTGTCTGGCGGTCGGGCCGGTGGCCTTCTTCACCATCGTTGCCCTGTGGGCGCCCCTGGGGTTCCATTTCCACTGGCAGGCGCCGGGCTATCTGATGCTGTTCCCGCTGCTGGGACGGCTGGCGGACGGCGGGCTGGCGCGCCGGCCCCGCCTCACCGGAACGTGGCTGAACGGCTCGGTCGCCGTCACCGCCCTGGTGATCGCCGTGCTGGGCAGCCACATCGCCACCAACTGGATCGCCCGCGTCGTTCCTCTGGACAAGGATCCCACGCTGGAAGCGCTGGAATGGCGCGCCTTGCGCGACGACCTGAAAGCCGAAGGACTGCTGGACCGGCCGAACACCTTCGCCGCCGCCGTGCATTGGGTGGAAGGCGGCAAGGTCGACAGTGCGGTGGGCGGGGCGTTGCCGGTGGTGGTGCTGTCGGACGACCCGCGCAACCTTGCCTTCACGTTCGACCTGACACAGGCCGAGGGCTGGGACGTGCTGTTGATGGGCACGGACCGCCGACTGAAGGACCCGGCCGCGCGTTTCTCGCAAACATTCCGTGGGGATATCGATCTGATTGGCCGCTACAACCTGACTCGCGGCGGCGATGTGGTGATCGAGGACATCGGTGTATTCCTGGCCCACGGGTTCACGGTGCGCCATGACATTCGATTCGATGGGAGCGATCCCGAAAGCTATTTCGGCGCGGGCTGGGGTCCGACCGATGCGACGGCGGACGGGCGAGACATCGCGGGCGAGAGCGCCGTCCTTCACATCGACGTGGAGCCGTTGGTGCGGTACGGAGACCTGACCCTGCGGGCCCGGTCCACCACGGGCCAGCAGACCCTGTCCGTCACCTGGGAGGGACGGCCCGCCGGCCGGCTGGTCCTGCCCGAGGATGGGTCGCCTGTGGAGTTGAACGTTTCAGTGCCCAGTGAGCGGCGCGTGGGGCGGCGACAGGCGACCCTCACCCTGACCCCGGATCAGACCGGCGTGGCGGTCGAGGCCCTCAACCTTGCCCCCAAGGACGGCCCCGACTCCTGATCGCGCGCGACCGAAAAGACCAGGGCCACCGCAAACTACATCTCGTCCCGCAGGCGCCGGATCTCATCGCGGGGTAGTTCCGTTGCCGCCGCCACCTGATCATCGCTCAGGACACCCATGGCCAGCAGGTTGCGGGCGGTGCGACGCTTCGCTTCAGCGGTCGCCTCCTGCCGCCCCTGCTCGAGGCCCTGCTGGAGGCCCTGCTGGAGGCCCTGCTGAAGGCCTTTTTCAAGACCCTCACGCTTCGCTTCCTCGAACCACCCCTCGATCGTCTCCGCCAACATGCTATCGGCCTCCATGAAGTCGGTGATTCCGTCGACCTCCCGGATATGGGACTCCGGGACCTTACGCCGCAACAGGCGACGCACCCAGACGCTGAACGCACGGCGCAACGACTGGTGCGCCTCGTCCCGCAGCAGCCCGTCAAGCGCCTGCAGGACACGACGGATGTCCACCGGCCTGCGGCTGTGTTCCAGGCGAAACAGTGCGTCCGACAGGTTGCGCACAGGGTCGTCAGGGTGAACCGCCAACCGCGCTTCGTCCACCAGATGATACATCAGCCGCGGTTGAAACGAATGCAATCCCTTCGGTGGCGGCACGAAACAGTCGGCCACGTCCATCGCGGCCGTCCAAGCGGGCGCGCCGTTGTACAGAACGATGGGCAGGATGGGGGGCAGGCGGCCGTCCTGTGTCTGCTGGCGCCGGATCAGGTCCTGGGCCAGCAATCCCACGTACACCATGACGCGCACCGCCATCCACGGGTCGGGCGTGCTCTGGAATTCGAGCAACAGATACACCCAGAGCCACCGGTCGCGCAGACGCACGCGCCAGACCAGATCGTCGTGCCGCTCCTTTTCGCTGTCGCTGACGAAGCTGGATTTCTCGGGTGTCAGGGTCGAAAAGTCCGCCTCCCCGACCCACTCGCCGGGCACGAACCCCGTGATCAGGTCCCGCACCATCTCCGGGTGCGAGAACAGGAGCTTGTACCCCGTATCGTCCGTCGCCATGGATCCAGACCCGCCGCCCCTTCGGGTTCAGCCGTCACCCGTCCGCGGCGACCCACATGCGAAGGATGCTGTCGGGATCACTTACCTTGCCGTTGCGCGCGGCCGATCCGACCTTGATCTTGTCCACGGCGTCCATGCCGTCCACCACTTGGCCCCAGATCGTGTACTGGCCGTCCAGGTGAGGCACATCGGCGAGGCAGATGAAGAATTGGCTGTTGGCCGAGTTCGGCTCCTGGGTGCGCGCCATGGAACAGGTCCCGCGCCGGTGTTGTGCGACGCTCGGGTCCGAGAACTCGGCCTTCAGGTCCGGCAGATCCGAGCCGCCCATGCCGGTGCCTGTCGGATCACCGGTCTGGGCCATGAAGTCCTCGATGACCCGGTGGAACACCACGCCGTCGTAGAATCCCTGCCGCGTCAGGGTCTTGATGCGCTCCACATGATTCGGCGCCAGATCGGGGCGCAGCGCGATCGTGACCCGGCCGGCGGCCAGGTCCATGAACAGGGTGTTTTCGGGATCCAGGTCCCGTCCGGTATCGGCGGCCATGGGTCGTGCCTTTCCAGTCAGGGTGATGAGCGCGGCAGCCGCGGCGAACAGGCTCCGCCGTGACAGAACCAGGGAGAGGGGCCGGTGCGGTTCTCGGGTGTCTGTCATTGTGTCTCTCCGAACCTGGTCATCAGGCGTTGGTGGACGGTCGCCGTCACGAATGGGCGAATGTCACCCTTCAGGCGCCCGATCTCCTTGACGAAGCGCGAGGAGATGAAATGCGAGCGCTCGGAGGCCATCAGGAACACGGTCTCGACCGAGTTGTTCAACCGCGCATTCATGCCGGCCATCTGGAACTCGTACTCAAAGTCGGACACAGCGCGTAGCCCGCGAATGATCACCGATGCACGCATCTCGACCGCGAAGTTGATCAGCAAGGTTTCGAACGGGCGCACCTCAAGACGGGTCTCGCCGCCCAGGCCGAACTCCTGCATCGACTCGCGCACCATGGCGACCCGCTCGTCCAGCGAGAACATGGGTCCCTTGCCGGCGTTCACGGCAACGGCGACGATCAAGTGGTCGACCAGTCGGGTCGCCCGGCTGATGATGTCCAGGTGCCCGGTGGTCACCGGGTCGAACGTACCGGGATAGATCCCGACGTGTTTTTGCGCTGCCATGGACTGTGCGTTCCCCCTTGGCCTCGGCAGTGGGTTGCGTGCGACCGAGGCTCCCCAAGCGGATGGGAACCGTCACCAGCCGCCAAGCCTCCTAGCCGTCCCCCTGACTGGCGTCGCCGTCGTCGCCGCCGTTCTCATCACCATTGCCGCCGTCGGCCAACGCGGCCGGCAGGTGGGCGGCCGAGACGACCACTTCGTCATCCGCCGTGCGGAACAGACGCACGCCCAGCGTCTTGCGGCTGGCGATGCGCACGTCGTCCAACGGCATCCGGATCAGCTTGCCGGCGTTGGTGATCAGCATGATCTGGTCGTCCGCGCCCACCGGGAACGAGGCGACCACGTTGCCGTTGCGGACGGCGGTATCGATGTTGATGATGCCTTGCCCGCCCCGCCCCGTGACACGGTACTCGTAGGAGGATGTGCGCTTGCCGAACCCGTTCTCGGTCACGGTGAGGACGAACTCCTCCGCCTCGGCCATGCGGTCGAAATCCTCGTCGGTCAGCGCCCCGGGCTCCACCGCCTCGGCCTCCACGTCCGGCACGAGATCCGTGTCGGCGTCCTCGTCTTCCGGACGCCGCCGCACCTGGCTGGCCCGCTTCAGATAGGCCGCGCGGGTCGCCGGATCGTAGTCGGCGTGGCGCAGCATCCCCATCGAGATGACACGATCCCCCTTGGCCAGCCGGATCCCCCGCACACCCGTCGAGGTGCGGCCGGCGAACACCCGCACCTCGCCCACCGGGAAGCGGATGCACTTGCCGGCGTGCGTGGCCAACAGGACATCATCGCTTTCCGAGCAGGTTCGGACGGCGATGAGCGCGTCGCCCGGCTCCAGCTTCATGGCGATCTTGCCGTTGGCCATGATGTTGGTGAAGTCGGACAGCTTGTTGCGCCGCACCGACCCCGAGGCGGTGGCGAACATGACGTCCAGGTCGCCCCAGGTGGCCTCGTCCTCCGGCAGGTCCATCACGGTCGAGATGGTCTCGCCCTCGCCCAGCGGCAGCAGGTTGACCATGGCCTTGCCGCGCGCCTGCGGGGTCCCCAGCGGCAACCGGTGTACCTTCAGCTTGTAGACGATGCCGGCCGAGGAGAAGAACAACAGCGGCGTATGCGTGTTGGCGACGAACACGCTGGTCACGAAATCCTCGTCGCGCATGGCCATGCCGGCGCGGCCCTTGCCGCCGCGCCGCTGCGCCCGGTAGGTGGAGAGCGGCACCCGCTTGATGTAGCCGGTGCTGGTGACCGTGACCACCATGTCCTCGCGGGCGATCAGGCTTTCGTCATCGACCTCGAACTCGACGTCCTGCAGTTCGGTTCGGCGCGGCGTGGCGAACGCCTCGCGCACCTCCGCCAACTCGCCGCGCATGACGGCGAACAGCTTGTCGCGCGACCCCAGGATGGCGAGGTATTCCTCGATTCGAGCGCCGATCTCGCGCAGTTCCTCCTGGATCTTCTCGCGCTCCAGCCCGGTCAGGCGGTGCAGGCGCAAATCCAGGATCGCGCGGGCCTGCGTTTCCGACAGGTGATAGCGGCCGTCCTCGACGCCGCGCCCCGGCTCATCGATCAACGCGATCATCGGCGCCACCTCGCCGACCGGCCACGCCTCGGCCATGAGACGTTCCCGCGCGGTCTGCGGATCGGGGGCGTTGCGGATCATCTCCACCACCCGGTCGACGTTGACCACGGCGATGGCCAAACCGACCAGCACGTGGGCGCGATCGCGGGCCTTGTTGAGTTCGAAAATGGTCCGCCGGCGGATGACCTCTTCACGAAACGCGAGAAACGCCGTCAGAATCTCCCGCAGGGTCAGCATTCTCGGCCGGCCCTGATCCAGCGCCAGCATGTTGACGCCGAACGTCGTCTGCAGCGCCGTGAATCGATAGAGCTGGTTCAACACCACGTCGGCCACCGCATCACGCTTGACCTCGATCACCACCCGCACGCCGCGCCGGTCGGACTCGTCGCGGATGTCCGAGATGCCTTCCAGCTTCTTGTCGCGCACCATCTCGGCCATGCGTTCGATCATGGCCGCCTTGTTGACCTGATAGGGCATCTCGCTGACGACGATGGCCTCGCGGTCGCGCGACATGGATTCGATCTCGCAGCGCGCGCGCATGACGATACTGCCGCGCCCGGTCAGGTACGCCGACCGAATGCCCGCCTTACCCATCACCAGTCCGCCGGTCGGGAAGTCCGGACCTGGAATGATCTCCAGCAGGTCCTCGGCCGGCAGATCGGGGGTGTCGATCAGCGCCAGGCAGGCGTCGATCACCTCGCCCAGATTGTGCGGCGGCAGGTTGGTGGCCATGCCCACGGCGATGCCACCGGCGCCGTTGACCAGCAGGTTGGGGAAGCGTGCCGGCAGCACCACCGGCTCGACCGAGTTCTCGTCGTAGTTCGGCTGGAAATCGACCGTGTCCTTGTCGATGTCCTCCAGCAGCGCGTGCGCGGCCTTGGACAGCCGGGCCTCGGTGTAACGCATGGCCGCCGGCTTGTCGCCGTCCATGGAGCCGAAGTTGCCCTGGCCGTCGATCAGCTTCAGGCGCATGGAAAAGTCCTGCGCCATGCGCACCATGGCATCGTAAATGGCCGAGTCCCCGTGCGGGTGATACTGGCCCATGACGTCGCCGACGATGCGGGCGGACTTCCGGAACGGCTTGTTATGCGTGTAGCCGTTCTCGTTCATGGCATACAGGATGCGCCGGTGCACGGGTTTCAATCCGTCGCGCACGTCTGGGAGCGCGCGGCTGACGATCACGCTCATGGCGTAATCGAGGTAACTGCGCCGCATCTCGTCTTCGATGGTGACGGGCGAGATGTCGGACTCGGAGGGCCTGTCAGGAGGTGTGGTCACGGGTTGGGTTCGCCGATCGGAAGGCGGTCTCGGACAGCGTGGGCGGGCAAGGGCGCGGCCACGGGTCCGAATACCGCAGACATAAAAACAACCGCCGTGCCCGGGATCGCGTCCCAGAGCACGGGGCGGCAAAGGACGGGGATGTTAGCAAACGCAGCAGGGCGCGGCAACGCGGGGGTCGATCAGCACGTCTACGTCTCTTGGCCCCGGCGATGCGTGCCGGCGACCAGCGTAAGGTTTCAAAAACGCGAAGACCCACGTCCGTTCAACCAGACTAACGAGTACAAGCGGACGCCATGCCTGAAACGGCGAACCCGGCCCCACGGCTTCAACTGACTGCGAACAAAGATTGAACGGATCAAAAAAACGCAGCCGCTTAGTTAACCAAGTGGTTATAGGAATGCGCCGTTCGTCCACGTCCCTTAAATCACGGTTGAATGAGGACGCGGAAACCATTGTATTGTTTTCTTAGGCGGGCGCTTCCATAAGCGCGTAAAAACCAACCCCTTCATCTCGGTAGATTGGCAAATTCTCTATCACAGTCTCTCGTTCTTCCGGAGAAATCGTGAAGAAGTGACCACCTGTCATTGTATTATAGAACCTGTATACAGGCACAACACCCTCAACTGTCTCAGCTTCGAAAGCGCTGAAACCCGCCCCTTCGTACCGATACAACGGGAGATTATCGATAACAAAGTTCTTTTCCTCTTCTGATATAGTAAAAAAGTGTCCGCCGATTTCCGTGTTGTAGAAACGATAAACCTCTGACGCACCGCCACTACCATCTTGATCCGCAACAGAAGCATCAAAAGCAAAAAACCCAGCACCTTCATATTGATAGTTTGTATTCTGCAATACATTATTTCTTTCTTGTGTACTGAACGTGAAAAAGTGACCTCCAGTTTCCTTGTTAAAGAATCGGAAGACATCGGAGGCATTACTTTCCTCTCGAACGGAAAACCCGACACCATCGGCCCCGTTCGCAGTGCCGAAATCAAAATCTCGCTCGAACAACACTGTCAAAGTATTTTGATCAAGTATGTAAACGTCATCGCTGTCAAAAGCGACAATCTCGTTGTCTATAGTTTTACCGAGGCCGAAAACGCTGGATGCTGGGAGCGCGCCCACTTCTATTGTTTGCCGAGAATCAGGATCATACTCAATGAGGGTGTCTTGTGATGCCGTATCTAGCGATCCATAAATACGACCATCTACCTCGACAATATCCCCCGAGAAACGACTAGAGACCGTCGCGAGGTCTGTAAATTCGCCCGTGTCGGGAGAATATTCAATCAAGGACGTGCCGCCTCCGATGTAAAAGGTACCATCGTCAGCAATCTCAAGGGAGTTAAATTGAAAACCCGGAAGCTCCATTACCGATCCACGGGCGCCTGTTTCGCGATTAACCGTAAAAATCTCCCCGAAACCAAGCCCCCATATCTGCCCTTCGTTATCGACGGCAATGTCAGTCATTGTGTTTCCAGGAGAATAAACGACAAACGACTGAAATCCCCCGGGAATATTCACAACATAAATTCGATTACTGCTACTTACAACAAGAAGCTCAATACCTTGTGACATGGTTTTTCTCCCCGACTCGGCGACACGCGCAAGACGACTGCAACACTGTTATTTGAACACCGTTACTTGGCGACCATCATGCTGCTCCCAATGGCCACTAAGCGGATGGCCCCAACGCCCAGATGAATCCGATTGTTATACCAACGATAGCCGAACATACCTTATCAGAAAAGTCAAGAAATGGGCGTCTGTTACCGAACATGGAGAATGCCCCTCATCCAAGCTGGATGGGCGCCGTACTGCCGCTCAGAGTCGTTTTCACCTTGTTTGGCCAACCCAACTCTAGCCAGAGCTGCGCGCCCCTTCTGGATGCCCGCGCCAAACCTAAAAGCTTGAAATGAAACAAGGTCGGAACAGGTGTTTGCGGCTGGTAGACGTTCGCCTACGTGCCTCACGGCCGCCAGACGTCGAACATCATCAGTCGCCCGGGCGTCGGTCTTGGCGGTGTTCGATCACCTCGATCGTGACAAGGATCCTGGCGGTAAGGGCTCCGGATAGGGCGTGTTAGGACTCCGGCCCCGGCCGCTCGCCCCTGCGGTAGGGGCCGAACGCCGCCAGCGTGGCCATGTCCTGATCGACCATCATGCGCTCGTGCTCGACGAAGCGGGCCACAGCCTCGCGGAATCCCGGATCGGTGATCCAGTGCAGGCTGTGCGTGGCGCGCGGCAGGTAGCCGCGCTGCACCTTGTGCTCGCCCTGGGCACCGGCCTCGACCCAGCGCAGACCGCGGTCGATCGCGACATCCATGGCACGGTAGTAGCACGCTTCGAAGTGCAGGAACCGAAAGTCGTCGACACAGCCCCAGTTGCGACCGTACAGGGCATCGCCGCCCCACAGGTTGAGCGCGCCGCAGACGTCGCGGCCGGTGGCGTCTTCGGTTCCCAGCACCAGAACCACCCGATCGGCCAGGCGCTCGCCCAACAGGTGGAAAAATCCGCGCGTCAGGTAGGGCTGGCCCCATTTGCGGTCGGCCGTCGTCCTGTAGAAGCGGAAGAACGCGTCCCAGTGCCGCATTCGCAGATCGCCGCCGGTCAGGACCCGCAGCGTCACGCCCTGGGTGTTGGCCTTGTCGCGCTCCTTGCGGATGGCCTTGCGCTTGCGCGAGGCCAGCGTGTCGAGAAAGTCCTGGAAATCGCGGTAGCCCGGGTTCTCCCAGTGGTATTGCTGGCCCTGGCGGCGCAGAAAGCCCATGTCCTGCCCCAGATCGGTCTCGCCCTCCGTGGGAAAGGTGATATGGACGCTCGACAGCCCGATCTGGTCGGCCAGCTCGACCATGGCCACCAGCAGCGCACGACGCAGCGACTCCGGGTCGGGCGCGTCAGGACGCACAAGCAGGCGCGGCCCGGTGACCGGCGTGAACGGCACCGCGCCCTGAAGCTTGGGATAATACTGCCCGCCGGCCTGATGCCAGGCGTTGGCCCAGCTCCAGTCGAACACGTACTCGCCGTAGGAGTGGCTCTTGAGGTACAGGGGCGCGACCGCCAACGGCCGCCCCTGGCCGTCACGAATCAGCAGGTGCTGCGGCCGCCAGCCGGTACCCGGCCCGACAGAACCCGAGTCCTCCAGCGCCGACAGAAAGGCATGGCTTACAAAGGGATTCTCCGGGCCGGCGCAGGCATCCCAGTCGGCCGCGTCCACGCGCGACAGGGCGGGCAGAACGGCGACGCTGTAGGACGGCGTCTCGGTGTCGCAGGGGGCGGTGTCGTGGGGGGTCATGGCCTCGCGGACCCTGTCTGCGGATGGGATCTCCGCGTCAGCATGTGGGCGCGATGCCGTCGGACACCAAGGGCGGGACAGGCGACGGACCGAGTGCTTTTACCAGTCGTACTGCTGCGTTACCTCGACCATCGCGTCCACCTCCACCGGCACCCCCAGGGGCAGCGACGCGCAGCCAACGGCGGCGCGGGCGTGGCGGCCCGCCTCGCCGAACACCTCGCCGATCAGGTCCGACACCCCGTTGGCGACCTTCGGGTGATCGGTGAACTCCGGCGTCGCGG
The DNA here is from genome assembly GCF_937138205.1 of uncultured Rhodospira sp. Classification (GTDB taxonomy): domain Bacteria; phylum Pseudomonadota; class Alphaproteobacteria; order Rhodospirillales; family Rhodospirillaceae; genus Rhodospira. The sequence goes on along the minus strand of NZ_CAKZOT010000090.1, from coordinate 22,033 downwards.
CCACGAACACGCCCAGGCGGAGGATCCGCGTGACCCGTTCGAGGTCGCCGTCGCACACGGCCTTTAGTTGGGCGATCAGGTTGATCCCGCACAGGCGGGCGGCGGCCTGGCCATCCTCCAGCGACAGGTCACGGCCCATCAGCCCGGTGAAGGCCGGCTTTCCGCCGGACAGCGGGATCTGGCCCGACACCACGACCAGCGACCCTGTACGGACGGCGGGCACGTAGTTGGCCACCGGGGCGACGGCCTCCGGCAACATGATCCCCAGGGCGGTCAAACGGGCCTCAATCTGTCCAGCCATGAAAATCCCTTCCCTTTCCGGGGCTGCTGTGTGGTAGGTGAAGCGCCCGCGCCGGGCCGTGAGGCCGGCGCCCGTTCGCTCGTCCACAGACTTGGGGATCCGTCCATCGTGAGCAAGCTCTCTCTGCCCAAGGACAAGATCAAGGTCCTGCTGCTGGAGAACGTCCACCAGAACGCCGTCGATTACCTCAGGCGGCAGGGGTACACGAATGTGGACCACCTGCGGACGGCGCTGTCCGGCGACGCGCTGAAAAGCGCTCTGGCCGACACGCACATCCTGGGGATCCGCTCGCGCACTCGTGTGACGGCTGACGTGCTGGCGGCGGCCGAAAAGCTGATGGCCGTCGGCTGCTTCTCGATCGGCACCGACCAGGTGGACCTGGACGCGGCCAAGCGGCAGGGCATCCCGGTCTTCAACGCGCCATATTCCAACACCCGCTCGGTGGCCGAGCTTGTGCTGGGCGAGATCATCTGCCTGTTCCGGGGCACGTTCCCCAAGGCCTGGGCGGCGCACGAGGGCGGCTGGCAGAAGTCGGCCGAGGGCAGCCACGAGGTACGCGGCAAGACGCTGGGCATTGTCGGCTACGGCCATATCGGCTCGCAGTTGTCGGTGCTGGCCGAGGCGCTGGGGATGAAGGTCGTCTTCTATGACATCGTCGAGAAGCTGGCGATCGGCAACGCCACCGCCCTGCCGACCCTGGACGCGCTGCTGGAGGCGTCGGACGTTGTCAGCCTGCATGTGCCGTCGTCGCCCCTGACGCGCGACATGATCGGCGGGCGTGAACTCGGCCTGATGAAGAGCGGATCGTTCCTGGTCAACGCCGCGCGCGGCGAGGTGGTCGACATTGAGGCCCTGGCCAATGCCATCCGCACCGGGCATCTGTCCGGCGCGGCGGTGGACGTGTTCCCGAAGGAACCAAAGGGCGGCAACGACATCTTCGAATCGCCGTTGCGCGGCCTGCGCAACGTGATCCTGACGCCGCACGTGGGCGGCTCGACCGAGGAGGCCCAGGCCAACATCGGCACCGAGGTGGCCGAGAAGCTGGTCAAGTACTCCGACAACGGCTCGACGGCCGGCGCCGTCAACTTCGTCGAGGTGTCGCTGCCGAGCCAGGAGAACGTCAGCCGCTTCCTGCACATCCACAAGAACGTGCCGGGCGTGCTCAGCGCCATCAACGAGATTTTCTCGTCGCGGGACATCAACATCGCCGGCGAATACCTGCGCACGGACAGCGACGTCGGCTATGTGGTGGTGGACGTGGACAAGGAAATCGAGGCCGGCATGGGCATCCGCAAGGCCCTTGCGGCCATTCCGGGCACCATCCGCACGCGGTTCCTGCTGTAGGAGCGCCGCCACGCATGTTCGACCTGACCGCCTGGCTGGCCTTTGTCGCCGCCTCCGCTCTGATCGTGATCGTTCCTGGTCCAACCGTGACCGTGATCATCGCCAACAGCCTGCGCGCCGGTCCCATGGCCGGGCTGATGAACGTGGCCGGGACGCAGGCCGGCCTGCTGCTGATGGTCGGCGTGCTGGCCGCCGGGCTGGAGACGATCGTCACCCAGGCCGGGGCGGTGTTCGACGTGCTGCGGCTGATCGGCGCGGCGTATCTGGTGTGGCTGGGGGTTAAGATGTGGCGCTCGGACGGCCGGCTGGGGCAGGCCGAGGCCGGGACGGCGCGCAGCCACGGCAGCTACGCCTGGCAGGGGTTCCTGGTGATCTGGTCGAACCCCAAGGCGCTGCTGTTCTTCGGCGCCTTCATCCCACAGTTCGTCAGCCCGGAGGGCAGCGCGGCCCTGCAGGTCGTGCTGCTGGGCCTGACCTTCATGGTGGTGGCGCTGGTGCTGGACGGCGCCTACGCGGTCGCCGCCGGCAAGACCGGGGCGCTGCTGTCGCGCCGCAACGTGCGCTGGCTGGAGCGGATTTCCGGGTCGTTCCTCATCGGCGGCGGGATCTGGCTGGCGTTGAGCCGCCGGGCGGCGTGATCTTGTGTGAGGGCGAACCGGTTCGGACTCTAAATCCGGGTCGGGGTCGTCGCCGCAAAGGCAAGGATCGAACGCCCGCGGCGAAGTGATCCGTCTTTGCGAGCTTTGCGAACCCCCGACTGGCGACGAGAGGTCGCGAGGGACGTGGTCTGCCCAAGGGGCAAACTGAGATAATACCCGCCGTCAGCGCCCCAAAATGCGGGCCTGCTCCTCGGACAGGGCCAGCACACGGGCCGTGAATCGTCCGGACCGGCGATTGGAAGCCGAGACCATGAGCTCAATGGGCTCCTGGGCGGGCGTGGGGTCGAGGTCCTCGGCGGCGGCGCCGTCGACCAGGTCCAGGGTGGCGCGTTGTCCCTTGACCGGCAACGGGGCGCGTTCGCCGGCGAAGGGCGCGACGGCCACGGCACCGGCGATTTCGGCGGCATCGTCCGGGGACACGGTGACAAGACACGGGATCCCGTTCAGACGGGCCCGCACGGGACGCGCCGCGCGCGTGTCGCTATCGGTGTTGTCGTGGAGCGTTCCGTTTTCGTCCTGGCCCCGATCCGCGTCACGGGCGCCAGCGATGTAAGTGACCGCATCCATGGCGCTTGCCTCCCCCCTATGCCCTACATAAAACCCCGTTCGATTCGGCGGCGCGGCCGCCTCCGCGCCGCGCTGATGGCCCGGCACACGGCGCCCCCGAGGTGGTCAGGCGGCGGCCGAGGTCGACTGCCCATGGGGCAGGCCCGGCGGCGTCGCGTCGACCGCGAACAACTCGATCACGTGCGCCTGTTCCAGCATCGCCCGCACGGCCGGCCCCACGGCGCGCAGTCGAAGGGTGCAAGCCTGCTGTTCGGCGACTTCCTGTCCCATGAGCAACATCCCGATGCCACTGGAATCGATAAAGGGAACGTCGGCAAGGTCAAGCACGTAGCTCTGCGCCGCTGTCGCGCGCAGATCCTCAAGAAGCGTATTGAATCGGTCAAAGGCGGTATGCGTCAGCGCCCCCGAGAGGTGCACGACCGCCGTCCCCTCCTCGTGTATGTCATTCATGCGGATACCCCTCTCCCCACACGGTGCCGGTGATCGGGTTTCCTCCCCCTCCGGTCGGGTCCAGCCTTTGTATGGGTGGCTTGGCTTCCTTGATGACCGGTGTGCACGCCGTCCCGCAACGTGTTCATTCGTTATATGACATTCTCGAAGGAACGTACACTCCTTCGAAAGAAGGAGTTGCAAAAATATCGGCGAAGTCAGGGCGGCCATGGCCGATGGCCCTGGCACTCTGGTGTAGTTTGCGCCAAGACTTGTTACGAAATAGTTACGAGCTTTGCGGGTGCAAAACGATCAGGACGCCGCTGCCGACTTGCGGGCTTTTCCCTTACTCGGTGTCGTGCCACTCTTGCCAGACGCCTTATTGTTGACCGAGTTTGAAGCGGATGTGCCGGCGTCGGACTTACGGCTTTTCGCGCTCGTCCGGCCTGCGGTCTTGGGTTTTGTCGCGGACTCCGACCCGCCGGCCGCCGTTTTGGCGCCGTCCTTCTCGGCCTTGAGGCGGATCAGTTCGATCGCCCGGTCCAGGGTCAAGTCGTCCAGGTTCTCGCGGTCGGCTTTCGGCACGGTAGCGCGGGCCTTGCCGTGCTCGACATAGGGGCCGAATCGACCGTCCTTCAGCACCACCGGCTTGCCGTCGGTGGGGTGGTTGCCGAGCGATCGCGACGCCATCCGGGTGCGCCCGCCGCCCTGCTGGGCCAACAGGTCCACGGCGCGGTTCAGGCCGATGGTCAGGACGAGCAACGGATCATCGTCCTTCGGCAGGGACTTGTAGGCGTCGCCGTGTTTCAGATAGGGGCCGAATCGGCCCAGGCCGGCCTGGATCATCGTGCCGTGGTCCGGATGCGTCCCGACCTCGCGCGGCAACGCGAGCAAACCGAGCGCCACCTGCAGATCAACGCGGGCGGCCTCGAGTCCCTGCGGCAGGGAGGCGCGCGGCGGTTTCGGCCCCATCTTCGGTTTGCCGGTCTTGGTCTCGCCGATCTGTTCCTGTTCGCCCAACTGGACGTACAGGCCGTACGGCCCCTTGCGCAGCGTGACCATCTTGCCCGTCTCGGGATCGGTGCCCAATTCGCGCGGGCCGCCGGCCAGGTCCTCGGCACCGCCGTCGTCATTCGCAGTGGCGACAAGCTGGCGCGTGTAGCGGCACGCCGGATAGTTCGAGCAGCCGATAAACGCCCCGAACTTGCCGAGACGCAGCCCGAGGCGCCCGTCGCCGCATTTCGGGCAGGCGCGGGGATCGGGGCCACCGTCCTCTTCCGGAAACAGGTGCGGTCCAAGCTCCTCGTCGAGCGCGTCGAGCACGTGCGAGACCCGCAGGTCCTTGATCTCGTCGACCGCCGCCTTGAACTCGGTCCAGAAGTCGCGCAGGACCGTGCGATACCCCAGCGCACCGGCGGAAATCTCGTCCAGCTTGTTTTCCAGGTCGGCGGTGAACGAGTACTCCACGTAGCGGGCGAAGAAGTTCTCCAGGAACGCGGTGACGATCCGCCCCCGGTCCTCGGGCACGAATCGACGGCTGTCCAGTTTCACGTAGTCGCGGTCCTGCAACACCGACAGGATGCTGGCGTAGGTGGAGGGCCGGCCGATGCCCAGTTCCTCCATCTTCTTGACCAGGCTGGCCTCGGTGAAGCGCGGCGGCGGCTGGGTGAAGTGCTGCTCCGGCTTCACCTCGCGCCGGTCGACGGCGTCGCCTTCGCGCAGCGGCGGCAGCAGGCGGTTGGAGTCGTCATCGCCCTCGGCCGAATCGTCCCGGTCCTCGAAATAGACCTTCAGGAAGCCGTCGAAGGTGATGACGGAGCCGGTCGCCCTCAGCACCGCGCGCCCGTCGGCCGCCGTCAGGTCGACCGAGACCTGGTCCAGTTCCGCGCTGGCCATCTGGCTGGCGACGGTGCGTTTCCAGATCAGCTCGTAGAGCGCCAATTGTTCCTTATTGAGATACGGGGCCACCATGGCCGGCGTGCGGCCGGGATCGGTGGGGCGGATGGCCTCGTGCGCCTCCTGGGCGTTCTTGGCCTTGGTCTTGTAGACCCGGGGGGCCTCCGGAACATAGCGCCCGCCGAAGTCCCGCTCGATGGTCGCGCGGGTGGCGTGGATGGCCTCTGGCGCCATCTGCACGCCGTCGGTCCGCATGTAGGTGATCAGGCCGACGGTTTCCCCGCCCAGGGTGATGCCCTCGTACAGCCGTTGCGCCACGCTCATGGTGCGCGACGCGGAGAAGTACAGCTTGCGCGAGGCTTCCTGTTGCAACGTCGACGTGGTGAACGGCGGGGACGGGTGCCGTTTGACGGTCTTGCGTTCGACCTTGCCGACCGAGAAAGTCGTGCCCGTGATGGCGGCCACGGCGGCGTCGGCGGCGGCCTTGTCGGGCAGCCCGAACTTGTCCAGCTTCTTGCCGTCCAGATGCGTCAGGCGGCCGGTGAAGGTCTGCCCGCCGCCCTGGCCCCCCTGGCCCCCCCCCTGGCCCGTGGTGGCCATCAGGGCTTCCACGGTCCAGTACTCGCGGGCCTTGAACCGCTCGATCTCCGCCTCGCGGTCGCAGATCAGGCGCAGCGCCACCGACTGCACACGGCCGGCCGAGCGGCTGCCCGGCAGCTTGCGCCACAGCACGGGCGACAGGGTGAACCCCACCAGGTAATCCAACGCGCGCCGCGCCAGATAGGCCTCGATCAGTTCCTGGTGCAGATCGCGCGGGGCCGCCATCGCATCGGCGACGGCGGCCTTGGTGATGGCGTTGAAGGTGATGCGGTGCACAGGCTTGCCGGCCAGGGCCTTGCGCTGCGCCAGCACGTCGCGCACGTGCCACGAAATGGCCTCCCCCTCGCGGTCGGGGTCGGTGGCCAGATAGAGGGCGTCGGCCTTGCGCACCGCCTCGGTGATCTCGCGCAGGTGCTTTTCAGACCTCTGGTCCACCTCCCACTTCATGGCGAAGTCCTGCTCGGGATCCACCGATCCGTCCTTCGCCGGCAGGTCGCGGACATGGCCGAACGACGCCAGGACCTTGAAGTCGTCTCCAAGGTACTTGTTGATGGTCTTGGCCTTCGCCGGGGATTCAACAACCACAACGCGCATGAGCAACGGACGCCTTTCGTCCTGTCCGAAAGCCAACCGCTCCGCCCGGGGCGGCTCCAGGCCGCCGGTCAGAGCGTCGTCAACAGCGCCACCCGCCCTCCGGGCAGGCGTTCGAGCCGGCCTGCCAGCTCCAGTTCGAGGAGGACGGTCGCCACGACAGCTACGGACAATTGGCAGCCGCGAACGAGTTCGTCAACCGTCACCGGCGCCGGACCGAGCGCTTCCACAAGACGGTCGCGGGCCGCGTCGACCTCGGCCTCGGAGGCAGCGGGAGCCGCGCCGGCCCGGAATTCCGCCGCCTCGGGCTCGGCGAGCGGGGCGTGCAGCAGATCGGCGAGGCCGCGCAAAACATCCTCGGCGGTCTCGGTCAGGATGGCGCCGTCGCGCAGCAGGCTGTTGGGGCCGGCGGCGCGGCCGTCCAGGGGCGAGCCGGGAACGGCGAACACCTCACGGCCCTGTTCGCCAGCCAGGCGGGCGGTGATCAGCGAGCCCGAGCGGGCCGCCGCCTCGACCACCACCACCCCCAGCGCCATGCCGGAGATGATGCGGTTACGGCGCGGGAAGTGGCGGGCCTGCGGCGCCTCGCCCAGGGGCATTTCCGACACCACCAGGCCCTGCTCGACGAGGGCCTCGTACAGGCCCTCGTTCTCGGGCGGGTAGATGATGTCCACGCCGCCGGCCAGCACCGCCGCCGTCCCGCCCGCCAGCGCGCCCTGGTGGGCGGCGGTATCGATTCCCCGCGCCAGGCCGGAGATCACCAGCAGGTCGGCGCGGGCCAGGTCCTGGGCCAGACGGTGCGCCAGCTTGCGCCCGTTGAGCGAGGCATTGCGGGCGCCGACGATGGCCACGGCCGGCCGCTCCAGCAGGCCGACATGACCGCGCGCGAACAGCACGGGCGGACTGTCCTCCACAGCCGCCAGGGCGCGGGGATAGGGCGGCTCGCCATGGGCCAGGACCGTGACGCCGGCCTTGTGCAAGGCCGTCAGCTCCCGCTCGGCGGCCGCCTTGGAGCAGATGCGCAGAGGCTTGCCGCGCCCGCCCCGACGGGCCAGCGCCGGCAGAGCATCCAGCGCCGCTTCGGCGGTGCCGTATTGTTTCAACAGCCGGTGGAACGTGATCGGCCCCACGTTCTCGCTGCGGATCAGGCGCAGCCGGTCGCGGAGTTCGGAGTCGGTCAGAGGCATCGTTCAGGTGGAGGCCGGCGGGGAAAGAGAGGAAAGAAGCGTGCACCATGCCCCAGGGACAACCAAACAGCAACCACAATTGCCACGATGCCGGCAACTCCGTGACCGGCCCTGGCTTGGTCCGCTCGATCCGCCGCGATCACCGCGATCGGAACGCCGTCTGGGTCCTGCGATCCACAGAAGCCTCATGGTCCCGACCCAATCGTGGCCCTCAAAACGGAATATCGTCCTCCGGATCGCCGCCACCACGGCCGGGGCCGGGCGCCGGGCTGGAGTCCCAGCCTCCACCGCCACCGCCGTACCCGCCGCCATCGGGCGGCCCGGGGTCGTAGCCGCCCCCTGCCCCGCCGTTGCTCATGCCACCGCCCCCGCCGCCGCGCGGCGGGTCCAGCATGGTCATCTCGGCGCCGGGGCCTTGCAGCACCACCTCGGTCGTGTAGCGATCCTGGCCCGACTGGTCCTGCCACTTGCGGGTCTGTAGAGAACCGCAGAGGTACACCTTCGATCCCTTGCGCAGGTAGCGTTCGCAGATATCGGCCAGCGGGCCGAACACCGCCACGCGGTGCCATTCCGTCCGCTCGCGCTTCTCCCCAGTCTGGCGATCCTTCCACGAATCGGTGGTGGCGACGTTCAGGTTGGCGACCTTGCCCCCGTTCTGGAACGTGCGGCACTCGGGATCGCGGCCCAGGTTGCCGATGAGAATGACCTTGTTGACGCTGCCTGCCATGGGGAACTCCGGTGTCTGGACCAATCATGTTGAGCATGACAGCCGCCCCTCGCGGGACCGCGCGAGGACGACCCGCCCCGCACTCTATCCGCCCCCCGATCCGGAAGGAAGCCCGCACCGAGCCCGCACGATCGCCCTGGAAACGCCATGATGGTTCGTCCTGATGACGCCTCGCGAACGATCGTTCCGGCATTGCCAGGATACGCGACGCTTTCCTATTCTGCGGGCGCGCACCATATCGATCCGGGCGCGCCCCGGGACCACGCGGCGCCCAAAACACCAATCACACCACTCCACCATTTTGGGGGAAAGACCATCATGACGACGCGTACGTTCACCATCGCCGGCCTTGCCACGGCGACCGCCATCGCCCTCGGCTCCGCCGCCCAGGCGCAGGAGATGAAGATCGGGGCCATCATCCCGATGACCGGCGACCTGCAGGCCTATGGCCAAACCACCCTGAACGGCGTCCGCCTGGCGGAGAAGGAAATCAATGCCGCCGGCGGCGACATCACCATCGTCGTCGGCGACACCCAGACCGCCCCGCAGTCCGGCGTGGACGCGGCCCAGAAGCTGGTCTCGGTCGAGAAGGTCAGCGGCATGGTCGGCGCCCTGTCCTCCGGCGTCACGATCCCCATCGCCCAGTCGGTCTCCGCCGTGGTCGGCGTGCCGCAGATCTCCGGCGCCTCCACCTCGCCGGTGATCACCAATCTGGAGGACAACGACTTCCTGTTCCGCACCGTACCGTCCGACGCCGGCCAGGGCGTGGCGCTGGCGCAGGTGACGAAGGAGCGCGGCATCGACACCGCCGCCATCATGTACGTCAACAACGACTACGGTAAGGGCCTGGCCGACTCCTTCGAAAGCGCGTTCGAGCAAATGGGCGGCACCGTGACCCAGTCGGTCGGCTTTGAGAAGAACCAGTCGTCCTACCGTGGCGAGTTGCAGAACGCGGCGGACGGCGACGCCAGCCACCTGGTGCTGATCGCCTATCCGGAAAGCGGCCAGACCATCCTGCGTCAGGCGCTGGAAGGCGGCACCTTCAGCCAGTTCATCTTCACCGACGGCCTCAAGGCCCCCGAGCTGGTTGACGCGCTGGGCGCCCAGTACCTGAACGGCACCTTCGGCACCACGGCCAAGGCGCTGGAGAGCGATGGCGGCAAGCACTTCGCGGAAGCCTGGATGGCCGAGTACGGCGCCGAGTCCGACAAGCCCTATCACGACACCGCCTATGACGCCGTGTATCTGCTGTCCCTGGCCGCCGTGAAGGCCGGGTCGACCGATCCGGAGGCCGTGCGCGACGCCCTGCGCGACGTCGCCAACCCGCCCGGCGAGAAGGTCGGCCCGGGCAAATACGCCAAGGCCGTCGAACTGCTGAACGCCGGCACGGACATCGACTACGAGGGCGCCGCCGGCTCGCAAAACTTCGACTCCAACGGCGACGTGGCCGGCACCTTCGAGCTGTGGGTGATCGAGAACGGCCAGTTCGTCTCCGAGAAGGTGTTCGAGCCCGAGGCGATGTAAGGACGCCGCGGATGAGGTGGTCGATCCCCGACCACCTCGTCGCTGTTCGGGACATGCGGCCCCACAGCACCCCGGACAATCCGGGATGTGGAAGGGGCCGCATGTTTTGGTCTTGGTTGTCCCGCAGCTTGAGATGGACCATTTCATGGTCTATTCTCGTCCGCGTTGGTTTACGAGCACTTGGCCGAACCAGGAGCGTCCGATGCAGGTGTCGGTGACAGACGCCAAGGGCCAGTTGACCGACTTGGTCCGGCGCGCCGAGGCTGGAGACGAGATCATCCTGACCCGTCATGGTCACCCGGCCGTGCGCCTTGTGCCGGTGAGCGCGAAACCGAACCGCGCGACTCGCAAGGCGCTGCTAGACACGGTACGCGCTCATGCCGCCGCCAAGGCCAGCCCCGGCGCCAGCGCGGCCCGGAGCCAGGACTTCCTGTACGGCGATGACGGCCTTCCGGAATGATCGCGGTGGATACGTCGGCCCTGATGGCCATCGTGCTCAACGCCCCTTCTCCCGGACGGACATACAAAGCGTCCTTTGAACGATCCGCACTGGACGGATCGGCAGGTAGAGCCGAATGAAAACGGCGCGTCGGGTCGCCCCCGGCGCGCCGTTTTTCATGCGTGGCCGGGCGGCTTCACACGGAACGCCGCCCGAACCAAGCCATCAGACCGTCACACGCTGTGGGCCATCACGGCCAGCAGCAGCAGCGCGACGATGTTGGTGATCTTGATCATCGGGTTCACCGCCGGGCCGGCGGTGTCCTTGTACGGATCACCCACGGTATCGCCGGTCACCGCCGCCTTGTGCGCCTCGGAGCCCTTGCCGCCGTGGTTGCCGTCCTCGATGTACTTCTTGGCGTTGTCCCAGGCGCCACCGCCCGAGGTCATCGAGATGGCCACGAACAGACCCGTGACGATCACGCCCAGCAGCATCGCCCCCAGGGCCGAGAACGCGGCCGACGGACCGGCGATCGCCTGGATGATAAAGAACAGCACGATCGGCGACAGCACCGGCAGCATCGAGGGAATGATCATCTCCCAGATGGCCGCCTTGGTCAGCATGTCCACGCAACGGCCGTACTCGGGCTTGGCCGTGCGGTCCATGATGCCGGGGATTTCCTTGAACTGACGCCGCACCTCGTTGACGACGGAACCGGCGGCGCGGCCCACGGCGGTCATGCCCATGGCGCCGAACAGGAACGGCAGCAGCCCGCCGACGAACAGGCCGACGACGACATAGGGATTGGACAGCGAGAAGTTGACCTCGATCCCCTCGAACATCGGATAGTCAGCCGGGTTGGCCGTGAAGTAGGCCAGATCGGAGGTGTAGGCGGCGAACAGCACCAGGGCGCCCAGCCCGGCCGAGCCGATGGCATAGCCCTTGGTCACCGCCTTGGTGGTGTTGCCGACCGCGTCCAGCAGGTCCGTGGTCTTGCGCACGTTCTCGTCCAGTTCCGCCATCTCGGCGATACCGCCGGCGTTATCGGTCACCGGACCATAGGCGTCGAGCGCCACGACCATGCCCGCCAGGGCAAGCATCGCGGTCACCGAAATGGCGATGCCGAACAGGCCGGCCAGCATGTAGGTGGAGATGATGGCCGCGCAGATGATGATCGCCGGCAGAGCGGTGGCCTCCATGGAGATCGCCAGGCCCTGGATCACATTGGTCGCGTGCCCCGTCAGCGAGGCCTTGGCGACCGACCGCACCGGGCGGAATTCCGTCGCCGTGTAGTACTCGGTCACCCAGATGATGAGCCCGGTCACCAGCAGGCCGATCACCGCGCACAGGAACAGGCTGAACGGCCCGAAAGTGCTGCCACCCACCGTCCATTCGTTGCCGAAGCCCAACAGCAGAATCGTCATCAGGAAGATGCCGCCCAGCGAGAACAGCGCCGACATCAGGAAGCCGCGATACAGCGCCCCCATGATCTTGGTCGAGCCTTCCTTCAGCTTGACGAAATAGGTGCCGGCGATCGACGCCAGAATGCACACGCCACCAATGGCCAGCGGATAGGCCATCATGGTGGACTGCCAGTCGGTGCCCATGAAGAAGATGGACGCCAGAACCATGGTGGCCACCACGGTCACGGCGTAGGTCTCGAACAGGTCGGCCGCCATGCCGGCGCAGTCGCCGACGTTGTCGCCCACGTTGTCGGCGATCACAGCCGGGTTGCGCGGATCGTCCTCGGGAATGCCGGCCTCGACCTTGCCCACCAGGTCGGCGCCCACATCCGCGCCCTTGGTGAAGATGCCGCCGCCGAGACGGGCGAAGATGGAGATCAACGAGGCCCCGAAGCCGAGCGCCACCAGCGGATCAATCAGGCCGCGCCCCTCGGCACCGGCCATCTGAAGGATCACATAGTAGACGACCACGGCCAGCAACGCCAAGCCAGCCACCAGCATACCGGTCACCGCGCCGCTCTTGAAGGCGATGTCAAGGCCACGGGCCAGCCCCTGTCGGGCGCCCTCGGCGGTGCGCACGTTCGCGCGCACGGAGACGAGCATACCGACGAAACCGGCCACGCCCGAACAGATGGCGCCGAGCGCGAACCCGATGGCCACGGACAGGTCCAGAACGAACATCAGAATCACGAACACGACAATCCCGACTCCGGCGATGGTCAGGTACTGTCGTCGCAGATAGGCCTGTGCCCCCTCCTGCACGGCCCCCGCGATCCGCCGCATCTCGTCGGTGCCGCTGTCGGCGGCGAGGATCTCCCGCACCGTCCTGACGCCATACACGAGCGCCGCCAGGCCGCACGCGATGACGAAAATGTAGAGTACGATCAACATCTTGGATTGCGTCCTTCACTAGAGAGTTTGACCGCCCATCCGGGTCCTGGGCTCGAGTCCCGAACGACCCGCGAGTCCCCGCGACGATCTCCGCATCCCACGCCCACCGGCGTTTTCCCGGTTCGTTATAGTGTTTTTACGGGACGGCAGCCTGCCAGAAGACCCCGGTTCAGGCAACGCAAGACCCGCTTATCCGCATTTTTGATCAGGGCTTTTCGGCGTCGAGCCTCGCCGTGGCGGCCAGTCACAGCGTACCGGCCCGGCGGTCACCGCACATAGGCGATATCGATCAGCACATCGTGCACCACGTCCGGCCCGAGCACCCGGGTCGTCAGGCCATTCACCTTGGCCTTGACAGCTGGCAGATCGACTCGGCCGTCCGGCCCCATCAGGTCCGGCACCTCCCGCATCAAGCCCGTCAGATACGCATCGGTCAGTTCGGGCATCCGGCTATTGATCTCGGACCGCGCGTTCTCGTGAATGTGAAAGCGCAGGCCGAGAACCAGATGTGCTCGCGCCACCCCGCCGCTGATGACCGGCACCGCAAGCTGCGGAAAGGCCATGAACTGCGGTTCCTCGCCAATCACCACCGGCGGCGGCGGCTGGGCCTCGCCCGTGTCCGGCGCGGGCGCCTGCCCCATCAACCCGGCCATGAGCGCGCGCACACCCAGCACGTCCGGGATCACCTGGAACACCGTCAAGGCCCCGACACCACCGCCCAGCACCAGTACCAGCCCACAGACGATGATCAGTATCTTAATCATGAGCGACCCGTCCTTTCGCGCGCGTCCCCGTCCGACCCGGGCGCGCGCCCTGTCACGCTACCAATGATGCCGCCACCCCGCCGTGCCCAAGGGGCGCGGGGTTCCGTCTTCCGACACCAGAGTGACTCCCTGGCCGGCCACAAGGCAACCGATCCGTGTCAACGGCAGGCCGAGGCGCACCCCAATCTCTTGCACCGACGCGGCACGACCCGGCGGCGCCGCGAACACCAATTCGTAGTCGTCGCCGCCGGTCAGGGGGAGGTCGCGCCACGTGGGATCGTCACCGAGGCACCGCCGCGCGGCGTCTGACAACGGCACACGCGCCGCGTCCACGCGCGCGCCACAGCCGCTGGCCAGGCACATATGCCCCAGGTCCGCCACCAACCCATCCGAGATATCGAGGGCCGCGCTCGCGACACGCCGCAGGGCAAGGCCCAGGTCCACCCGGGGACGCGGCACCCGATAGCGGTCGGCCAGGAACGCCGCCATGTCGGGCTCTTCCATGCGCAAGGCGCCCGTCAGCAGTTTTAGCCCCAACGCGCCATCGCCCAGGGTCCCCGACACCCACACATCATCGCCCACCGTCCCGCCGCCCCGCGACAGGTACGCATCGGGCGGCACATGCCCCAGAATGGTCACCGTGAAGCAGGCGGGACCCGGCGTCGACACCGTGTCGCCCCCCAGCAGTCCGATCCCGTAGGTTCCAAGATCCGCGTCGAGGCCGGCGATGAAGCGGTCCAACCAGGCGTCATCCTCGGCCGGAGACAGGGCCATCGACAGGAATACGCCCACGGGCTCCGCGCCCATGGCCGCCATGTCGGACAGGTTCACCCGCAGCGCCTTGCGGGCGACCAGGTCGGCCGGGTCCGCCTGCAGGAAGTGGACGCCGGCAACGACCGTATCGACACTGACGACGGTATGCTGCCCGTCCGGTGGCGGCGGCAGCACGGCCGCGTCGTCGGCCAGGTTCAGCGCCGCCGGATGGCGCCGGGCCAGTGGTGCGAACACACCCGAGATCAGATCGAACTCATCCCGCCGGACCATGCGTGCGTGTCTCCCGTTGTCCGCCGGCTCAGCCGGCGGCGAACGCGTCGGGATCAACCTCCCGCGCGATGCGATCGAGCACCGCGTTGACCAGCCGTACCTCCGGACCGTCATAAAAGGCGCTGGCCAGGTCGACGTATTCGGTGATGGTCACACGGGGTGGGATATCGTCGAGGTGCACCAGTTCGAACACGGCCACGCGCAGAATGGCGCGCACCAGCGTTTCCAGGCGCCCGGCGCTCCAATCGCCGCTCAGGCTGGCGTCGATGGTGCGGTCAAGGTCCGCGAGGTGAGCGTGGGCACCCCGGCCGAGCCGCGTCAGCAGCCCCGTGTCAACGGGTGCCAGCGGCATGGCCTGCTCCCGGGGCTCGAACAGGCCCTCCGGGTCGGGGATGTCGGCCAGGGCCTCCCCGCCCAGGCGGCCCTCCAGCACCTCGCGCAGCACGTCGTCGATCCGGACGTCCCCGACCGAGACGGCATACAGGGCCTGAACGGCGGCCAACCGGGCGGCGCTGCGACGCCGGGCGCTGTGCGACATCGGTTCGTGTGATCCCATTGATGGGCGGGGGCGAACGCCCGCCTACAACCCCATCTCGCGCTTGACCTCGATCATGCGCAGGCAGGTGCGGGCGGCCTTGCCGCCCAGGTTCTTGCCGTCGGGGCGGGACCGCTCCAACGCCAACTCGCGCGTCGGACAGGCCAGGATCGCGTTGCCGAGCGCCAACGAGTAATCAATCACCAGCCGGCTGACCCCGCCCATCGCCTCGCGGCACACGTGCTCGTAGTGGTCCGTCTCGCCCTTGATGGCGCAGCCCAGCACGACGTAGCCCGAATACCGGTGGTCCGTCGCCCGGAATTCCATGGTCCGCACCGCATAGCGGATGACCGCCGGAATCTCCAGGATGCCCGGGACGATGACCCGTTTGTATCCGGCCCCGCGCGCGGTCAACTCCTGCACGCAGCCGCGCACCAGGTTGTCGGTGATGTCCTCGTAGAACCGGGCCTCGATAATCAGGATCCGGGCGCCTTCTGGCATGATCAGGTCCCTCCCACACCGGGAATCGATCTTTGCTCAACCACGCGCAGACCATAGCCGTCAAGGGCAATGATGGTCCGATGCGTATTGGAGAGCAGAATCATGTCCCGCACCCCCAGATCCAGCAGGATCTGGGCCCCCACGCCATAGTCCACGAGCCGCCCGGCTTCCGGCCCACCGTCCAGCTTGGCGCGGACGCGGTTGCTCAGCGCCGCGTGGTGCGGCTCGCGGATCAGCACGATGATGCCGGAGCCGTGCGCGCCGATGGCCTCCATGGCGGTGTGCAGGGTCTCGCCCTTGCCGCTGTCGGAATCGTGCAGCACGTCGTCCAGTACGTTCAACGCGTGCACCCGCACCAGAACCGGCTGGGTGGGGTCGATCCGGCCCTTCACCAGGGCCAGATGTTCCGCATAGGCGACGGTGTTGACGTACACCACAAGGCGCCAGTCGCCGCCGTAGTCCGAATGGAAGTCGGTTTCGATCTCGCGGCGCACGATCCGTTCCGTCCGCCGCCGGTGGGCGATCAGGTCGGCAATCGTACCGACCTTCAGGCCGTGCATCTGCGCGAAGGCGACCAGATCCGGCAGGCGCGCCATCGAGCCGTCGTCGTTCATGATCTCGCAAATCACGCCGGCGGGGATCAGGCCGGCCAGGCGGGCGACATCGACGGCGGCCTCGGTATGCCCCGCGCGCACGAGGATGCCGCCCTCCCGCGCCATCAACGGAAAGACATGCCCGGGCGTGGCGATGTCGTGCTTGCCCTTTGACGGATCAATGGCCACGGCAATGGTGTGGGCGCGGTCGGACGCGGAAATGCCGGTCGTCACGCCCTCCTTGGCCTCGATGGAATAGGTGAAGGCCGTGCCGTGGCGGCTGCTGTTCTGTTGCGGCATCAGCGGCAGGCCGAGTTCATGGCAGCGGTCGCCGGTCATGGCCAGACAGATCAGCCCGCGCCCGTACTTGGCCATGAAATTGATGGCATCGGGCGTGGCCATCTGCGCCGGGATGACCAGATCGCCTTCGTTCTCCCGGTCCTCGTCGTCGACCAGGATGAACATGCGCCCGTTGCGGGCGTCCTCCAGGATCTCCTCGGGGGCCGCGAGAAACTCCCGGAACCCGACGCGCGTGGTGGCCGCCTCCTCGTTCGCGTCCACGGCCGCTACTCCCGCGTGTCCAGGAGGCGCGCCACATACCGGGCCAGCATGTCGATCTCCAGGTTCACCGCATCACCGACGGTCAATCCGCCGAAGGTGGTGACGGCCAGGGTGTGGGGAATGATGTTGACGCCGAAGCGCCGGTCCTCGACCTCATTGACGGTCAGCGACACGCCGTCCAGGGCCACCGAACCCTTGCCGGCGATGTAGCCCTTCAGGTCCTCGGGAACCTCGAACACGAAGCGGGTGGAGTCCCCCTCGGGATGCCGCTCGATCACCGTGGCGACGCCGTCCACATGGCCCGAGACGATGTGCCCGCCCAGTTCGGCGCCCAGGGCCAGCGCCCGTTCCAGGTTCACGGGCGTACCCTCGACCCAGCGACCCAGCGTGGTCTTGGACAGGGTCTCGCCCGAGACCTGAACGGCGCACCAGTCCGATCCGGTCTCGATCACCGTGAGACAGCAGCCATTGCAGGCGATGGAGGCACCGAGGTCTATGGTGCCGATGTCGTACGCCGTCTCGATCTCGAAACGGGCCTCGCCCGATCGGTCGATGCGCCGCACGCGGCCCAGGTCGGTGATGATGCCGGTGAACATGGGAATCGTCGCCTTCACAAGTCTTGGATGTCACCGCCAGGGCGCGCGTCGCGCTGCACCCGCCGGGCCAGCACCAGGGTATCCGGGCCGAGCGCCACCCGCTCCAGGGGCGCAAAATCGGGGCAATCGGCGAGCCGGTCAACCCCGAAGCCGGCCACGGCGGGGCGGCCGTCGTCGCCCAGCACGCGCGGCGCCGCGAACCAGGCCAGTCGGTCCACCGCGTCCGCCCCCAACAGGGCGCCCATCACCTGTCCGCCCCCCTCGACCAGCAGCCGCGTCAGCCCTTCCGTCCCAAGCGCGGTCAGGGCCGCGCAAAGGTCCACCCGGCCGTCGCGGTCGGCCGCCACCGGCACGACCCGGGCCCCCTCGCCTTCCAACGCCGCCCGCCGGGTGGGGTCGGCGGCCAACGTGCACAGCACCCACAGCGGCACCGAGCGCGCCGAGGCAACAAGCCGCCCGCCCAGAGGCAGCCGAAGTTGGCTGTCGAACACCACCCGCACGGGCGAGCGGTCCTCCACGCCGGGCAAGCGGCAATCCAGCAGCGGGTCATCGGCCAGCGCCGTGCCGATGCCCACGGCGATCGCATCATGCTCGGCCCGCAACCGGTGCCCAAGCGCCCGGGCGCGCGGCCCGGTGATCCACCGGCTTTCGCCGCTAGCGGTGGCGATGCGTCCGTCCAGGGTCGCCGCCGCCTTGACGGTGACCAGCGGCCGGCCGCTGTGGAGGCGCGTGAGAAAGCCGGCGTTGACCTCGGCCGCTTCGTCGGCACGCAGGCCCAGGTCGACGGTCACGCCCGAGTCCCGCAGGCGGGCAAGGCCGCGCCCCGAGACACGCGGGTCGGGGTCCTCCAACGCCGCCACGACCCGCGACACCCCGGCGGCGGCCAGCGCATCGGCGCAGGGCGGGGTCTTGCCGTGGTGGGAACAGGGCTCCAGCGTCACGTAGGCGGTGGCGCCCCGGGCCGCCGGACCGGCCCGCCGCAGGGCCTCGGTCTCGGCGTGTGGGCGCCCGCCCGGCTGGGTCCAGCCGCGTCCGACCACCACACCATCACGCACAAGGACGCAGCCGACGGTTGGGTTGGGCCACGTCCGCCCGAGACCGCGCCCGGCCAGGGCCAGCGCCGCCCCCATGTGGTCGTGGTCATCGCGACTGAACGGCGGGGCGGCGTCGCCCCCCGTGCCCTCAGACGTCATCGCCGCCCAGCTTGCCAACGAAGCTTTCGAAGTCCTTCGCCTCGCGGAAGTTCCGGTACACCGACGCGAACCGCACGTAGGCCACCGGGTCGAGCGTGGCCAGGGCGTCCATCACCATCTCGCCCACCGTGTTGGACGGGATTTCCGTCTCGCCCGAGCTTTCCAGGCGACGCTGGATGGCGTTGACCACGCGTTCGATGCGGTCGCTGTCGATGGGTCGTTTGCGACAGGCGATCTGGATCGATCGGGCCAGCTTGTCGCGATCGAACGGCGCGCGTTGCCCGTTCTTCTTGATGATCACCAGATCGCGCAGTTGCACGCGCTCGAACGTGGTGAACCGCGACTGACAGGAGGGACAAAAGCGGCGCCGGCGGATGGCGGCGCCATCCTCCGTCGGACGCGAGTCCTTCACCTGGGTATCCATGTGTCCGCAGAACGGGCACCGCATGTCCCGTGTCCTCCCTCGCCTGCCCTACCCCCCGATGCGTGTCTCACTCAGTAGATGGGAAAGCGCGCGCACAGCGCCCGCACGCGTTCGCCCACTGCCGTTTCAATGGCACTGTTGTCCTCGGGATGGGCGGCCAGCCCGTCAAGAACCTCGGCGATCAGGTCGCCCACCAGCTTGAACTCATCGGGGCCGAACCCGCGCGTGGTCGCCGCCGGCGTGCCCAGCCGAATCCCGGATGTCACCGTCGGCTTCTCCGGATCGAAGGGAATGCCGTTCTTGTTGCAGGTGATGCCGGCCCGTTCGAGCCCCTGTTCCGCGACGGTTCCGGTCAAGCCCTTCGGCCGCAGGTCCACCAGCATGAGGTGCGTGTCGGTGCCGCCGGAGACAAGGTCGAGCCCATGGCCCATCAGCGTTTCGCCCAGAACGCGGGCGTTCTCCTTCACCCGCCGGCCGTATTCGGCGAAGGACGGCCGCAGGGCCTCGCCGAGCGCCACCGCCTTGGCGGCGATGATGTGCATCAGCGGGCCACCCTGCAGGCCGGGGAACACGGCGGAGTTGATCTTCTTGCCCAGCGCCTCGTCGTTGGACAGGATCAGGCCGCCGCGCGGCCCCCGCAGCGTCTTGTGCGTGGTGGTGGTCACCACATCGGCATACGGCAGCGGGCTGGGATGCACCTTCGCCGCCACCAAGCCGGCGAAGTGCGCCATGTCGACCATCAGCAGCGCGCCGACCGAATCGGCGATCTGGCGGAACCGGGCGAAGTCGATCTCGCGCGGATAGGCCGATCCACCGGCGATGATCAGGCCCGGCTTGTGTTCGCGGGCCAACGCCTCGACCTGGTCGAAGTCGACGCGCGCGTCCTGGCGGCGCACGCCGTACTGAACCGCGTTGAACCACTTGCCGGACATGGCCGGCGCGGCGCCGTGGGTCAGGTGGCCGCCAGCCGCCAGCGACATCCCCAGGATGGTGTCGCCCGGCTTGCACAGCGCCAGCATGACCGCGCCGTTGGCCTGAGCGCCCGAGTGCGGCTGCACGTTGGCGAACGAACAGCCGAACAGGGCCTTGGCCCGCTCGATGGCCAGCGCCTCGGCCTCGTCCACGAACTCGCAGCCGCCATAGTAGCGCCGACCCGGATAGCCCTCGGCGTACTTGTTGGTCAGCACGGTCCCGGCTGCCTCCAGCACCGCGCGCGACACGATGTTCTCTGACGCGATCAGTTCAATCTGTTCGCGCTGCCGGCCCAGTTCGCGGTCCACGGCCCCCGATACATCGGGGTCGGCGTCGGCCAGTCCAGCGGAAAAGAAGGTCTCGATCTCAGAGGTCATGGAGTCCATGAATGATCCTATCCAAAACAAGTGATCGGGAGCCGCGGCGGCGACGGCGGCCGAACAGATGGCCAAGCCCAGCATCGCCACGGCGCCCCGGGCACGCGGCGCCGGCTTGGCACGGCCCGCTTACACCGCCGGCATGGCGCCCAGTTTCTCGACCCGGCGGACGTGGCGCCCGCCCTCGAACCCAACATCAAGGAACGCGTCGACGCATTGCCGCGCCACCTCGGGGCCGGTCGTGCGGCCGCCGAGCACCAGCACGTTGGCGTCGTTGTGTTCGCGGCACAGGCGCGCCCCGGTCACATCGTGGACCAGGGCGGCGCGAATGAACGGATAGCGGTTGATGGCGATCGACGCGCCAATTCCCGTGCCGCACAGCAGGATGCCGCGCGCGGCCCGCCCCTCTTGGATGGATTTCGCCAGCGCGGCCGCGAAATCAGGATAGTCCACGGAGTCAGGCCCGTGCGTTCCCAGGTCCACCGCCTCCAGGCCGCGCGCCGTCACGTGCTCGCGCAGTTGCGCCCGCAGATCGATGGCCCCGTGATCCGAAGCCAGGGCAATGGCATCCGTCACGGCCCGTCTCCTTCCTTTCGTCTCGTTGTCTTTGATCGGCATCCGGCCGGCCCCTGCTCGCGCCCCGTGCACCGACAGGACCGGCGAGTCGGTCAGGTCCTGCTTGCTACCACATCTCGGCCGGACTTGCCAACGCCACACAATTCGTGTCATGCGGCCAGACAGACCCGGATCGCCCCGGCACCGGACCGACCGCCGGCGCCGGACCCGCGCGTTACAACACATACCATGTCCGCTTGAAATTCCAGGACCCCCGCAAAACCGCGCCGGATCGAATACCGAGTCGCCGAAAACGGGCCAACAAACAGCGCGGAATAGGGCCTTTTTGTTGAAAAGCCTCGATCATGATCTCCCTATAGAGGTTTAAAGGGCACCACGCGTTGGCCCGGCACGTGGGATTTTCGACGGACGACCACGCGCATTCATTATTGTCTGGCACCGAAGAGTATAGTATTGAATATTACAGCGTTGCGAAAACGCAATCGGATCGTTCTGAATGCGGTTGCACCTGAACAACACGACCCTGTATAGGCCCGGGCCACGAGCGGGAGGGCACTGCGGGGAAGCGGTCCGCAAACCAACATAGAGAAAGAGATGCAAGCATGACGGAAGACACCAACACCCCTCTGCCCCGGGAGGACATGCTGCGGTTGGCGGTGAATATCGTCACCGCTTATGTGGGCAACAACCCGTTGCCTGCCGGGCAGATTCCGGAACTGATCCAGACGGTGCACTCCTCGCTGAACGGTCTCGGCCAGACGCCCGCCGAAGTGAAGAGCGAGACACAGAAACCTGCCGTTCCTATCAAGAAGTCAGTCTTCCCAGACTACATTGTCTGCCTGGAAGACGGGAAAAAGCTGAAGATGCTGAAGCGGCACCTTCGCACCAACTACAACATGACGCCGGACGAGTACCGGGCCAAGTGGGGCTTGGCGGCGGACTATCCGATGGTGGCGCCCAACTACGCCGCCCAGCGGTCGGAATTTGCGAAGAAGATCGGCCTCGGCCGCAAGCCCAGCTAGAACGGCGCACAATCCTTCAGACGAACGCACACTCTCTGCCGCGACCAGACGACCGCATGGTCGCGGTCTTGTTTCTGGTGCTGCCTTTGTGTGCGGAACGGTGTGTGCGGAACGGTGTGTGCGGAACGGTTCGGGTCGGGCCGTGCCGGCCTTTGGCGAACCCGTCGCGCGGTCTCATACCGGGCGCCCGAAGTCTTGACTCCTCCCCATTCGCCGGGCGCGGTGCCGGCGCGGGAGATCCCTCGGCTCGCCCCCGG
>NZ_CAKZOT010000089.1 GCF_937138205.1 uncultured Rhodospira sp. | reverse complement strand
GACGGTCAGGGTGATGTCGCGCAGCACGTGGAAGCTGCCGAACCACTTGTTCATGCCGGTCATCTGGATCATCGCCTCGGCACCGACCTGATGCTCGACGTGGTGGCCGTCCTCCAACCCGTTGGGGTCCTGCTGGGAGACGATGTCGGTCATGGGCGTCGGTCCTTGGCGAGCGGTCTTGGGAAAGGGAACAATCCGGTCGGCGGTCATCGTTGATGGCCCGTGTGCAGCTTGCGCTCCAGACCCTGGCTGTAGCGCGACATGCCGAAGCAGAAGATCCAGAAACAGAAGGCGGCGAAGACATAGCCCTCGACGGCCACCCGCCCCCAGGCCGGATCGACGATGGCGGCCTGCACCGTGCCGAGGATGTCGAACAGGCCGATGATCAAGACCAGTGTCGTGTCCTTGAACAGGGCGATGAAGGTGTTGACGATCCCCGGGATCACCATCTTCAGCGCCTGCGGCAGGATGATCAGCGCGGTGGAGCGCCAGTAGCCCAGCCCCAGCGCGGAGGCGGCCTCGTACTGGCCCTTGGGAATGCCCTGCAGGCCGCCGCGAATGACCTCGGCCATGTAGGCCGACTGGAACATGACGATGCCGATCAGCGCCCTGAGCAGCTTGTCGAAGTTCACCCCCTCGGGCAGGAACAGCGGCAGCATCACCGAGGCCATGAACAGCACCGAGATCAGCGGCACGCCACGCCACAGCTCGATGAACGTCACGCAGATGGTGCGGATCACCGGCATGGACGAGCGCCGCCCCAGTGCCAAAAGGGTGCCGATGGGCAGGGCGGCGACGATGCCCACATAGGACAGCACCAGGGTCAGCATCAGGCCGCCCCACTTGCCGGTCTCGATGAACGGCAGGCCGAACACGCCGCCCAGCAATAGTGCGCCGGCGATGACCGGAAACAGCGTCAGTCCGAAAATACCCAGCCATTTGCGGCCCTGGGCGGGAAAGCCGGGGATGAACTGGGGCACCAGGAACGCCGCCAGCATCACGAACATGATGTCGACGCGCCAGCGCTCGGCGTCCGGATAGAACCCGTAGATGAAGAAATCGAACCGCCGGCCGATGAACACCCAGCAGGCGCCGTCACTGGCGCAGTCGTCCGCCGACGTGCCGGTGAAGTCCGCCGACAGCAGAGCCCAGTCGATGAACGGCGGCACGATCAACCAGATCAGATAGACGCCGATCAGGGTCAGGATCACGTTCAGCGGCGACGAGAACAGGTTCTCGCGCATCCAGCGCAACGGGCCGACGGCGTTGCGCGGCGGCGGGCGCGGCGCGATGGGCTTGAAGGTCTCGCTGGGCGCGCCTTGGGTCGGGGTTTCCGCCATGGCCTAGCGCTCCTTCAGGGCCACGGCCCGGTTATAGAGGTTCATGAACAGCGAGATGGACAGGCTGATCGTCATGTACACGGCCATGGTCATGGCCACGATCTCCACCGCCTGGCCGGTCTGGTTCAGGGTGGTGCCCATGAACACGCTCACCAGGTCCGGATAGCCGATCGCCGTGGCCAGCGACGAGTTCTTGGTCAGGTTCAGGTACTGGCTGGTCAGGGGCGGGATGATGACGCGCAGCGCCTGCGGGATGACGATCAGCCGCAGCGTCTGCCCGCGCTTCAGGCCCAGCGCCTGCGACGCCTCGGTCTGACCGTGGCTGACGGCCTGGATGCCGGAACGCACGATCTCACCGATGAAGGCGGCGGTGTACAGCGTCAGGGCCAGCCACAGGGCGATGAACTCGGGGATCAGCCGCATCCCCCCCTTGAAGTTGAAGCCCTTCAGCTCCGGCATGTCCCACAGAACGGGCGCGCCGATGATCCAGAACAGGGCCAGCGGCAGGCCCACGACCATGGCCAGCGACACGGGCCAGGCGGGGAAGCGCTGACCGGTCGCATCCTGGCGCTTCTTCGCCCACCGCAGCAGGGCAACGGCCCCGGCGATGGCCGCGAAAAAGGTGAGCACCACCGCCCAGAACGACGGCTCGACCAGCGGCGCGGGCGCGTACAGGCCCCGGTTGTTCAAGAAACTGCCGAGCGGAAACTCCAGGCTCTGGCGCGGCCCCGGCAGCGTGCGCAGGACGGCGAAGTACCAGAAAAAGATCTGCAGCAGCAGCGGGATGTTGCGCGTGATCTCGATATAGACCAGCGCCATCTTGGCGATCAGCCAGTTGGGCGACAGACGCGCAACGCCCAGAATGAAGCCGATGATGGTGGCGAACAGGATGCCCAGGCCGGAGACCAGGAGGGTATTCAGCAGGCCGACGATGAAGGTCCGCCCATACGTGTTCGTCTCGTCATAGGGGATCAGCGAGAACAGAATGCCGAACCCGGCGGTGTTGTCGAGGAACCCGAAGCCGGTGGTGATGCCCCGGCTTTCCATGTTGGTCATGGTGTTGTCGAAGATGGTCCAGAAGAACCACAGCACCAGGACCAGGGCCACCACCTGAAAGGCGACGGCGCGCACACGCGGGTTTCTCCAGAACGCGGGGCCACGCGGCGGAACGAAAGCGGCCGGCTCGGCCATGGACGGACTCTCCGGAACACCAGGGGAACGAGGGGGAGCGGTGAAGCACCGGGAGACCGGCCACGCGCGGCGGGCCTGTCTCCCGGCACTCTTGGATCAGCGGATCGGCGGCGCGTACTGGATGCCGCCGTCGGTCCACAGCGCGTTCAGGCCGCGCGCGATCTCCAGCGGGCTGTCCTCGCCGACGTTGCGCTCGAACATCTCGCCGTAGTTGCCCACCTGGGCGATGATTTGCGCCGCCCAATCGGCCGACAGGCCCAGCTTCTCGCCCATGTCGCCCTCGGTGCCGACCAGACGCTTGATGGACGGATTGTCCGAGCCCTTCATCTCCTCGATGTTGTCGCTGGTGACGCCCAGTTCCTCGGCGTTGAGCTGGGCGAACAGCACCCACTTGACGATGTTGAACCATTCATCATCGCCCTGGCGCACCACGGGACCCAACGGCTCCTTGGAGATCACCTCGGGCAGAACGACGGCGCTGGACGGGTCCTCCAGCTTGCTGCGGATGGCGTAGAGCTGCGACTGGTCGGAGGTCAGCACGTCACAGCGGCCGGACTCGAACCCCTGCGCGGTCTCGCTGATGGCGGCGAAGACGACCGGGTTGTAGTCCATGCCCTGAATGCGGAAGTAGTCGGCCAGGTTCAGTTCCGTGGTGGTGCCGGCACCGACGCAGATCGAGGCGCCGTCCAGTTCCGTGGCGCTGGACACACCCAGGTCCTTGTTCACCATGAAGCCCTGGCCGTCATAGAACGTCG
This sequence comes from uncultured Rhodospira sp., assembly GCF_937138205.1. Classification (GTDB taxonomy): domain Bacteria; phylum Pseudomonadota; class Alphaproteobacteria; order Rhodospirillales; family Rhodospirillaceae; genus Rhodospira. Next base: position 105,642 of record NZ_CAKZOT010000089.1, on the reverse strand, counting down.
TGCCGACGAAATTGAGGCCCAGCGACGTATCGCGCGTGAAGGTCCAGGTCGTGACGCGGGACAGCACATCGATCTCGCCGGACTGCAGGGCGGTGAAACGCTCCTTGGCGGTCAGCGGCACGAAGCGGACTTTGCTCGCGTCCCCCAGCACGGCGGCGGCGACGGCGCGGCAGAAGTCCGCGTCCAGGCCCGACCACGCCCCCGACTGGTCCGGGATGGAGAACCCGGCCAGCCCGGTGGTGACACCGCACGACAGCTCACCGCGCTCCTTGACGGTGTCCAGGGTCTCGGCGGCCTGAGCACCGGCGGCGCCCACGGCGAGAGTGGCCAGGCCGGCCACCAAGGCGGAAACGAAACGCGTCATGAAAGACCTCAACACAACTTGAGGAAGGCGGAACGGGCCGCTCCCGGTGGGGCGGCCCGTTCACGACTCGGGGGACTTAGCGGATCGGCGGGGCGTACTGGATGCCGCCGTCGGTCCACAGGGCGTTCAGGCCCCGCGAGATCTGCAGCGGCGTGTCCTCGCCGACGTTGCGCTCGAACATCTCGCCGTAGTTGCCCACCTGGGCGATGATGTTGGCGGCCCAGTCGGCCGTCAGGCCCAGCTTTTCGCCCATGTCGCCCTCGGTGCCGACCAGGCGCTTGATGGACGGATTGTCCGAGCCCTTCATCTCCTCGATGTTGTCGCTGGTCACGCCCAGTTCCTCGGCGTTGATCTGCGCGAACAGCGACCACTTGACGATGTTGAACCACTGGTCATCGCCCTGGCGCACGACCGGGCCGAGCGGCTCCTTGGAGATGACCTCGGGCAGCACCATGGCGCTGTCGGGGTCGTCCAGCTTGGTGCGCAGGGCATACAGCTGCGACTGGTCGGAGGTCAGCACGTCACAGCGGCCGGAGGCGAAGCCCTGCACCGTCTGGTCGGAGGTGTCGAACACCACCGGGCTGTACTCCATGCCCTGGAAGCGGAAGTAGTCGGCCAGGTTCAGTTCCGTGGTGGTGCCGGACTGAATGCAGACCGAGGCGCCGTCCAGTTCGGTGGCGCTGGAGACACCCAGGTCCTTCTTCACCAGGAAGCCCTGGCCGTCGTAGTAGTTGGTGCCGGTGAAGTTCAGGCCCAGCGACGAGTCGCGAGTCAGGGTCCAGGTGGTGTTGCGCGACAGCACGTCGATTTCGCCGGACTGCAGGGCGGTGAACCGCTCCTTGGCGGTCAGCGGGATGAACTTGACGGCGTCGGCATCGCCCAGAACGGCGGCGGCCACGGCGCGGCAGACGTCGACGTCAATGCCGGTCCAGTTGCCGTCCTCGTCCGGATTTGAGAAGCCGGGCAGGCCGGTGGAAACGCCGCACACAAGCTCACCGCGCTCCTTGACGGCGTCGAGCGTCTCGTCGGCGACGGCGGCGGTCGCCGTCAAGCCGATCGTGGCCACACCCGCCACCAGGGCGGAAGCAATACGCTTCATGAGTGCCTCTCTTGGTTTTTTCGTCGATGATGGATCGGACGGTCCGCGTGCAGCATGGCCCGCCCCACGCCCACGGTCGCCTTTGTCGCAAGCCCTGGCGTGGGCCGGTTCCGTCACCGAAGCGCCTGGTGCCCGTAACGAGCCGCCCCCAGCGATATTCCGCAGCAACAGATGTGCCATGCATGTGACACGCAGCTTAACGGCCCGCCGACGCCTGGAAAAGCCATCATTTAGGGGTTTTTTGTCATCCTGTAACAATTATCGCCCTGGGCCTCCGGCTGCCCGCCAGTCAGGCACGCTGCCTACCCAATGGGCACGCAGCCGCCGCGCCGGGCGCGGGCCGAGGCCACAAGGCCCCTGCCGAGCGCCTGTTGCACGCCCCGCCCGACCGCTCCCACCTCCAGGGGGTTCACCGAGATCACAGGCGCGTCATGGGCGTCTCTCCACGCCACGGGAGTTCCCCGCGCGCCACAGCCGGGGCGCGTATACCACCAGCGCCAGCGCCTCTCGAACGCCGGCGGCCAGGGCGACACGGCGGTCCGGGATGGGCACGCCGGCCCCCTCAATCACAACGGCCAGGCCGCGCCGGCGCGCCGCCCAGCGGAAACACCACAGCGCGCGCGTCAGATGAGGACGGTCCGTAACCACGATCACCCGCGCCACCGCGTGGCCCTCCAGCAGCGCCAGCGAATGCCAGGCGTTGCCCAGCGTATCGGAGGACCGTTCCTCCATCAGGAGAGGTATGTCGGAAGGCACGCTCTCGCGCGCCACCAGCGCCGCCATGAGCCGGGCTTCCGACATCGCACCCGGCGGATGGCGCTTGCCGTACCCACCGGACAACACCAGAACGGCGGCGACGGTTTCATGCGCGAAGGCCACGGCGTGGCTCACCCGACGCCGCATCGCGACGCTGGCCGTGCCATCCGGACGCACCGCCGCACCGAGGACGATCACCGCCAGGCCGGCTCGATTCCCGGTTCCACCGGGTCCGGAGTCCCTTCCCAACACCGCCATGCTCCTGTACAGAAAGAGGGTTGAACCGCCCACGAATTCCCGGCGGACGCCTCGCACGACCCACCCGACGCAACGAAAAAGCCAGGTTCCATGGCCTCTGTTGGCCCCATCACACTCTACCGCGAAAAGTCCGTGATTCACCGGTTCGCCAACCAGGCGCTGCACGGCGCGGAAGCCCCCGCGTTCGTGCTGAGGAGCAACCGGCTGACCATGGAAATCTCGGCGCAGTCGCATTCCGACACCGTCGTCGTGCGGGGGCACACGATTGCCAGCACGATGCGCATGGCGGGCCTCGTCGCCGAGCGGTTCACACGCGATCCCGAGTTGTTTCGGCCTGACAATCCGTACCCGCCGGACTGGGATGCCCTGTGGACCCGGATGCTCTCCGCCTACGAACGCACGTTCAACAGCAACATCTGGGTCTCGGTGCACGTGGGCGGGGACACGGTCTTCACCACCAAGGACTCGCCGCCCATTCTGGCCATCGAGCGGATGGCGCAGGGCGCCGACCTGGACGAACGTACCGTCCGCGACGCCACCCGCGACCTGTTCGGCACCGCGACGGACACCGACATCGTCGCCCAGCACGACAGCCAGACCGCCGTGGTCGTGACGCCCTTCTCGAACTATCTGCGCGCGGCGATCCTGGAGCGCAAGGAAGGCCGGACCGGGTCCTTCTCCATTTCGGTCCACCACACACCGACCCGCAAGGTCACCCCGCACGAGGTGCTGTTTTTCGCCGCCGACCTGATTGAAAGCTACAACCTGCGCCAGTTCCTGGATCGTGTTCCGGGTAAAGAGACGACGTACGCAACGGCGCCCGAGCACCTGCAGGAGCACATCGCCGCGGCCGTCAGCCGGCGGAACGAACTGGTCCAGTTCATCGACGGGTTCGAGACCGCCAACAAGGTCCAGTACCGGCCCGAACGCCCGGTGCTATAGTCCCATGACGGGCCCAAGCCTGCCAGAGACCATGACCCATGGCCTGCCGGTGCGCGGCAGCCGCTCCATGCTGCTGGAGACGCTGGCGCCGCTGGCGGGCCTGCAGGTGGCCGATATCGGATGCGGCGACGGGACGTGGACGCGCTTGCTCAGCGAGGCGGGCGCGCGCGTGGTCGGCCTCGATCCCAATGACCGGCAGTTGGAGGCGGCGCGGTGCGCACCCCCGGTGGCCGGCGAAACCTATGTCAAGGCAGGGGCCGAAGCCCTGCCGCTGGCCGACGCCAGCCAGGACGTCGCCCTGTTCTTCAACGCTTTGCATCATGTACCGGCCGACCTGATGGCCGCCGCGTTGGCCGAGGCCGCGCGCGTCACGCGCGCCGGCGGCATGGTGGTGGCGTTCGAGCCGGTGGCGCGCGGGACCAACTTCGCCCTGAACCAGCCGGTCGACGACGAAACCGAAATCCGCACCCTGGCCCACCGGCGCCTGCACGAGGCGGCGGACGGCCACCTGCCGCTCGCCCTGGACCGCGAGTTCGAGTACGTAACGGTCTCGAAAAAGCGCGACTACGCCGCCTGGAAAGAGGGGCAGGTGCGCATCAGTCCATCCCGCGCCGCCCGCTTCGCCGCCGACGAGGCCGGCCTGCGCGCGCATTTCGACCGGATGCTGGCCGACCTTCCCCGCGACGACGGGGGCAACGCCCTGCTCGACCAGCCCATGCGGGCGACGGTGTTGCGGCGGACGTGATCCCGCGCCAGCGTCCGACGCGCCACGCACCGATCCACAGGCCGCATGGACGGCCGTCCGCGACTCAAAGCCCTCTTCCGCTCACACAATGTCCCAGGCGTGGAAACCGACACCCTCGTAGATGTACTGGGGCAGATTGGCGAGGACGTTGTCCCGTTCCTCCTCCGACTGCGTGAAGAAGTGCCCGCCCGCGTCCGTGTTGAAGAACCGATAGACCGGGCTGGTGTCGCCGCCGCCGTCGGGGTCGGCATAGAACCCCACACCCTCGTACCTGTACTGGGGCAGGTTGGCGAGGACGTTGTCCCGTTCCTCCTCCGACTGCGTGAAGAAGTGCCCGCCGGCGTCGTGGTTGAAGAACCGGTAGACCGGATCAACCTCACTGTCATCCGCATCGCGAACGGCGAAGTCCACGCTCTCGTAGGTGAACCCGTCCAGGGTCTGGATGACCGTGTCCCGCTCTTCCTGCAACGCGGTGAAGAAGTGGCCGCCAGCCTTTGTGTTGAAGAACCGGTACAGGGCGACCGTTCCATCGGGAACCACGGGATCGGCCGGGACGGCGTCAGAGCTGTCCAACACGTCGACCTTGACGTTACGGTCGCTCAGAGTGACCGTTTCGGTACGGTCCGCGTCCAGGCCGCCGCCCGAAAACGTGACGGTATAGGTCCCGGGTGACAACGCGACGCTATAGCCTCCCGCGCCCTGGCTTGTGGCCGTCACCGCCCCGTCGATGCTGATCGAAACGCTGCCCAGGCCCTCGCCGGGGTTGTAGAACGCGTTCTGGTTCTGATCGTCGTAAATCACACCGGTCAGAAACAAGGACTCGCCGGTGCGTCCGAAGTTCTGCGTCAACAGCGATGACGTGTAGTCGATGCCGTTGCTCGTAAAAATTCCCTCCTGCTGGCCGATTCCCACCTCGCGGAACCCGTCATACAGGATGTTCGTGCGATGCCCGCTGCTGAGGAACAGACCCTCGTGCTGTTCCACGATCGCGGCTTCCAGGTCGATCGTTCCGCCGGGATTTCCGATCCAGGCGATGTTTTCGCCCGCCGTCGCGTTGGGGCCGTTGAGGATGTAGCCGGCGTCGGCGATCCGATCCGCGAGTGTGCTGCCGCCCTGACCGGTGTGGGAAAACGTGTCGGCCGCGATCATCCAGGCGCTGTGGCCAAGCGCGGCGTCAGTGAGCAACGTGTTGGGGGCCAGTGGCGCCTTGGCGTCGGCGGTAATTGTGCCCGGCTGCAGATCCTGGTTCAGATCGATGCCAAACAGCGCCGCCTCGGCCGCCGGATTCTGGCGAGCCCGGTTCACCAACTCCAGCATGTACTGTTCGTTTGCGGTCAGTTCGGCCATGCCCCCCTCCTTGCGTCTCTATGGCTTAGACCGGCCCATCGGTGCGGGCTCGGTCACGACCCTGCACTGGGGGGGTCACGTGGTGAGACTGTCTCGCAAGTCAAGCGTCGACTCGGGTCCGCAGGGAGGGTCGAACTCGGTCGGGCGGCACGCCCTGATCGCAACGGCGGATGAGCGTGACTCATCCGCCGTGCCGCATTGGTCCGGGCCTGGTCCTGGGGATCACGCGTTTTCCAGCATCTCCCGGCGGCGTTCCACCACTTGGTCGGCCTCGCGGCCGCTGAGTTCCTGCAGGTGGTCGAAGGTCCACGAGAAGGTGCCGACACCCATGGTGGTCGAGCGGATCTCGACGATCAGGTCGTGCATCTCCGACTGCGGCAACATGCCGTGCACGACATCCCAGCCGTCCCAGCCGTCCTTGCGGTCGAAGCCCAGGATCTGGCCGCGCCGGGTGGACAGGGCCCGTTGCGCCTTGCTGGTGGCGTCGCTGGGCACGCTGATCTCGACCTTCAGGATCGGTTCCAGCAGCACCGGCGCGCAGGCCGAAATGCCCTCGCGCATGGCCAGTTGGGCGGCGGTCTTGAACGCCTGTTCCGAGCTGTCCACGGTGTGGAACGAGCCGTCATACAGCGTCACTTCGAAGTCCACCACCGGGAAGCCCAGCGGCCCCTGCCGCGACCATTCGCGCACGCCCTGCTCGACGGCGGGAATGTACTGACGCGGCACCACGCCACCGGTGATCTTGTCGTGGAAGGCAAAGCCGGCGCCGCGCGCCAGCGGGCCGATCTCCAGGTGGACATCGCCGAACTGACCATGACCGCCGGTCTGGCGCTTGAAGCGACCCTGCTTCTTGGTGCTCTTCTTGATGGTCTCCTGATAGGGCACCAGCGGCTTCTCGGAGTTCACCTCGACGTTGTACTGACGCGCCAGCCGAGCCATGGCGACCTGAAGGTGGATGTCTCCCTGGCCCCACAGCAGCAGTTCGTTGGTCTCGGCGCTCTGCTCGACCTTCAGGCCCCGATCCTCCTCGCACAGGCGAGCCAGCGCGCCGGACAGCTTGACGTCATCGCCGTGCTTGGCCGGACGCACCGACATCGCCGCCAGCGGCGGCAGCGGCACCGGCCAATCGGCCTCGCGCGTCCCTTTCGGGTCCAGCAGATCGCCGGTGTTCACGCCCTCCAACTTGCCCATGCCGACGACCGCTCCGGCGGTGGCCTCGCCGATCTTGGTCGGCTGCCCGGGGTTGGTGAAGGCGTACAGGCCGTTGATCTTCTCACCGCCGGCTTGGCTGCCGTCCTTGACCGGGCCGCGCCAGACCCGCACCAGCGACATCTTGCCGGTGTGCGCGGCGTGCACGGTCTTGAACACCTGCACCAGGGGCTCACCGTTACCGGTGTCGACCAGGCGCCGCTCCATGGTGTCGCCCACCGATGGCGTCTCGTGGCGCAGCGCCTTCAGCAGGCGCACCACGCCGTTGTCCTCCAGCGCGCCGCCGAAGAACACCGGCACCACGCGGTCCTCGGCGAGGTCCTTGGCCAGGGTCTCGTAGATCTCCTCCTTGGGCGGAACGATGTCCTCCAGGAGTTCCTCGAGCATGGTGTCGTTGGTGTCGGCCAGGCTTTCCAGCAGCTCCTGGCGGGCCTCCATCTCCCGGTCCCGGACCTGCTCCGGCATTTTGATCAGGTCGGACCGCTCACCCGGCTTGTAGCGGTAAGCCCGCTCGCTGACCAGATCGACGTAGCCGGTGACCTTGCCGTCCTCGCGGATCGGGATCTCACGCAGAACCAGCGGGCGGTCGGACACGCCCTGCATCGCGTCCATCAGGTCGCGCAGGGTGACCTGGGCGGTCTCGATCTTGTTGATGAAGATCATGTGCGGGATCGAGCGCTGGTCCAGGAACTTCAACAGCGGCATGGCCATGCGCACGCGCGCCGGGTCGGGGTCGCACACCACCACGGCGACGTCCGAGACCATCAGCGCGTTCAATGCGTCCATCTGGAATTCGACCGAGCCGGGGCAGTCGAGGAAAGTCCAGCGGTCGCCCAGGTACTCGGCCTCGACGACGTTGACCTCGGTCGACATGGCACGATCACGCGCCTCGGGGCTGGCATCGCCGACCGTGTTGTGGTCCTCCACGCGCCCCTTGCGATGGATTGCCCCGCTGGCCATCAACAGGCTTTCGAGCAGGCTGGTCTTGCCGGACAGATAGGGGCCGACAAGGGCGGCCACCCGCGGCGATGCGGCGCGTTCGGGCATGGGTTCAGGTCCTCTTTGATCTTGGTTCGGTGAGGGACGACGCGGACGGGACGCGGCCGCGCCCACCCGGCGGCGGATGGGCGCACGCCACGAGTTGGCGGCGCCCAACGACGCGCGAGAGCGGGCGGATCCAGCCGCGCATGGTCACCAGGGGGCAAAAGCGATTCAAGGGCAAAGCGACCCAGAACTGAAAAGAACCGCGTGGAGGACAGCGGTTAGCACAGGCGAACCGTGCGCCTCAAGCCTTCCGGACGGACGCCTGTCGGAATCCTGCAAAAGATAGGGTTTACCCGAACGGGGGGCGGAGGCGAGAAACGATGACGGATCCGGGTCGGATCTGATAAGGCCATGTGACAAGGGCTGAGATCGGCGTGTCATCAAGGGGCCGCCCCGAGTCGGGAGAAGAAGCCATGAACGCTCTGCGCCAGGCCGCGCCGGACCTCGAAATCCATCTGACGCCTCCAACCAACCCAGACCACGAGACCCGGGAACGCCCGCCCTTGGTGTTCGTGCACGGGGCGTTCGCCGGCGCGTGGTGCTGGCAGGAGTATTTCGTCCCCTACTTTTCGCATAAGGGCTACACGACCGTCGCCTTCAGCCTGCGCGGCCACGGCGCCAGTGGGGGCGGCGCGTGCCTGGATCTGGCCAGCCTGGCCGACTATGCCGACGACCTGCGGTTCGTGCTCGGCACGCTGGATCGGCCGGCGGTCCTGATCGGCCATTCGATGGGCGGGATGGTGGTGCAGAAGTACCTGGAGACCGGCACCGCCGCCGCCACCGTACTGATGGCCTCGGTCGGACCCTGGGGCCTTCTGGAAAGCTCCTGGCACATGATGCTGGCCAACCCCGGCCTGATGCAGGGCGTTTCGTTCATGCAGGCCGTGGGCAAGCCGTTCATCAACGCGGACGTCTTCCACGACGCCCTGTTCGCCAGCGACGTGCCGCCGGACCGCGCCGACCGGTACTATCGCCAGTTCCAGCGCGAATCCCAACGCGTGATCATGGACATGACGTTCTGGGACGTGCCCCGCCTGCCGCCCCGCGAGGAGCTGCCAACGCTGGTCATGGGCGCGGCCGAGGATGCGTTCATTCCGCGTTCGATGGTACGGCGCACGGCGCGGTATTTCGGCGCCGATCCGGTGATCGTTCCCGACATGGCGCACGCGATGATGCTGGAGGAAAACTGGCGCCACGCGGCCGAGCCCATCCTTCACTGGCTGGTCGAGAACGGGTTTTGAGGGGCGCCGGGCAGACTATACCCTGATCAGGCCGAGAGAAAGAGCCAGGCTGGTGGCGTGGGTGCGGTTGTTCGCCCCCAGCTTGCGGGATGCGTTGGCGATGTGGAAGTTGACGCCTGAGATGGAAATCCCCAGAGCGGCGCCCACATCGCGGGTGGTCAGGCCCCGGGCGCTCAGGGTCAGCACCTCGCGTTCACGGTTGGTCAACAGCGGCTGGCCCTGGTCATCGCGCTCCAGCAGTTGCCGGATGCGCAGGTACGCCTGAACGCCCGCATGGGCCAAATCGAGCCCGCGTTGCGTCGCGTGTTCGCGCAACCACGCGCCGTCACGGCGGGAGAACAGGATCACCCCCCCAGCGCACCGAAACGATCCGCACCGCGCCGGGATCAGCAGCAGGCCGCCGTACCCCGCCGTTTGCGCCGCGCTGGCGAGGGGCGAGGCGGCCAGGTCGGCCGCCGTCCCTTCGGTCAGCCGGAAGAACGGGCGGAACGCCTGTGCCATCTCTGTCATGATGGGATCGGCCAGATCGATCGCGTCATCGCCGAACGCGTGCAGGACCGACGACGCCACGGACCCCAGGACCCGGCGGGCCACCCGTCCGCCGTCCGCCAGGCGCGGGAAGCATGTCAAACAGACGACACCGTCAAATCCGGCACCGCTGAAGTGCTCGACCGTGGCGTCCCACGCTTCTTCACGAGAGCCAGCCTCCCCCAACCGAGCCAAAAAAAAATCCAGACTGGATTCCATTGTCATGAGCATGTTCTGGACAATCCTTTGGCCTGATCTTGGAAACCGTCAGACACGCCAGCGCTCCCTCTGAGACCATCAATAGACATTTTGATGCCGGAAACAACGCCGCTTGGTTCGAATTTTAGGTCAATGCCGCACACCGCCACAACTCGTCCGGAAGTCATACCCACACCACCTCCACCACTTTGATATGTCGATCGGCCATGTGCCTGTGTCCCCCGTCACGCCACGCGACACCGTCGGCGCGAAAAACAGAAAACAGTGACAATTTTTATGCGAGTTTTCCGCCTGGTCAAGGGGGCCATGACGCCAACCTGTCCGCCTCGCTCGCGGTTCCGCCGCGCGGGTCCCCATGCTATGAGGGCACCCAGCCTTGGCGATGCGACCGCGCCTCGCCGCCCACAGCCGGAGACTTCGCCCGTGACCGCGCCCGTTCCTATTCCGCCCCCCACCGATCTGATGCCGGTTCGCCGCGCCTTGATCTCGGTGTCCGACAAGAGCGGGCTTGAGCCCCTGGCGCGGGCCTTGCACAGCCACGGCGTGGCCATCCTCTCGACCGGCGGCACCGCCCGCGCCATTGAGTCCGCCGGCGTGCCGGTCACCGAGGTCTCGGAGCACACCGGCTTCCCGGAGATGCTGGACGGCCGCGTCAAGACCCTGCACCCGACCATCCACGGGGGCATCCTGGGCGTGCGCGGCCATCCGGCGCACGAGGCGGCCATGCGCGACCATGGCATCGCGCCCATCGATCTGGTTGTGGTCTCGCTCTATCCGTTCGAATCGACCGTGGCCAAGGGCGCCGACTACGCGACCTGCGTCGAAAACGTCGACATCGGCGGGCCGGCTTTGATCCGGGCGGCGGCCAAGAATCACGCCGCCGTGACCGTGATCACCGATCCCGAGGACTACACACCCCTGATCGCCGACCTGAAGACCCACGACGGGCATGTCACGCTGGGCTTGCGCCGCCACCTCGCCGGGCTGGCGTTCGCCCGCACCGCCGCCTATGACGCGGCCATCGCCCGCTGGTTCTCGGAACAGAGCGGTGAGACCTTCCCGCGCCACCTGACCGCCGCCGGGCGTCTAAAACAGACGCTGCGATACGGCGAGAACCCGCACCAGAAGGCGGCGTTCTATGTCCAGGGGCTGGCCCGTCCCGGGGTCGCCAGCGCCCGGCAGGTGCAGGGCAAGGAGCTGTCGTTCAACAACCTGAACGACACCGACGCGGCGTTCGAGCTGGTCAGTGAGTTTTCGCAGCCGGCGGTGGCCATCATCAAGCACGCCAACCCCTGCGGTGTCGCCGTGGGCGAGACGATCCACGGCGCCTACGAACGCGCGCTCGCCTGCGACCCGGTCAGCGCCTTTGGCGGCATCGTCGCCGTCAATCGGGCGCTCGACCGCGACAGCGCCGAGGCCATCACCCGCATCTTCACCGAGGTCGTCATCGCCCCCGACGCCGATGATCAGGCGCGCGCTGTGTTCACCGCCAAGAAGAACCTGCGCCTGCTCATCACCGGTGTGATGCCCGATCCGGAGGCGCCGGACCTGACCGTGCGCTCGGTCGCCGGTGGGCTGCTGGTGCAGACCCGCGACACCGCGCGCGTGTCGGCGCCCGACCTGAAGGTCGTGACCCAGCGGGTGCCGACCGACGCCGAGATCGCCGACATGCTGCTGGCCTTCCGGGTCTGCAAGCACGTCAAATCCAACGCCATCGTCTATGCCAAGGACGGGGCCACGGTGGGCATCGGCGCCGGCCAGATGAGCCGCGTCGACAGCGCCCGCATCGCCGCCCGCAAGGCGGCCGACGCCGCCGAGGCCGCAGGCCTGGACGCGCCCCTGACGCAAGGGTCGGTGGTCGCCTCTGACGCCTTCTTCCCCTTTTCCGACGGCCTGATGGTGGCGGTCGAAGCCGGCGCGACGGCCGTCATCCAGCCCGGCGGATCGGTGCGCGACGAGGAGGTCATCGCCGCTGCCGACGCCGCCGGCATCGCCATGGTGTTCACCGGCGTTCGCCATTTCCGGCACTGATCGCCGTCCCGCGCCTCCCTGCTGGCCGGCCCTGGACCGGCCACCCCGCGCCGCCGAGGCTCCAGCCCCCCTTGCGCCAAGAGCCATGGCCGTTATGGTTCGATGGCATCTTGCGGTCAGCCGTGTGACGCTGAGCGGCCGACACCAAATCAAATCCGGCGCGCGACCGGAGCAGGGAGGGCTCAAGAACATGGCGGTCTTCGATCGGATGGAAGTCGTCGAGGGCGACATCACGACCGAGACGGTGGACGCGATTGTCAACGCGGCCAACGAGACGTTGATGGGCGGCGGCGGCGTCGACGGCGCCATCCACCGCGCGGCCGGCCCCGGCTTGCGCGAGGAATGCGAGACGCTGGGCGGATGCCTGCCCGGGCAGGCCAAGGTGACCGGCGCTTATGACCTAGCGGCGCGCTGGGTGGTCCACACGGTCGGCCCCGTCTACGAGGGCCTGCCGCCGGACGACGCCGACAAGCTGCTCGGGGCCGCGTACGTCAATGCGCTGCGGGCCGCCGCCGAGGTCGGCGCCCGGTCGGTGGCGTTCCCGGCCATCTCGACCGGCGCCTACGGCTTTCCGACCGATCAGGCCGCGCGGGTCGCCATTCTTTCCGTCGCGCGCGCCCTGGAAACCGACGACCGGATCGAGACAGTGCGGTTCGTCTGCTTCTCGGAAGACCAAGCCCGCCTGCACCGCGCCGCCATCGCGGCGCTGCGCCAGTTGTCGGCGTAAGACCGCCCTGCTAACACCGTCGTCTCGTCGTGATGGTGAGTCGCCTGCCAACTCATGGCGGGCGAGCGCCGCTCCAAACGCGTGGCCATGGATGGCGCGCTCACGACCACCTGCACACCCTCTCGATCTCCCCCACAAACGGGGAACGCGCCCGGATGCGCCGTGAAAACCGCTACGAAATTGAAACCGACGGAGCACCTAAACACATCGCTCGGCCTGCCTTACGACTCACAGCGAAACGCTCCAAGCCAATCCTCGAGCTGGCTATCCGAAAGGCCGGCAGGCAAAGGTACTACACAAATACAGATCCCTTCCCCAATCAATCCCAGGCCTACTCTGTCTCCTTCCGAGATATCTGGGATCTCAAATCCCGGCATCCGAAGAGAGACCGACCTTCCGACATGGTCCCCCAGAACAACGACGCCCGTCAAGATGTGACCATCGGGCACGTTTTCGATGATGGAGGGCGACTTTTTCAGACCAAACAGCCCGCCTCCTTCCTTGCGGATCTGAGAGACCTCCACGAGAATTCGGGATGTCGGCGTCCGTTCGGCGGCCCATTCCCAGGTTAACGGCATCGACTTAATCGAGGAAATGGACATGGCGGATCCTCCGACGAACGAGAAGAACAAAACGGACAACGCAACAAAAAACCCAATGGGCCCTCGAGCCCAACACCGCCCTATCCTATCGTTCATGACATCAACTCGATGACGATTTTGAGTTGCGGTTTGGCGTGTTGACATCAGCCGTATGAGTATAGGGCTTATACTCGATATAGTATTTGGCTTTGCTGTCGCCAACGCTCGCCGCCTTCTTGAAGCCGACGTACCCGGTGTAGGATGTTGTCTGCGCTTTCGAATCCACAAGCTGCTCATAGAGGTTGTCCGGTGTATCCAGGCCGGGAATTTTCCGGGACAGAATACCGCTGTAGATAAACGAATCGGAGGCTCGCGTTGAGCAATTGCCTCCAAGTATATTGAACGTTGGCGGAGCCTTGTCCGTCATCATCCAGTATTTCTTAAACTTATCTGCCTGCTCTCTAGTCACATTTACGACCAAAACAGTGGTTATAGTGCCACTTTCAACAGCGGTTTCAATGTCGACGTAGTTTTTTCTCTTCGTTTTTAACTCCGCATAGTCATAAACTTGGCCGTCCAACCCCATTCCGGTGCTTCTGAAAAAGCTTGAAGCCGATCCGGAAGATTGTGACGATCCTGATGACTCTCCTGAGCCGATTGATGATCGTCCACGGCTCCCCGACGAATCGCCAGACCCTTCACCGAAGAATCCCATCGGTGTTCCATCCGGCAAAGCAACGTCCGCGTGCTGCTCCAGGACTCCGGGAGAATGGTCAGGGCCGAGCTTCCCGCGCACCAACAGGGCGACCGTTTTGCCGTCGAAAGAAATCCGCTTCTTGTTCATAAGCGCCACCTTCCATTAGAAACAGTTTAATAGCTCACCATTAGGATGCAAGCCAAGAAAAGCCAGCCGGCGGGGCGTTTTGATGGTGACTCGCCTGCCACCTCATGGCGGGCGACCGCCGCTCCAAACGCGTGGCCGTAGGAGGCGCATCCTTTTCCCGTTCCCGCGGCGTTCCGGTCCCGCCTTGTGAAAAGCGGGAGCGGTCCCGAGGCATTGATTGCGCCACCCTTCATTACTTACGTTTGCATTGTCCCTGGTCAAACCGCTCTAAGGTAGTATTGGTTTGCGGCAGTGGGGCGCTGATGGTACGATCAGATCGCTGTTTCGGGTTGTCCTGTCATTGCCCATAGGTCGGGCGACGGTTTCGTGTGCCTGGGGTGCGAAAACACGGGGCGACGAAGTGGCGCATTCGGCCATTCTTCGGTTGGTGTTGACGCCCCAAGCCCTGATCCCTTTGCGGAGCCGGCTTGTTCACTTGGCTCCGGCAAACCCAAGAATGTTCTCCCAGAGCACTGTCCCAGCCTACCAGACCGCGCCTCTCCCGAAGGCAAGTGAAAAAGCCTTTCTCTGCAAGGGGGTCATCATGCCCTATGTCGGCAAAACATTTATCTCCCAAATGCTGTCTGGGGACTGTTTTCCATTGAAGTTGGATTCATTGTCTGCTGAGCATGGCGAGAACCCTCTTTCAATTGAAACTCTGAATTCTGGTTTTATTAAGTCTGCCAAGGCCGGCGTCAGAGAGGCCTACAACAAAGATTTTCTTGTATTGAACCTCCTGATAAACAAGTATGATGAAAATAGCCTTGTGTATAATTGGGCGGTTGCGCACCTTCTGATCCTCCTCACGGATGTTTGTGACCCACGCCTGGGCTTAATGGAGGCCCTCGCCGAACATTGGTCTTATTGTCTGCGGGACGGGGAAGATGCCGGAACCTCTGGTGGCCGCCTTAAGTCGCAAATGGAAGGACTCGGATTGGGGGAAGAGGTTCTAAAGAACTACGATAAAAAGATCCGACTCCTAAAAAGAACAAAGAACAGTTGGTATCCCAGAGCCCGACAGCAACTCAACTCACGTGAGTACCTACGGACTCAACTCCACCTGAATGTCAACGCTGAGAATTTTCTTTCGCGGGACACACAGTTTGTCGTCATGGGCACGTGTTTTGCGCAGAATATTCATAACACTTTGAATGGCCTAGGGCTTCCAAGCGCGCATTTGAGTTTGGGCGAGGAAAACCCGGCTGACGTACAGTTTTCAATTTGGATGCAACGCAAAGAGTTCGCGAAATACATAAGTGAAAACAAGATTTGCTTCATACTGACACTCGGCTTCGCGGAAATAAAGATTCTAAAAAAGGAGATTGGGGAAAACAAAAAATCGGGGAAACTGTCCAACTTTGCGACACCCGATTCGATAGCAAATACCGTAGTTGATGGGGTTAGGAGAATGAAAGAAACAAACCCCGATACACGGATGTTTATCACTCTTTCTCCGGTGCCGCTCGAGGGAACGGCGTCAGAGTACACTGTTTTCGAGGCGAACGCCATATCCAAAGCTATTGTTCGGTATGCGATCGCCCTGGCTGCCGAAAAAAATCCAGATATTGAGTACTTTCCGAGCTATGAGATTGTGACACAGATTGCTGCTGCCATGGGAGAAGGCAGCTTTGCCAATGACGACGGCCATCCGCGCCATGTGAACAAGAGCGTCGTCGAACTTATTTGCTCTCTTTTTATCGAGTCTTACTGTCCGTGGGCTTTAGAGGGAATCGGGTAGTCCCGCTTGGTTTTTTGATCAACTCCGCAAAACTTGAAGACCGGTTCCGCGCACCGCTCACCGAAACGCGCCCAAAGCGGGACGATGTCTCACCGCACCGGGCGGCGGTGTTCGGTCAGGTCCACCACCCGCCGTTCCGCCGCCACAGCGCCGGGGCGCAGGCCGGGCAACGCCACCTCGGGCGCCCGCAGTCGGGCGCGGCGCGCCTCCCGCGTCAGCGGCAGGGCGTGGATCTGCTTGCTGGCCTCGACCAGCAGCACGCCCGAGACCCCCGCGAACCAACGCGTGCCCAGGCGTTCGATCATCGGCCCGGCGGACTTCAGCATGGCCGCCCGCGTCGGCGGAGTGAACAGGGCGGTGGTGCGCGCCCCCGGAGTAAACAGGTTGGCCCGCAACAGCGTGTCGAGCTGGCCGCTGGAATAGGGCCGGCCGTTGGCGAACGGGCTGCGTTCCATGCGCGCCCACAGCCCGCGCCGGTTGGGCACGACAATGAGCAGCCGGCCGGCCTCGGTCAGCACCCGCCAGAGCTCGCGCAGGGCGGCATTGGTCTGGTCCAGCCCCTCCAGGCCGTGCACCAGCAGGATGCGGTCAATGGATTGATCGGGCAGCGGCAGTTCGGTCTCGTCGGCGAGCACGGTCAGATTGCGCCCGCCGGACGGCCAGCGCAGAACCCCCTGCGACGGCGGCATGGCGGCGATCACCCGCTCCGCCTCGTCGAGGAACGGGTCAAGGTAGGGCACGGCATAGCCCAGCCCCAGCACCCGCTCGCCCCGGGTATCGGGCCAGATCTCGCGCACCCGCCGGCTGATCTGGAGACGGGCGGCCTCGCCCAGCGGGCTGTCGTAGAAATCGCGCAGGTCGATAACGTCGGCTCGCATGGCGCGGTTCCTCGCCGTGACGGGCGCGCCACCCGACGGGTGGCGACCGATGGCTTTGGAGTCTATATGGAAACGACATCCGTCGTCACCAGGGAACACCACACAACGCATTGCCCGACGCATTGGAGGACCCCGACCATGGCCGCCCTGATCATCGACCTGGTGCCCGTCCTGAACGACAACTACGTCCACCTGCTGCACGAGCCCGACAGCGGCGAGACGGCGGCGGTCGATCCGGCCGTGGCGGGACCGGTGCTGGACGCCGTCGAGCAGCGCGGCTGGCGCCTGACGCATGTGCTCGTTACCCACCACCACCACGACCACACCGGCGGCATTCCAGAGGTCAAGCGCGCCACCGGCTGCACCGTGATCGGCAATCGCAATGACGCCCGGCGCATTCCCGGCCTGGACGTGGGCGTCGTGGACGGCGATTCGGTGCGGTTGGGCGACCAGGAGGCGCGCGTGTTCGATACCCCGGGCCACACGGTCGGCCACATCGCCTATTGGTTTAAGGACTCCAAGGCATTGTTCTGCGGCGACACACTGTTCTCGATCGGCTGCGGGCGGCTGTTCGAGGGCTCGCCGGCACAGATGTGGCGCGCCCTGTCGACCCTGCGGGACCTGCCGGCGGATACGCGCGTCTATTGCGCGCACGAATACACCCAGTCCAACATCCGCTTCGCCCTGTCCGTGGACCCGGACAATGCCGCCTTGAAGGCCCGCGCCGAGGACGTCGAGGGTCTGCGGGCGACGAGACGGCCGAGCGTGCCGTCGGTGCTGGGCGACGAGATCGCCGCCAATCCCTTCCTGCGCGCCGACGACCCGGCCCTGGCGGATCGCCTGGGCCTGGCCGGCGCCGATCCGGTGACCGTGCTGGCCGACATCCGGGGCCGCAAGGACCGATTCTGACCGCCCTCCCCTCTCGCCCTCCATACACCGAGGCCCACGCCATGGACATCCGAGACGGCTTCCTGTCCGCCATCGGCAATACCCCCCTGATCCGCCTGTCCTGGCCCTCGGCGCAAACGGGCTGCACCATCCTCGGCAAGGCCGAGTTCCTCAACCCGGGCGGATCGGTCAAGGACCGCGCCGCCCTGGCTCTGGTGCGCGATGGCGAGGCCAAGGGGCTGCTCAAACCCGGCGGCACGATCGTCGAAGGCACGGCGGGCAACACGGGCATCGGCCTGACCCTGGTGGGCAACGCGCTTGGCTACCGCACGGTCATTGTCATGCCGGAGACGCAGAGCCAGGAGAAGAAGGACACCTTGCGCCTGTGCGGCGCCGACCTGCGGCTGGTGCCGGCGAAACCCTACAAGGACCCGGGGAACTACATCCATGTCTCGCGCCGGCTGGCGGAGGAGATCGGCGGCTTTTGGGCCAACCAGTTCGACAACCCCGCCAACCGCGAGGCGCACCGGCGCACCACCGGCCCCGAGATCCTGCGCCAGACCGGCGGCCGAATCGACGCCTTCACCTGCGCCGTCGGCACCGGCGGCACTTTGGCCGGCGTCGCCCTGGCGCTGAAGGCGCACGATCCGGCCATCCGCACGGTGCTGGCCGATCCGCACGGCTCCGGCCTGTTCGCCTGGATCACCGAAGGCACGCCGCGCGCCGAGGGCAGTTCCATCACCGAGGGCATCGGCCAGGGCCGGGTGACCGCCAATCTGGAGGGCGCCCCCCTCGACAACGCCGTGCGAATCTCTGACACCGAGGCCCTGGGCGCGCTGTTCGAGATGGTCCGCCACGACGGCCTGGTGCTGGGCGGCTCGTCCGGGATCAACGTCGCCGCCGCCATGCGGGTGGCCGAAACGCTCGGACCGGGCCACACCGTCGTCACCATCCTGTGCGACACGGGGGCCCGCTATCAGTCCAAGATCTACAATCCCGATTTCCTGCGCGAGAAGGGCCTGCCGACACCGCCGTGGCTGGAGCCGGCCGCCTGACACCGCGCCTCCCCCGCCCACCATTGAGAGACCTGCCCATGCCGTCACCCGCTTCCGGCGCCCTGGTCACCACCGATTGGCTGGCCGACCACCTGGACGCGCCCGACGTCCGCGTCGTCGACGCCCGCCACTTCATGCCCGGCGATCCGCGCGATCCGGCGGAGGAGTCCGCCCGCGCCCACATCCCCGGCGCGGTGTTCTTCGACATCGACCGCGTCGCCGATCCAGCCTCGTCGCTGCCGCACATGATGCCCCCGCCGGAGGTGTTCTCGTCGCGGGTGCGCGACCTGGGGCTCGGCGACGGGCACCGCATCGTCGTCTATGACCACGTCGGCGGCGCCTGTGCCGCCGCCCGGGTATGGTGGATGTTCCGGGTGTTCGGGCACGAGGACGTCTCGGTGCTGGACGGCGGGCTGCCCAAGTGGCAGGCCGAGGGCCGGCCGGTCGACGACCGTCCGCCGCACGTCACGCGCCGGCACTTCACGCCCCGGATCAACGCCGCCCTGATGGCCGACGCCGAGGCCGTGCGGGCCGCCCTGGAGACCGGCGCCGCGCAGGTGCTGGACGTGCGCTCGGCCGAGCGCTTTCGCGGCGCGGCGCCCGAGCCGCGCTCGGTTGCCCGGCTCGGCCACATGCCCGGGGCGTTGAACGCCCCCTTCGCCGATCTTCAGCACGGCCCGTTCAACGAAATGGCGCCGCCCGACGCCATCGCGGCCCATTTCCAGGCGGCCGGAGTCGATCCGGCACGGCCGGTCGTGACGTCGTGCGGGTCGGGCGTGACGGCGTGCTATTCCGCGCTGGCCCTGCACCTGATCGGCCATGACCGCGTCGCCGTCTACGACGGGTCGTGGGCCGAGTGGGGCGACCGCGCCGATCTGCCGGTCGAGCGGTAGGGCGTCAGGGCGTCCAAACGACATCCGCCCCGGCGTCGTCATGACTCCGGGGCGGGTGTTGTCTCGGCTCCAAGGCCCTAAGCCATGGAGGTTTTGTGCAAGGGAGGTCTTGTGCAAGCCAGTGGCCGGTGTGCGGGCCTTAGCCGGCGGCCAGGTGGCTCTCGTCCTCCAGTTCCATCTTCAGGCCGAAGCGGCCAGTGCGCACGCGCGAGCCGTCGGGCAGACGCCACACGGTGGGCGCGCTGCCCCCGGACGACGTGCTGGTGGGGGTCTCGGCGGCACCGCCAAAGCCGAGCGCGATCTCGTCGGCCATCACGGCGATGGTCTCCGGGGCGACAGCCTCCCGCCAACGGGCGCCATAGCGGCTCTCCATCGTCAGCGTGAACAGGTTGAACGCGTGATATGACGTCGGTGTGTGGTTCATCTTCAAGCTCCACCCTTGGGTTTCTACACCAAGGACGTTTCACCTCGTGGTCTCGGCCGTTTTAGCGGATGCCCCTTGGTCATATCCCCGACGCACGGCTCACTGGCTTATTGCATTGCAACATTATCCCGTGGGCTCACGCTTGTCCAGGACTATGTGATGTTACAGAGGGCATATACCAAATGGTGCGAAAACGACACGGTCGCACGAAAGTACAACCCCATGGTCTCAAGGCGATCCATCAGGACCACAACGGCACGAAGTTTCACCCTCGTTATGATTTTTCGCGATACGTTCTGTCGATAGGGTCGGACGCATCGCGAAAAGCCCTATATCGAAAGTAAACCCCACTAAAGGTCCGCCCCTTCCTTCTAAAGGAGGATGTCACCCCTCCTTTCGAGTGGTACATCCCGACGCGGCCCCGCCATCCGTCCTTGCCCTTGCGCGGGCACCGCCGATGCCGGATGGTGGTTCCATGGTCCCCCGCCCCGACGCAGAGTCCCGTCCATGAGCGAGCCGAAACCCCCGTCAGAAGACCGCGCCGACACGCGGATCGTCCATGTCGGCCACGATCCGCGCCAGCATCATGGCGCGGTCAATCCGCCCGTCTACCATGTCTCCACCGTCACCTTTCCGACCGTGGCGGACCTGAAGGCGAAGCAGGGCCGGCGGTTCGACGACGTCTATTACGGCCGCTATGGCACCCCCACCACCAAAGCACTCGACGCCGCCGTCGCGGACCTTGAGGGCGGGCGGTGGTGCGTGTCGGTCGGGTCGGGCATGGCGGCGGTCTCGTGCGCCCTGATGGCCCTGCTCAAGAGTGGGGACCACCTGCTCATGGTCGACTCCGTCTACTGGCCGACCCGCAGTTTCTGCGACACGATCCTTCGTAACATGGGAGTCCGAACAACCTATTACGACCCCCTCATCGGGAGCGGCATACGAGACATGATCGAACCGCAGACCCGGGTGATTTTCATGGAATCGCCAGGCTCGCTGACGTTCGAGATGCAGGACGTTCCGGCCATCGCCGCCGCCGCGCACGAGGCCGGCGCCGTCGCGGTGCTGGACAACACATGGGCCACGCCGCTGCTGTTCCGGCCGTTCGAGCACGGCGTGGACCTGTCGATCCAGGCGGCCACCAAGTACATTGTTGGCCACTCAGACGCCATGCTCGGCACCATCACCATGACCGACCGGGCGCTGTTCGAGCAGGTGAAGGCGACCGCCGGCCAGATCGGCCACGCGGTCGGGGCGGACGAGGCCTACCTGGGGCTGCGCGGGCTGCGGACCCTGGGCGTCCGGCTGCGCCAGCACGAGGCGAACGGGGTGGCGGTGGCCCGCTGGCTGCAAAGCTGGTCGGAGGTGGCCCGCGTGCTGCACCCGGCCCTGCCGGACGACCCCGGCCACACCCTGTGGCGGCGCGACTTCACCGGCGCCAGCGGCCTGTTCGGCGTGCTGTTGAAACGGGGACCGAGTCGCGAGGCCGTGGCCGCCATGCTCGATGGGATGCGGCTGTTCCGCATGGGGTTCAGCTGGGGCGGCTACGAAAGCCTGATCCTGGACACCACGACGGCGATCACCCGCACCGCCAGCCCCTGGACCCACGACGGACCGGTGCTGCGCCTGCACATCGGCCTGGAGGACCCGGTCGACCTGATCGCCGACCTGAAGGCCGGGTTCCAGCGGATGCTGGCGGCTGGGTAGAAGCCGGCGCTGACGGCACGGTTTTCCGCCCGAACCCCCTCCCAGCCTCCCCCATAAATGGAGGAGGAGTCCGGCAGGTGCCGTTGGGTGATACATGTATCCCAAAGCCGTAGGGTGCGTCTGGAGGCGGCGAAGCCGCCGACGACGCACCGAATGGTCGCGACGGCCGCGCGGCGGTGCGTCGCCCGCCGCAGTCGCGGCGGTCAGACGCACCCTACGAGCTTTCTCGTCATTGCGAGGAGCGAAGCCCAAAAACCCAAACTGGGGCAATCCAGGGCGGATATTTGCGTTTTACGCTCTGCTTTGCTTCACCCTCGTCTTGTGACGAGGGTTCGCAATGACGCGTCTCGTTTCCGCGGGGGCTGAGGTCCCCAGCTTGGCAGGGAAAGATGTGTGTATCCGATACCCCCGGACTCCCCTCGCCAATCTACAGCGTCAACTTCATCCCCACGTGGCTGGCCTCGAACCCGATGCGTTCGTAAAAGCGCCGGGCGTCCTCGCGCCGCCGGTCGCTGGTCAGCTGCAGGACCCCGCAGCCGGAGGCCCGCGCCAGCGCCGCCACGTGGGCCATCATGGCGCCACCAATGCCCTGGCCGCGCAGGTCGCTGCGCACGTGCACGCTTTCGACCTCCGCCCGGCGCGACCCGCGTCGGCTCAGGTAGGGCACGATGATGAGCTGGCAGAAGGCCACCACGGCGCTGTTGCGCTCGACGACGATCAGGCGGTTGTCGGGGGCGGCCATGATGGCGTCGAACGCCGCGTCATAGTCGGGGTGCAGCGGCAGGTCGGCGCTTTCACGCGTGCGGCCGAGCATGTCGTCGGCCAGCAGGGCGACCAGCGCCGGCAGGTCGGCGCGCCGCGCCTCGCGGAACAGCAGCGTGCTGCCGACGGGATCCCTGGCGGAGGAGGAGTGGGATGGCTGGTCCATGGGCGCCTCATGGGTCGGGGAAGCGCCACCAACCGGCCCCCGGGGGGCGATACCCTCGCCTCCCGTCCGGACGGTTTCCCCCACCGTGGCGCCCTCTTGACGGAGCGATCTTCCCATGCAGGGTACACCTGACCCGCCCACCGCTCAACGATCCCTGTCAAAGGCCCCACCGCCATGACCGCCCCAGCCACTGACCCAGCCACGGATAATGGCGCCGACAGCGCCGCCGTGTTCGACGCCATCCGCTTCACCACCGACGGCCTGGTGCCGGCCATCGCCCAGCAGCACGACACCGGCGAGGTGCTGATGATGGCCTGGATGAACAGCGAGACCATCGCCGAAACGCTGGAGACGGGCCGCGTGTGCTACTGGTCGCGCTCGCGCGGCAAGCCGTGGCGCAAGGGCGAGACGTCCGGCCAGGTGCAGACCTTGAAAGCGCTGCGCGTGGACTGCGACGGAGACACGCTCTTGCTGCTGGTCGATCAGGTCGGGGTCGCCTGCCACACCGGACGGCGGACCTGCTTCTACCGCGAGGCCCAGGCGGGCGGCGCGTTGGTGGAAATCATGGCGCCCGAGGCCGACCCCGAGGCCCTGTACGGACCCAAGGCACCATGAGCACCCTGCCCGTCACCGTCCTGACCGGCTTTCTCGGCGCCGGCAAGACGACGCTGCTCAACCACCTTCTGTCGCACCCGGACATGGCGCGCACGGCCGTGCTGGTCAACGAGTTCGGCGAGGTCGGCCTGGACCACCTGCTGGTGCGTCACGTGGACGAGGACATCGTGCTGCTGAACGCGGGGTGCCTGTGCTGCTCGGTGCGCGGCGACATGGTGACGGTGTTGCGCGATCTGTTCCTGAAGCGCGTGCGCCAGGAGATCGACGCGTTCGAACGCGTGCTGATCGAGACCACGGGGCTGGCCGACCCGGCGCCCATCCTGCACACGCTGATGAGCGATCCGTTGATCGGCGCCCACTACCGGCTCGACGGCGTGGTCACGGTGGTGGACGCCGTTCACGGCGCGGAGACGATGAACTGCCAGACCGAGGCGGTGAAACAGGCCGCCGTGGCCGACCGCCTGGTGCTCAGCAAGGCCGATCTGGCCACGGCGGAGGCCATCGCCGGTCTTGAGGCGCGCTTGGCGACGCTCAACCCGGGCGCGCCGCGCCTGCGGGCCGAGCACGGCCGGGTGGATCCAGCCGAGATCCTCGGATGCGGCCTGTTCGGCGTCACCGGCAAGCACCCGGACGTGGCCGCATGGTTGCGCGACGAAGCGCTCGCGACGCGAGAGCCCGCCGGCCACGACCATCACCACCACAATCACGACCTCAACCGTCACGACGACCGCATCACCGCGTTCTGCCTGACCTTTGACGACCCGTTGGACTGGAATGCCCTGATCACGGGGCTCGAACTGCTGGCGGCAAGCCGGGGCGCCGACCTCTTGCGCCTGAAGGGCATCGTCAACGCCCGCGACTGCGAGACCCCGCTGGCCCTGCACGGGGTGCAGCACATCTTCCACCCTCCGTCGCTGCTGCCGGCGTGGCCGGTCGACCCGGCGACCGGGGCAGAGGACCACCGCACCCGGCTGGTGTTCATCACCCGCGACCTAGGCCAAGAGGCGGTGCGGCGCGTGCTGGACGCGGTCCTGAGCGCCAAACCGGAGTCGTGACACGCTCGGCGCCGGTTGCGCCGACCGGCCACTTGGGGCCATGGTGACGCACCGTCCCGTTGGGGTGCAGGGGCTTTCGCGTGCTCGATCATCGTCCGATCCTGCTGTTCATCGGCTTTCTGGTGTCCGTGCTGGCGTGCGGGATGATGGTCCCGGCGCTGGTGGACTTCGCCTATGGCAACCCGGACTGGGTGGTGTTCCTGGTATCGTCGGCGTTGACCTTGTTCGTTGGCGTGCTGCTGGTCCTGTCCAATCGCACCGGCCAACTGCGCCTGAGCATCCGCCAGGCCTTTCTGATGACCACGGTGAGTTGGATCGTGCTACCCGGGTTCGCCGCCGTGCCGTTCGTGCTGGCCGACCCGGACATCAGCTACACCGACGCCTTTTTCGAGGCCATGTCGGGCATCACCACCACCGGCTCGACCGTCATGACCGGGCTGGACCTGATGCCGCCGGGGTTGCTGCTGTGGCGCGGCGTGCTGCAATGGCTGGGCGGGTTGGGGATCATCATCATGGCCCTGACCGTGATGCCCATGCTGCGCGTCGGCGGGATGCAGATGTTTCGGGTCGAGGCGTTCGAAACGCAGGAGAAGGTGCTGCCGCGCGCCGCCGGCCTGGCCACGGCGCTGGTCTCCATCTATCTGGCCCTGACCCTGGCCTGGGCGGTGATGCTGTACACCGTCGGCATGGCGCCACTGGAGGCGACGGTGCACGCCATGACCACCATCGCCACGGGCGGCTATTCCACCCGCGACGCCTCGGTCGGGCATTTCCGTTCGGCCGGGGTGGACTGGATCGTGACGGCCGGGATGCTGGTGGGGTCGATCCCGTTCCTGCTCTATTTCCAGGCCGTGCGGGGGCGGCCGCGCCTGCTGCTCCGCGACACCCAGGTTCAGTGGTTCCTCGGCACGGCGGCGATGGGGGTGCTGGTCGTCGCCTGGTGGCTGTGGCGCGATGCCGGCATGGACGCGCCCAACGCGCTGCGCTACGCGGCGTTCAACACCGTTTCAGTTATGACCGGCACCGGCTACGCCACGGCCGACTATTGGCAGTGGGGCGGCATGGCCGGTGGCGCGCCCGTGGCGGTGCTGTTCTGCCTGATGTTCGTGGGCGGCTGCGCCGGGTCCACCTCGTGCGGCATCAAGGTGTTCCGGTTCCAGATCCTGGCCTCCATGGCGACCATCCAGTTGCGCCGCCTGCTGCAGCCGAACGGCGTGTTCATCCCCACCTACAACAAAAAACCGATCCAGGCGGGCGTGCCCGAGGCGGTCATGGCGTTCTTTTTCATGTACGCGCTGTCTGTCGCCTTCCTGGCCATGCTGCTGGGCCTGACGGGGTTGGACTTCGTGACGGCCCTGTCGGGCGCGGCCACGGCGATCTCCAACGTCGGGCCGGGCATGGGGGACATCATCGGCCCGGCGGGCAACTTCTCGACCCTGCCCGACACCGCCAAGTGGCTGTTGTCGGCCGGAATGCTTCTGGGCCGATTGGAACTGTTCGCGGTTCTGGTGCTTTTCCTGCCCCGGTTCTGGAGAGATTAAAAACGGGGCGGACAGGGCCGCCGGAGGGACCCCGGAGCAAAGATGAAATCGACGTCACCTTGGACGGTTTCGCGTTGATTCCAGGCCCGGTTTCTCCATATTACGAGCATTCCGTTCTTCATCAGAGGTGCAAACATGGCTCTCAACACCGATCGTCGTTACGTGAGCATGGGCGGGAGCGCGGCCGACGCGGCCGAGGTCGACGCCGGCCTTCGCTCACACATGCTGCGGGTTTACAACCTGATGGCATCCGGCCTGGTGCTGTCTGGCATCGTCGCGCTGCTGATCGACACCGTGCCGGCAATTCAGTCCCTGTTCTATGTCACCGTCGACGGACAGGTCGCCGGCATGACCCTGCTGGGCATGATCGGCATGTGGTCGCCGCTGATCATCTTGTTCGGCGCGATGTTCATGATGCGCTCGGCCAGCGCCGCCGCCACGCAGGGCCTGTACTGGCTGTTCGTGACGCTGCAGGGCATCGGCCTGTCGATCCTGCTACAGGTCTACACCGACGCCAGCGTCGTCCGGGTGTTCTTCATCACCGCCGCCGCCTTCGCCGCGCTGAGCCTGTACGGCTACACGACCAAGCGGAGCCTGTCCGGCATGGGCAGCTTCCTGATCATGGGCGTGTTCGGTCTGGTCATCGCGATGATCGTCAACCTGTTCCTGCAAAGCACGATGCTGCAGTTCGTCATCAGCGGCATCGGCGTGCTGGTGTTCTCCGGCCTGATCGCCTATGACACCCAGCGCATCAAGGAAGAGTACAGCGCCTCGCTGGACGATCAGACGTTGTCGAAGTCGGCCACCTGGGCGGCCCTGTCGCTGTACATCAACTTCATCAACCTGCTGCAGTTCCTGCTGTTCTTCCTGGGGAACCGCGAATAGGCGATCGCCCGGCCCCTCGGGCCAGCCCCTGCGACGACGAACGCCCCGGACCGCAAAGTCCGGGGCGTTTTCGTTCCGAGAAGATGTCGCCTTGATCAGGCGGCTTGGCTGGCGCGGTTGGAGATCAGCAGGCCGTACAGCGCCTCCGGGGTGTCCGTGCCGCGCAGCTTTTCGCACATGGACCGGTCGCGCAGCAGGCGCGAGACCCGCGCGAGCGCCTTCAGGTGGTCCGCGCCGGCCGTGTCCGGCGCCAGCAGCAGGAAGATCAGATCCACCGGCTGCTCGTCGATGGACTCGAAGTTGATCGGCCGGGCCAGGCGGGCAAACACACCGTGCATGGTCTTCAGGCTGGCCAGCCGCCCGTGCGGAATGGCGATGCCGTTGCCGACACCGGTGGTGCCCAGGCGCTCACGCTCCAGCAGCACATCGAAGATGGCCCGTTCATCCAGGCCCGTGACGTGCGCCGCGCACCGCGCCATGGCCTGCAAGGCTTGCTTCTTGCTGGAGACCTTCAAGGGAACCATCACGCCGTCCGGCGTGACCAGATCGCTGATGTCCATCTCCGTCCTTCCGGAAAAGATGATGGGTCCGGTCCCCCCTCTCACCGGGGGATGCCCCTTCGGAAGCGAGGGCCCCGTCGCCAGCCCGCCCAGCCCCGAACGACCGGGTCAGCGGACCAAACGGCGCCCGTCGGCCAGTGCCGAACAGCGGGGCCACGACTGTCGCCGAGGACATTCGTCCCGGACAAGTGTTACAGATGCGCGTTCATGGTTGCCACGGCAAGACGTTTCGATGTCCCATCGGTGTCCCGACCCCACCCGCGGGCCGGCCCATCGGGCGTTCGGCGGACTCCGGCACCGAAGGCCGTCGCTGCCCCTGGCACCGCGCGGGATGCGTGCCCAAACATGAGCCGGCGTGGCGCCGATCGATCACGCTTGGTCCCCCCTTGCCACCTCGCCCACCGGCCCCGGATGGCCCCGGGCGGCCCCGGGCGGCCCCGGGCGGCCCCGGCGAGCGAGCCCGAACCCTGCGTCGGCATCGGCCCGAGTGCAAGTGAAAAACGCCGGTCGCCCGTCGCGTCAAGCCGTCAACGGAACGATTCGCAACTCGACCCGGCGGTTCATCTGCCGGCCCTGAGGCGTCGCATTGGTGGCGATGGGTTGGGTCTCGCCGTGGCCCTGCCAGTACAGGCGTTCGGGAATGATCCCCTGGGCCTTGAAGAACTCGACAACCGCGCGCGCCCGTTGTTCCGACAGGTCCTGGTTGTAGGCCGAGTCGCCGGTGGCATCCGTATGCCCATGAACCTGGATGGTGCTCTGCCGGTTTTGCCGCAGCGTTTGCGCGACATTGGCAAGCGATGACCGAAAACCGGGCGCGATCCGCGCCGAATCGACGGCGAACGTGACGTTGGCCGGCATCACCAGGACCACCTCGTTGCCCTGACGCTGCACGTCGACATTGGTCCCGGCCAGGTCCTGACGCAGGGCCTGCTCCTGGGAGTCCATATACGCCCCCGCCGCACCGCCGGCCAGGACACCGATACCGGCCCCGATCAGGGCGGCGTTGCCGACGTTGCCGCCCACGGCGGCGCCCACGGCGGCGCCCGCGGCGGCCCCACCCAAGGCCCCCAACCCGGCGCCCTGCGCGGTGTGGTAGCCGCCGCCCTGGGTCGCGCAGCCCGACAGCAACAGGCCGCTGGCGGCGGTGGCAAGGATCAATCGACGCATCTCGTGTGCCTCCCATTTTTTCGGTCGCGCGGTGACGCCTTGAGTCGACGCTCCAGCACCCCGGCGCATTGAGGATTGATGGTGCCCGGTTCGCCCGATTGACGCAACGTGCCAATCTGCCGATAGGGGGAACGCCGTATTCTCCCTGCCCCCCTGATCCCCTGCCCGTTCGGAGAACGCCCCCGCATGGCCCGCCGTTCCCTGATCAAGGCCCTGGTGGCCCTGGCCACCCTGGGCCTTATCGCCCTCGCCCTGTCGCGCCTGCTGGCGCCGATGGCGGATCTGCAAATCACCACCACCACGGTCGAGCGCACGCCGGTCACCGTCTACAGCCCCGCGGACGCCACGGACGCGCCGGTGGTGGTGGTGGCGCACGGCTTCGCCGGCTCGCGCCAGCTCATGCAGGCCCTGGCCGTCAGCCTGGCCCGCAATGGATACGCGGCCGTCACCTACGACGCCCTGGGCCACGGGCGTCAGCCGGACCCCCTGGGCGGCGAACTGACGGTGGAAACCGGCGCGACCGTTTTCCTGGTGAACCAGCTTGATGGCATCGTCGAGTACGCTCGCACCCTCACCCCGGGCGGCGACGATCCCGTGGCCCTGCTGGGGCATTCCATGGCCGCCGACATCATCGTCCGCCAGGCCGTGAGCGACCCCGACGCCTACGCCGCCACCGTGGCCATCTCCATGTACTCGCCGGCGGTCACGCCCACCGCACCCCGCAACATGCTGGTGATGGTCGGCGGGCTGGAACCGTGGGTGCACCACAACGAGGCCCAGCGGGTGGCCAGCCTACCCCTGGATGGCGCCACCGCCGAGCCGGGCGAGACCTACGGCGACTTCGCCGACGGATCGGCGCGGGCGTGGCGCATCTCGCCCGGGGTCGAGCACATCGGCGTGCTGTACAGCAAGGACACCATCCTTGCGGCCGTGGACTGGCTGAACCACGCCTTCGGCCGGGCCGACGCCCCGGTCGAGCCGCCGCAGGCACGGGGCTCGTGGATCCTGATCCTGCTGCTGGCGGTGGTGGTGCTGGCCTGGCCGGCCTCGGCGCTGCTGCCGCGCGTGGCCGAGGCGCCGGTCGGCGCCGCCCTGCCCTGGCGGCGGGTGCGGCCGCTGGTGATCTGGCCCGCCCTGATCACGCCGGTGCTCCTGGCGCCCTTGCCCACTGACTGGCTGCCGGTGCTGGTGGGGGATTACCTGCTGCTGCACTTCGCCCTGTACGGCCTGTTGACCGGCCTGGGGCTGTGGTGGATCCGCCGCCGCTGGCCCGAGGAGCCCCCGCCGACCCATCCGCCCACGCGCTGGGGCCGGCTCGCCCTGGCCACCGTGCTGCTGAGCGCGTTCGTCATGATCGGCCTGGGCACACCCATCGAGCTGTTCGTCTCGTCGTTCATCCCGACGCCAGAGCGCCTGCTGCTGGTGCCGGTGATGATGCTAGGGACGCTGCCCTTCTTCCTGGTCGATGAGTGGGTGACGCGCGGCCCCACCCGCCCCCGCTGGGGCTATGCTGCCACCTCGGTCGCCTTCATGCTGTCGCTGGTGCCGGCGATCATCCTGAAGCTGCACGATCTGTTCTTCCTGATCATCCTCTATCCGATCATCGCGCTGTTCTTCGTCATCTTCGGGCTGTTCAGCGCCTGGAGCTGGCGGCGGACGCATCACCCCTGGGTGGCGGCCATCACCAGCGCCTTCGTCTTCGCCTGGTGCGTGGCGGTGACCTTCCCCATCACCACCGGGGGGTAGGGTGATATAAGGGGGCAGGCGCCAAACCACGGAAATCAGGCTGCGCACCCATGAGCGAATACCAGTACTACGAGTTCCAGGCCATCGATCGCCCCCTGACGGCCTCGGATCAGGAGGCCTTGCGCGCCGTGTCGACCCGCGCCCAGATCACCGCCACCAGCTTCACCAATCACTACAACTTCGGTGGGTTCAAGGGCGACCCCAGACGGTTGATGGAGCGGTGGTTCGACCTGCACCTCTATCTCGCCAACTGGGGCACGCGCTGCCTGATGATGCGGGTGCCCCGGCGATACCTGGAGCCGCTGGACCTCCAACCCTTCCTGTCCGAGGTTGACTGGGTCGAGGCCTGGACGCACGGCGATGACACGATCATCGACCTGACACAGCATGACGAGGACGGTTGGGACGACGACTGGGACGAGGGTTCGGGTTGGCTGGCCGCGCTGGCGCCCCTGCGGGCCGACGTGATCTCGGGCGACCTGCGGCTGTTCTATCTCGCCTGGCTGACGGCGGTGGAAGACGACCTGCTGCCCGACGACGCCCTCGAACCCCTGCCCGGGATCGGTCCCCTGACAGGCGCCCTTGACGCCTTCGCGTCGTTCTTCCGCCTCGACCCGGACCTCGTGGCCGCCGCCGCCGAACGCTCCGCCGAGGCCGCGCTGTCGGCCGACGCCGTGCGACAGGGGATCGCGTCGATTCCCGAGGCGGACAAGACCGATCTGTTGGTCCGCGTGGTCGAGGGCGACCCGCATGTCGCGGCCGACCTCAAGGCCCGACTTCGCGAACAGTCCGGGGAGCCAACGGCGCCGCGCCGGATGGTGGCGGACCTGCGCGCCCGCGCGGACGCGATCCGGCACGAACGGGAGCAGGCCGAAGCCGCGCGACAGGCCGAGGCACAGCGACGCCGGGCCGAAGAGGCGGAAAAGGCCCGCCGCGCCCGGCTTGATGTCCTCCGGCGCCGGGGCACGGCCGTCTGGCGCGACATCGAGGGCGACATCGAACAGCGCAACGCCTCCGGCTACGACCGTGCCGCCCAAACCCTCGCGGACCTCAAGACGCTGGCGGACGAACAGGGCACGGCGGCGGACTTCGCCCGCCGGCTCGCCGATCTCCACGAACGCCACGCCCGCAAGCGGACGTTCCTCGACCGGCTGCGGGATCTGGGTTGAGCGAACCGGGATGACGGGCGGATTGCCTTGGCTCCCCCCTCCCGGCCGGCCCCTCCGGGGGCGATCGTATTGTCGAGTACGGGCGCCGGTCGCCCGGCGCCCTCCTCACGGATGCCGGCGTGCAGCTTCCCAGCACCGGGCTCCTCCATCGGGTGTCCCGATCACGCCGTCCGCTGGGGCACCACGACTATCTTGTTGTTCACGGCGGCCTGTGGCCGCGAGGCACGCACCGAGATCATTCTCGACTCCAGCCAGTCGCCAAATAAACTGGTCTGCTGGTCTTTCAAAAGAGGCGTGGGCCGCGACCACCCTTCCGATTGCCGCAAAGTGCGGGTGATCATAAGGCAGGCCGACATAGCCGGAACAGTTTCCTGGCCCTCCCATTTCCAGAATCCTCAAAGGTGAGGTGGGACAGCGCCGCCCGTCGCGTCACGACGGTCGAGCGCACTCGACACCTTGATTGCAGTCTTACTTGTCCACCCCGCCCATGCACAGGTACTTGATCTCGACGAAGTCATCGATGCCGTACTTGGAGCCCTCGCGGCCCAGGCCGGATTCCTTGACGCCGCCGAACGGCGCCACCTCGGTCGAGATGATCCCTTCGTTGATGCCGACGATGCCGTATTCCAACCCCTCGGACACGCGCCACACGCGGCCCATGTCGCGGGCATAGAAATAGGCGGCGAGGCCGTACTGGGTGTTGTTGGCCATCTCGATCGCCTCGGCCTCGGTCGAGAAGCGGTACAGCGGCGCCACGGGGCCGAAGATCTCCTCGTTGAACAGCCGCATGGAGTCGCTGACGTCGGCCAGGATGGTCGGTTCATAAAAGGTGCCGCCCAGCGCGTGCGGCTTGCCGCCCAGCACCACGCGAGCGCCCTTGTCCACCGCGTCGCCCACCAGCGCCTGCACCTTGTCGAGCGCGGCCGGTTCGATCAGCGGCCCCTGCTGCGTCTCGCCGGCCAACCCGTCACCCACCTTCAGCGCCTTGACGGCGGCGGCGAGTTTCTCGGCGAAGGCATCGTACACGCTGTCCTGGACGAGAATGCGGTTGGCGCACACGCACGTCTGGCCGGTGTTGCGGTACTTCGAGGCGATGGCCCCGGCCACGGCGGCGTCCAGGTCGGCGTCATCGAAGACGATGAACGGCGCGTTGCCCCCCAGTTCCAGCGAGATCTTGGTGACGTTGGTGGCGCACTGCTCCATGAGTGTCTTGCCGATCTCGGTCGAGCCGGTGAAGGACAACTTGCGCACCAGCGGGTTCGACGTCATCTCGGCGCCCACCGCCGACGAGCGCTTGGTGGTCAGGATGTTCAGCACGCCGGCCGGCATCCCCGCCTGCTCGGCCAGTTCGGCCAGGGCCAGCGCCGACAGCGGGGTCAGCGCCGCCGGCTTGATCACCACCGGGCAGCCGGCGGCCAGCGCGGGCGCGCACTTGCGGGTGATCATGGCGTTGGGGAAGTTCCACGGCGTGATGGCGGCCACCACGCCGATGGGCTGCTTGATCACCACGATGCGCTTGTCGGGGCCGTGCGACGGGATGACATCGCCGTAGATGCGCTTGCCCTCCTCGGCGAACCACTCGATGAAGCTGGCGCCGTAGGCCACCTCGCCCTTGGCCTCGGCCAGCGGCTTGCCCTGCTCGGCGGTCATCAGGACGGCCAGGTCCTCCTGGTGCGCCATGATGAGATTGAACCAGTCACGCAGGATGGTGGCGCGCTGCTTGGCCGTCTTGGAGCGCCACGCCGGCCAGGCGGCGTTGGCGGCCTCAATCGCCCGGCGGGTCTCGTCGGCGCCCATGTCGGGCACGCGCGCCAGATCGGCGCCGGTGGCCGGGTTCGTAACCGCGAAGGTGCCGCCGGCGTCGGCGTCGCACCACTGGCCATTGATGTAACATTGCTGGCGCAGCAGGCGGTGCTCGGTCAGTTTCATGGGACCATCCTCTTGGGCTGACGGGGGGCGGCTTCGAAACGATGTCCGCTGTGATGGCGATGCGGCTTAAACAAATCCGCCGGAAACAAGCAGGTAGAATATTGTCGCAGACAGAAAAACGGTCAAAAACCCCATGATCACGATGACTAAGATAAGAACCTCTTTGTATTTAAATTTTTTGGCCACAAATCCGATCTTGATGGTTTTTGTTTTGGGGTCGACCTCCACCCTTAATGCTTTGCTGCCGATCGGCCATTGCCGAAGCGCCTTCAGGTTTTTGCAAAAAAGTCCTCTTGCACCCGCTCAATGATAAGCGGGTTGATACGGTCTCTCACGAGCTGCACCAAGTCGTCAGACGCAACCGAGCCCTTCTTCATCACAAGCGCATCGGCGATCGCCTCGTCGGCCCGGTGCCGTTGTTTCGCGGCCTCCACCCGACTCCGGAAATCGTCCGGTGTTGGTGCGTTCTGTCGGTGCTGGGTCATTGCGTGTCCCTTCCCCGGCCACCAAGGCCTGCCATCAAGCACGGCGCTTCGCCGCACCGTGCCTAGAGGGTAGGTGGCCGCCGTCGCCGATGCAAGCGGACCTGAAGACCTGAAGAACGGCGGCCCGGTTGCCGGGACCCCTACACCCGCGCGGCGCCCCCTCGTCATCCGTCCCCCCGGTCCTCGCCGCCCAGCAGGGTGCGCAGCGGCACGGCCAGCGCGTCGCGTTCGGCCGCGCGCGCACGGCGCAGCCGGTGGCCCAGGGCGGCGCTCCACGGCAGTCCTGGCGGCGGCGCGGCCGGCAGGGCGGTGTCCGGCAGGCGCAAGTCCAGCAGGCCCAGCAGGTCGTCCAGCGTCACCGTCGCCAAGTCGCGCGCCAGCAGCCAGCGGCCACCCTCGGCCCGGGCCACCAGGCCGGCCGCGCCCAGGTCGGCGAGGATGCTGCGCAGGCGCTCTTCCGGCACGCCTGTGTCGCGCAGCAGCCCCCGCCGTCCGACGCCGCTGCGGTTCCGGCTCCCGGACGTGGGCACGGTGGCCGCCGCCGCCTGCAGGCTGGCCAGAACACGCAGCGCCGCCGTCAGATCCTGGTGGCGTGGATCATCACCCTCGACGCGGCGCATCCGCCAGACCGGCAAGACGGCGGTGATGACCGCGCCGGCCAGCACCACCAGCCACGACAGATACATCCAGACCAGGAACACCGGAATCACCGCCAGCGCCCCGTACAGCGTCTGATAGGCCTGGGCGTTGGTGGCGTAGACCAGAAACCCGAAGCGCAGCACGGCCACCAGGATGGCCGCCACGATGCCGCCCACGGCCGCGTCCCACGGCCGCACCGGCCGGTTCGGCACCACCGTGAACAGCAAGGTGAACGCCACGGCGGTCAGCACCCACGGCAGCGCCCGCGCCACCAGCCCGCCGATCC
Source organism: uncultured Rhodospira sp. (assembly GCF_937138205.1). GTDB lineage: Bacteria > Pseudomonadota > Alphaproteobacteria > Rhodospirillales > Rhodospirillaceae > Rhodospira. Next base: position 71,080 of record NZ_CAKZOT010000089.1, on the reverse strand, counting down.
CCCGCAACGCCGCCGGCCCGGCGTCGGCCATGCCGCCCAGCGTGAACAGAAACCCGCTCAGCGACGCGCTGGCCCCCAGCAACAGCGGCCCCAGCGTCACCAGCGCCCAGTACACCAGCAGGCGCGGCGCCATCCCCCGCTGCGACTGCACGCCGAAGATGGCGTTCAGGGCTGTCTCGATGGTCACCAGCAGCATGACGGCGGTGATGGCGATACCCACCACGCCCAGGGCCGTCAGACCGCCGGCGGCCTGCACGAACTCGTCCACCTTCTCGCGCACGAGATCATCCGCGTAGGGAAAGAGGACGTTGAACAGGGACTCCATGAGACCGTCCCGCACCTCGGAGAACACCGGAAACGCGGTCAGCATGGCCAGGGCGATGGCCAGCACCGGCACCAGGGCCAGCAGGGACGTGTAGCTGAGCGCCGAGGCCATGCGCGCCACCTGGGTCGCGGCCGCATGGTCGCGCACCATGCGGGCCAGCAGCACCAGCGACCGCCGGAGTGACGGCGTTTCGGCACGGGTAGGCGGAAGGTCGTCGTCCTCCGCCTCGTCCGGCATCGACTCCTGGTGCGGTTCCTCGGCGGCACCGGCGTTCATTCCAAACCCTCCCTGTCACCCTCCCACGAAGCGATTTCCTCCGCCTGGGTTTTGTTCTACTGTGTGCGCCCCCGGAGAGGCGGCATTTTCCGTGCGGACGTTCCCTCGGGACGACCATCGCCCAGCGTTGTCGAGCGAACACCGCGCCCCGCCGATCCGCCAGCAGCACGCGCAGCAGACCGAGAGGACGAGCATGACGGCTTCCCCTCCCATCCTGGCCGGCAAACGCGGCCTTGTCATGGGTATCGCCAACGATAAGTCAATCGCCTGGGGCATTGCCAAGGCCTGTGCCGGGCATGGCGCCGACCTGGCGTTCACCTACCAGGGCGCCCCCCTGCTTAAACGGGTCAAGCCGCTGGCGGACAGCCTGGGCGTCACGATGCTGGTGGATTGCGACGTGACCGACGCGGCCAGCATGGACGCCGCGTTCGACCGGCTGCGGGACGAATGGGGCCGCCTGGACTTTGTCGTCCATGCCATCGCCTATTCCGACAAGGACGAGCTCAAGGGCCGATACGTCAATACGTCGGCCGAGAACTTCGCCCAGACGATGCATGTCTCCTGCTACTCGTTCACGGATGTTTGCCGGCGCGCGCGGCCGCTGATGGCGGAGGGGGGCAGCCTGCTGACGCTGACCTATTACGGGGCCGAGCAGGTCATGCCGCACTACAACGTCATGGGCGTGGCCAAGGCGGCCCTGGAGGCCAGCGTGCGCTATCTGGCCAACGACCTGGGGCCGGAGGGCATCCGCGTCAACGCCGTCTCGGCCGGACCGATTCGCACCCTGGCGGCCTCGGGCATCGGCGACTTCCGCTTCATCCTGAAGTGGAACGAGTACAACGCCCCGCTGCGCCGCAACGTCACCACCGACGAGGTGGGCAACGCCGCCGTCTATCTGCTTTCCGACCTGGGGTCGGGCGTGACCGGCGAGGTTCACCACGTGGACAGCGGCTACCACACCGTCGGCATGGTGGCCCCCGATTCGGCACCGCAGATCATCGAGTTGCTGGGCGGCTTCAAACCGAAGGCGGCGGCGGACTGACCCACAATGTCCCACAACAGCTTCGGCCACCTGTTCCGGATCACCACGTTCGGCGAGAGCCACGGGCCGGCCATCGGCTGCGTCGTCGACGGCACACCGCCGCGCCTGCCCCTGAGCGAGACCGACCTGCAACGCGATCTCGACCGCCGCCGCCCCGGCCAGTCGCGCCACACGACGCAGCGACAGGAGACCGACACGGCGCGCCTGCTGTCCGGGGTGTTCGAGGGCCAGACGACGGGCACCCCGATCGCCGTGCTGATCGAGAACACCGATCAGCGCAGCAAGGACTATGGCGACATCGCGGGCAAGTTCCGGCCGGGGCACGCGGACTATACCTATCAGGCCAAGTACGGCATCCGGGACTATCGCGGCGGCGGCCGGTCCTCGGCGCGCGAGACCGCCTGCCGGGTGGCCGCCGGCGCCATCGCCCGCAAGGTCCTGGGGCCGGATGTCATCGTGCGCGCTGCATTGATCCAGCTCGGCACCGACCGCCTGGAGGTGCCGACCGAGGCCTGGGACTGGGACGAGGTGGACCGTAACCCGCTGTTCTGCCCCGACGCCGCCACCGCCGAGCGCTGGGCCAGCCGGCTCGACACCGTGCGCAAGGCCGGCAATTCCATCGGCGCCATCGTCCACGTCGAGGCCCTGGGCGTACCGCCCGGCTGGGGCGCGCCGGTCTACGGCAAGCTGGACCAGGATCTCGCCGCCGCGCTGATGGGCATCAACGCCGTCAAGGGGGTGGAGATCGGTGCCGGCTTCGGCGCGGCCGGGTTGATCGGGTCCGAGAACGCCGACGAGATGGAACCGGGACCGGACGGACATCCCCGCTTTTTGAGCAACAACGCCGGCGGCATTCTGGGCGGCATCTCGACCGGCCAGCCGATCGTCGCCCGCTTCGCCGTCAAGCCGACGAGTTCGATCCTGGTGCCGCGCCGCACCGTGGACAGTGAAGGACAGGCCACCGAGATCATCACCAAGGGCCGCCATGACCCGTGCGTAGGAATCCGCGCCGTGCCGGTGGCCGAGGCCATGGTCGCCTGCGTGCTGGCCGATCATGCCTTGCGCCACCGTGGCCAGTGCGGCGGAGCCGGTGATTGACGGTTTCTCCCCCGAACGCCAAGAGGCACCCCCGATGCAGAAAATCTTCGTGTTCCTGAAATGCGACCTGGGCCACGCCTACGACGTGGCCGCCGCCCTCGTGGACGATCTGGAGGAGGTCTCGGAGGTGGACAGCGTCTCCGGCCAGTACGACCTGCTGGCCAAGTTCTACCTGCCGAAGGACCACGACATCGGCCGCTTCGTCACCGAGCAGGTACAGACCATCAAGGGGGTCAAGGACACCTTTACCCTTGTGGCCTTCAACGCCTTCAACTGACCACCGGCCCCCCACCCGGTCCGGGAAGGATCTCGCGCATCACGTCGCGCAATCGCGGACGGTCGAACCGGCCGTGCCATTCGCGCGGATAGCCCAGCGAGACCTCCTCGAACCGGGTGCCGTCGCGCCAGTCCGTGCGCGGCACGTGCTGGTGGCCCGAGACCACGACCATCGCGTTGTAGCGGCGGTGCCAGTCGTCGGTGGCCACCGTGCCGCACCACGGGGCGAGGCGCGGCACCTTTCTGATGAACAACAGGTCTTTCCGCAGTGGGAAGTGGTTGATCAGCACCGTGCGCGTGCCGGGGGGCAAAGCATTGAGCCGCGCCCGCGAGATCACCACCCGCTGGCGGCACCACGCGGCTCGGTTTGCGTGGGGCGCCGGGGACAAACGCAACTCGTCCGCGCACAGCGCGTGGCCCTCCGCCGCCCATTTGCGCAGGCCCTCCAGCGGGACGTCCGGCGGCCGGAAGCTGTAGTCGTACAGCACGAACAAGGGGCAGAGCACCACGGGCGTCCTCTCCGGCCCATCCGACCATGTCGGATAGGCGTCTTCCGGCGTCAGGACGTCGTACATCCGTGCCAGGTCGATCAACGCGGCGTACTTCTCGGCACCGCCCAAGCGCTCGCCGTTTTCGTCTGTGGTCCAGAGCTCATGGTTGCCGGGCACCCAGATCAGCCGGGCGAAGCGGGGCCGCAGGGCTTCGAACGCCAGTGCCATGTGCGTCAGCGACTCGCCGACGTCGCCGGCCAGGATGAGCCAGTCGTTCCGATGGTCGTCCAGGTCCGTCAGGATCGCCCGGTTGTCGGCGTGTCCCAGGTGCAGATCGCTAACGGCCAACAGCCGCACCGGCTTGTCCCTCTCATGCGACGTGGCGGGACCAAGGCGCCGGACCGGGCCGGCCCGTGTCCTCAGGTCCGGCCGTAGGTGTCCTCGAAGCGGACGATGTCGTCCTCGCCCAGGTAGGGGCCGGACTGCACCTCGATGATCCTGAGCGGCAGCTTGCCAGGATTCTCCAGCCGATGGGTGACGCCCAGGGGAATGTACGTCGATTCGTTTTCGTGCAGCAGGACGCTTTCGCCGTCCCGCGTGACGCGCGCGGTGCCCTCGACGACAACCCAGTGCTCGGCGCGGTGGTGGTGCATTTGCAGGCTCAGGCGCGCGCCCGGGCGCACCATGATCTGCTTGACCTGAAAGCGCTCGCCCCGGTCGATGCCCCGGAAACTGCCCCACGGCCGGTAAACCGTGGTGTGCAGGTGGCCTTCCGGACGCTGCTCGGCTTTCAGGCGCGAGACGATGTCGCGCACGGCCTCCGCCCGCTCGCGCGGCGCCACCAGCACGGCGTCGTCGGTGGCCACCACGACCGCGTCGGTCAACCCGACCGTCGCGACCAGGGGGCCTTCCGAGCGCACATAGCAGTCGCGGGTCTCGCTGACCAACACGTCGCCCTGCAGCACGTTGCCGGCCTCGTCGTGCTCGGCGATGTCCCACAACGCGTTCCAGGCACCGACGTCGTTCCAACCCATGGACACGGGCACGACGGCGGCCAGGTCGGTCCGCTCCATGACCGCCACGTCGATGGACTGCGCGAGGGTGCGGGCGAAGGGTTCCGCGTTCAGTCGTCGGAAATCCAGGTCTTCGCGGGCCTCAGACAGGGCGGCGCGGGCGCCGTCCACCGTCTCCGGGTGCAGGCGCTCCATCTCGCCCAGGAAGGCCCGGGCGGTGAAGGCGAACAGACCGCCATTCCAGAGATAGCCACCGTCGGCCAGATAGGTCTCGGCGGTGGCCCGGTCCGGCTTCTCGACGAAGCGGTCAACGCGGCGGGTGCCAACGAGCCCGTCCAGGGGCGCGCCCACCCGGATGTAGCCGTACCCGGTCTCCGGCCGCTCGGGCGTGATGCCGAACGTCACCAGATGCCCATGCCGCGCCGCCGCCGCCGCCGCCGTGATGGCGGCGTGGAACGCGTCGACGTCGGCGATGACATGGTCCGAGGGCATCAGCAGCACCACCCCGTCCGGATCGCGCTCGGCCACTGCCAGCGCCGCCACCGTGGCCGCCGGCGCGGTGTTGCGGCCCTCCGGCTCCAGCAGGATGCCGCCGGGCGCGATGCCGACCGCCCGCAACTGTTCGGCCAGCAGAAACCGGTGCTCCTCGTTGCAGATGGCCAGGGGCGGCGCGAACCCCGGGCCGACGACCCGCCGGGCGGTCGCCTGGACCATGGTGTCGGCCCCGGCCAGGGGCAGGAACTGCTTCGGGTAGAGCGCCCGCGACATGGGCCACAGCCGGCTGCCGGACCCGCCGGAGAGAATGACGGGATGGATCAGGTGGGACGGGTCCGGGGCGGCGGCGATCATGGTCGGGCATCTCGCTGTTCAACGGTAGGGAAAACCACCCTAGCATCGCGTCTCAGTCTTCGCCTAGGCCGCGCGCGGTGCCCCTGGCGCCCGACCCCGTTCAGAGGTAGAAGCGGACCCATGACGACGCAGTCTCTCTTCGACCGCAAACGGGGCGGCCCTTTCGCGCCGCTCTCGCTGCCGCCGTTCCCGCCCGGCGAGGTGTGGCTGGTGGGCGCCGGCCCCGGCGACCCCGGCCTGCTGACCCTGCACGCCGCCCATGCCCTGGAACAGGCGGACGTCGTGGTGCATGACGCCCTGGTGGACGAGGCCGTGCTGCGCCTGGCCCGCCCCGGCGCCGAGATCGTGTTCGCCGGCAAGCGCGGCGGCAAGCCCTCGGCCAGCCAGCCCGACATCACCCGGCGGCTGATCGATCTGGCTAAGGCGGGCAAGCGGGTGCTGCGGCTGAAGGGGGGCGACCCGTTCATTTTCGGGCGCGGCGCCGAGGAGGCCCGCGCCCTGGTGGCCGCCGGCGTGCCGTTTCGCGTCGTGCCGGGCATCACCGCCGGCATTGGCGGGCTGGCCTACGCCGGCATTCCGGCCACGGCGCGGGAGACCAACGCGGCCATCGCCTTCGTCACCGGCCATGCCGCCAGCGGCGAGGTGCCCGATAACGTGGACTGGACGGCGCTGGCCCGCAGTGCCTCGGTCCTGGTGATCTACATGGCGGTCAAGCATCTGGCGGCCATCGTCGACCGCCTGCTGGCCGGCGGTCGGTCGCCGGACGAGCCGCTGGCCTTCATCTGCGCGGCGACCACGGCGCGGCACCGAGTGGTGACCTCGACCCTGGGCCGGGCGGTGGCCGACCGCGACGCCCACGGCGTCGAGGCGCCGGCCATCGTCGTCGTGGGCGAGGTGGTGCGCCTGCGCGAGCAGCTCGGCGGCTGGTGGGATCCGTCGGTCCTGGACTCGTTCCAGACCGACTCGGCGGCGGAGTGAGGCATGACCATGACACAGACCGGAGACGACAAAGAGCCCTGGGTCGATCCCGATGACGCACCCGAACTGACGGACGAAGACTTCGCCCGCGGCGTGTGGTTCGAGGGTGGCGAGACGGTCGAAGAGGTCGTTTCACGCGTCCAGGCCAAGGCCAAGAGCGAGTCTCCAGACGCAGAGTCCCCCAAGGTCTCCACCACCATTCGCCTGGACGCCGACGTCGTCGCCCACTTCAAGGCCGGCGGCCCCGGCTGGCAGACGCGGATCAACGACACGCTGCGACACGCGGCTGGGCTGGACCGGGACCGGTGATGGTCCGAACTGACCGCGCGAAAAACGCCGGTGTGGTATGCTTGAGCGGGTCTCGTCGTCGTGTCGGCGAGACCGTTCATGCCGTCAGGCACGAAGGGACGGAGCCAGACTCATGACGAGCCTCACCATTCACGACCTTGACGAGTCTATCCAAGCGCGCCTGAAGGACCGGGCCGCCGTCAATGGCCGATCAGAGGAAGACGAGGCGCGGGCGATCCTCCACGCTGTGTTGGCCGCGCACGACGCCGAGCCTCAGGCCCTCGGAACCGCGATTCATGCGCTGTTCAAGCCTCTGGGCGGCTTCGAACTGCCCGACATCCCCCGCGACCCCATGCGCGAACCGCCGCGTTTCGAATCATGATCCTGCTCGATACAAATGTCGTTTCAGAGGTCATGAAACCCGAACCAGAGCCGACCGTTCTTGCATGGCTCGATTCCGTCCCGGCTACATCGCTGTCCATTTCCAGCGTGACCCAGGCGGAAATCCTATACGGCATCGCCCTGTTGCCTCAGGGGAAAAGGCGCCTCGCGTTGGCCGACGCCGCATGGACAGTTTTCCGGGTGTATTTCCCCGGACGCATCTTTCCCTTTGATTCCGAGGCTGCGGTAGCATTCGCCGACTTGGCGGTCGGACGCCGCCGGTCGGGACACTCCGTATCGCAGCCCGATGCCCAAATCGCCGCGATTGCCCTCTCGCGCAACGCCAGCCTTGCCACCCGCAACACTCGCGACTTCGTGAACTGCGGCGTTGAGCTGATCGACCCCTGGACACACCACGCGTAAGGTCGTCGCATGGACCCGCACGCCGAATTGATGGATCTCCTGGCCTTCTGTCGTAACGTAAAGCCTCATGAACACCTGGGATGAAGCCAAGCGCGTCAAAACCCTGGCGGAGCGCGGGCTTGATTTCGCGGACGCGGAACTGGTGTTCAAGGGGCCGAACGACACCCAGATCGATGATAGGGTCCCCTACGGCGAAGTGCGCTACATCACGGCGGGTTGGCTGCGTGGTCGGTTCGTGATCGTGGTCTGGACACCCCGCGACGGCGGCCGGCGCATCATTTCCATGAGGCACGGACATGACAAAGAACGGAGACGACACGAAGCCCTGGGTCGATCCCGATGACGCGCCTGAATTGACCGATGAGTGGTTCGCCAGGGCCGAACGTTTCGCCGGTGGCGAGACGGTCGAAGAGGTCGTTTCGCGCGTCCAGGCAAAGGCCAAGGGCGGGCCTCCAGAAGCGGAGTCCCCCAAGGTCTCCACCACCATCCGCCTGGACGCCGACGTCGTCGCCCACTTCAAGGCCGGCGGCCCCGGCTGGCAGACGCGGATCAACGACACGCTGCGACACGTCGCTGGGCTGGACCGGTAAGGCCGCCGCATGGACCCGCAGGCCGAATTGATGGATCTCCTGGCCTCGGGGCTGGCGCATTGCCATGTGGTCATCGGCGACGAGGGTGGGCTGCTGGCGAGTCTGGCGCTGGCCGGGCTGGCGGGCGGGTTCACGCATTGCGCCGGCATGTGCGGGCCGTTCGTGCTGGCGCAGGTGACGGCGCGCATGGAGGCCATCCCCGCCGCCAGGATGCACGAGATCCATCGCCTGACCGGGGCGGCGCTGGTGCCTTACCACCTGGGGCGGATGACCACCTATGCCGCGCTGGGCGCGGCGCTGGCCGGGCTGGCCGGGGTGATCAACCGCAGCGGCCTGCTGGACTGGATTTCGGCCGCGTTGCTGCTGCTGGCGGCGGTGCTGTTCGTAGGCTACGCGCTGCCGCGCCTGAAGGTCTCCGTCCCCGGCGGCGCCCGCGTCGAGGCCTGGTGGTCCCGGCACATGGGCCGGGCGGCGCGGCCCTTCATGAGGGATCCGAGCGGCTGGCGCGGCTATGGGTTGGGGGTCCTGCTGGGGTTCATTCCCTGCGGCCTTCTGTACGGCGCGCTGGCGGCGGCGGCCTCCAGCGGCGAGGTGCTGACGGGGGCGCTGGCCATGGCCATCTTCGGAGCGAGCACGGTACCGAGCCTGCTGGTCGTGGGTCTGGTCGGCGGAGTCGCCGCCACCCGGTTCCGCAACGCCATGGCCGTGGCGGTGCCGACGCTGATGCTGATCAATGCCGCCGTATTGACATATCTGGCCGTCAGATTGGTGGCGTGAGAGCAAGAGAGGGGTGGTCATGTCTCCCAAACTCGTATCGATCGTGGGTGGACTCGCGGTTGTCGCCCTGGTGGTCGCCATCGCCGTCCTGCCCCGCCTGGGGTTCCTGTCCTGGGGCGAGGCGCCGGCGACCCACGCCGGCGGGGAGTCGGTGACGGTCACCGGCGAGGCGGACATCGGTGGGCCGTTCACCCTGGTCAACGGAGCGGGCGAGACGGTCACCGAGGAGTCGTTCCCCGGCCAGTACCTGCTGGTTTATTTCGGCTATACCTTCTGCCCGGACGTCTGCCCGACGAGCCTGCAAACCCTGACGGACGCGCTGGAGAGGCTGGACCCGGCCGTGGTGGAGCGGATCCAGCCGCTGTTCATCACCGTCGATCCGCAGCGTGACCGCCCCGCCGACGTGGCGGAGTACGCCGGGTTCTTCCATCCCAAGCTGATAGGCCTGACCGGCACCGAGGCGCAGGTCGCGGCCGCCGCCGAAGCCTACAAAGTGTACTACGCCAAGGTGGAGCAGCCGGACAGCGCCGCGCCCTATCTGCTGGACCACAGCGCCATCACCTACCTGATGGCGCCGGACGGGTCGCTGGCCGCCTTCTTCCGCCACGGCCAGCCGGCCGAGGAGATGGCGGCGCGCCTGCGCGAGGTCGTCGGCGGCGCCGGGTCGTGACCGGCATACCGGTTCGACTGGAAATCGGCCGGCACAAGAGCTAAGGTCCCGTCACCAAACCGACATCCCCGCGCGCGGGCCGGACACGACCATGCATCGCTACGCCAACCCGACACGTTTTCTCCGCATCGCCAACGCGATCCTGCCCTGGAGCACCGGGGTCATGGTGATCGCCTTCGCGGTCGGCCTGTCCTATGCCCTGGTGTTCTCGCCGCCCGACTATCAGCAGAGCGAGACCGTGCGCATCATGTATGTGCACGTGCCCTCGGCCTGGATGGGCCTGTTCGTCTATACCGCCATGGCCATCGCCAGCGGGGTGGCGCTGATCTGGCGCCATCCGGTGGCCGATCTGTCGGCCCGCTGCTCGGCGCCGGTGGGCGCGGCCTTCACCTTCATCTGCCTGGTCACCGGGGCCCTGTGGGGCAAGCCCATGTGGGGCACCTGGTGGGTGTGGGACGCGCGCCTGACGTCCATGCTGATCCTGCTGTTCCTGTACCTGGGCTACATGGCGCTGGCCAACGCCTTCGACGACCGCCAGCGCGGCGCCAAGGCGGCGGCGGTGCTGGCCCTGGTGGGCTGGGTCAACATTCCCATCATCAAGTTTTCGGTGGACTGGTGGAACACGCTGCATCAGCCGGCCAGCGTCAATCCGGTGGGCGAAAGCGGCATCGCCATTGACGGGGCGATGTTGATCCCGCTGTTCGCCATGGCCATCGCCTTCAAGGCGTACTATGTCACCACGCTGCTGATGGGGATCCGCCGCGAGATCGCGGCCGCCAAGGTGCGATCGTTGCGCCTGGTGGATGTGCAGGGCTAGGCCGGGAGTGCGAGGACCATCGTGGACAGCCTGATCACCTATTTGAACATGGACGGCTATGCCGGGTTCGTCTGGCCGTCGTACGGCATCGCGGCCATGGTCATGGTCGGCCTGTTCGTGTACGTTTGGGTCGGCTTGCGCCGCGACGAGCGGACACTGAACCAGTTGCAGGCCGCCGGCGGCGGCCGGCGTCGGCGCGGGACGGGCGCTTCGGACCAGGGGGAATGGGACGGAGCCACACCACCATCCACGCCGGACAGGGATCACGACGGAACCGGGACGGGGACGCTTTCAACGCCACCACACTCCCCGCTGACGGAGACCGGGCGTGACACGTAAAAAGCAGCGACTCTATTTCATCGGCCTGGGGATGCTTGCCCTGGGCGGGGCGACGGCGCTTGTGCTGACCGCCATCGGCGACAACCTGCTGTACTTCTACAGCCCGACCGACCTGACCGAGCGCGAGGTCGCGCCCGGCCAGCGATTCCGCCTGGGCGGGCTGGTCGAGGAAGGCAGCGTGGACAAGGACGGCGAGACCATCCGCTTCGTCGTCACCGACATGGTGCACACGGTGCCGGTCACCTACACCGGCATCCTGCCCGATCTCTTCCGCGAGGGACAGGGCGTGGTGACCGAGGGCCAGCTCGACATGAACGGGCTGTTCACGGCGGCCAGCGTGCTGGCAAAGCACGACGAGAACTACATGCCGCCGGAGGTCGCCGACGCCCTGAAGAAGAGCGGCCACTGGGAAGAGGGCGTGGCCGGCGCCGAGGCCGCCGCCAAGGCGCCCGGCAACGCCGAGCCATCGTCCCACTGAGTTCCGGACCGCGAGGACCCGTCGATGATTCCTGAAATCGGCCATTACGCCCTGGCGCTGGGTCTGTGTGTCGCCCTGGTGCAGGCCATCGTGCCCATGGTCGGCGCGCATCGGAACAATCTGGCGCTCATGGAGCTGGCCCGCCCCGCCTCCGTGGCGTTGTTCCTGACCATCGGTGTCGCGTTCGCCGCGCTGACCCACAGCTTTATCGTGTCCGACTTTTCGGTCAGCAACGTGTTCCAGAACTCCCACACCGACAAGCCGCTGCTCTACAAGATCAGCGGCGTGTGGGGGAACCACGAGGGCTCGCTGCTGCTGTGGATCCTGATCCTGGCGGTGTTCAGCCTCGCCGTGGCGCTGTTCGGCCGCAACCTGCCGCCGCAATTGCGGGCGCGGGCGCTGGCCATGCAGGCCATGATCACGGTCGGCTTCCTGCTGTTCATCCTGTTCACGTCGAATCCGTTCGAGCGCATCGATCCGGCGCCGCTGAACGGGCGTGGCCTGAATCCGTTGCTGCAGGACCCGGGGCTGGCCTTCCATCCGCCCATGCTCTACCTGGGCTACGTCGGCTTCTCGATGGCCTTTTCGTTCGCCATCGCCGCCCTGATCGAGGGCCGGGTGGATGCCGCCTGGGCGCGCTGGGTGCGGCCGTGGACGCTGGTGGCGTGGGTGTTCCTGACCCTGGGCATCGCATTGGGAAGCTGGTGGGCCTATTATGAACTCGGCTGGGGCGGCTGGTGGTATTGGGACCCGGTCGAGAACGCCTCGTTCATTCCCTGGCTGTCGGGCACCGCGCTGCTGCACTCGGCCATCGTGGTCGAGAAGCGCGACACCCTGAAGAGCTGGACCATCCTGCTGGCCATCATCACGTTTTCGCTGTCGCTGCTGGGCACGTTCCTGGTGCGCTCCGGCGTGCTGACGAGCGTGCACGCCTTCGCCACCGACCCCACGCGCGGCGTGTTCATCCTGCTGCTGCTGGCGATCACGGTGGTCGGCTCGCTGAGCCTGTACGCGTGGCGAGCGCCGCAACTGAAGAGCGGTGGCGTGTTCTCCCCCATCTCGCGCGAGGGCTCGCTGTTGCTGAACAACGTGCTGCTCAGCACGGCCTCGGCCACGGTGCTGCTGGGCACGCTGTATCCGCTGTTCGCCGACGTGCTGAACCTGGGCAAGGTCTCGGTCGGCCCGCCGTTCTTCAACGCCGTGTTCGTGCCCCTGATGGTGCCGATGATCCTGGTGATGGCCGTCGGTCCGATGCTGGCCTGGAAGCGCGGCGATGCCTATGGCGCGGCGCGGCGCCTGTGGCTGGCGTTGGTCGCCGCCGCCGGCGTGTTCGTCGCCACGTACATCCTTGCCGGCGGGTCATGGATCGACGTGGGCGCGGCCTTCGGCATGGGCATCGGCGCCTGGCTGCTGCTCGGCACGCTGGTCGAGTGGGCCGAGCGCGTCCACCTGTTCCGCGCCAGCCCCACCACCACGATCAAACGCGCCGCAGGACTGCCGCGCGCCGCCTACGGCATGACGCTGGCGCACGCCGGCACCGCCATCCTGGTCATGGGCGTGGTCGGCAACACCGCGTGGAAGACCGAGTCCATCCAGGTCATGGCCCCGGGCGACGTGGTCGAGATCGGTGGCGTGTCGTACCTGTTCGAGGGCGCCGAGCGGGTGGAGGGTCCCAACTACCAGGCCATCCAGGGCCGCTTCCACCTGCGCGACGGCGACGGCGGCCTCATCGCCACCATGGAGCCCGAGAAGCGCCGCTATTCCGACCCCCCCATGGCCACCAGCGAGGCGGCCATCCAAACCGACGGCGTGACCGATTTCTACGCGGTCATCGGCGACCCGTCGCCCGAGGACGGCCCGGGGGCCTACGTCACCCGCTTTTACCACGAGCCGTTCGTGCCCTTCCTGTGGTACGGCACCCTGCTCATGGGCCTGGGCGGGATCGTCTCACTAACCGACCGGCGTCATCGCGTCGGCGCCCCCACCCGCTCGCGGTCCCGCGTCGCCGCGCCCGGCGCGCCGGCGGAAGCGGCGGCGACGCCCCACGCCCGTTGAGGACCTTTCCCGGATGGCCGGAGTTGAGCATCCATGATGCGCAGGATCATCTACTTCCTTCCGCTGCTGGTGGTCGCGGTGTTGCTGGTCTTCTTCATCGATGGCCTGCAGCGCGACCCGCGCAAGCTGCCCTCGGTGCTGCTGGACCGCCCGGTGCCCGCGTTCGCGCTGGAGGGGCTGCCGGGGCGCGACCCGGCCCTGACCGGCAAGGACGCCTTCACCGGGCAGGTGACGCTGCTCAACTTCTTCGGCTCCTGGTGCGTCGCCTGCCTGCAGGAACACGCCATGCTCTCGCGCATCCAGGCCGAGGGCCTGGTACCGCTGCACGGCATCGCCTTCAAGGACCAGCCGGAGGACACGCTGCGCTGGCTGGAACGGCACGGCGACCCCTACGACCGCGTCGGCTACGACACCACCAACCGCATCGCCATCGAGTTCGGCATCACCGGGGCGCCCGAGACCTTCGTCATCGATGCGGCCGGCGTCATCCAGTACAAGCACGTCGGCCCCATCACGGAACAGGTGTGGGCGCAGACGCTGCGGCCCCTGATCGAGGACCTGAGCACACCATGAGACGCGGCATCGAACCTGCGGCGGACCGCACCGCGCAAAGGGGCACCGCGCCCGCGCTGACCGGGGCGGCGCTGGGGCTGCTGGTGGCGCTTGCGGCGACACCGGCGGCGGCCGTCGAACCCGACGAGATGCTGGAGGATCCGGCCCTGGAGGAGCGCGCGCGCGTGATCAGCCGGGACCTGCGCTGCGTCGTCTGCCAGAACGAGAGCATCGACGAATCCAACGCCGACATGGCCCGCGACATGCGCATTCTGGTGCGCGACCGCCTGCTGGAAGGTGACAGCAACGCCGAGGTCAAGCAGTACCTGGTGGATCGCTACGGCGACTATGTGCTGTTGACGCCCCCCTTCAAGCCGACAACCTATGTGCTGTGGTTCGGCCCGGCGCTGATCCTGGTGGGTGCCGCCGTGGCGGCCGTCGCGTACTATCGGCACAAGGCCAAGGCTCCCGCCGCGCCGCCCCCGCTCACGGCGGAGGAACAGGCGCAATTGCGGAGCCTGCTGGCGATGCACGGCGACGACACCGGCACGTCATCAAAACCGGACCCCAAAACGCCAAAGGCACGGAGCAAGACGCCGCGCCGGGGAGGCTCGGCATGATCCTGCTGTGGTTGAACGTCGTCATCATCTCGGCCCTGGTCATGACGATGCTGATGTTCCCCCTGTTGCGCTCGGGCGACAAGGAGGAACCGGACCGCAACGCCTATGACCTGACCGTCTACCGCGACCAGCTCGCCGAGATCGACCGCGACCTCGCGCGCGGGCTGCTGACCGAGGACCAGGCCGCCGCCGCGCGCGTCGAGGTGCAGCGCCGGATGCTGGCGGTGGCCGAGGCGGCCAAGGCGGCGGGCGCTGGCGGCGCCGCCGTCGCGGACGGCCCGTCCCGCCGGGATCCGTCAAAGGTGCGTCTGCTCGACCTGATTCCCCGGGCCATCGAACAGGGCCCCTGGGGCATCGCCACCCTGGCCGGGGTGATCGGCGTCGTGCCCATGGGCGCGCTGGCGCTTTATCTGGTCATCGGCTCGCCGTGGCTGCCCGGACAACCGCACGCCCAGCGCGTCGCCCAGGTGGAGCAGGAACAACTCGCCAACCTGCCGGAGTCGGTGCGCACCGAGATCGAAACCCGGCGCGCGGCGGCGGAGCAGGCGCCCGACAATGCCGAGGCGTGGCTGGCCCTGGGCCGCGCCTATCGCGACGGCGAGCAGCACAGCCAGGCCGTCGAGGCCCTGGAGCGCGCCCGCGAACTGGGCCTGCCGGAGGACGAGACAGCGGCCGCGCTGGCCGAACTCGGCGAATCGATGGTCATCGCCGCGCAGGGCCGGATCACCGAGGCGGCGCGCGCCCGCTTCCTGGATGCCCTGCGCGCCGACGCCGGCGAGCCGCGTGCCCGCTTCTATCTGGGCATGGCCGAGGCGCAGGCCGGCGCGCCGGACCGGGCGCTGGCCATCTGGACCGACCTGGCCGCCGATTCGCCGGCGGACGCGGGGTACATGGCCATGGTCTCCCAGGGCATGGCCATGGTGGCGCAACAGAGCGGCATCCCCCTGGACACCGTCCGCCCCGTCCATCCGCTCGACCTGGAGGCTGGCGCCCCTGTCGACCGAGTCGATCCTTCGACGAACACCCTCGGCAGTGGCGCACCGACGTCGGCACCTGAGGGATCGTTCAGCGCCGAAGACCAAGCCATGATCCGCGACATGGTCGAGGGCCTGGCCGCGCGCCTGGAGGAGAACCCGGACGACGTGGACGGCTGGTTGCGGCTGGCCGATTCCCGAGGCGTGCTGGGCGAGTGGGACGCCGCCGTGGCGGCCGCCGAACGCGCGGTCGAGCAGGCGCCGGAGGACCCGGCGGTGCTCATTCACGCCGCCGACATCCTGCTGGGCGCGACCAACGCCGCCGGCAAGACCGAGCCGCCGGAGCGGGTGTACGAGCTTTACGAGGCGGTGCTGCAACAGGACCCGAACAACGCCAAGGCGCTGTATTTCGTCGGCCTGTCGGCGGCCCAGCACGGTGACGCCAGCCGCGCCCGCACCCTGTGGCAACGCCTGCTGACCCAGGTGCCCGAGGACCAGCCGGCGCACGCCGCCATCCAGAAGCAGCTCGACGCCCTGCCGACGGAATAGGGTCGGTTCGGCGGTCGTCGGAGCCCGGCCATGACCGACTTTTCCGAACAGCAGATCCGCCGGTACGCCCGCCACATCGTGCTGCGCGAGGTGGGCGGCGTCGGTCAGGCGCGGCTGCTGGACGCGCGCGTGCTGGTGATCGGCGCCGGCGGGCTGGGCTCGCCGCTGGTGCTCTACCTGGCCGCCGCCGGCGTCGGCACGATCGGCGTGGTGGACGACGACACGGTGGACCTCTCGAACCTGCAACGCCAGGTGCTGCACGGCGGCGACGACGTGGGCACACCCAAGGTGGAGAGCGCCCACCGGGCGGTGGCCCGGATCAATCCGGATGTCCGCCTTGTGCCGCACAAGACCCGCCTGACCGTGGACACGGTGGAGGCCCTGGTCGCCGGCTATGACATCGTCTGCGACGGCAGCGACAACATCCCGACGCGCTTCCTGCTCAACGACGCCTGCCACTTCGCCGGCAAGACGCTGGTCTCGGCCGCAGTGCTGCGATTCGATGGGCAGCTGTCGGTCTACAGGACCCATGCCGGCGGCCCGTGCTATCGGTGCGTCTTCCCCACCCCGCCGCCGCCGGACGCCGTGCCGTCGTGCGGCGAGGCCGGCGTCCTGGGCGCGGTGGCCGGGGTCATGGGATCCATGCAGGCGACCGAGGCGATCAAGGAAATCCTGGGCATCGGCACCAGCATGGCCGGGCGGCTTTTGATCTTTGATGCCCTGTCGGGCGACCTTCGTACGGTGACGCTGCGGCCGGACCCGGATTGCCCGCTGTGCGGCCGGGCGCCGACGATCACCGACCTGTCCGTTCATCGAAAGACCGTGGCCGAATGACCCCGCCCCAGCGGGTCGCCCTTGCCATCCTGGCCGGCGGGTCGGCGCGGCGGATGGGTGGCGCGGACAAGCCCTTGCTGCCGCTGGGCGACGAACGGCCGGTGCTGGCCCACATGCTGGACCGGCTCACGCCCTGGCCCGGTCCCCTGGTGCTGAGCGCCAACGGCGATCCCGCGCGCTTCGCCGCCTACGACGTGCCGGTGGTGGCCGATTCGGTGACCGAGGCCGATGGCGCCTCCGCCGGGCCGCTGGCCGGCCTGCTGGCGGCGCTGGAGTGGATGGCGGCGCGCCATGCCGACGTTGAGTGGCTGGTCAGTGTGCCCGGGGATCTGCCGTTCGTGCCTGCCGACCTGTTGGCCCGTCTGTGGAACGCCCGCGAACGTGAGGACGCGGAGATCGCCGCTGCGGCGTCGGGCGGGCGCACGCACCACCTCGCCGCGCTGTGGCCGGTGCGGCTGGCGCCGGCGTTGCGTCGCGCCATGCTGGACGAGGGCCTGCGCGCCGTGCGCGCCTGGACCGGACGGCACCACGTCGCGGTGGCCGACTGGCCCACGGACCCGATCGATCCGTTCCTGAATCTCAATGGGCCGGACGATCTCGCCGTCGCGCGGGCCTTGACCGCGCCAGCGTGAGCGCCGGCACGCCCAACAGGCCGATCGCCCCGACCACGCCGAAGGCCACGCCCCAGGCCGTTGCCGACTCGCGACCGCCGGCCAGGTCCAGCGTCACCCCGAACACCAGCGGCCCCAGGAACGCCGCCCCGAAGCCCAGCAGGGAGTGCACCGCCAGCGTCGCACCCCGCCGTCCCGCCGGGGCGGTCTCCACCGCGCCGGTGGTCAGGGCCGCCGAATCGAGCTGAATCAGCCCGGCGTACAGGATGGCCGCCAGCGCCAGCAGCGGATAGGGCAGTCCGGCCAGCCAGCCGAACACCAGCGCCATCAGGGCCGAGGCGGTCATGTATACCTGGGTCGTGCCCGCCCGCCCGCGCCGGGTCGCCACCCGCGCGCCGCCGATGCTGGCCGCCATGGCCACCAACGCCCCCAGCGTCGCCACGCCGCCGGGCGACAGGACTCCGCCCCACACCGCGCCCCCGGCGCTGGCCATCCCGACGCCCAGGAAGGCGACCACCCAGGCGCGGAAGGCGAACAGCTCCCACATGTGCGTCACATAGCCCAGCACGTAGCCCATGGTGGCGCGGCTGGCGAATACCGGACGAAAATCCAGCAGCGCCCCGCGCGGGCCGTCCGCCGGCGGCTCGGGTGTGTGCGGGCGCAGCACGACCACCGCCAGCGCCGCCAGGACCGCCGCCGCCCCGGACACGGCGAAGGCGCCGCGCCAGCCGGCGACCTCGGCCACCAGCGCCGGCACCATGTACGACACGGCGCTGCCCAGACTGAAGGAGGCGGTGTAGAGCGGCACCGCACCGGCCCGCCGATCGGCGGTGATGCGGTCGACCATCAGGCGCAGGCCAGGCATGTAGGTGCCCGCCAGCCCCACCCCGGCCAGACCGCGCAGGATCAGCGCGCTCCAGAACCCGTCCGCCACCAGGGCGAAGGCCAGATTGGCGCCGCCGGCCAGCAGGGCGCCGGCCATGAACACCCGGCGCGCGTCCACCCGGTCGGTCAGGGCCACCAGCACCGGCGCCGCCAGCGCATAGCCGCCGAAGACAACGCCGCCGATCCATCCGGCCTCGGTGTTGGTCAGGGACCAGTCGGCCATGAACACCGGCAAAAGTGCCGCGAACGCGAACACCCCGACCATGGTCAGCACCTCGGCGCCGCAGGCGGTCAGGATGATGAGGTTGGGTCGGGGAGGCGCGGTCACGACACGGGGCGCGGTCCTACATCACCGCTTCGACCGCCTCGACCTCGGGGACGTAGTAGCGCAGCAGGTTCTCGATGCCGTGCTTCAGGGTCGCCGTCGAGCTGGGGCAGCCGTGGCAGGCGCCGCGCATGTGCAGGTAGACGACCCCATTGCGGAAGTCGTGAAAGATGATGTCGCCGCCATCCTGGGCCACGGCCGGGCGCACCCGGGTATCCAGCAGCTCGCGGATTTGGCGGGTCACCGGGGAATCGGTCGCCGCCTCGTCGTTGTCGGCGCCGCCCGCCAGCATGATCGGCTCGCCGGCCGTGTAGTGGTCCATGATGGCGCCCAGGACCATCGGCTTCAGCACCTGCCAGTCGGCGGCGTCGGCCTTGCTGACCGAGATGAAGTCCGACCCCAGGAACACCGCCGCCACGCCGTCGATGCGGAACAGTCGCGACGCCAGCGGCGAGCGGGCCGCGTCGGCCTCGGTGCCGAACTGCGCCGTGCCGTCCCCCAGGACATCGCGGCCGGGCAGGAACTTCAGGCTGGCCGGGTTCGGGGTGGGCTCGGTCTGGATGAACATGGCGAGGGCTCTCCCTGACAGAACGATGGCGGCACGCGCTCTGACCCTGACTTAAGACCCTCGCCGGGCTTAATCAAGACTCAAATGGTCTGGTATTGCGCCGGCCGCGCCCCATGGCTCCCTTAGTCGCCCTCGATTGTGTCGACGGAGTGCGTCGGCCGTGGAGCACAGCGCTTGGCGCCCACACGGTCGTTTCTCATCAGGCGCCGGCGCGGGCCAGCTTGGCCAGTTCCACCTCGGCGCGCAGTTCGATCTCGTCGAGCAGGGCATCAAGCTGGCGGTCCGGCCCCTGCTCGCGCTTCTGGCGCACCATGCTGGCCAGTTCCATCAGGCGGTCCTTGGGGATGGCGCCGAGAAGCAGGCCCAGGCGCACCTCCTCCAGGCGTTCGAGCATATCCTCGCCGTGCTCGACCAGCCGCGCCTTGCGTTGGCGGCGTCCGGTGGCGTCATCGGCCGCGCCCGCTTCCTGCGCCGCCAGCAGGCCACCCAGCCCGCCCACGGCCTGGGCGTCACCGGCGGCGGCGGTGCTGTCGGTTTCCTCGGCCGCCTCGCTCAGGAACCCGCGCAGGGCGCGTTCAAAGTCCAGGCCGGCGGCACTGTCGACGGGGCGCTCCGACCGCCGGACTCGACCGGCCGGTGTGCCGCGTCCAGGTCCTTCGATCTTCGTCGTCATGGCATCCACCCGTCCAGTCCCGCCGCCGAACCGTCCCAGACCTGTCCGGAGGCCTGTCCGGATCCCTCGGTCCGACGCGGGCGCGGCGGCACTGGTCGCCCGCTTGATCCCGGCCGCGCTGCAACCGGTGCGCCAGTTCGGCGCGTGTGCGCCAGCGCTGGCACCCAAACAATAATACGCTTTCTGAGCGGATGTAAATAACATCTTAGGATTCATGGTTTTTTACGGAATTGCGGCAAGGGCACGCGGTTCCGCGCCGGGCACCCCCGCCGCCCAGCCCGCTGGGCAATTCCTGCCCACCGACCGGCCGAGACTGCCCACCTCCATGTCCCGTGAGACACCGTCCGGCGCCGCGATCCGCGCCCGCCCAGAGTGTTCCATGTGGCACGAGTTTCGCATGAGCCGGGACGGCGCAGTGTGTTCGCCGCACCGCGCCGTTCGAAGGACATGTTTTGCCGATATCCCTGGCACCTGCCCCCTGGACCGTCTGGACACACACGATGACGACCATGACTGCCAGTTCTCCGCTCCGCCCGCGACAACCGCGCCGCGCCCCTGCCCTGCCCGTCTTGGCGGCCGTGCTCGGCCTCGCGGTGATGCTCCTGGCGGCGGCGCCCGGGGCCTGGGCGGCCTCGCGCATCAAGGACATCGCCACCTTCGAGGGCGTGCGCGACAACATCCTGATCGGCTACGGACTGGTGGTGGGCCTGAACGGCACCGGCGACGACATGGACGACGACCCCTACACGCGCGAAAGCCTGATCGGCATGTTGGAGCGCATGGGCGTCAACACCCGCGACGACGACCTGTCGCCGGACAACGCGGCCGCCGTCATGGTGACCGCCACCCTGCCGCCCTTCGCCCGGCAGGGCAGCCGCATCGACGTGACCATCAGCGCCCTCGGCACCGCCAGCAACCTGCTCGGCGGCACCCTGTTGGTGACGCCGCTGTTGGGCGCCGACGGCGAGGTCTACGCCGTCGCCCAGGGCCAGGTGCAGGTGGGCGGCTTCGTTGCCGAGGGTGAGGCCGAGACCGTCACCAAGGGCGTGCCCACCAACGGCCGCATTCCCAACGCCGCCATCGTCGAGAAAGAGGTTCCGTTCGAACTGGGCGACATGGAATCGGTCAAGATCAGCCTGCGCAATCCCGACTTCACCACCGGCCGGCGGGTCAGTAACGCCATCAACACGTTTCTGGGCACCGAGTTGGCCAGCCAGCTTGACCCCGGCACCGTGTTGATGCGCGTGCCGCGCGACTATCCGGGCGGCGTGGTGGGTCTGCTGGCCGACGTCGAGCAACTGCGGGTCGAGCCCGACCAGCTCGCCCGGGTGGTCATCGACGAACAGACCGGCACCATCGTCATCGGTGAGAACGTGCGCATCGACACCGTGGCCATCGCCCAGGGCAACCTGACTATCCGCGTCACCGAGACGCCGCAGGTCTCGCAGCCGGCGCCGTTCTCCACCACAGGGCAGACCGAGGTCGTACCGCGCACCGAGATCGAGGTGGACGAGGAAGAGGACAACCAACTGACCGTCGTCAATCCCGGCGTGACGCTGCAGGACCTGGTCAACGGCCTCAATTCGCTGGGCGTGGGGCCGCGCGACATGATCTCGATCCTGCAAGCGATCAAGGCCGCCGGCGCCATGCAGGCGGAAATCCAGGTAATGTGAGGCCCGATGTGATGGACACCCTGATTCAGAGCCAGAGCGCCTTGGCCTCCGACGCCGTCGGCGCCGCCGCCGCCGGTGCCAGCGCGTCGGCGCTCGCGTCCGCCGCGCGCGCCGGCAACGTCGCCAAGGCCCGCGCGGCCGCCGAGGACTTCGAGGCCTTCTTCCTCGCGCAGATGATGCAGCCCATGTTCTCCGGCCTGTCCACCGAGCCGCCGTTCGGCGGCGGCCATGCCGAGACCGTGTGGCGCTCGCTGCTGGTCGACGAGTACGGCCGCATGATCGCCCGCCAGGGCGGCGTGGGGGTCGCCGACGGCGTCATGCGAACGATGTTGTCCACCCAGGACGTGACCGCCTGACTGATTGCCCGAGCTTGGGAGAGCCCGCCATGTCATCGGACAAGCCAACCCTGAAGCCGCCGCCCGCGCTGGGATCGCGTCCGCTGGCGTCCCAGCGGACCGCCCCTGACACCCCGGTCAAGGCGTCGCCGGCCTCCGCCGGCGCCCCGCGCCTGAGCATTGGCGTGGCCGGCGCCGCGCCGCAACAGGGCAGCGCCTCCGCGCCGGCGGGACCCACGCCGCCCAGCCTGAGCCTCGCGAAACCCGGCGGTGCCTCCCCCGCCGGCACGGCCGCGACCACGCCGGCCGCCGCGCCGCCACCGCCGGGACAACCGACGCAGGCCCGCCGGCCGCGCCGGCCGCGACGCGCCACCGATCCCCAGGCGAGCCGGCCGCGCAAACCGCTGGAGCCGGGCCGGAGCGTCCGCGACCTGCGCCCGCCCAAGGGCACGGTGCGGTCCAACGCGACGGTGGCCGAAGTGCTGCGCGCCGCCCAGGCCCTGACGGAGGTGCTGGTCGAGGAAAACACGGCGCTGCGCTCGCACAACGTCGAGGCGGTCAAGGCGCTGGCCGACCGCAAGAACGCCTGCACGCAACTATACCGCAAGCGGATGCTGGCCATCCACCGCGACCCCGGCCACATGACCAACCTGCCGGAGGACGAACGCGAGATCGTCCGCGCCATGGGCGTGTGGATGGACGCCCACCTGTCGGAGAACGTTCGCCTGCTCAAGAGCACGATGGAGGCCACGAATCGGCTGATGACCGTGATCGTGGACGCCATGCGTGATGTCAACGGCGAGGCGGCGGCCGCCTACAACGCCGGCGGCCGGATGGCCGAGTCGAGCCACAACCCAGCCCGCGTGACCCTGTCGTTCAACGAAAACCTGTAGCCGCCGGCAGAAGCCGGCCGCAGCGCGAAGGGACCTGGAACCATGAGCCTCACACAAGCCCTGAACACGGGACTCCTGGGGTTGCAGACCAGCCAGAAAGGCCTGGACCTGGTCTCGCGCAACATCGCCAACGTCAACACCGTCGGCTACACCAAGAAGGTCTTCCATCAGGAAAGCCTGGTCCTGAACGGCACCGGCGCCGGGGTGCAGGTGACGGAGGTCACGCGCCGGGTCGACATGGGGCTGATCCAACAACTCAACCGGGAAAACGCCACGCTCGAATCCCTTGAGGTCAAGGCCGAGTACTTCGAGCGGATGCAGGCCCTGTTCGGCAAGCCGGGCGCCAACAACACCATCTCGCACCTGATCGGGAGCCTTGCCGACGAGGTCGAGGCCCTGGCGCTGGACCCCGCCGAAACCGGACAGCACCTGTCGACCGTGCGAAGCGCCGAAGATGTCGCCATGAAGCTCAACGCCATGGCGGACACCCTGCAGAGCCTGCGCCTGGAGGCCGACCAGGAGATCGAGGACGCCGTCGGCGACGTCAATGACCTGCTGTACGAGATCAAGGGCCTGAACGAGGAGATCGGGTACGCCCTGGCCACGGAAAAGGACGGCACCGACCTAATCGACAAGCGCGACCAGGCGGTCAAGGAACTGAGCGCGCTGATGAACATCACGACGTTCCTGCGCGACACCGGCGAACTGACGGTCTACACCCAGGGCGGCAGCATCCTGGTGGACTACGAGGTCAAGGAACTGAGCCACAGCTCGGTGTCCAATATCATGGCCCTGCACAGCAAGGACGGCGGCGACATCGGTCCCATCTCCCTCATCGGCCAGGACATCACCGACGACATCACCAAGGGCCGGCTGTCGGCCCTGATCGAGATGCGCGATTCGACGCTGACCGACTATCAGGCCCAGCTCGACGAACTGTCGGGCTCGTTGCAGGATACCGTCAACCGCATCAACAACCAGGGGACAAGCTTCCCGAACCTGGCGAGCGAATACGTGGGGACGCGGACGTTCCTGGACTCGGCCAACCAGACCATCACCCTGGACGGGAACCACGACACGGTCGTCGCCCTGTTCGACAGCACCGGCGCCGAAGTGGGCCAGACCACGCTGAAGACCGTCATGGGCGGCGCCGGTCCGTTCACGGTGGACGCGGTGGCCGCGGGCTTGAATGGCTGGCTCGCGGCCAACGCCGATCCGGGCGCCACGGCCGCCGTCAACGCCGACGGCGTGTTGGAAATCAACCTCAACACCACCAGCCTCGGTCTTGCCTTCAAGGACGTCAACACCACCGCTGGCGCCGATCCGGCGACCTGGACGCACGAGGACGCCGAGATTGCCTTCGACATGGACGCCGACGGCACCGACGATACCACCGTCTCCGGCTTTTCGAACTTCTTCGGCCTGAACGACGTTTATACATCAGAGCGCAACGACTGGGCCTGGGAGTCCGACATCAAGTCCGCCGGCTGGACGCCCATGACGGCCGGCACGCTGAACTTCAGTGACAACGACCCGGCGAACGCGGGTCTGATTTGGGGCACCATCGCCGTCGCCGCCACCGACACCATTCAGGACATCGCCGACAAGATCAACGCCACCGGCAGCGGTCTGACCGGGTTCCTGGAAGCCGAGGTGGTGCCGGAAGGCGACGGCGTGCGGCTGCGGCTCAAGCAACTCAACGGGTACGACATGGCGGTCACCCAGGCCGGTGGCACCGCCCTGATCGACGCCCTCGGCCTTGAGGTCAGCGACACCGGCCTGTCCAACCAACTGGCCATCAAGACCGAGATCACGGAAAACCCCTCGCTGATCTCGCGCGGCGCGATGATCTACAATGCCGATACCAGCGAGTATACCCTTAGCCCCGGCGACAACAGCACGGCCAACGCCTTGGCTGAGGCCCTGCGTGCCACGCAGGCCTTCGAAAGCGCCGGGGACCTGCCGGCCACGACCAAGTCGCTGGCGGACTTCGCGGCCATGACGGTGTCATCGAACGCGAGCGAGGCCGCGAACAACGAGTCGAAACTCGAATACCAGGTCGGCCTGGTGGACACCCTGAGCCTGAAAAACGCCGAGATCAGCGGCGTCAACCTCGACGAGGAACTGGCCGAGTTGCTCATCTTCGAGCAAAGCTATTCGGCGTCGGCCCGGGTGATCTCAACCATTTCCGACATGTTTGACGTGCTGAACAGCATCGTCTAACAGGATCCAGGACGATGACGGACCGCGACCGGACCAGTGACCGCCGTCACCCAGGCAAGCAGGAGGCGATGCCATGATTTCCATGTCGGCCCGCGTGGGCACGTTTGCCCAGAGCACATCGCTGGTGCAGCAGATGACCACGCTGCAAAAGCGGATGTACGAGACGCAGACGCAGCTTGTGACCGAAAAGAAGTCGCAGGACTACGCCGGGATCTCGAAACAGAGCTTCCGCCTGGTCAGCATCGAGGCCGAGCTGTCCTCGGTCCAGCGCTTCACGCAGACTAACAACGTCGCGGAGGCACGGCTGAGTGCGATGAACACGGCCGTCACGGCGGTGGAAAAGCGCCTGCACGATCTGCGGACCGAGCTTGATCTGCTGGGCAGCAATTCGGCGACGGAGCCCCTGACCGACGAAGAACGGGAAAACCTGGATAACGTTCAGAAGTATGCCTTCGCCGCGCTTCAGGACATGACCTATTACCTGAACACCCAGGCCGATGGCGGCTACCTGTTCTCCGGCGGCCGCTCGGACCAGAGGTCGGTCAACCTGTCGTATACGTCGCTTCAGGACTTCCAGAACTTCTATGACGGCGGCACGATCACCTTCCCCGACACGCGCACGGCCAATGTGGCGAACATTTCGGTCGACAACGGCGAGCATGGCGGCTTGGCGTACGCCGGCGGCCCGCCCCCAGGAACGCCCTACACCATCACGGCCGGCACCGCCGCCGCCTTCGACGACATTCCGGTCGGCGCCACCATCCGCCTGACCGACAGCACCGGCCAGGAGGACGTGTACACGGTCCTCACCAACGCCGGGGCCGGTACCCTTGAGGTGAGCGACGGCCGCTACGGCACCAACCCAAACACCTTTGCTGCCGATGCGACCCTGGAAACCATCAGCTACTACGGCGGTGACGATCTGGTGACCGAACACCGCGTGAGCGAGCGCCGCACCGTCGACCTGGGCATCAACGCCAAGGACCCGGCATTCGAAAAGGCGATCCGCGCCATGGGTTTTCTCGCCCAGGGCAATCTCTACACCGACGTCAGCGCGGCGGATTCCACGAACCTAACGTTCACGGCGGCCGTCCCGGGGACGGACGGCGGCACCGTGACCGCGGGAACAGCGGGGGCCTTCAGCGACATCCCGGTGGGTGCCGAGGTCTCGTTCAACGGCACGGCCAACAATGGGGGGATCTTCCTGGTCACGGCCAACGACGGTGACACCCTGACCTTCGCCGATCCAACGGATCCGCAATACGCCGATTACAGCGCGGCGGCGCTGGAAGGCCCCGTTGCGGCCGACACTTCGTCCTTCAGCGCGTTTCGGATCGATGACGCGAGGACCCTGCTCAACGATGCCATCAGTCATGATCGCAACCTGACCTCCGAACAGAGCAGCGACGTCAAGGAGGTCCTGCAACGCCTCGGCTTTGTTCAGGTGACGGTGCACACGGCCCTGGAGGAGTCCCAATCTTACGAGGCGTACCTCAAGAACCGCGTCTCCGATATCGAGAACGTCGACACGACCGAGGCCGCCGTGCGCCTGCAGAAGGACGCCCAGGCGCTGGAGATCGCCTACCAGAGCTACGCCCGCATCAGCGAGCTGTCGCTGCAGAACTACCTGCGGCTCTGATCCCACCCCGCTGCGGGTGACGTCAGGTTATGAGTCGTCGGGACTTATGCCGGCAGGCATTTGGGTTGACTCGTTGACCGGACCCATTTCTTGCCTTTTCCCGAGATCCCTCCGCCCCTTCCGGGGCGGTCGGGATGACATTTCATGATATGAAACAACCACATCTCTCGTCCCGAGCGAGCGAAGCGAGCCGAGGGATGTCGTGCGGCGCCCGCTGACGCGGCCTTCAAGCGCACCCTACGGATCACACCCCCTACTCCCACTCAATCGTCCCCGGCGGCTTGCTGGTCACGTCATAGACCACCCGGTTCACCCCGCGCACCTCGTTGATGATGCGGCTGGCCACACGGGTGAGAAACGCGTGGTCGAAGGGGTAGCTGTCCGCCGTCATGCCGTCCGTCGCGGTCACGGCGCGCAGGGCGATCACGAACTCGTGCGAGCGGCCGTCGCCCATCACGCCGACGCTGCGCACCGGCAGCAGCACGGCGAAGGCCTGCCAGATGGCATCGTACAGGCCGGCGCGCGCGATCTCCTCCAGATAGATCACGTCGGCCTTGCGCAGGATGTTCAGCTTCTCCCGCGTCACCGGTTGGTCGGGCAGGCGGATGGCCAGCCCCGGCCCGGGGAAGGGGTGGCGGCCGACCATGGCCTCGGGCAGGCCGAGTTCGCGGCCCAGGGCGCGCACCTCGTCCTTGAACAGCTCGCGCAGGGGCTCGACCAGGGCCATGTTCATGCGCTCGGGCAGGCCGCCGACGTTGTGGTGCGACTTGATGGTCACCGACGGCCCGCCATGGAACGACACGCTCTCGATCACGTCGGGGTACAGCGTGCCCTGGGCGAGGAAATCGGCGCCGCCGATCTTTTTCGCCTCGTCCTCGAACACGTCGATGAACAGCTTGCCGATGGTCTTGCGCTTGACCTCGGGGTCGGACACACCCTCCAGTGCGGTCAGGAACACGTCGTCGGCGTGGCGCACCACGAGCCGGATGTTGAAACGGTCGCGGAACACCGCCTCGACCTGCTCGGACTCGCCCTGGCGCATCAGGCCGTGGTCGACGTAGACGCAGATCAGTTGCTCGCCCACCGCCTCGTGCACCAGGGCGGCGGTCACCGCGCTGTCCACCCCGCCCGACAGGCCGCACAGCACGCGGCCGCCGCCCACCTGCTCGCGGATGCGGGCGATCGCCTGGTCCTTGAACGCGGCCATGGTCCAGTCACCCGAGCAGCCGCACACCCCGTGCGTGAAGGCGCGCAGCAGGGCGGCGCCGTCGGGGGTGTGCACGACCTCCGGGTGGAACTGCACGCCGTAGAAGCGGCGCGACTCGTCGGCGATGGCGGCGCAGGGGGCGCCGGCGCTGGTGCCCACGACGGAGAACCCGGGTGGCAGGTGGTCGACGCGGTCGCCGTGGCTCATCCACACCTGATGGCGCTCGCCCGGACGCCAGACGCCCTCGAACAGGCGGCAGCCGGCGGTCACGTCCAGGAAGGCGCGGCCGAACTCGCGGTGGTCGGCGCCGCCAACGCGCCCGCCCAATTGTTCCACCATGGTCTGCTGGCCGTAACAGATGCCCAGCACCGGCAGGCCCATGGAGAACAGCTCTTGCGGCGCGCGCGGTGTGCCGAGGCCGGTCACCGAGGCCGGGCCGCCGGACAGGATCACACCCCTGGGATCGTATGCGCGGATGGTCGCGGCATCGACGCGGTTGAACGGTTGGATCTCGCAATAAACGCCGGACTCGCGCACCCGCCGGGCGATCAGTTGGGTGACCTGGGATCCGAAATCGACGATGAGGATGCGGTCCATGGGCGGCGGGGCTCCGGCTGGCACGGGGGAGGACGGCCGGACTTATAGCAGCCGGCCCCCACCAGAGGCACGGCGAAATGCTGCTCATCTTGACCCCGGGGTGCCCGACGCCCATTCTGAGACACAGGCTGGCGGGGACGGCATGGATATCCAGTTTAGCGAACGCGCCGTGAAAGAACTGTCAAGGCTTCGTCCGCCTTCGCTGCAAGACCGTGTCGTGGCCAAGATCAAACAGTACGCAGTTGATCCCGTATCACTGGGGCATCAGGTCAAAGCGTTGGCAGGCCGCGAAGGCTATCGACTGAGGGTGGGAGACATCCGCGTCATCTTCACGCTGACCGGCGAGGCCCCACACCGCGTCATGTCCATCTCCAACGTCCGGCACAGGAGAGACGCGTATGACTGACACCGTGACCATTCCGCGCGCCGAGTATGAGGCGATGCAGGCCCGGATGGCGGATTGGAACGACCGTTTGGACCTGGCCGTGATCGAAGAGCGGCGTGCCGAGCCGACCCTGCCGCTGGCGGACGTCGAACGCCTTCTGGCCGGCGAGCATCCGGTGCGGGTCTGGCGCCAGTCGCGCGGCCTGTCGACAGAGGCCTTGGCGGCGACGGCCGGTCTGACGCCGGCGGCCGTGGAGACCATCGAACAGGGCCACGCCTCCGCCACCGTCGCCGACGCGCAAGCCCTGGCGCGCGCCCTCGGCGTCACGCTGGACACGCTGTTCGGCGCCTGACTGAACGCCACCGTTCCCCGGCGTCAGGACAATGGCCGTCCCACGAACGAATGAGGCCGCGCCGGAATTGTGATCATCCAAGACGCGGCCTGCCATCCGGAGATGGTCTTGCAAGCCCGATAAACGGGGGACCGCCAAAGAGTATGATGCCGGCCCCGCGCGAGCAATGACGATGGCAAAAAGCAAAAGCCCCACCATCTTTTATGAAGGTAGGGCAGATTCGACCCGCGAAGCGGGGCAATCCGCCGCGTGGCGGCGATGCGGCGGGTTGCGCCTTCGGCGCTACGAAAGCTCTCTACGAAAGCTCGCCTATAGCAGCGGCCAACCCCAACGGCACGCCCGAAAACGCCAAGGACAGAGTCTTCTTGCCCCTACCGCGTCGGCACCGGCGCGTCGCCCGTGTAGTCGTAGAAGCCGCGCCCGGTCTTGCGGCCCAGCCAGCCGGCCTCGACGTACTTCACCAGCAGCGGGCAGGGCCGGTACTTGGAATCGGCCAGGCCCTCGTACAGCACCTGCATGATGGCCAGCACGGTATCCAGGCCCACGAAGTCTGCCAGTTCCAGCGGCCCCATGGGGTGGTTGGCGCCCAGGCGCATGGCTGAGTCGATGGCCTCGACGCCGCCGACGCCCTCATACAGGGTGTAGACGGCCTCGTTGATCATCGGCATCAGGATCCGGTTGACGATGAAGGCCGGGAAGTCCTCGGCCGGGACCGAGGTCTTGTCCAGTTTCTCGGCCACCACGCGGACGAGCTGATAGGTCTCCTCGGCGGTGGCGATGCCGCGGATCAGCTCCACCAGCTTCATCCGCGGCACCGGGTTCATGAAGTGCATCCCGATGAACCGGCCGGGGCGATCGGTGGCCGCCCCCAGGCGGGTGATGGAGATCGACGAGGTGTTGGAGGCCACCACGCACTCGGGCGGCAGGTGCGGGCACAGCGCGGTGAGGATCTGGCGCTTGACGGTCTCGTTCTCGGTCGCCGCCTCGATCACCAGGTCGCAGTCGGCGAACTGCTCCATGCCCAGGCCGGGGGCGATGCGCGCCAGCCCGGCGTCGCGATCCTCCTGTGTCAGCCAACCGCGCCCGATATGCCGGTCCATGATGTGGGCGATGGTCGCCATGCCCTTGTCGAGCGCCTCCTGGCTGACGTCGGTCAGACGGACGTCGAACCCGGCCACGGAACAGACGTGACTGATGCCGGTGCCCATCTGGCCGGCGCCGATGACGCCGATCTTCTTGATCATGATGCGGTCCTTGTGGTGAACGGGAGGCGGGCGCCCGGCAGGCGGAGCCGGCTACTTCGACAGCTCCGCTTCCAGTTCCGGCACCGCCTTGAACAGGTCGGCCACCAAGCCGTAGTCGGCGACCTGGAAGATCGGCGCCTCCTCGTCCTTGTTGATGGCGACGATGACCTTGGAGTCCTTCATGCCGGCCAGATGCTGGATGGCGCCGGAGATGCCGACGGCGACATACAGTTCGGGGGCGACGATCTTGCCGGTCTGGCCCACCTGGAAGTCGTTGGGCGCGTAGCCCGCGTCCACCGCCGCGCGGCTGGCGCCGACGGCGCCGCCCAGCTTGTCGGCCAGGCCCTCGATGTGGTGGAAGTCCTCCATCGAGCCGACGCCGCGCCCGCCGGAGACGACCACCCGGGCGCTGGTCAGTTCGGGCCGCTCGGAGCTGCTGAGTTCCTGGCTGACGTATTTGGACAGGCCGGGGTCCTCGCCGGCCGGCAGGTCCTCGATGGCGGCCGTGCCGTTTCCGTGCGGCGCCTTGTCGAACGACGTGCCGCGCACGGTGATGACCTTGGGCGCGTCGGCCGTCTGCACGGTGGCCAAGGCGTTGCCGGCGTAGATCGGGCGCACGAAGGTATCGGGCGAGACCACGGCGGCGATGTCCGAGACCTGGGCCACGTCCAGCAGGGCGGCGACGCGCGGCATGGTGTTCTTGCCCAGCGTGTCGGCGGGCGCCAGCACGTGGTCGTAGTCCTTGGCGATGCCGGCGATCAGCGCCGCGAAAGGCTCGGCCCGGTGGTGGCCGTACAGCGGCGAGTCGCAATGCAGCACCTTGGCGATGCCGTCGAGCTTGGCGGCGTCCTCGGCGGCGGCGCGGCAGCCCTCGCCGGCCACCAGCACGGTGATGTCGCCGCCGATCGCGTGGGCGGCGGTCAGGGTGGCCAGGGTGGCCTGCGCGACGGCGTTGTTGTCGTGGTCGGCAATGACGAGAATGGTCATGGTCAGATCACCTTCGCTTCGTTGCGCAGCTTGTCCACCAGCGTGGCGACGTCGGGCACCATGATGCCGGCCTGGCGTTCCGGCGGCTCCTCGACCTTCAGGGTCTTGAGGCGCGGCGCCACGTCGACGCCCAGGCTGCCGACCTCGATGGTCTCGATGGGCTTCTTCTTCGCCTTCATGATGTTCGGCAGCGAGGCATAGCGCGGTGTGTTCAGCCGCAGGTCGACGGTGGCCACGCAGGGCATCTTGACCTCAATGGTCTCCAGGCCGCCGTCGATCTCGCGCGTCATGGTGGCCGTGCCGTCGCCCAGCGCGACCTTGGACAGGAACGTCGCCTGCGGCCAGCCGAGCAGCCCGGCCAGCATCTGGCCGGTCTGGTTGCTGTCGTCGTCGATGGCCTGCTTGCCCATCAGCACCAGGTCGGGGGTTTCCTTCTCGACCAGGGCCTTGAACAGCTTGGCCACGGCCAGCGGCTGGAGTTCGTCGTCGCTCTTGACCAGGATGCCGCGATCGGCGCCCATGGCGAGCGCGGTGCGGATGGTTTCCTGGCACTGCTGCGGCCCCATGGAGACGGCGATCACCTCGGTGGCGGTGCCGGCCTCCTTCAGGCGCACGGCCTCCTCGACGGCGATCTCGTCGAAGGGGTTCATGGACATCTTGACGTTGGCCGTCTCGACTCCGGTCTTGTCCGCCTTGACGCGGATCTTGACGTTGTAGTCGACGACGCGCTTGACGGCGACAAGGACCTTCATGGCGTTTCCCTGTTCATTTCCTGGCGGCATTCGATGGACTCAGGGCGCGATCGCGAACCCGCGCCCCTTTCGCATTGCAGTGTATCTAAGGGGTCCCGCCCGGGGCTGTCAAATCCGTGGAGTGGGGCAGTTTGAAACCCGGCGTGTGATCCAGTGTTTGCGTCCGGGCCCCGGCATCACCACTGTATGGGTTAGGCTGCCTTGTCATCAGGTTGGCGCGACACCTGCAATGTCAATGTGGATTCACAGCCTGTCCAGTACGCGATACGATTTCGCCGTCAAGAGAACGTGAGGCACGCCATGTCGCGTGGTCCACATGGGCGGAAGTGCCCCACGGACATGAACCCGTCAGTGACTCGCCCAACTGGTGAGATCGAGGATCGCGAGCAGGATACCGGCTAAGACCGCGCCATGTCCGAGCTTGGGCGGTCAGGGGGAATCAAAGGCGGGAGGGCGCGGGCACAGAGCCTGACAGCCGAGCAACACGCGGAGGTTGCTCGGCGGGCTGCGGAAACGCGCTGACAAGAATGACTGCTGAAGTTGCTGTCGCAAATCGCTAGGCTGTGGCCCTGGCCGCTGATAGTGCCGTGACTATTGGGCGTGGCAGTGAGCGGAAAATGTTCCAGTCTGAAAACAAGTTTTTTGAGCCAAGCGAAACAACGTGAATTGAGATGCGAGTAGATTGATAATTGGGTCGATAAATTCAAGAGTCTTTTCAAATAATACTGCAAGCCGACAAAAGAGCAGCAGACGGATCTTCTGTCTTGAAATCGGCGCGGCGGTTGATTTCTGCATCGGCCCCCCTGACCTCTATCGCCGGCGAGGAACTCAATAAATGTCAATATGTTATGCGGAGTAACCCTCTGCCTATTGGAGGTCATTTTGCCGAGCCGGTTTACAGACAGCCTGACGCCGGGCGCCCGGGACGTCATCCATTGGAACGATGCCTTGCACGGGTTCGGCGTTTGGGTCTGGCCGACCGGGCGGGATACAAACGCGCGGTCGAGCTGGTCATCAACCCGGCGCTCGGACCACGCCGCATCACGGACATCGAACGCCGCGACATCGCCGACCTGCATTATTCCCTGCGGCACATTCCCTACCAGGCCAACCGGACGCTGGGCGTGCTGTCGAAGATGTTCAATCTGGCGGAGGTCTGGGGCCTGCGGCCGGACGGCAGCAATCCGTGCCGCCATGTGGGCAAGTACCCGGAGCGCAAGCGGGAGCGGTTCCTGTCGCCCGAAGAGTTCGCCGCCCTTGGCGAAGTTCTCCGCGATGCCGAACAGGATGGGTCGGAAACGCCCTCGGCCATCGCCGCCATCCGCCTGCTGGCCCTGACCGGGTGTCGGCTGAACGAGATCATGACCCTGCGCTGGGAGCATGTCGACCTCCGCAACCGGGCGCTGCGGCTGCCTGAGTCCAAGACGGGGGCCAAGGTGGTGCATTTCGGCGAGACGGTGGACGCCGTGCTGCGGGGCATTGAGCGCGTCGACGGGAACCCCTGGGTCATCACCGCACGGAAAGAGGGATCGCGGCTCACCGACCTGCAGCACCCCTGGCGGCGCATCCGCGCCGGCGCCGGCCTGGAGTCGGACCCCGCCCTGGCCGCGCGGGCACGGACGGCCGGGCTGACGATCCTGGAGCAGGATGTGCACGTCACCGCCCGCGTTCGCGCGAACCAATTGTATTGACAAGCAAATCGTCGTGGCGATCGGGTCCGGATCGCTCGAGGTTGCCCTAGTTCCCCGACATCAGGGCGGGGACATCGATCTGCCCCAGGCCGGCGTTGAAGGCCTCGCGCGCGGCATCGCCCGCCGGCGACTTCTGGAAGCAGACGAACAGCTCCTTGTCCGCCAGCAGCGTGCCGTTCATCTGCACCTGCCCCTCAAGGTCCGGATTCTGCTCGACGAGCCAGCGCAGGACGTTGGAATCGATCACGGCGATGTCGAGACGGCCGGCCGCGACCTTGCGGACGTTGGTCAGGTCGTCGTTGGCGGGCTGGACGCTGAGGCGCCCGTCGGCGGCGCGCGCGTCGAACTCCGGCGTGTTCACGTACCCGGACACGGTGCCGATCTCCAGCCCGGCCAGGTCATCCAGCGTGGTCCATTCGACGGGCGCGGAGGTCGATTCCACGAACCCCAGGGGACCCGATCCCATCTTGGCGGAAAAGGCGCACTTTTCCTCGGCGAGTTCCGGCGAGCAGTACTCGGGAAAGTAGCCGACATATCCCTCGCCGAGGCCGGTGGCCACGGCCCGCTGCCAGGGCAGGAACACCACCTCCATGCTGTGGCCGGCGGCCTCGAAGGCCGCGCGGGCGACCTTGACGCTCAGACCGCCCTCGTCCAGCGCCTCACCGGAGTATGGCGGCCAGTCCAGGCTGGTCAGCTTGAAGGTTTCGGCGTTGGCCGGGCCGGCGGCGCAAACAAAAAGAAGTCCACCAGCGACCAGATTCACCAAAGGGCGCGCAGCCTTGTTGTGCATAGCAATGCCTCCGCTCGTTAAAAGAGAAAACGTCACCGCTTTTCGTGTGCATGTATGGAGCGCGAAGTGCTCAAGTCCATTGAAACTTTTGTGTAACAACTAATGCGAAAGTGAGGAAATGGAAAACTCAGCCTAGGAAGATTCTCGAGATACGGGAGCCACTATACAGTTCGATATAGTCATCAGTCTCCTTTATAACCAATTTAAGAGATGAATTCGATTCTAGCACTCGGTTATTCGCAATCTTCTCGAATCTGTAACACGCATCGGGTCTTCCGTTGTCATACATGGCACCATAACCGGCTGTCGCGGCCTTTGCCGCCAACGGACCCAGGGGGCTGACCATGCGATTCAAATCCGTGACGCTTCCAATCGTGCTGGCGTCCACGCTGCTGGCCCTTGCGTTCAAGGGCCTCCTTCTTGCTGGCGTCCTGAGTGTCGTGACGGCGGACCAGGTGGACAGCCTGACGGCCAGGGCGCGCAACATGGCCACCCTGTCGGCCGAAATGATGTCGTCCCCTATGTGGAACCTGGACCAGGCGGAGCTGGAGCGCCTTCTCGGACTGTTGGAGGACGACGCCGACCTGTACGGCGCCGCCGTGCTGGAGAAAGGCAAGCGGCTCCACAGCATCGGACAGCCGATGGACGACGAGGCCGCGCCCGACGACCTGATCCGGCTCGAAGTGCCCATCAATCATGCCGATTCGCCCGAGCCCATCGGCAGCCTTCAGATCGCGTTCTCAAAGGCCAGCCTGGAAAAGCGGGTGGCCGAGACGGTGCGCCTGGCGGTGCTCATCATGGTCGGCCTGGCCGCCGTTCTGGCGTTGCTCGTCTATCTGGTCATGCGTCGTCTCGTCGGACCTCTGCGCGAGCTGACCGGTGTCATGGACGAGTTGTTCCGGGACAACCTGGACGTCAAGGTCCGGCACGATCAGCGCCGCGACGAGATCGGCGCCGTCGCCCGCACCCTGGTGGCCTTCCGCGAGAACGCCCAGGCGCGCCGGCAACTGGAGGCGCAACAGGCGTCGGAACAGCGGCGCAACGCCCGCCGGGTCAAGAGCGAGATGGTCGCCCTGACCAATGCGCTCGACGAGCAGGTGCGCAGCGTCATCACCGTCGTCGAGAGGCAGGCCGACGTGATGCACGACGCGGCGGTGGAGATGCGTCAGGCGATTGTCTCCACCCAGCAGCGCGCCGGCGCGGCCGCCGGTGCCTCGCACGACGCGGCCTCGAACGTCGACGCCGTGGCCGCCGCGTCGGAACAGATGTCGACGTCGATCCACGAAATCAGCCAGCAGGTGAACAACGCCACCTCCATCGCCCACCGCGCCGCCGAACAGGCCGAACAGACCAATGGCCGAATCGAGGGCCTGGCGCAGGCCGCCGAGAAGATCGGCGAGGTGGTCAACATGATCAGCGACATCGCCAAGCAGACGAACCTGCTGGCCCTGAACGCCACGATCGAGGCCGCGCGCGCCGGCGAGGCCGGCAAGGGCTTCGCCGTCGTGGCCAACGAGGTCAAGACGCTGGCCACCCAGACCGCGAAAGCCACCGAGGAGATCGCCGAGCAGATCGGCGGAATGCAGTCCGCCACGCGCGAGGCCGTGACCGCCATCGAGGGCATCGTCAAGGTGGTCGCCGAGATCAATGAAATCACGACCTCGGTCTCGGCGGCGGTCGAGGAGCAGACGGCGGCCACGCGCGAGATCAGCAACAGCGCGCAAAAGGCCAGCAGCAGCACCCAGGACGCGGCCGGCAACATCACCGAAGTCTCCAACAGCGCCGAGGTCACCAGCACGCACTCCAACGACGTGCAGGCCGCCGCCGAGGACGTGCGCGAGCGGGTCCGGCACATGCAGGACTCGCTGCAAAAGATCATGCGCGCCAGCAGCGAGCAGGACCGCATGTTCGCCGCCCTGCACACCGTCAATCTCGCGGTCACCGTCGACCTTGGCGCGGGCCGGACGGAAAGCTGCCTGTTGCAGGAATTGTCCATGGGCGGCGTCGGCACCCTGGATCGTGTCATCCCGCTGGATCGGGGCCAGTCGTTCCGGGTGGCCATGCCGGACGTGGGCTCCGTCGACGGGACCGTCGTCGCCCGCACCGACACGCTGACGCACATCCGCCTGGATCCCTCGGACGAGGAGATGAAAACCCTTGAGGCGTTCATACGCCGACGGGGAATCGCCTGAGCCGCCGGGAGTGACTGGGGCGTGCCATCGACGCAACGACGCGTTCGCGACGCCGTCAGTGTGACGCTTCGTGGATATTGCGTTTGGAGGGGTGTACCACCCCGTCCACTCATGGCTTTTTATGGACCAGTCCAGCAGGCTGTCCAGAAGCCGGGCGGGGCGTCGGGTCGGTCACCCACGGTCGCGCGGAAGGATCAACGGCCCATGCGTCTGCTGCCTCTGCTGGTTCTGGTCTGCGTGCTGAGCCTGTCCGGGCCGGTCCGGCCGGCGGCGGCGGCCGAGTCGGACTTCCGCCCGGCCATTCTGCTTGATGAAGACCGGTCTCGCCCTCACGACGCGGGCGGCGGGTTCGTGGACATGGCCCTGGCCGGCGCGCACGCGTTCACCACCCTGACCGGCCAGCCGGTGGCGGAATTCGCCCTCGCCTCGGCTGACGATTCGGCGCCGATGCCCCTGGCCCACCAGGCGCAACGCGCGCTGGAGCAGGGGTATACCGCGCTGATTGGCGTCGGCTTTTCCTACAAGCAGGCGTTCGCCGAACTGGCGCCCCGGTATCCGGATGTCCGGTTTGTTCTGATCGATGCGTCCGTGTTCGGGATGAACGTGCAGTCGCTGGTCTTCCGTGAGCATGAGGGCGCCTACCTGATGGGCGTCATCGCCGCCACAGCGTCGTCCCGGGATCACGTCGGGTTCGTCGGCGGCTGGGACTCGCCGCTCATCCGCCGCTTCGCGTGTGGGTTTGTCCAGGGCGCGCGGTCCGTGACGCCGGACGTGGCCATCGAGATGGCCATGGCGGGCGACGATGTCTCCGCCTTCCATGATCCGGAGGCAGGCTACCGCCTGGCCCGCCAACAGTTCGAGGCCGGCGCGGATGTCGTTTTCCATGCGGCCGGCCATACCGGGGCCGGGGTGATCCGCGCGGCGGCCGAGACCGAGGCACGCTTTGCCATCGGCGTCGACTACAACCAGAACGGCGAAGCCCCGGGGCATGTGCTGACCTCAATGCTGAAACGGGTCGACATTGCCGTCTTCCGCTCGCTCAAGTCCCTGGCGGGAGGAACCTGGACGCCGGGAACGCATGTTCTCGGCCTGCCCGTGGGGGGCATTGGCTGGGCGCTCGACGAGCATAACGTCCACCTGTTTTCCGACGAGACCTATCGCGCCATCGCGGAGGCCGAATTCGCCATCCTGGTCGGGGACATCGTGGTCAACGCCTACAGCACCGACAGCGGATGCCCTGGCCACGCGTTCGAGCCCGCTGGCACCACGCCATGACCGACACGACAGACACGGGGACGCGCGCCGACATGCGCATGACGGTCGCCACATCGCTGAAGATGACCATGGGGGGGATGCTGATCCTTATCCTGGTGTCGTCCGTCGTGTCCGTGCTGTCGTTCCATCAGATGACGGCCCGCATTACGCCCCTGACCGACCGGGTTTTGCCCACGTTTGCCCAGGCCGACGTCATCAAGGATCTGGCGCGGGAAATCGAACGCCTCGCCCACCAGATTCCCAACGCGACGGGATCGTTCGAGCTGGAAACGCTTCTGTTCGCGGTGCGCGACAACGCCGAGGCACTGCAGGCGGCCATCGACGAGCTGGACCCCGACCTGGTGGGGGGCGACGACAAGGCGGCGGCGCACCGCAACGTCGAGCTTGTCGAACAGGCCATCGTGCACCTGCACGGCCTGATGCTCCAGCGCGAGACCCTCGATGTCCGCGTGCGGGAGGCGGCGAGCTCGTTGGTCGATGCCCGCCGGATCGTCCGCGCCGTGGCGACGGACGACGGGAATGCTCCTGGCGCGGAGGGCGCGTCCGACCGCCCCACCAATGCGCCGCCGGAGCCGGAGATGGTGGCGCTCCTGCAGATCGTCGATCAGGCCGAGACCGCGATCCTGTCGACCCGCCCGGCGCAGGTGGCCGCCCATCGGGACCGGTTCGAGTCGCTGCTCAATCGGTTCCTGGCCGACCCGAGCGTGAACCGGCCGGTCAGCACCGCGCTTCTGAAAGTCCGGGCGCACCTGCGACCGGTGTTCGAGACCCGCCTGCAGGCCCTGCGGCTCGACCTGCAAATCCGGATCGCGGTCAAGCGTCTGGTCGCCTTGGACCGCCTGATCAACCACATCACGGCCCTCACCCATGGGATCGCGGATCGCACGCGCGTCGGCATCACCGACATCGAACAGACGGTGATGACCCGCACGCCCGTGCTGCTGGCGGCGTCGATCCTGTCGATCCTGCTGGCGGTCGCCGGCCTGATCTATATCAACACTCAGGTCCTGCGGCGGATGCGACGGGTTCGCGCGGTCATGCAGGACCATGTCCACGGTCACCGCCCGCCGCTCGACATCGGCGGCGGCGACGAAATCGCCGACATGGCGCACAGCTTCGAGCACTTCGTGCGGGCGGTGGACGAGAAGACCGGTCAGGTGCAGCGCCAGCGCGATCTCGTCACGGCCGTGCTGGACAGCATGACCGTCGGCGTCGCCGCGTTCGACAAGGACCTCAACCTGATCGCCTGGAACCGTCCCTTCCTTGAGATCCGCGACTATCCCGAAGCCCTGGCCCAACCCGGCACGAAGTACGCCGCGTTCGTGCAACACGACGTGGCCCGACAGGAATTTGGCGAGGGCGACCCGGAGGCGATCTTCGCGCGGCAGATGGAGGAGGCCGCCCGCTTCGAACCCTGCGAGATGCAACGCCGCCGGCCCGACGGCCGGTTCGTCGATGTCCGCCGCGGCCCCATCAAGGGCGGCGGGTTCGTGTCCATCTTCTCGGACATCACGGCCCGGATGAAGGCCGAGGAGGCGCTGACCAAGGCCCTGGAGGAAAACCGCCGCCAGTCCGACCGGTTCCAGAACCTGACGGCGAACCTCCCCGCCATGGTGGTGCAGTTCGAGATTTGTGCCGACGGACGCCCCCGTATCGAGTACGCCAGCCCGGACATGCAGGCCGTGTTCGGTTTTTCGGGGGACGGGCCGGATCCCGGCACGGACGCGGACGCGGACGCGGACGCCGCCCATCCACTCCTGGACCGGGTGCATCCGGCGGACCGGCCCGACCTTGAGGCCGAGTTCCGGCGCCTGTCAGCCGGCGACAGCGTCCTGCATCACACCTTCCGGGTGATCGACACCGACGGCGGAACGCGATGGATCGAACTCGCGGCGCGCGCCTACCCGCGCGGCGAGGAGCGTTGGGGATGGGACGGAATGCTCCTGGACGTCACCCAGCGCAAGCTCGCCGAGGACGCGTTGCGCCGCAACGAGGAAACCCTGCGCGCCATTCTGGAGTCCTCGCCCGTCGGGGCCGGCATGGTGCAGCGCGACGGGTCCCTGTCCTTCGCCAATGCCGCCATGGCGGCACTGCTGGACGTCGACAGGGACGATCTCAACGAGACCTCGATGGCCTCGTACTACGCCGACACCGGCGACGAGCAGCTGTTCCTGGAGCACCTGCGTGCCGGCGAACCCATCCGCGACCACGAGGTGACCCTGCACCGGCGCGACGGCCATGCCCTGACCGCCTTGGTGACGCTCATCCCGGCGGGAACGCAAGGCAGCCATTTCTGCTGGGTCTACGACATCACGGAACAGAAGGCCGCAGAGCAGGCCATCCACGAAAAGGAAAAGACCCTGCGCGCCATTCTGGAGACGTCGCCGGTCGGCACCACCATCGTCACGGCGGCCGGACACCTGTCCTTCGCCAATACGGCCGCCGCCTCGATGCTGGGCCTGACGCCAGAGGAGATGGTCGAGACCCATCCGCGCGATTTCTACGAGGACCCGGCCCAGCGCGACGCCGTCATGGCTCGGGCCGCCGCCGGCGAGACCGTCTTCAACGAAGAGATCGTGCTGCGGCGGGCGGACGGCAGCACGGTCGACGCCCTGCTGACCCTCGTCCCGACGCCGGATGGAGAGTCCTTTTTCGCCTGGGTGTTCGACATCACCAAACGGAAGCGGGCCGAGGACGAGGTCAGGGCGAAAATGCTGGAGCTTGAGCAGTTCAGCCGCATCGCCGTCGGCCGGGAACTGCGCATGATCACCCTCAAGCGGGAGATCAACGCCCTGACCGCGCGCCTGGGCGACAATCCCCCGTATCAGATCGCCGACTAGGGATGCCGCCCATGCCCCCCCGTGACACGCATG
Source organism: uncultured Rhodospira sp. (assembly GCF_937138205.1). Lineage (GTDB taxonomy): Bacteria > Pseudomonadota > Alphaproteobacteria > Rhodospirillales > Rhodospirillaceae > Rhodospira. The sequence continues at coordinate 30,215 of NZ_CAKZOT010000089.1, read as the reverse complement.
AGGCCCTGGGCGGCGTGCCGACCGGCACGGACCGATGGCGGCCGTCCCTGATCGGCCTGGCCTCGGCGGTGCTGCTGGGCGTCGCGCTCATCGGTATCATGCTGACCGGCGGAATGAAGATCCTCAACGAGTTGTCGGCCCGGGACCGCGAGGTCTCACTGGCGCAGGCCGCCTTTCTGGACCGCCAGCGCGAACAGGTGCGCGATGCCGTGCACGAGATCGTTCGTCGCATTGACTCGGCGCGCCAGGATACCGACCAGCGGGTCCGGGCCATGGTCCGCGCGCGCACGACGGAAGCGGTCGCCGTCGCGCGTCACCTCTACGAAACCTATAAGGACACGCACTCCCTCGATGAAATCAAGGGCATGGTGCGCGAGGCGCTGCGGCCTATCCGGTTCAACAACGGACGAGGGTACATTTTCGCCCTGGGGATCGACGGGATCGACCAACTGGCGCCAGCCAACCCGGAGTTGGAGGGAACCCTGGTCCGGGACAACAGCGGCTCGCCCGTCGATCGACTGACCGGCGGCATGATCGACCTCGCCCTTCGGCGCGAAGAGGGATTCTACCGATACGCTTGGCGCCATCCGAACAAGGCGACGGAGCGGCTGTTCAACAAGGTCGCCTACGTCAAGCTGTTCGCGCCGTTCGACTGGGTCATCGGCAGCGGCGAGTACGTGGCGGACGTCGAAAACGACATCCAGGAACGCGTCCTGAGCGACATCCGCGCCTTCGTGATGCCCGAGATCGACAGCATCCGGATCGTGCGGTGGGACGGCGAGGCGTTGCTGGGCCGCGCGCAGGGCACCAACATCCTCTACCTTGCCGACAGCACCGGGTTCAGCTTCGTCAGGGCCTCGATCCGCATCGCCAAGAAGGGCGGCGGGTTCCTGCAATACGACCTCGGGTCGGGTTCAGCCGCCGGCGAGGGACCACACCTGAGCTACGTCCAGGGCGTTCCGGCGTGGGACTGGGCGGTCAGCGCGACCGTTCGTCTCGACGCGGTTCAGAAAGAGTTGTCCGCCATTCGCGCTTCGGTTGCCCGGAACGTGCGGGTCGCCATCCTGCAGACCTTGCTGGTGATGCTGCTCATGGCGCTGGCCACCGCTGCCCTGGTCTGGCGCGGCCGCGCCCTGATGCTGCGCAACATGGACCTGTTCCTCAGCTTTTTCCGGGACGCGTCGCGCACCTACACGCCGATTGATCTGTCGCGCCTGTCGTTTTCCGAGTTCGCCGCGTTGGGCCGCTCGGCCAACGAGATGATCCGCGACCTGGGCACCACCCAGACAAACCTGCGCCAGAGCCAGGAGCGGTTCGCCCTGGCGGTCCAGGGCACCGGCGACGCGGTGTGGATCCGCGATTTCGAACGCGGCGAGGACTGGCTGTCGCCGCGCTGCCTGGAGATGCTCGGTTACGACCCCGAGACGGTCCCCAACACGTTCGAGACCCTGGTCGCCCTGCTCCACCCCGATGATAGGGAGAGGGTGCGGGCGGCGTTTCAGGCGCACCTGGACCGCGATGTTCCCTTCGACATCGAATGCCGTCTGGCCACGCAGGCCGGAGACTATATCTGGGTGCAGCAGCGCGCCGGTGCGGTGCGCGACGACCAGGGGCGGGCGACCCGCGTGGGCGGCTCCTTCACCGACATCACCAAACGGCGGGAAACGGAGGATCGTCTGCGCTTCACGCAAGCCGCGATGGACAATGCCATCGACGGGATCATGTGGGTGCGGGTCGACGATGGCCGCCTGGAGTACGTCAACAACGCCGTCTGCCAGCGGCTCGGCTACGCGCGCGCGGATTTGGTGGGCATGGAGGCCAGCGCGCTGGACGAGACTCTGGACCTGCCAAGCGTGCAAGCGTTCTTCGAAACCCTGGAGACGGCCCCGTCCATCAACCTGGAGGCCCGTCAGAAAACCCGCGCCGGCGTCTGGCTGGATCTGGAGGTCACCATCTCGCGCGCGCGGCGCGACGAGACGGACCTGCTGTTGATCTGGAGCCGCGACGTCAGCGCCCTGGCCGCCCAGACCCGCAACTTCGTCGCCCTGCTGGAGAACACCAGCGACTTCGTGCTCATCAAGGACACCGCGCACCGCTACCAGGCGGCAAGCCAGACCCTGGCCGCCTTTACCGGGCATCCCTCCTGGCGCGACCTGCTCGGACGGACCGACCAGGATCTGCTGCCGCCCGATCACGCCGACGTGACCCTGGCCGAGGAGCGCCTGTTGCTTGACGGCACGTTGACGTCCCTCGACGAGGTGCAGAAGTGGACCAGCGCAGGCGGCACGTCACACTGGATGGACGTGAAAAAGCAGCTTCTGCACGACAAGGCGGGGCGGGTCGTCGGCCTGTTCGGGATCTGCCGGGACATCACCCGGCGCAAGCAGGACGAACAGGCGCTGCATCGCAGTCGGCAGTTGCTCGAAGGGGTGTTGGAAAACAGCCCGGCGCTGATCTACGCCAAGGATCGGGACGGCCGGTACATCTTCGTCAACCGGCAATGGGAAACCAGCTTCGGCCGGCCGCGCCAGCAGGTGATCGGGCGCACCGACCTGGATCTGTTCCCCGAGGACCTCGCCCGTCAGTACCGGGACAACGATCAGACCGTGATGGCGACGAACCGCCCGCTGGAAAACGAGGAACCGTGCCCAACCGGGGCCGGCGATGGGGGCGCGGAAACCGTCCTGTTGTCCCGGCGGGTGCCGCTGCCTGACTCGACGGGCGTGGCCGAGGGCATCTGCGGCATTTCCACCGACATTTCCGACCGCAAACGGATGGAGCGCGAACTGTCCACCCGGGTCGACGAACTCGGGCAGGCCCGCCGCGCCGCGCTCAACATGATGTTCGACCTGGCCGAGGAGCGCAAACGCGCCGACATGCTGCGCGACCGGGCCGAGGCCGCCAACCGCGCCAAGTCGAACTTCCTGGCCGCCATGAGCCATGAAATCCGCACGCCCATGAACGGCGTCGTCGGCATGATCGATCTGCTGCTGGAAACCACCCTGAGCATGGACCAGCGCACGATGATGAACACCGTGCGCGAGTCCGCCTTCGCGCTGCTGCAAATCATCAACGACATTCTCGATCACTCGAAGATCGAGGCGGGACGCTTGCACCTGGAATCCGTCCCCATCTCGGTGCGTGATACCGTTGAAGGCGTGATCGAAACCCTGCTGGCCAACGCCGCCAAGAAGGCGGTCACGCTGTCCCTGTTCGTCGATCCCGCGATTCCGCCCCGGGTGCTGGGCGACCAGGTGCGGCTGCGCCAGATCCTGTTCAACCTGGCCGGCAACGCGATCAAGTTCACCCAGACGACGGACGATCACCAGGGCCGCGTCCGCGTCAGGGTGGACCTCAAGGCGATCGAGCCCGACGCCGGCGAGGGTCAGGGCGCGCGCGCCCTCATCGTCATCGCCATCACCGACAACGGCATCGGCATGTCGGCAGAGACGATCGCCAAGCTGTTCCAGCCCTTCACCCAGGCCGACCAGTCCACCACCCGCCGCTTCGGCGGCACCGGGCTGGGCCTGTCGGTGTGCCGCACGCTGACCACCATGATGGGCGGCGCCATCGACGTCCAGAGCACGCTGGACGAGGGCTCGACGTTCACGGTGACGCTGCCCCTGCCGGTGTTGGCGGATGCCGATGACGAGGACCCGGACCTCACCGGCGTGCGCCTTGGGTGCCTGGTGAGCGACCCTGACGACGCGGACACCATCGAACGCTACGGCACGGCGCGCGGGGCGACCGTCGTCCGCCTGGCCTCGCTCGCCGACCTCGAAGCGGCCGCCGCGCCACCCGACGCCGTGGTGGTGTCGGATACGCTGGGCGGGGCGACGGCCGATGCCGTGCTGGCCGCGATCCAGGAACAGGCTCCCACCCGCTTCGTCTACCTCACCCCGGATCGGCTGGCGACCGGGCGCGTCGCGCCGACCGGGAACGTGGTCGCGGTGCAGTCCGCGCCCATCCTGCGCTCGACAGTCCTGCGGGCGATCGCCGTGGCGACCGGACGGATGAGCCCGGACATCGAACACCAGCAAGACAATGCGGCCAATGCCCGTCGCCGCCGCAAGGCGCCCACGGTCGACCAGGCGCGCGCCGCCGGTCAACTCATCCTGGTGGCCGAGGACAACGTGACCAGTCAGGACGTCATCCGTCGCCAGTTGGACCAACTCGGGTTCGCCTGCCAGGTGACCGGCGACGGGCAGGAAGCGCTGGAGGCGTTGGAAAACGGCAGTCATGCCCTGTTGCTCACGGACTGCCACATGCCGCGCATGGACGGGTTCGCCCTGACGGCCGCCATCCGTGAGCGCGGACTGTCCAACGCCGACGGCGCCCCCCTGCCGATCGTCGCCATCACCGCCAGCGCCCTGCAGGGCGAGGCCGACCGCTGCCTGGCCGTGGGCATGGACGACTATCTCACCAAGCCCCTGGAGATGCGCAAGCTGAAGGCTCTGCTCGCCAAGTGGATGCCCGCCAGCGCGTTGGCGGCCCCCGACGCCGGGGACGACGAGGGTGCCGCCGATCCGCCGGAGGACCCGCCGGCGGGCGCCGAAGCCGGCGCGGGCGGGGTCTCGCCCCTTGACCCGGCCGTCCTGCGCGATGTGTTCGGCGACGACGCGGAGGCCATCCGCGAGGTGATGAACGAGTTCGTGGACCCGGCCCGCGCCATCATCGAAGAGATCATGGCGGCCGTGGCCGCCAATCAGGCGCAGGTCTCGGGCGATGCCGCCCACAAGCTGAAATCAGCCGCGCGGGCCATCGGCGCCACCGCTTTGGCCGATCTCTGCCAGGAGGTGGAACTGGCCGGCAAGGGGGGAGACCTGCCCCGGGTCAAGGCCATCGCGCCGGCCATCGCGCCCGCCTTCGCCACGGTCGAAGCCTTTATCAGCGGGACGTCGCGACCGGCGGAACAGGAGGCCCCAGACCTTGGCGCGGACGATGACCGGATCGTCGACAGCGCGGCGCTTCTGGCGGTCTTCGGCCGCGATGCCGAGGCGGTCGACCTGATCCTGACGGAGTTCATTGCCCCGGCGCGCGACCTGCTCGCCGACATCGACGCGGCCATCGCCGACCAGGCCGCCAGCGACATCATCCGCGCCGCCTACAAGCTCAAATCGTCGGCACGCGCGATCGGCGCCGAGGCCCTCGCACACACGGCGAAGGCGATGATCAAGGCCTGCGAAGCAAGGGACTGGGCCGCTGTCGCCACCCTGCAGACCCGCCTGGGGGAGGTGTTCGCCCGGATCGAGGAGCACGTGCGGCACCTGGCCGACGCGCTCGCCGACGGACCCGATGGGTCGGACCCCGCCAACGGCCATAGTCCTGGAGAGACGTCCATGCCACTGACCCCTCAGTCGCTGTCGTCGCTGGCGTTCCTGGTCGTCGACGACGAAGTGTTCATGCGCAAGCTCATCAGCCGCGTGCTCAAGGGGCTGGGCGCGACCTCGGTCACACTGTGCGAGGACGGGCACGCGGCCCTGGATCGCGTCAAGTCCGAGGGAACCGACGTGATCCTGTGCGATCTCAACATGCCGGGGATGGACGGGGTCGAGTTCCTGCGCCACCTGACGCAGACGGGCTTCGCCGGCGCCATCGTGCTCATCAGCGGCGAGGATCAGCGCGTTCTGAGCACCGCCAAGAACCTGGCCAACGCCCACGGCCTGCATGTGCTGGGGGCGCTGTCGAAGCCCATCACGCCGGCCAAGCTGGCCGCCGTACTGGAAAGCCTGGACCACGCGCCGGCGCTGCCCCGTCACGCCGGGCAGGCCGTCGACCGCATCGGCGAGGACGATCTGCGCCGCGGCATCGACGGCGACGAACTGCTGGTCTACTTCCAGCCCAAGGTTCGCATCCGCGACCGGAAGGTGGTGGGCGTGGAAAGCCTGGTCCGCTGGCGGCACCGCGACCGGGGTCTGATCCCGCCGATGGCCTTCGTGCCGGTGGCCGAGGATACCGGCCTGATCGCCGCCCTGACCGACGCCGTGTTCGCCAAGGCCACCGAGCAGGGCGGCCGCTGGCTGGCCGAGGGGCGGGACATCAAGGTGGCGGTCAACATCTCGGTGGACTCGCTGACGCGCTTCGACCTGCCGCAGATGATCGTGGAGACGGCGGCCAGCAATGGCCTGGACCCGTCGCACATTGTTCTGGAGGTGACGGAAACCGGCCTGATGCGCGACCTGCGCAGTTCGCTGGAGATCCTGGCCCGGTTGCGGCTGAAAGGCGTGTCCCTGTCCATCGACGACTTCGGCACGGGGCATTCGTCGCTGGAGCAGCTCAAGCGCATTCCCTTCAACGAACTGAAGATCGATCGCGCGTTCGTCTTCGGCGCGGCGCGCGACCCGGCGGCGCGGGCCATCCTGGAGTCCAGTGTGGGCCTGGCCAGGAGCCTGGGCATGAGCACCGTGGCCGAGGGCGCCGAAACCCAGGAGGACTGGGACCTCGTGGCGTCGCTGGGCGTGGACATGGTACAGGGCTATGTGGTCGCCAAGCCCATGCCGGCGGAGGAGTTCGACGCCTGGCTGGCGGCGTGGGAGCAGGCGCACGCGGGCTAAAACCGCCCGACGATTGGATTGACTCGTCCGGCTGGTCGCTTCTGGGCGCCGGTGATGCCGAGTCTTTGTTTTTTTCGCCGCAGCGCCCCATGGGGGCGCGCGGCTCCGCAGCCCCGGCCACCCAAAGGGCGGCCAAACTTTGTCGGCGCCGCGAAGCGGCGCCGTGGGCGCCGGCCCCATTTTGGTTGAAGCTGGCATCCCGAAGCGATGCCAGGGGCGCGCCGGCCGGCCGACGAATCAAGTCAGTTCATTCGTCGGACGGTATCAGTTGCCACCGATTGGAAATCGGCGCGGCGGCTGACCCCTGGATCGGCGCCCCGTTGACCCCTATCTATGGGGAAGAATTCATTATACTAATTTTTTCGTGGAATGACGCCCAGCCTATTGGGGGTCATTTTGCCAGGCCAATTTACACGTTCGGGGGCGCGGCTCCGGGGCTTCGGCCCGCCGGCGCCATTTTGGTGAAGCTGGCGTCGCGAAGTGACGCCAGAGGCGCGTTGGCCGCCCGACGAAAACGCCAACCTTTTCGTCGGGCGGTATGGAACCAGTGTCCAGACGCACTGAAGCCGTCGGAAGGGGGCTCCATCCCACCCAAGAGACGTCGCTCTGCCCTCATGGCCGGGTCTGCAACTCGGCGATCACCAAGCGGCGGTAGGTCACGTACAGCGCCACGGCGAACCCGCCGTCGAACAGCGCCATCCACACGAACCCACCCCCCAGGATCAGGAACAAGATGGCCAGGGCTGCGCGGGCGAGGACGCCGATCACGTGGGGCAGGCGGTTGTAGACGGGGTTGAGCCAGCCGGGGATCTGGAAGGCGCTGACGATCAGGACCATCATCGCCCAGACGCGCGCCCAGGCCTCGACCTCGGCCGTCACCGTCAAGCCAAGAATGCCGAGCAGCCAGGCCGGCGTGATCAGCACGCTCACGGCGGCCACACTTTGCAGCACGAGGTTGACCGCGAGAAGGCGGCGGTGAGTCTTGTAGGCGTTGTCGGCCTGGGCGCGGGTCCAGCCGATCGAAAGCGAGTCCGTCATGTCCGCGGCCTCCCCGTCCCAAAGGTCGTCGACTTGACCATTGAAGTGACTCCTTAGAATCTCAGCAGGTACGCGAGCAGGGCGGACCGCTCCGCCTCGCTCAGGGTTGTTCCATAGACGTGGCCCTGGCTGCCGTTGCCGGGCAGCCGGGTATCGAAGCAGAACCCCTCGGCCGGGGCGGTGCCGTCCGGATCGCAGGGCGGCGCGACAAACCCGCCACGGTCCTGATCCACGACGTCGAAGCCGCGCACGAAGGCAACCGGCCGCTCGTGGGGCGGCAGGAGCAGGTCGGCCAGCGTCGGCACCGATCCGTTGTGCAGGTAGGGCGCACGCAGCCATAGCCCATCCAGGGGATGGTTGGCGTAGCCGTCGGTCTTGACGAAGTGCCGGAAGTGATAGGGCGTGCCGGCGAACAGGTCGCTCAGCTGCCGCTCGCGGAAGGCCGGCGTGTACGAGTCCAGGCGGCCCGGGTCGGTGCCGATGCGGTCGATCGGCTCCACCTGCCCCAGGTGTTCGCCTTCGAACCGGTACGTGCCGTCCTCGGCCAGGTACCCATGGCAGGCCGCGCAGTGGTCCATGTAGAGCGCGCGTCCCTCGACCGCCAGTGCGTCGTCGGTCTCGATCGGGCTGGGCGGCGGCGGCAGGGTCAACAGCCAGTCCGCCACCCGCTCAATGGCCGCGTGGTCGACGGTTTCCGGCGTCACGCCCGCCCCCAGGGCAGCGGACAGGTTGCGCTCGGCCAGCGACGGGTTGTTGCCGTCCCAGTGCAGGGACATGCCGGCACGCGGCCCCTGCAGGAAGATGGACGGGAAATCGGCCGCGCCGACCGCCTCGTCCTCGGTCAGCGGCCTGATCGGCGGCACCAGCGAGACGACCTTGTACGGGTTGAACGTGTCCACGCGCCCCGGTCCCCAGGCCGGTTGTTCCGCCAGAAGCGGCCCCAGACGGACCTGACGGAACAGCAGGCCCTCGCGCACCTGCGGCAGCACCACATTGGTCCAGAACACCCGTTCGAGCAGACCCAGCGACTGCCCGCTCGCCTCGATCGCTGTCAGCACGGGCTCGGTGGCGAGGCGCGGGTCGTCGGCGATGTCCAGCAGGAAGGCGACGAATCCGTACAGATCCAGGTTGTTGGAGGGCATCCCGGGGACGATCACCGGCTCCGCCTCGGCGTCCAGGCGATAGGTGCCGGTGTGGCAGACCGCGCAGTTGAACCACACCACCTCGACTCCAAACGCGCGGCGGCGGGAAATGCCGATCGGCAGGTCGCCTTGGTCGGGGTCGTCGGTGTCGTACAGGAACCCGAACGCGGTGTAGTCCGGGCGGCCCTCGAACGCTTCCGGGAACAGGTCGGGCAGGACCGCCCACAGCTTGTAGGGCAGGCCGCTGGCCGGCTCGGCGCCGATGGAACCGTGCATGAAGTGCTCCACCGGATCGTCGAACCGGGGCGTCGACTCGTCGGTCAGGCGCAGCGCCGCCCCGGCCACCACCCACAGCACCACCAGGGCGACGAGCACGACCAGGACCACGGCCGCGACGATCCACCGCCGCCACCGCCGGCGCCGCGCCAGTTCCACCTCGACGGCGGTGATGGGCGCGCCCGGGGTCATGCGGCGGCTCCGTCAACCGGCGGGATCGCCAACGCGCCCCGCGTGCGATAGATGGACATCACCTCGTCGAGCATTTGCTCGCGGCTGTCGTAGCGGCTCTCCTCGTAGCAGCCCATCGGGTTCTTCGGCGCGTTCAGCAGGCACTTGTTGCAGTAGGTGCAGGGGCGTGGCGGCTGCTCCAGACCGGCGCGCCAGTGCTCCACCAGGTCGTTGTTGGCCACCAGCGAACGGGCGATGGCCACGGCGTCGATGTCGCCGCGTTCCAGCGCGCCGCGCACCACCGAGGCCGATTGGTAACCGCCGGTGCTGATCACGGGGATCGAGACCGCCTGCTTGATCACCCGGGCTTCGTTCAGACTGATGGCCTCGTTGTCGCGGTCGCCCTTGAGCCGGAACCACAGCCAGCGGAAGATCGGCCGCAGCGCCGGATAGCGGAACAGCAGGAAATTCCGGAACCCATGAATGCCGGACGAGATCATGGCGTCATAGGTGACCGCCAGCACCTCCAGCGGCAGGTCCCCCGGCGGGTTCAGCGGATGCGGGAACAGCGACCCGGTCGAGACGTGCAGGGCGTCCGCCCCCGCCGCCTCACACCAGCGCGCCACCTGCACCGTGTCGGCCAGGGTGTTGCCCTTGCCTTCCCACGGGATGATGTTGTTGTGGTCGACGGCGCTGAGCTTGACCTGCAGGTGGAAGTCGCGCCCGACCGTCTCGCGGATGGCGGCGATGACATCGAGCAGGAAGCGCGCCCGGTTGCGCAGCGACCCGCCGTACAGGTCCTTGCGGTCGTTGATGCCGGAACTGAGGAACTGGGTGAACAGGTAGCCGTTGGCCGCGTGCAACTCGACTCCGTCCAGCCCGGCCTCGCGCGCCCGCCAGGCGGCGCGGGCGAACGCCTGCACCAACTGGCGGATCTCGCCCGCGCCCATGGCCCGGCACAGGAATCCGTGCAGCGTTTCCGGCTGGCTGGTCGAACTGGGCGTCGGCTGGTGCTGGTTGTGCACGCCGGGCAGGTCCATCTGCCGGCCCGAGTGGCTGAGCTGAACGATGTACTTGGCCCCGTGCGCGTGCACGGCCTCGCCCAGGCTCCGCCACAACGGAATGAAGTCGTCGCGGTGGATGGTGGCGTAGCCGGCGATGATGCGCCCTTCCATCAGCACCGGCACGTAGGACGAGATGATGCCACCGACGCCACCGGCGGCGAACTTGGTCTCCCAATTGATCCGGGTCTGGGTCAGCGAACCGTCCTCGTTGTCGAAGCGGCCGGAGATGTTGGAGCGCAGCACCCGGTTCTTGAGCGTCAGCGAGCGGAAGGCCAGGGGCGAGAAGATCATGTCGTCGCTCATGCGCCCGCCCTCCCCTGCCCGGCGACGGCGCGGGTCCACACCGCCGCGATCATGGCCGGCACCAGCGCGTGGGCCGGGCACGCGCTCCAGGAGTCGCGCATGAAGACCACGCGCGGATCCAGGCTCTTGGTGCCCGCCTCGCGGCTGGAGAAGGTGACCAGCGTGCCGGGGCGCAGCGATCCGGCCAGACAATCCGCGTGCCGCGTCGCCTGCCGCAGGGTGGTCGGCGGCGCCAGCAGCGCGCGGGCGATCACCTCGTCCGTACTGGTGGTCGTTCGCAGGTATTCGTCGCGGTACAGGGCCGCCAGCCGCTCGATGCTGTCGACAAGGTTGTGAACGGCGATGCCCGTGGCGTGGACGCCGGCCGCGTCGCCGGACACGGCGTCCGACAGCACCTTTTGCGCCCGGGTGATGCGCCCGGTCAGCAGCCACAGCCAGTAGCGGACGACATTGTTGCTCTGCGCGGTGGTCTGAACCACCCACGCGGCGTCCCAGGTCTCGGCCGTGGCGGTATAGTCCGCCCGGAACAGGCGCCCGATCAGTTGCTGCGCCAGCGGGCCGGCCTCCCCGCCCGCGCCGCGCACGCGGGCGGCCAGTTTGTCCAGGGTTTCGTCGTCGAGCAGGTCGGCGGGATCGCCCTCCAGGCGGGCCGTCAGGGCGGCCTGTGCCTCTTGCCGAACCGTGTCGTCGCGGCGGCGCAGCGACGGCAGCGGCCCGTCCGGCGCCTGCAACGCGCCGCGCACGCGGCGGAAGACGTGCCGGTTGACCAGCGGCCCGAGCGGCGGCTCAAACCCGCGGTCCAGCGCCACCTCGTCCGCCACCGCGCGGATGGTCGCCGCGTCGTTGACCCGGATGAGGTCGATCAGGAACGGGATGCGGATCCGCCGTGTCATGGCCTCACCTCTGCGCCTTGGCCCAGGGGAAGAACGGGTTGCGCGCGTCGGCGAACCGGTCGGCCAGTTCCGGACAGTGGCGCCGGATCACCGTCGACAGGGTGTTGTCGCGCACCCAGCGGAAGCCGGCCTCGGTGTAGATCTCGGGGCGGAAGTCGTCGGTGTAGAAGCGGTCGCTCTTCAGGCGGCGCGAGGCCATGACGATGAAGACGCGGAAGGCCGTGTCGGAGAACCCGAACCGGTACGGCGTGCCCCGCGCCGAGCGCGCCTCGGCCAGCGTGCCCACCAGCAGGTCGACCTTGTCGACGGTACCGTAGACTTCCTTCAGGGCCTTTTGCCAATCCGCGTCGTCGGTGATGTCGGCAAAGGTCTCCGGCGGCTTCATGCCGATCAGGCGCCGGAACTCCTTGAACCGCGGCACGCCGCGTTCGCGGTCGCGCAGGATGTCGACGGCCGCAAGGTCGACGACGATCGACTCGTCGGCCTTCTTTTCCAGCCGGCGCAGGCTGTTGGGGAAGTTGTTCAGCACCAGCGCGCCAGGGTGACTCGTGGCCAGCGAATACAGCACGTCGGGGAACGATGCGCTGTCGTAGATCTCGCGGGTCTTGCCGAACGCGAGGTCAAGCAGACTCTTCTCGACGATTGCGCTGTCGTCGGTGTGGCGGCGGACCTTGACCCCATCCGGCAGCAACGAGTGCAACCGGTAGACCGCCGTGAACTCCTCGGTCATGGCGTAGGGCACGCCGTGGTGGTCCTGCGGCGAGCCGGGAATGCCAGCGATCACCTCGCTGTCGGACGGCCGGCCGAAGGCGTTGACGATGTGCTCGCCCGTCAGGCCCCAGAAGTTGCCGCGCATGGCCATGCGGCCGACCGGCGAGTCCATCAGCGCCGGCGTCCATTCCACGGTGTGGATCTTGGCCATCAGGGCGGCGTTGACCAACCGCGCCTTCTGGAACAGCCACTCGCCGCTGGCCTGGGGGTGGTCGATGCGCAGGCGGTCGACGATGGCGTTGTGCTCACGGGTGAACAGGGTGTGCAGCACCGACAGCCCGACCCACCAGTTGCCATTCACGCCGCTCAGTTCGAGGTTGGGCTCCTTGGTGGTCGGATCCACCAGCAGATGGCCCTTGTCGTCGATCGCCAGCTTGCCGTCCGGCAGAACGTCGGACGGCTGCCCGTTGGCATCGACACCGCCGCGCACCTGGCGCAGGCGCTCGGCGCCGGAGCCATAGATCTGCGATCCATCCCACCAATGGGTCTCGACGTTGCGGAAGGTGCTCGGACGCCCCTCGTCCTGCGGGTTGGTGTCGGGATCCGGCCGGGTGCGCAGCACGGTCATCGGCCGCATGGGGAAGTCGTCGTGCTCCTCCAGGGGGATCTCGTGCTTGACGGTCTTGTCGTTCTTGCCGTGACCCAGCCAGTCGTGGACCATGAACTGGATCCAGGCGGCGGCCAGAAGGTTCAGGTGCGGCACCGGCGCGAACTCGCCGCGCGCCAGCAGCCGCCGCGACACCAGGCGCGGACTGGGGTCCATCAGCGTCTCGCCGGTCTCGGCGTAGGTCGCCGACAGTGGCAGATTGCGGCCGAAGCGGGTGTGGGCGCTGCCCATCCAGGGCGTGCCGAGATCGTTGAACGTGCCGTCGGCCGTGCGCGCACCCTGGATGTCGAAATCCTCGGGCGGTGGCACCGGCTTCGGTGCTGTTTCGGTGTCCGTCAGGTTTTCGTGACGCAGGTTGACGCGGTGGCCGACGACAATGGCCAAGCCCAGCAGAAAGGGCCAATGGTGCCAGACCCGGATGCGTTCCGTGCGCCGTGCCAGAAACCCCAGAAATCGCTCGAACAGGTCCATTTCACGCCCCCGCCTGCCATTTTGTGCTGTTGGGTCTTGTCTTAACCTTGTTTGTTTCTGGGCCTGTATAAGACCCTATGACGCTAGCCGACGGGCTCGGTTTTTGCGGATGCTTTTTGGCGCATACCGTGACCGCGCATTCAATGTTGCATGGACACCAAGAAATCTGTCTATTATTTTCAAGAAATGACCGGGCCGTCAATGGGAACAAGAGGTGACCACCGGCAACGCCAGAGGACAGCGTTCGGCCTTTCGGCAGAGGTGAGCACCGCCCTCTGTGCGCTTTGACGAGGCTGGGCGGACACCGGACGTTCGTTGCGCTCAAGATGCGACCGAGACCCCGCACAGCGGGTCACACTTCAGGGAGCAACACATGAACCGGTTTGCGATCACACCCTCGGAACTGCTGACGGCGGCCGCCGTGTTCGCTGTCGTGCTGATCGGGTTTGTCGTTCTCAGCCAGCAGGTCGGCTGGCCGAACGAGACGAGCGGCTGGCCCCTGGCCCTGATCGCAGCGGCGGGTCTCGCGGCGGCCTCGCCGGCCATGCGAGTGCTGGGGGAGCTCCAGGCCAGCCGGGCCAGCGTGACGCTGCCCGGGGGGATCGCCTTCGATTTCTCCGCCGCGGTGGTGGAGACCCGGACGGACGTGATGCCGCCCAACATCGTCGATCCCGGACTGCTGCTGCAGGATACGACCCAGGAGGCGCTCGACCACGCCGCCGCCAGGCTCGCCCAGGAGACGTTCGTCGTCGCAGACCTTGAGGACGGGCGCGCCTGGTACCGCTCGCGCCTGTTCGCGTTAGCCGGTACGGCCACAATGCTGGACACGCCGCGCGCCATCGTTGTGCTCGGGACCGTCGGGGGCACGCCGCGCCAACCTGGCGGGTGGATCTCGCCAGAGGATGTGATCACCGCCATGACGCGGGATGATCCGCGTTACGAGGCGGTTTGGAACCACGCGCGGTCCTATCTGACGCAATTGCAGGCGGGGCAGCCTAACGCGAATGGGTCCTACCCACGCTACCCGGAATATCAAAACTACTTCACGCAAATCGGCAATCACGTGATGACACGGATTCTCGTCAATCAGATGCAGAACCCCGATCCGGGCGTCCCAGACCTCCTGATGATCGAAGATCCTTTTGAGCCGGACTGGATCGATCTGCGCCAGGCCGAGACCCTTTTTGCCTCGTGGCTGGTGAGCAAACGCGTCGATCTGGAGGTCGACAAGACTGCGCAGGCCCATGTCCTCGCCGACACCCAGCAGCCGTTTGTTCTCGCGATGAAGGACGGCCGTTACGCCGGCATGGTCGACGCGCGCAAGGCACAGCAGCGAATGCTCAAGGAGGTCCTCCGCTCAGCCGCGACGCCGTGAACGCCACCGAGGGGCGGGATCGCAGGCGAGCACCTGCGCCGGGGCTCGCGCCGATCCACAGCCATGCCGTTCTGCCACCGCCACACCGTTCTCATTGTGCCGTAGAAGCGGTCAACGCCGGAGAGGCCGCCGGGCGCCATCCAGGCGTTGGCCGTTCCGTCGCGGTCGAGCCAGCGGAACAACCTGATCCGGATTGCCGCGACATCGCGTGCGGAAAGTTGGCAATTCCATTCTGATCGCCGTTCTGGAGAGGCGGCACGGCCCCCGAGGCAGCCTCAGCCTTGTGCCAGAAGACCGGAAACTATCCGAGTCCGATCCGCGCCGCCCCTGTTTCCGGTTTCCGGTCCCCATGGTCGCCGCTTGTCATGGATCCGTGACTGACTTGGGGTCTGGACCCGTGTTTTGGTGGAACGAAAGGCCCCGCGCCGAGCCCAGTCGGGGCGCCCCTTGTTCGGACCCACCGCATGTCCGCTCCCACTGGCCCAACGCGCCCAACCACCTCCGGCGACCCGATCCAGGCCCTCGATTACGACGTGTCGGCCGCTCTCCTGATCGACGCCATCGAGAACATGGCCGAAGCCTTCGTGCTGTGGGATGCCCAGGACCGCCTTGTCCTGTGCAACGAACGCTACGCCCGGCGGTTCGCCGAACCGGCGCGGGTTCGGCCCGGCATCCGCTTTCGCGACCTGGTGGACATGAACATCCGGGCTGGCTCGGTCAAACAGCTTGACGGCATCGCCGACGCCGACCGACACCCCGACCTGTACCGCCAGCACCGGATGCGGCTGCACCGGGACGGCTACGCCACCGGCGAGGTTCTGAGCCATGACGGACGCTGGTACCAGTTCCGGGAACGCCGGACGCGGTCCGGTGGCGTGGTCGGCCTGTACGCGGACATCACTGACCGCAAGCGCGCCGAGGCGCGCGCCCGCGAGGCCCAGCAGGCCGCCGAGCAGGCCAATCTGGCGAAGTCGCGGTTCCTGGCGGCCGCCAGTCACGACCTGCGTCAACCTCTCCATGCCATGGGCATCTTCCTGTCGGTGCTGGAACACCGTCTGTCGGAACCGGCCGCGCTTGAGGTTCTGACGGATCTCCAGGAATGCGCCCTGGCCTTGGGTGGTCTGTTCGATTCCCTGCTCGACATCTCCAAGCTGGACGCCGGCGTGCTGCAGCCCGATCCCCGCCCGGTGGAGCTGGGGCCACTCTTGGCCGCCGTGCGGCGCGAATACGGTCCGTTGGCCGAGCGGCGCGGACTGCGGTTCAGGGTCGTACCCAGCCGCTTGCGGGTTCAGACGGATCCGGCGATGCTCGGGCGCATCCTGCGCAACTTCTGTTCCAATGCCGTCAAGTACACGCGGGACGGCGGGGTCGTGGTCGGCGCGCGACGCCAAGGGGCCGACATTCGGATCGATGTGGCCGACACTGGCATCGGCTTCCCGCCCGAACGGATCGACGATGTGTTCCAGGAGTTCCACCGTCTTCCGGACCCGGATCCGGACCAGGGCCAACAGGGTTTGGGACTGGGCCTGGCCATCGCCTCCCGCCTGGCGACCCTGCTGGGGCACCGCTTGTCCGTGGACACCGTGCCCGGCAAGGGCGCGCGGTTCGGTGTCACCGTCCCCGTGGCGCCGGCCACCCCTTCGACGGCGGAGCCGACATCCGTCCCGGGCACGGTAGCCCCGGTCGTGGCGCCTGAGCCGCTGAAGGACCGGCGCATCCTGGTGCTGGACGACGACCCGGTCATTGCCCGGGGCATGGCGCGCCTGTTGGAAACCTGGGGCGCCTCGGTCATCACCGCCGCCAATCTGGGCATGGTCCAGGTCGCCTGGGGAGAGGCGAGCACCGCGCCGCCGGACCTGTTGATCGTTGACTTTCATCTCGACGACGCGGTCCGCGGCGACGAGGCGATCGCCCGCCTGCGACGGACATGGACGCGGAGCGTGCCCGCCATTCTGCTCACCGGGGATACCTCTCCGGACAAGCTGAGGCTGCTGCAAGGCATCGACGCGCCTGTTCTCCACAAGCCCGTGCGTCCCCTGCGACTTCGACAACTTGTCACGCGGCTGTTGCCGTCTTATGCCACCGGCGGATGAGTAAAACTCATCCGCCGGGCTGCACCAGCCCGCTCCCCCACCCGACCACCCACGACAGTATGCTTGGGGTGGTCGGGTGGGGGAGCGGGCCGGCCACGGACTTCAACGGTCATTCTCAATGACCGTTGGTATTAGAGCAGATCAGGGCTGCCGTCGCATCCGGGCGAGCGCGACCGCCTCGGTCCGATTGGCGGCACCGAGATGACGCAGTAGGACGGTGACGTTGTTCTTGACCGTCTGTTCGGCCAGCCCGAGCCGGCTGGCGATGCGTTTGTTGCTGGCCCCGGTGGACAGCAGATCCAGAATGGCCCGCTGGCGGTCGGTCAGGCCCGCCGGAGTGGGCTCCGACCCGGCAGAGGACAACGGCCTGGCGCCGTCCAGAACCTGAGGCGGCAGATAGGTCCCCCCGGCCAGAACGAGCCTGATGGCCCCGGCCAGCACCGCGTCGCCGGTGGACTTCGGCACGTATCCGACCGCGCCCAGCGCCAGCGCGTCCCGAATGTCTGTCGGATCCTCGCTCATCGAGACGATCAGGACGGCCACGTCCGGATACTGCTCACGCACCAGACGCAATCCGTCCAGCCCGTTCGTGCCCGGCAGCACCAAGTCCAGGAGCACCAAACTGATGTCGTCGTTCCGGACCATATGCTCCAGCACTTCCGGAAACGAGTCGGCCTCCAGCACCTCCAGGCCCGGATCGATGGTCTGGAGCAGGGTCTTCAGACCCCGGCGCACCAGGGCATGATCGTCGGCGATCAGCAGTTTCATGGATGACGGCTCCGGCCGGTCCACGGTGCCCGAACGGGACGGGTCGGGACCAAAGTACCCGGTGTCCGGCCCGGACATCAAGCGGCGCCGCCGCGGATCGTGATGCCTCTACCGAACCGTCCCGAACGGGCCGGCCGGCCGGTACTTCTTGTCAGAAAAGCATCACCCCTGGTCAGGAGCGCGACCCCTATACGGACGGGAGACGCGGACGCACGCGCCCCCCTCGATCCTGGCCGGGAACGACCGTCATGGCCCGCTACATCGGTTTCCGAACGCTGCGTGCCTTGCTGACGATCTGGATCATCCTGACCGCCGTGTTCGTGGCGACCCGGATGACCGGTAATACCATCGACTTCCTGATTCCGGAAGGCACCGATCCGGAGTCCCGCGACGCGATGATCGAATACCTGGGCCTGAATCTGTCCCTGCTCGATCAGTACGCGATCTACGTCAAGAGCGTGTTTTCCGGTGATTTCGGCCTGAGTTTTTATGAGCGCCGGCCCGTCACCGACATGTACGCCGAGCGGCTGGGTCCCACGCTGGCGCTGTATGTCGCCGCCGTGCTGTTGGCGGCGGGGCTGGGTGTACCGCTGGGCATCGCCGCCGCGCTGAAGCGACGTTCGCCGCTGGGGCGGCTCATCGTCGCTGTCGCCTTCCTGGGCTACGCGGTCCCGAACTTCGTGCTCGCCATTCTGATGCTGTTGATCTTCAGCTATCTGTTGCATCTGCTGCCCAGCGCCGGCACCGGATCGCCCTGGCATCTGGTCATGCCCACGCTGGCGGTGTCCGCCGCGTTGCTGGCGGCGGTGGTGCGCTTCACGCGGAGCGCCATGCTGGACGTGCTGTCCGCCGACTACATGCGCACCGCGCGGGCCAAGGGTCTGGACGAGCGCGTGGTCGTGTTCAAGCACGGATTGCGCAACGCGCTGATTCCCGTGATCACCGTGCTGGGGCTTCAGGTCACCAACGTGATGGGGGCCGCCGTCATCATCGAGGCGGTGTTCGCCTGGCCGGGCATCGGCGAGTTGATCGTGCTGTCCACCATCGGGCGCGACTATCCGGCGTTGCAGTTCGGCGTGCTGATGTTCGCCGCCGTCGTTGTCCTGGTGAACCTGGCGGTGGACGTGCTGTACGCCCTTGCCGACCCCCGTATCCGGGTGGAGGCGTGACCATGGCCCGCCGCGTGGTCCCGACGCCCTCCGCCGCCACCGCCGCGCGCCTGCCCGACATCGGCGCCGACATGGACTATTCACTGGCTGGGCGACTGCGGTTGCTGTTGCGCCGGATGCCGCCGTCCATCCGGCTCTGTGCCGGGCTGGGCGTATTGCTGGTTCTGCTGGCGGTGTTCGCGGATGTGGTCGCGCC
This sequence comes from uncultured Rhodospira sp., assembly GCF_937138205.1. Lineage (GTDB taxonomy): Bacteria > Pseudomonadota > Alphaproteobacteria > Rhodospirillales > Rhodospirillaceae > Rhodospira. The sequence continues at coordinate 11,324 of NZ_CAKZOT010000089.1, read as the reverse complement.
GTACGACCCGAACGCCCAATCCCTGTTGAAACGGCTGAAACCACCCCTGGGACTGGAGGGGGCCGCCGACAGCTTCGTTCTCGGCACCGACCAGTTGGGCCGCGACATGCTGTCGCGCTGCATCCACGGCCTGCAGGTCACGCTCGGACTGGCGTCCCTGGGCGCGATCATGAGCCTGACCGTGGGCGTGACCCTGGGCCTGACAGCCGGGCTCGCGCGGGGGGTCACGGAGTCCCTCATCATGGGTCTGGTGGACCTTCAGATCGCCGTCCCCTTCACGCTGGTGGCGCTGTTCATCATCGCGGTGGCGGGCACCGACCTGACGGTGCTGATCGCCGTTCTGGGCATCGCCTACTGGGAGCAGTACGGCCGCATCGTGCGCGGCCAGGTGCTGGCGGTACGGGAACTTCCGTTCATCGAAGCCTGCCGGGCCATGGGGGCCTCGCCCTGGCGGGTGGCCTGGCGGCACGTGCTGCCCAACATCGCGTCGCCGATCATCGTGCAGGTGACGCTGATCTTTTCCCAATTGGTGCTGCTGGAAAGCTCCCTGTCGTTCCTGGGACTGGGAGTCCAGCCGCCCACGGCCTCGCTCGGCGCCATGGTCGGGCAGGGCCGGGACTACATGGCCTCGGCGTGGTGGGTGGTGGCCTCGCCGGCGGCCCTGATCGTCCTGGTCGCCTTGATTGTCCTGCTTCTGGGCGACTGGCTGCGCGACACCCTGGACGTGAGGCTGAACTGACGCGGCCCAACCCGAAGACGTCGGCGCAACCGACCGCATCGGCACACCTGTTCCCCGATTCCCGTGAGACCCCGTGTTCGCGATCCACCATCCGGAGACTCTGACCATGCTGAAGACGTTTTGCCGTGCCACCGTGGCCGTTGCCGCCTTGATGAGCGGAGCCGCACAGGCCGATGCGCAGGAGTTGCGCGTGGCCGCCGCGAACCTCCGCGAGTACTTCGACCCCGGCAAGGATCACTCCAACGTCGGATCGATGCAGTACTACAACACCTTCGATACGCTGATCGAAAAGAACCACAACACGGTCGAGCCCGAGTACCTCCCCGGCCTGGCCGTCAGTTGGGAGATGATCGCGCCGACCTGCATGGAACTGAAACTGCGCGACGACGTGCTGTTCCAGAACGGCGATCCGATGACCGCCGACGATGTAGTCTTTTCGCTCAACCGCCTGTTTCATCCCAAGTTTCCGCCGTACATCACGCGCTCGAAGGAATACTTCGAGAACATGGACCGGGCCGAAAAAGTCGACGATTACACCGTGCGCATCTTCACCAAGCGTCCGGACCCGATCCTTGAGACCCTGTTGAATGTGCAGCAGGCCATGATCGTGCCGAAAGCCTACCTGATGGGCCTGACCGGCCACCCCGAGGTGGATGAGATCTCGGACTTCGAGGCGTTCGGTCTGGCCCCGGTCGGCACCGGCCCCTACGCGGTGGCCGAGATGGTCCCGGGCGAAAAGGTTGTGTGGGAGCGCTTTGACGACTTCTGGGGAGAGGCGCCCGACTTCGAGCGCATCGAACTGGTGCGCGTGCCGGAACTGTCGGCCCGCATCACCGCGCTGAAGAACGGTGAGGTGGACATCATCACCAACGTGCCGCCGGACCAGCTTGCGGTCATCGACAGCGATCCGAATACCAAGACCGTGGGGATGCTCACCCCGCTGTTCCATGTGGTTTTCTATAACGCCAACCACCCGAAAATGACCAAGCCGATCCGTCAGGCGCTCAATCTGGCCATTGATCGCGCGTTGCTCAGCGAAGCCCTTTGGAATGGCAAGGCGCACGTGCCCAACAGCCATACATATCCGCAGTACGGAGAATTGCACGATCCCGAGTTCACCATCTGGGACTACGACCCCGACAAGGCCCGCGCCCTGCTGGAGGAAGCCGGCTATGACGGCTTCGAGATCCGCTACGACACCCATCCGACCTACTACACAAACGGTCTGCTGGCCGCCCAGGCGATCCAGGAAATGTGGGCCGAGGTCGGCGTCACCATGAAACTGAACGTCGATGAGCGCTGGACCGGGTCCGATGAAGACATGATGGCCCGCAACTGGTCCAATCCGATGTACTTCCCGGATCCGGCGGGGTCCTACGGCACCATGTGGAGCCCGACCGGCGCCCGCATCGTCGCCGGCACGTGGTCGCCGAACGAGGAGTACAAGGAGATGTGGAACCGCTTCCGCTACTCCCTGGATCCGGCCGAGCGCCTGGACGCCTACAAGGACATCCAGGAATACGCCGCCGAGGAGGCGCCGTTCATCGTCATCTACCAGCCTTACGAGTCCTATGGCCTGCGCAAGGATGTCACTTGGGAGCCGCTGCCGGGGCATATTCCGTACGTGCTGGATTTCCGTCACGGCAACGTGAGCAAGGACTGACCCTCACCCGGAACCGGGCCGGCCTCCGCACGGGCTGGCCCGGCGCCGTCTCCGCCTCGCCCGCCGTGTTGCAATCAACCGTCCGGCCCAGGACCGTTCCGCCATGCCCGAACCCCTCAGACTGACTGTGGTCACCGACATTCACCACGGGGCCGACACGGGCGTGAAGATCGGCTCGCGCGCCCTGCCGTTTCTGGAACAGGTGATCCGGGAGGCCAACCGCGCAAGACCGGATCTGGTCTTGGATCTCGGCGACCGCATCTCCGACGTCGATCACGCCACTGACCGCCGGCTGATGGCCGGTGTGGCGGACGTGTTCGACGGTCTGGAGGTGCCGCGCGCCCACATCGTCGGCAATCATGACGTCGCGACCCTGAGCGTCGACGAAAACGCCCGCATCCTGGGACAGGACATGGGCCACCGGGTCATCGAGGCGAATGGCTGGCGCCTCGTGCTGTGGCAGGCGGACACCTTTATTCCCTACCCAGACCCGTTCCGTCCGCGTCCCTCCGACCTGACATGGCTGGCCGAGACTCTGGCCGCCGCAGAGACCCCGGCAATCGTGCTGACCCATGTTCCCCTGGGTGGAGGCTCGATGGCCGGCAACTACTATTTTGACTCCAACCCGCACATGGCGACCTACCCCGAGCACGCGGAGATCCGCCGGGTGATTGAGGACAGCCGCCACGTCGCCCTTTGCCTTGCCGGCCATGTCCACTGGAACAGCGTTCAGACCGTCGACGCCGTTCCCTACCTGACCGTGCAATCCCTGACCGAGAGCTTCACCACCCCGGGCCGGGCCTGCGGGGCCTGGGCCGACCTGGACATCCGCGCCGACCGTGTGCGCCTGCGCGTGGCCGGTCTGGATTCCCTGGACATGACGATCCCGCTCAGGGCGCCCGCGACCCGCTGGACGCCCCGGATGTCCGCCATGCCCCGGGCCCGGGACCGACGTGGCCGAACCGATGCGCCCCTGGACCTGAGGGATGTGTCGGGGCTGATCCTCGACCTGGACGGCGTGCTGTATCGCGGCGCGGAGGCAATCCCCAACGCCCCGGCCTTTCTGGACGCCCTGACCGCGCGCGGCCTGCCTTACGTGTTGCTGACCAACAACGCGCGCGCCACGGCGATCACCGCCGCGGCCAAACTCAAGGGCCTTGGAATGCCGGTGCCCGCCGAGAGAATCGTCACGGCCGGCTGGGCCACCTGTCGCGGCCTGGACGCGCGCGGACGGCATCGGGTGCGGGTTTTCGGACCCGCGACCCTGCACGCGGAAGCTCGGGCCGCCGGCCTGGATATTGATCCTGGTGCGCAAACCCCCGACGCGGTGTTGGTGGGCTACGACCCAGCATTGCGGGTGGGCGATCTGGCCGAGGCGGCCCGTCTGGTTCGCGCCGGAGCGGCGCTGGTGGCCACTAATCCGGACCCCACCATCCCGGGCGCGGACGGGTTGGACCCGGAGTGCGGCGCGCTGGTCGCATTCCTGGAGACCGCCACCGGCCGGCGCGCGGAAATCGGCGGCAAACCGTCGCGCGATATCGTCCACCACGCCCTGGAACGGCTTGGCCTGCCGGCGCACGGCGTGTTGATGGTCGGCGACACCCTTGAAACCGACATCGCCGGCGCTGCAGCGGCGGGACTCCGCTCGGTTCTGGTCGCAACGGGCAACACCGCCACGCTTGACGACATCGACGGCGCTTCCGTGCCCGCGCCAACAGCCTGCGTGGCTTCGCTGACCGACCTGCTGGATCGGCTCGGCCCGCCAACGGAAAGGATCGCGGGATGACCCAGGCCCTGCTCGACATTCACGATCTCTGGGTCGGCTTTTCGTCCGAGGCCGGCACGATCCATGGCACCCGGGGCGTGTCCCTGTCGGTGGACACGGGCGAAACCCTGGCCCTGGTGGGGGAGAGCGGTTCCGGCAAGTCGGTCACGGCGCTGGCCATCCTGGGGCTGGTCGAGCACGGCGGCGGGCGCATTGAGCGCGGCACACTGATGTTCCGGCGCCGCGACGGTGCCACGGTGGATCTGGCGACGGCGGCGGCGCGCACCCGCCGCGCCATTCGGGGCAACGAGATCGCCATGGTCTTCCAGGAACCCATGACCTCGCTGAACCCGGTGCTTCAGATCGGCGAGCAGATCGCCGAGGCCGTCCGCCTGCACCAGGGACTCGGACACCGCGCCGCTCGGGGCGTTGCCGAGGAGACCCTGGCGCGGGTCGGCATCCCGGAGCCCCGAAAGCGCCTGACCTCGTATCCGCACCTACTCTCCGGCGGTATGCGCCAGCGGGTGATGATTGCGATGGCGCTGTCGTGCCAGCCCTCGCTGCTGATCATGGACGAGCCCACGACCGCGCTGGATGTCACGATTCAGGCGCAAATCCTCGACTTGGTGCGCGATCTTCAGTCAGAGATCGGCATGGCGGTTCTGTTCATCACCCATGACCTGAGCGTGGTGGCAGAGGTGGCCGACGGTGTAGTGGTCATGTATGCCGGACAGGCGGTCGAGGAAGCCACCGTGGAGGACTTGTACGCAAACCCGCGGCACCCGTATACGGCAGCCCTGTTGCGCTCCATCCCCCGGCTGGATCGGCGGGCGGACGCGACACGCGCCCCTCTGTCGGCCATCCCAGGCGTGGTGCCCCATCCCCTGGCCATGCCGCCCGGCTGCGCCTTTGCGCCGCGCTGCGACGGTGCGGTTCCCGATCCTTGCGAACGCACCCGACCGAGCGCTGAGCCCGTCAATAGCTCGACCGGCCACACGGTTCGCTGTTTTCGGTGGTGCGATGGTGTGGCGGGAACCACTGCGCAAGCCCAACTGGGGGCGGCGGAATGACGGCGACGGCCCCATTTCTGGACGCACAGGGCCTGCGCACTTGGTTCCCCGTGCGCGGAACCCTGCGCCCGCGTGGCCTCGTCAAAGCCGTGGACGACGTCAGCCTGACCATCGCCCGGGGTGAGGTGCTGGGGTTGGTCGGGGAGAGCGGTTCGGGCAAGAGTACGCTCGGACGCTCGCTGATGCGTCTCGTGCAGCCGACCGCCGGCCGCGTGCTGGTCGAGGGCACCGACTTGCTGCGCCTGCCCCGCCATCGGCTGCGCCGCTGGCGCCGCCGTATGCAGGTCGTGTTCCAGGACCCCGATGCCTCCTTAAACCCTCGCATGACGGTCCATGACATCATCTCCGAACCGCTGGACGTCCATCGCCTGGGCAGCCGCGCCGAGCGTACGGAACGGGTCCTGGCCCTGATGGAGCGAGTCGGGTTGCGCCCGGAGCAGGCGCGACGCTACCCCCACGCCTTCTCCGGTGGGCAACGCCAACGCATCGGCATCGCCCGGTCGCTGGCCGTGGACCCCGACTTCATCTTCGCCGACGAGCCGGTGTCGGCCCTGGACGTTTCGGTTCAGGCCCAGGTCATCAACCTGCTGGTTGACCTTCAGCGCGACCTGAACCTGACCATGCTGTTCGTCTCGCACGACCTGTCGGTGGTGGAATACATCAGCGACCGTGTGGCGGTCATGTACCTGGGCCGCATCGTGGAAGTGGCTCCGGCGGCGGAACTGTACCGCTCGCCCCGCCACCCATACACCCAGGCGCTACTCTCCGCCGCCCCGGTTCCGGTCCCGCGCGCGCATCGGACATCGGCGAGCCGACGTCTTCGCCTAGTCGGGGAAATGCCCAGCCCCCTGGCACCACCATCGGGCTGTGTCTTCCGCACCCGGTGCCCCGTCGCACGCGCGGACTGCGCGGACGCGATCCCGTCCATGCGGACCATTGGCGCGGATCATGGTGTGGCTTGCCATGTGGCATGATCCTGACCGTCGGCCTGGGTGTGTTCGGCGCGCCGGAATCGGGTGTCGACTGGTCGGCTGCCTGACAGTGGTCGCCAAATAGGACCCCGTCGGCTCCTCGTAACACTCGCCGCCGCGCCGAGCGGGGTTTTCCTTGGCGCGCATCTGGCGTACGATTCCGGTCATGAGGGAGCCACCGAGGACCGACACGCATGGCGGTGTTGTGGCGTTCACGGCGGGGCAGGCGGCGCGCAGGACTGTGGCGAAGGCGAGATGCTCTCAAACGGTATTCTAAGTTGCGACATCATTTAGGTTTTACTCAATGCACCTGTTCAACCGAAAAACCATTAACCGCCAACTCAAGCCAGAAAATATTCCCAGCGAACACCTAGCTATACTAGAGTCCTGGTCAGATATGATACGTTCTGGCCGAATATATTCACACAACGAAACCGCCTTGCACGGCGAGTTTGCCAGCAAGATCGTTGAAGGCGTTCTTGGCTACCGTGGCCCCACGGCCGGGGCAAGCTACACGGTTTCGACGGAACAGGCGATCTTGCGGGGCAGCGTCGACCTCGCCCTTGGCCGGTTTGGTGGCAAGACGCCTGATATCGTGGCGCCATTTGAACTGAAAGGGGCGGACACGCGCGACCTTGATGCGATCATGCCAGGCCGGAGCAAGAGTCCGGTCCAACAGGCATGGGAATACGCCATAAAGGCGCGTGGCGTGAAATGGGTCCTGGTCTCCAACATGGTGGAGCTCCGGCTGTATGGTTTTGGCGAAGGAACCTCTGCCTACGAAACCTTCCGCCTGGAGCAGCTCACGGACCCCGAGCAGTACGCGCGGTTCATGCTTCTCTTGTCAGCGGAAAATCTGCTGTCGGATCGCACGCTGGACCTGCTGAGAGAAAGCCGACAAGAAGACAAGGACATCACAGACAGCCTTTACCAGGACTATAAGGCGCTACGCGGGCGGCTGATTGGGGCCATACAAGATGGGGACAAATCTATTGATCAATTAGATGCCATCGCCGTTGCGCAGAAAATTCTTGATAGAATACTGTTTATCGCTTTTGCCGAAGATACAGGTCTGTTGCCGAGCAATACGCTAAGCGATGCATTTTCTAACCGTGACCCCTACAACCCAAGGCCTGTTTGGGACAATTTCAAAGGGCTCTTTCGTGCGATTGACCTTGGTAGCGCCGGGTTGAACATTCCGCGCTACAATGGTGGTTTGTTCTATGCCGACGGCCAAATCGACTCGCTTTGTTTGCCTGATGAAATCTGCGAGGACTTTAAGAAAATCGGGTCCTATGATTTTGCCTCCGAGATTTCTGTCACGGTTCTCGGGCATATCTTCGAACAATCGATCACGGACGTTGAGCGCCTGCAGGCCGCCGCGCGCGGCGAAGAGGAAGAGACGGAAAGGGCCAGTGGTACAACCGGACGGCGCAGGCGGGACGGGGTCGTCTACACACCCGACTATATCGCGCGCTTCATCGTCGCCGAAACCCTGGGCAAATACCTGGAAGAGATCTTCCACGGCATCGTGCAAGACCATGCCAGGAGAGGCGCCGACCTTTCTAACTACGCCAATATCCCGTGGCGGAGAAAAACGGCCGAATTGGAAGCATGGCAAGCCTATCGCGAGCGCCTGAAAACGCTTCGGATTGTCGATCCCGCCTGCGGGTCCGGGGTCTTCCTTGTCATGGCGTTCGACTTCATGAAGGCCGAGTTGACCCGCGTGAATGACAAAATCAAGGACCTCTTGCCCAAGGCCGAGCATGTCGGCGATCTCCTCAACTACATACCCGACAGCGAGATCCTGGCGAACAACTTGTTTGGTGTCGACGTCAACAATGAGAGTGTCGAGATCACAAAACTTTCACTGTGGATCAAGACGGCGCGACGCGGAAAGGTGCTGGATAGTCTTTCGGGCAGTATAAATGTGGGCGACAGCTTAATTGAAGACAGCAATTTTGCGTACCTGAATCACCCGTTTACATGGGATTCGGCGTTTCCCGAGGTTTTCGCCGAAGGTGGGTTTGATGTCGTTCTGGGCAATCCGCCTTATGTACGAATGGAACATCTGAAGGCTCTAAAGCCGTATCTGGAAAAGCGATATGAAGTCGTTTCCGACCGAGCGGATCTGTACTGTTATTTCTACGAGCGTGGCCTGCGGCTGCTGAAAGACGGTGGGCGTTTGGGCTTCATTTCTTCAAGCACGTTCTTCAAGACGGGGTCGGGCAGGCCCTTGCGGGAATACCTGCTCCGCAAGGCCACCATCCAGGCGGTGGTGGATTTTGGTGACCTGCAGGTCTTTGAAGGTGTCACCACGTACCCGGCGATCCTGACCCTGAAACGTGGCGCGGCCCCGAAAGGGCATCATCTGCGGTTCTGGAAGGTGGACTCCCTGCCGGAGCACAATTTCCTCTCAACGTGGGAGGCCGCCGCCGGGCCGTATCCGCAAAGCGCGCTCGGGGGCGGGTCATGGGAACTTGAGAACCCGGACTTGCGCGTGCTTCGCGACAAGATCAGGACGGGGCGCAAGACCCTGAAGGACGTCTACGGGTCACCGCTACGCGGTGTTGTGACGGGGCTGAACGAGGCGTTCGTGATCGACACGCCGACCAAGGACCGCCTGTGCGCCGAAGACCCCAAGTCCGCCGACCTTCTGAAGCCCTTCCTGGAAGGAAAGGACCTGAAACGCTGGCGGGCCGAGCCGCGCGGGCTCTGGCTGATCTACACCCCGAAAAACCGGATCAGGATCGATGACTATCCCGCCATCCGGGATTGGCTGTTGCCGTTCAAGGAGAAGCTGGAGAAGCGAGCCACGAAACAGGAATGGTTCGAACTGCAACAGGCACAAGAGGCATACCGCCCGCATTTTGAGGGCACAAAAGTTCTTTATCCCGAATTCTGCGATGTACCGCAATTTCAGTTGGAAAATGGAAACTTCGCAAACAATAAATGTTACTTTGTTGGCTCTTCAGATGCATGGCTAGCTTCGTTTCTGAATTCGACAGTGGCATGGTTCACCATTACCGGCAACAGTGTTCCTGTTCGGGGAGGGTTCCATCAGATGCACTCCCAATTCGTGGAGCAAGCCGTACTACCCGATCTCAGCGAAGGAGAGATGACGAGGCTGGCCGAGCTGACTGATGCTTGCCAACGGGCAGCCAAGAAACGCCTTGAGCTTCAAACAGCACTCGCACGCCGCATCCCGGACCTCTGCCCACCCGATCGTGACCCGAAGCTGACGACCAAGCTCAAGGAATGGTGGACCCTGCCCGACTTCGCCGCCTTCCGGGCCGAGGTCAAGAAGGCGTTCAAGGCCGACATCCCTCTGGCCGAGCGCTCGGATTGGGAAGACTGGATCACCCGGGATCGAGCGGAGATCGCGCGGCTGACCGCCGACATTGCCCAGGCGGAAGCTCACATCAACAGCATTGTCTATGACCTGTTTGACCTGACGGAAGACGAAATCGCTCTACTGGAGGCCGCTGTTTGACGTGACCGCCCGCCCGATTGAGAAACGCGACCCCGACTTGGTCTTCCGGCCCGAGGACGCCGACATCGTCGCCCCGGATGAGGCCGATTTCTCGGGCACGGTGACGGCCGCCTTCTTCCTGGGCGACCGCACGCGCCTGATCCTGGCCGGACCGGGCGAGGCGCCGGTGGTGCTGGACACGCGCGAGCGCACCGCCTTCGATCATGGCCAGTCGGTGGCCGTCCGGGTGCGCCCTGACGCCCGCATGGATCCCGCTTCGATGGCCGAGGCGGGCACCGCCCCATGATCCTCGCCCAGTTGACCGATTTGCACATCAAGGCCGGCCGGCATCTCGCCTATGGCCGCGTGGACACGGCGGACTTTCTGGCCCGCGCCATCGACCACCTGAACGCCCTGCGACCGGCCGTGGACGCCGTCCTTCTGAGCGGCGACCTGACCGACGGAGGCACGCCGGAAGACAGCTCCGCCCTGCGGGACCTGCTCGGCGCCTTGCGCGCGCCGTGGCTTGCGGTTCCCGGAAACCATGACGACCGCGCCTCGTTGCGCGCGACCTTCCCCGAGGGCATCGACCGCCGGGCGGCCCCCGGCCCGTTCCTCCTGGTCGTCGAGGACCGCTTTCCGCTGCGTCTGATCGGCCTGGACACCACGGTGCCGGGGCAGCCGCACGGCCATCTCTGTGCCGAGCGTCTGGCGTGGCTGGACGCGCGCCTTGCCGAGGCCCCGGCCAAGCCGACCCTCATCTTCCAGCACCACCCCCCGTTCGAAACGGGATTGTGCCACATGGACGTCCAGAACCTGCGCACCGCCGACGCGCTGTTCGAGGTCCTGGCGCGTCATCCCCAGGTGCGGCATGTCGCCTGCGGCCACGTCCACCGCGCCGTCGAGACCACCATACGCGGCATCGGGGTCAGCATCGCGCCAAGCCCGGCCCACGCGGTGACGCTCGATTTCCACCCAGACGCCGCGCCGTCGTTCACCATGGACCCGCCCATGATCCGCCTGTTCCGGCTCGATCCGGCCGGCCTGCTGACATCGCACCTCAGCGCCGTGGGGCGGTTCGACGGCCCGCACCCTTTTTTTGCCCCTGACGGCGGGTTGATCGGGTGAGTAGCACCGCATCACCATTTGCCCCAGTGTCCGAACTGGACCGGCACATGACCGCATTGGGCCTTGGTCCGTCGAAGAGAGTGCGTTCCATACTCTTCGGGTCGGAGGCCAATGGCCGAAACCCACTCATCAACAAGGCGGGCATACTGCCGCGTACTGATGTGGTTCGCATGATCAACCCGGCTGGGGAAGGCAAAGTCGTCCACAGTTCCACCGCGCCGCCCGAGCCATGCAAGCAGACTCGCTCGGGCGTCAGCCATCAGCTCGAACTGCACCGGCGTCCCCGTTTTCTGTTGTATCACCATGCCCCGCGTTCGGATTTCCGGTCCGGCAACGAGCGTCCCGATCTTGATCTTCACGAGATCGCATCCCCGCAATTTGCTGTCGATGGCGAGGTCGAACAAAGCGCGATCCCGAAGGCGACCCTCCCGATCAAGAAAAAACCGGATTGCCCTTATTCCTACTGCGTCACAAACGCATCCTGATCATACTCAAGGGCTGGCATGGCGCGCTGAC
>NZ_CAKZOT010000088.1 GCF_937138205.1 uncultured Rhodospira sp. | reverse complement strand
TTTCGGGCCACCTGTCACCACATTATGCGGTCCCGGACTCAAAGGGATAAGCCTTTTGCTGTTTTATTCGGATTCCTTTCGATGCTTCCAGAACGCATACAGAGAGAAAGCACTGCGGCAGACACGGAACAATCAAGCTCCTTTATTTTTTATATCCGGACACTGATAGAAAAACATCCAGATAAAACATTTTTAATCCTCCTTTTAGTAGTAGTTTCCGTGCTTGTGCTGCGTTCAGGAATGCTTTTTAAGTCGTCTTTCGTCAAAAAAATAACTCGTCTGAACCTTACGGATAGGTACATGTACATTGCCGGTTTTTGCACTTTTCTTGCAATACTATCTTCTTTCTTTGCTCTACTGGCATTGCGAGCTGTTTTTTAGAGCCCATCTGGAAAGTCTCCAAGACCGCAATATTTTGTGAGCCGGCCCCAGAACTTGCACCGTCCGTGGTGCCCACAAGGGCTTTCCGGACAGACACATAGAGACAGCATAAAACGTACTTTCTTCTTTTCAACGTCCCCAGTTTTTCGCCTTGACCTTCGGCCGACCGATCTCATCTTGCTGCGGCTCGTCAGCCTCCCATCACGACCATTCCCCCCGCACTCCAACGCCGAGCCTCACCATTTTTTCGTTCACGGCCACCGCTGCGCTCGCCTTTGAAGCGAACGCCCCATTCCAGCGCCTGACGAACCGCCAAAAACAGCGTCAGCCCCTCCTACTCCGCCCCCGCCGCGCCGGCGGCCTCGGCTTCCGCCTCGGTGTGGCGGGCGACGGCGGCCTTGGCGGCGGCCAACAGGGCGGCAGCGTCGATCCCGCGCGCGGTGGCATCCTCGACCCAGCGGTCCTCGACCGCCTGGAAGGCCGCCAGGAACCGCGCGGTCTCCGCCTCGGACACCGTGATCAGGTCGTTGCCGTTCTCCGCCGCCATGTCCATGACGCGCGGCTCCACCGCGTCCCAGATCTCGCCCGCCTCGCGGGCCAGCTCCGGACCCGTGTGGGCATCCAGGAGAGCGCGCAGGTCGTCCGGCAGGCTTTCATAGCGGTCCTTGTTCATGGCCAGCAGGAAGGTGGTGGTGCCGAAGCGGCGCCCGCCCGCCAGTTCGGTGTGGTGCTGGGCGATGTCGATCACCCGCAGCGGCAGGGCCACCTCGAACGGGATGAAGGCCCCGTCCAGCACCCCGCGCGACAGCGCCTGCGGCACCTCGGGCACCGGCATTCCCACCGGCTCGGCGTCCATGGCCTCGATCATCCAGGTGCCGGTGCGCGACGGCACCCGCAGCTTCAGGCCCTGGGCATCCTCCAGCGTGCGCACGGGAACGGTGGTGGTGTGCAACGCCTGCCCGGAGTGAACATGGACCAACAGCGGGTGAACATCCTCGAAGTCCTGCGCCAGATAGTCGTCCATCAGGTCCTGAATGGCCAGGTTGGTGATCACCGCGCTGCCGCCGTGCACGCTGGGCAGGTCGAACACCTCGGCGTGCGGGAACACGCCCGGCGTGTACCCCAGCACGGTCCAGATGATGTCCGCCACGCCGTCGCGCGCCTGCTGGTACAGCTCCGGCGGCGCGCCCCCCATGGTCATGCTGGGGAAGAACTCGAAGGCGATGCGGCCGTCGGACTCGGCCTCGATGCGCTCGGCCCACGGTTCCAGGAACCTGGCCTGGTTGGTGGCCTTGGCGCTGAGGAAGTGGTGGACGGTGAGCGTCACCTCCTGCGCGGCAACGGGGGCGGCGGCCGGCGCGACGGTCAGGGCGGCGGCGGTCAGGACGGCGGCCGCGAGCGTGGCCTTGCGGGGCTGGAACATGGCGGATCCCTCGGCGCTGGAGCGGGGTCGGAACGCGCGCATCCTACAGGATCGGCGCCTTTCGGCAACAGCGCCGGCTTTCGCAGGGCATCCGTTCGGGACTGACAGCCCGGCAGCGGCCAGCCGACGAATGGGGGTCGTTACTGCCAGTCTGCTATTGTCGTGACTCGTCAGGACAAAGCACGACGCCGCTTCGCGGCGCCCGGTCTCATTCGTCGGCCAGGATTTCCCATGCCTCCGCTCTATACTGTTATTGACGGACCCATTTGCTCAGCCAGCCCTCGCCGGGCGAAATCGCAACGGCCTCCAATGGCACATGATGCACCCCACTCCGGATGGGCCTGAATGCTGCAGTTGGGCACGCGGGCTTTGTGTGCCTTGGCGTTTGGCGCAACGCCCGGGTGCGGTGGTGCGTGCCAGGTGTTCGATTGCCCTTAACCCGCCATGCCCCGATCACGCGCACAACCCCAAAAATCCGGGATGAGCCGGCTTGAACCACCGGGACAAAAACACCGCCCCCATGACATCCCTTTCGGCATCCCACGGGGGCGGTTCGCATCACTCGACCTGCTCAAGGACTTCGGCCCCGGAGCGGCCTCCGGCTCACGGTCAGGCGGTCCCGAATTGCTCCCGACGCAGCCAGCGAGTGCCGACCAACCCGCCCAGGGCCGTCAGCATGAACCACGCGGCGGCGGGGAGGGGCACAGCCGATACGCTGGCCATGACCTGTTCCTCAACATTCTTCACCCACGGGTTGCCGGACCAGTTGTGGAAATTCGTGACTTCGAACGAAAGCTGCAGCACGAAATTCGGGCTCAGACCCAACGGATCCAGCGTGATGGTTCCGTCGCCGCCGGTGTTGAACGCGACCCCGTCATCGGTCGACTTCGTGAATGTGGTCGCATTGCCGCCATCGGGCGTCACGACGACCTGCTCGAGAAAGTTGCTCGGGTCTTCCACGCCATCGAGGTCGAGGTCGGTGAACGTCAACTCGATGACACCAGCGCCGCCAGCGAAGCCGGTGAAATCAAAGTACATGTCCAGCGTTCCGTTGGGCACCAGATTGCTTTCACGGATGGTCGTCGCCGACGTGCCGAAGCCGTCGCACCCGTACGTGCCGTTGCTGCCGTCAATGGGGATGAAAAAACCGACGGTGTCGCCACTGGTCTTCGGGCTGAACGCGCCCGGCGCGCATTGGCCATTGTCCGTAACGGTGCCGGTCAATGCCGCGTTTGCGTTCGGCGCGGTCGCCATGACAGCGACCGAAACCGCGCCAACCATTGCCAGAGAAGTCCAAAATTTCATTATTCGCCCCCGTGTCTTGGACGGACCCAAACTAAGGCGTGAGGCCGTCTTTGTGATCGGTCCGAGCCACGCACAACTGCGTCACCCGCCGAGAAGACCGCAGCGATCCTCATAGAACCCGTGTACACATCATTCGTCGCAAATCCAATCCACCGGATGGTGGACTAACCATCTGGTGGAGCGAACCCGTTTTAAGGGAGGTTCGGGGTAATATCTCCCGCTTTGATGCGCGGTCCGCGAATTGCGACGGGACCGGTCTTGCGACCCCGGCATTCGCACGGATCTGGCGCGCCGACCCGCGCCGGGACGCCCTGGTTTCGACCGTCCAATCGTTCACACGGGACCGCCTTCGCCATTGTGATCGCGTCGGCGATGGTTTTGGTTGAGCTTGTATCGTTTATGTTTGTTTGGATTGTAGCTTCAATCCACGTTCCCGGCGCGCTTCAGGCGCGCTTGTCGAAGCTCTCGGTGCGCGGCTGGTAGAGATGCCGGAGATCAAGCACGTCGTCACCCATGCCAATGGTGTACACGGTGACCTACAGGCTTGTCGCTAACGCGGCGAATTATGTCGGAAAAACAAAGAATTAGAAGATTTGGCGTCCCCTAGGGGATGGGATTCGATAAGAGCCTAACTGACTGACTTCACAG
>NZ_CAKZOT010000087.1 GCF_937138205.1 uncultured Rhodospira sp. | reverse complement strand
CTCCCCACCCCGCCTCGCGACGACGCAGTTGCCTTCGGCTCGTGGTTCCCATCACTATGGCCCACAGAGGATTTCCACCTCCAAGGTTCGTGCCATGCCTGGCACACAATGCGAAACGGCGACCCGAAGGTCGCCGTCTTGGTCGGTAAGCCCTTGAAAAAACTGGCGCGCCCGAGAAGATTCGAACTCCTAACCTTCTGATCCGTAGTCAGATGCTCTATCCAGTTGAGCTACGGGCGCCCAGGAAGCGGCCACGCCACGCGGGGCGCGAAAGGGGGACGCGACCGGCGTCGGTCGAGTCCCCGCCGTCAGGGAGCGGCCTGGATACAGAAATCGGCGGCCCCATGCAAGGCCGAAGTGACCCCGGCGAGACGGATCGTGTCCGGTCGCCGGGGCGCTTCGTGTGCGCCCTCCGGGTTGGGGGCCGGCCCGTCAGCCGAGCTGCAGGTTGACGGCGGAGGATTTGCCGCGCTTGTGGTCCACCTCGATCTCGTAGCTGATGCGCTGGCCGTCATTCAGGCCGCTCAGGCCGGCGCGCTCGACGGCGCTGATGTGCACAAAAACGTCCGGGCCGCCGCCGTCCGGGGCGATGAAGCCGTAGCCCTTGGTGCCGTTGAACCATTTGACCGAACCCGTGTTCATGTCGGTCTCTCCTTTTCTTGGGAGTGAACGTGTCTTGGGGTGGATCGGGCGCGGCGCTGGCCGCGCGCGAGGACGTGTCCTCGGGAAACGCCCGTCCCGGGTCTCTCGGCACGATGGAACGCGGTCGTGGGGGAGCGCTCGCGTGGATCGGTCGCCAGAGTCGGGAGCGGGCACCCTCCCGGGGGTGGCAACGATCGATACGGAGAGGTCCGGAGCGCATGGTCGCCGGGACGCGGCACCGGCAGCGACCTCGTCGCCTTGATTGCGCGGTCACGCACGTCCCTGTGCGACAAGAGAGATCATATCCTTGTGGGCTTGGCAATCGAATTCGGGCTCGCTTCGGCGCGTCACCGCACCAGCCCGACGAGCACCGTGATGCTGAGGACCGAGGCCAGCGTCTGCGCCGTGATGATGCCCGCCATCAGGGGCGCGTCTCCGCCCATGCGCCGCGCCAGCACATAGGACGAGGCGGAGCACGGCAGCCCCGCGTACAGCACCGCGACGGCCGTGGTGACCGCGTCCAGGCCGGCCAAGACGCTGCCGCCCCACACCAGCAGCGGCAGCACGGCCAGCTTGATCGCCGTCGAGGCCGCCACCGGCGCGGCGGCGTGGCCAAGGTGGCGGAACGACAGGCCGGCCCCCACCGCCAGCAGGGCCACGGGCAGGGCGGCGCGCCCCAGGATCTCCAGCATCGGCCCGATCACCGGCGGCAGACCGACACCGCTCGCGTTGAGAATAATCCCAAGCGCGCAGGCGAGGATCAGCGGGTTGGTGGCGATGCCCCGCGCGACGCGCGCCGCGGACGCCGACTGGCCATCCCCGTGGCGGGCCAGGCAACTCACCGCCAACACGTTGACCAGCGGCACGACCACGGCAACGCTGATGGCCGTCAGCGTCACGCCCAACTCGCCGAACAGGGCCGCCGCCACCGCCAGCCCGATGTAGGTGTTCGGCCGGATGGTGCCCTGGAACAGGCTGGTGAACGCGGACGCGTCCATGCCCAGGCGGCGCTGCAGCGCCGGCCGCGCCGCCACCACGGCCCCCGCCACCGCCAGCACGGCCAGCGCCTGTACGCTCATCAACGGCCCCCAGGCCACCGTCGTCATGTCGGCCTTGGCCAGGTTGGCGGTCAGCAGCGCCGGAAAGGTGACGGTGTAGGTCAGCGTCTCCGCCGGCCCCCAGAAGGCATCGGGCACCCAGCGGCGCCGCTTCAGGGCGAAACCGAGCAGGATCACGAGAAAGACCGGCAGCACGGCGGCCAGGGTGTCGGTCATCGGAGACTCCGGCGGGACGCGGGCGTGCTCATGCTACGCGCATCGCGGGGGCGGACACAAACCGGGTTGTCCGGCTTGACAGCGCCGTCCGCTCCCGCCGAGCCTGCCCCATGCCTGCAACGGATCGCCGGAGAGCCCCCGCCATGCACCACATCGATGCCGACACCCTGGCCCGCCTCGTGCCGCCCCGCGCCCTGGTCGACGCCCTGCGCGCCCTGTTCGCCAGCGGCGCCGAGGCGCCCCTGCGCCATCACCACGCCCTGCCGGCGCGGGAGGGAGAGCGCCCGGCCGCGCTGCTGCTGATGCCCGCCTGGCAGCCGACGGTCGACGGCTACATCGGCGTCAAGGTGGCCACCGTGTTCCCGGACAATCCGGGCCGGCGCGACCTGTCGGCGGTGTCGGCCCTGTACTATCTGGCCGAGGGCGGCAGCGGCCGGCCGCTGGCGATCGTGGATGGCACCCTGCTGACGCGCCTGCGCACCGCCGCCGCGTCGGCGCTGGGGGCCGACTATCTGGCGCGGCCGGACGCGGCGACGCTGCTGATGGTCGGCACCGGCGCGCTGGCCCCGCATTTCATCCGCCACCACGCGGCGGTGCGGTCGTACGCGCGGGTGCTGGTCTGGGGCCGCGATCCCGCCAAGGCCGCCGCCGTCGCCGAGGCGGTGGCGCCGGACCTGCCGGAGGTCGAAGTCAATGCGGTCGCCGACCTGCGCGCGGGCGTCGACGCCGCTGATGTGGTCTCCTGCGCCACCTCGGCCACCAGCCCCGTGGTGCCGGGGGCCTGGCTGCGGCCGGGCCAGCACCTGGACATGGCCGGCGCCTTCACGCCGCACATGCGCGAGACCGACGACGAGGCGATGCGGCGGGCGCGGGTGTTCATCGACACCGACGGCGCGACGGTGGAGGGCGGCGACATCGTCCAGCCGCTGCAGTCCGGCGCGCTCAGCCGCGACGACATCCAGGGCGACCTGTTCCATCTCTGCCGGGGCGAGCGGCCCGGCCGCGCCGGGGCGGACGAGATCACGGTGTTCAAGTCCGTCGGCACGGCCCTGGAGGACCTGGCGGGCGCCGCGCTGGCGTTTGAGCGGTATACGGCCCACCATCCGAAATGACGGCTCCCATCCCAAAAGCCCTGGATTGCGTCGTCGCTTCGGGCCTCGCATTGTGGCTCGGACAAAGAGCGGCGTCGGGCTCGGGGTCTTCATGGCGTCGGTTCAGGGACCGTCTTCCGACGTTGTTTCCTTGCGCAGCGTCGCGCACGCCGCCCGTGCCAGTGCGTCCACTCGTTCGTTCTCGGGGTGGCCGGCGTGGCCGCGCACCCACTGCCACCGCACCGTATGCGGCGCCAGCGCCGCGTCCAGCCGGCGCCACAGGTCCTCGTTCTTGACCGGCGTCTTGGCCGCCGTCTTCCAGCCCTTGCGCTTCCAGCCGTCGAGCCATTCCGTGATGCCCTTCATCACGTATTGGCTGTCGGTGACGATGCGCACCGGGCACGGCCGTTTCAGAGCCTCCAGACCGGCGATCACGGCCATCAGTTCCATCCGGTTGTTGGTGGTCCGTGGCTCGGCCCCGGACAATTCGCGCTCGTGGCCCCGATAGACCAGCAGCGCCCCCCAGCCGCCCGGCCCCGGATTGCCGGAACAGGCCCCGTCGGTGACCAGGATGACCTCGGTGTCGCGGGCATCGCTCACGCTCTCACTCCAGCCCGTAGGCGCGGACATCGGCCACGCCCCGATGAAAGCGCAGCTTGTCCAGGTACTCGCGCGGGTCCTTCGGTTTGACCAGGGCGCCGTCGGGCGTATTCACCCAGTCGTACAGGCGGGTGAGCAGGAACCGGATCGCCGCGCCCTGCGCCAGCAGGGGCAGAGCCTGCCGTTCCGCTGGGTCGAGCGGGCGCGCGGCCTCGTAGCCGTCGAGCAGGCGGCGTGCCTTGGTCACGTTGAACTCGCCCCGGGTCTCGAAGCACCAGGCGTTCAGGCACACCGCCACGTCGTAGGCCAGGAAATCCGTGCAGGCGAAATAGAAGTCGATCAGCCCGGAAATCTCGTCCCGCAGAAAAAAGACGTTATCCGGGAACAGATCGGCATGGATCACCCCGACGGGGAGATCGCGGGGCCAGGCCGCCTCCAGGTCCGCCAACGCTTCGTCGAGTTCGGCCGCCAGCCCGGGGCAGACCTCGTCGGCGTGATCGGCACAGCGGTCGAACAGCGGCCGCCAGTCGTCCACCCCCAGGCCATTGCGCCGAGTGCCCGGGAAGTCGCGTCCCGCCGCGTGCAGATGCGCCAGCGCCGTGCCCAGGCGGTCGCAGTGGTGCGGCGTGATGCGGCGCGGCCACATGCCGGGCAGGAAGCTGACCATGGCCGCCGGGCGCCCGGCCAGCGTGCGCAGGGTCTCGCCGTCCCGGCCGCGGATGGGCGTCGGGCTGGGGATGCCGCGCGCCGCCAGATGATCCATCAGGCCGAGAAAGAACGGCAGATCGCCCGGGTCGACCCGCCTTTCGTACAGCGTGAGGATCAGCGGCCCGGTCTCGGTCTGCACCAGGAAGTTCGAGTTCTCCACGCCCTCGGCGATGCCCTTGCACGACAGGGCGCGCCCCACCTGGTACTGCTCCAGGAAGGCATCCAATTCATCGTCGGTGACTTCGGTGTAGACGGCCATGGAAACGGGAGCGGGCGGGAAGGGCCACCAGACACGCCCGCAATTTAGGGCAGACGACGGCGGGCGGCGTGAGTATGGTGGGCGCACGGACGCGAGGACCCGATCCGGGTCGTTGTAGCCGATCCGCCCGCCGGACGCCACCACCGTCCCGCCGGGGGCCCCTGCCCCGCCACTCGCCCTTGTTCGCCATCGACCGGAACCGTCTTCATGGCCGCCGCCTCGTCCTTTCCTCGCCCCACGGGCCTCGCCCTCGCGGGCCTTGTGGGTCTCGGCTTTCTGCTGTCCGCCTGCTCCAACGCCGTGTTCAAGCGTGAGGAGACGCGGCCCTGCCCGCCGGTGCGGCTGGAGGCCTCGACCGCGCAACTGACGCAGTTTCGGCCCGGGCCGGGCCGCGACCTGACCGACGTGGTGCTGGAGGCCGATCTGACCGGGTATCAGGGGGCGTGCCAGTACGACGACGACGAGGGGGTGGTACGGGTCGACCTGACCCTATCGTTCGCCGCCGCGCTGGGGCCGGCGGCCACCGAGCGGCGGCAGGCGTTCGCGTACTACGTGGCGATTCCCCGTTTCTACCCCGATCCCAAGGGCAAGCAGGTGTTCGAGACAGCCATCGCCTTTCCCGAGGGCACCGACCGAGTGCGCTACGCCGGGGAGGAGTTGAGCTTGGAGCTGCCCATCGCCGAGAGCGGCACGGCCGAGGACCTCCCGGTCTACGTCGGTTTCCAGCTCACGCCCGAGCAGATGGAATACAACCGCGCCCAGGGCGCCGGCGGGCGGTGAGGTGGGCTGGCCGTCCCACCGCCTCCGTCCTGTTCACGTGGGTCATCGCTCAGGAATCCCCTCATTTCTGGAATACACAATTAAATTAACGGGTTAGCGTACAGGCCGACTCCGTGCAACGCATTGATTTTCCAGCGCTTTTCGAAAATGAGGGGATTCCTGAGGGGTCATCGGTGCCGGAGGCTCAGTAGCCCATCGCGGGCGCTTCTCACTGGAAAAAGAAATACATTCTCAAGCAGACGAGTGGTCGCGTTTGGGCTATTGGCGGATTCAAGCAAATGCTCTGGGAAGAGCCCATCCGCATGACTGGCTGGAACACGCCAGCCCCGAATTTTGTTTGAAACATTTTCCCCATGCACGACCTGAAGCCACCCGCCGCGGCCACCAATTTGCCTTATGGGAACATGCTTGTGCAGTTCCATGTGCTTAATAGAATTCGCTGTACACATTGTTTCATTCATAGGCTCAAGCAAGCTGAAGAACGCGTTTTTTGGGTGCCTTTGAAAATATAGCCGGTTCTTGTTCAGAATATACCCATTCAAGAAGTTGAATGCACACCGTTCAGGGTGCACGCCTTCCACGGCTGAGTGAAGACGCTCAACATGACATGTGGACAAACCGTCATCATTGTCGAGTCGAGTGGTCAAAATCCATTGCGGACGAGCCGAAAGAGACATCAATACGGCCTCGGCCCAGCCCCGGCTGTCAAAAAAGCCCGTGTAATAGGGTATGAAGGGCGCCTTCTGTCGGGAGGCTTCGATCCGCCGACGGAACTCTTCCGGAGTGTCCTTGTCAAATAGGATAATCCAGTAGAATTTCTGATCCGTTTGAGATGACATCGACGGCACAGTAAATTTCTCAAAAATCTCAAAACGCCGAGCGAGCCAACCTGGCCTATTCCGTAGATCCGACTCACGGCCCGGCGAAGCAATGTTAAAACGAGTAATAAATGCGTGAATGTAGTCCTCGTTCACGCGCATTCTTTCCTCCTCTGTAGCGCAGGATATATATCTCAATACATCTCAAGAGACGTTCAGCGATTCTTTTTCAGATAGAGTCGTTCTGCTTGGAGTGTCGGAAAGGTCCACTCCGCGACTCCGTCACCGAACGTCCGGACGCTCGGGGTGGCCGATTGACGGAACGGACAGGACCCGTGTCCACGGACCGCGAAACCGTTCGAACTGTCCAGAAATTACGGCTCGCCACCCCTCAGGCGACTATACAGAGGTGAGCTGCATGACGGAACCGCCATTGCGCGCAGGCCGGATGGTGCTCCGGTTTGATTGGTTTTGCAGGCCACCACTGCCGACACTGGAGCGGACCGCGACATCACTCCGGACGGGCCGCGCGGCGCCCGAAACGGCCGTACCGGTACGATCCGCGCCCGACTACACCGCGCCCGACTACACCGCGAACGAGGTGCCGCAGCCACAGGTGGCCGTGGCGTTGGGGTTGCGGATGGTGAAGGCGGCGGCCATCAGGTCCTCGACATAGTCGATCTCGGACCCGTCCAGCACCTCAAGCGAGGCCTCATCGACGACGACGCGAATGCCGTGGGCCTCGAACACGCGGTCGTCGTCGGCCACCACCCGGTCCAGGTCAAACCGATACTGGAAGCCCGAACAACCGCCACCGTCGACGATCACGCGCAGCATGGGCGCCGGCGCCGGTTCATCGGCGATCAGCGTGCGCACGCGCGCGGCGCAGGCCTCGCTGACGGTCAGTGCGCCGGACGCGGCGGGAAGGGTCTGGGCATCGGTCATGGTCGTGCGGTCCCGCATCTCGGAGTGGGAAGCCAGTCTTGTGCCATGTAGGCGGCGCGGCGCGGGCTGTCGAGGGGCCATGGCGCGCGCCCGCCGCCGGATCAGGCGCCGGCGATCAGGCGCAGGGCCTCGACATCGCAGTCGTAGAGGTTGGGACCCTTTTCGGCCAGGATGCCCTCGCGACGGAACTCGGCGACCACCCGGCTGGCCGTTTCGGTGGTCACGCCGAGCATGGCGCCCATGTCCTCGCGCCCGAACAGGGCGCATTCGCGGGTGGCCCCGTCGTCCATCAACAGGAGCAACAGGCGGGCGACCCGCGCCTTGGCGCCGCCGGTGGACAGGCTGGTCAGCCACGCGTCGGCCTGTCGCACGTTCTGCTGCCAGCGCTGCATCAACTGCGCGTGCATTCGCGGCGTTCCCTCGGCCAGCCGATTGACGACCTCGCGCGGGATGCGACAGGTCAGGGCGCTGCGCAGGGGAATGGCCGTATGTTCATAGTCCTGGCCCAGCACGGCCTCCAGGCCGGCGGTATCCCCGGGACGCAGCAACCGCACGATACGCTGGCTGCCGTCGGCCAGATAGCGCACCAGTTTCACCAGCCCGGTGCGGACGGTGAACACCGCCACGCCGGGGTCACCCACATGGTACAGGGCCGAGCCCGGCTCGAACTGGATCTCGTCGATCGGCAGGTGGATGTGGCCGAAATCTGTCTCCTGAAGGTCGGAGAACAGGGCCAGTTCGCGAATGCCGCATTTCCGGCATTCGGCCTGGCCCCGCCACGCATCCTCGATCGCTTTGTCTCGCACCGGGGGGTCCCCGCTAGGTCTGAACGGTCCACGCCTCTGGATACACGCCTCTGGATATAGGCACGCCAAGGCGGCGGCGCATGGTCCCCCACCTTGTGTCCCTTGTGCCGCTGATCCAGGGTACTGGAACGACAGGTGCGCGTCCATGCGCACAGGGTGATACAGCCTTGTCTTCGCGCCCGGTTCCGTTCCATATACGCCAACGGGCTGCGGCCTGTCGGCCGGGGCCCGGAGTGGGGGCGCCCCGCCGGCGGCGCCGACGCTCGCCTGGACCACCGTGGCGGGGTGCATGAAGACGAACGGCGTGAAACTCGACGACCGCGACCTGCGGATCATCGCGATCCTGCAACGGGACGGCCGCGTCTCCAAGACCGAACTGGCGCGCCGCGTGAACCTGTCCTCCACCCCCTGCTGGGAGCGTCTGCGCCACCTGGAGGACGCCGGCATCATCGAGGGCTACGAGGCCCGGGTCTCGTTGAAGGCCTTTGGCCCGCTGACCCAGGTGGTCATCACGGTCGAACTGGAGAGCCACCACGCCGACGACTTCGCCCGCTTCGAGGCCGGTATCCAGGCCGTGCCCGAGGTGTACGAGTGCGATGCACTGGGTGGCGGCATCGACTATGTGCTGAAGGTGCTGGCGCGCGACCTGGACGACTACCAGCGCGTGGTTGACGGCCTGCTGGCCGCCGGCCTGGGCATCCGGCGCTATTTCACCTATGTCGTCACCAAGCCGGTCAAGCGCGAGCCGCCTCCGGTGACGCGGTTGGCGAGCGAGGGAGAGAGACTATAGGGCGCATTGTTCCGACCGAACGGTGCCGTTCAAGGAGACTCCGTCATGATCCGACACCTGACCACAATCATTGAACGCGAGGGCGACGGCTACGTGGCGTGGTGCCCGGCGCTGGATATCGCAAGCCAAGGCGACACGGTGGAGATGGCCCGCGCCAACGTTCAGGAGGCGGTCTCTCTGTTTCTGGAAACGGCCCCGGCTGAGGAAGTTGCGGGGCGCCTGAAGAGTGAGGTCTTCGTAACGGACGTCGAGGTGGCGTTTGGGTAAGCGGTCCGTTCGGTCGGGCCGGGACGTGGTCCGCATCCTTGAGGCGCACGGCTTTCGCCTGGTCAGGCAACGCGGCAGTCACATTATATCATGCAACGCGCCGACGAGACGGGGACAACCACTGTGCCTGTTCCGGACCACAAGGAACTGAAACCGGGCGTCCTGGCCTGCATCATCCGGCAGAGCGGATTGACGCGCTTCGACTTTGAACCGTGAACGGCCGCAGGGTAGACCGTAGCAGGATAGAGCTTACGGCGGGGTCGCGCCGCAGGCTGCCTTCCTGTCCCGGCCGCCCCTCGCAGGCAATTCCTCTCCCCGCTCCGCACACATCAGAACCACTTCCAGCGGCCGTTCCCGTACTCTGGGGGCCGTGATCAGACCCCGAACCCCTGGGAGACTCCCATGCCGCGTCCCGCGACCGGCGCGGACCGCGTGTCCGCGTCCCTGACCGATCCCGCGCTGTTTCGCACCCAGTCCTACATCGGCGGCGCGTGGCGGGACACCGCCTCCGGCCGCGTCGTCGAGGTGGCCAACCCCGCCGACGGCGCCGTCATCGGCGCCGTCCCCGCCCTGACCGCCGAGGAAAGCGCCGAGGCCGTCGCCGCCGCGCACGGCGCGTTCTGGGACTGGTCGCACACCCTGGGCTGGGAGCGCTCGCGCATCCTGCGCCGCTGGTACGACCTGATGGCCGCCGCCCGCGACGACCTGGCCGTCATCATGACGCTGGAGCAGGGCAAGCCGCTGTCGGAGTCCAAGGGCGAGATCGACTACGCCGCCTCGTTCATCGAGTTCTACGCCGAGGAGGCCAAGCGCCCGAACATCGAGGGCGTGACCAGTCACCTGCCCGACGCCGAGGTCGAGATCTGGCGCGAGCCAGTGGGCGTCTGCGCGCTGGTGACGCCGTGGAACTTCCCCAGCGCCATGATCACCCGCAAGGCCGCCGCCGCCATGGCGGCCGGCTGTCCGGTGGTGGTGCATCCCTCGCGCGAGACCCCGTTCTCCGCCCTGGCGCTGGCCGAACTGGCCGCGCGCGCGGGCGTGCCGGCGGGCGTGTTCAATGTGGTCACCGGCCGCTCGTCGGAGGTGGTGCCGCCATGGATGGAGTCCCGCCGCGTGCGGGCGTTGTCCTTCACCGGCTCGACCGAAGTGGGCAAACTGCTCTATCGCCAGTCGGCCGACACGGTCAAACGCATGGTCATGGAACTGGGCGGGCACGCGCCCCTGCTGGTGTTCGCCGACGCCACCTTTGACGAGGCGGTGGCCGAGGGCATCAAGGCCAAGTTCGCCACCTCCGGCCAGGACTGCCTCGCCGCCAACCGGCTGTTCGTCGAGCGCCCGATCTATGACAAGTATTGCGAGGCGTTCGCCGAGGCGACCGCCGCCCTGACCGTCGGCCCGGGGATGGACGACCCGGACATCGGCCCGCTGATGAACGAGGCGGCGGTGAAGAAACAGGAAGAGCAGGTGGCCGATGCCCTGGCCAAGGGCGCACGGCTGCTGTGCGGCGGCAAGCGCCACGCCGCCGGGCCGCTGTTCTTCGAGCCCACGGTGCTGGCCGACGTGCCACCGGAGGCGCTGATCTGGCAGGAGGAGACCTTCGGCCCGGTGGCCGCGCTGGCGCCCTTCGACACCGAGGACGAGGCCATCAAGCGCGCCAACGACAGCGAGGCCGGCCTGGTCGCCTACCTGCACACCAACGACCCGCGCCGCATCTACCGCGCCAGCCGCGCCTTGCGGTATGGCATGGTCGCCGTCAACCGCACCAAGGTGACCGGCGCCCCGATCCCCTTCGGCGGCTACAAGCAGTCGGGCATCGGCCGCGAGGGCGCCCGCCTGGGCATGGAGGCCTTCACCGAGGTCAAGTACGTCTGTCGCGACTGGGCGTAGGCCCCGACAAGGAACGAAAGGAACACGAAAAACAATGCTCACCAACGATCAACTCTCCGCCTGGGACCGGGCGCATTTCATGCACCCCTCGACCCATCTGGCGCAGTTCGCCCGGGGCGAGGCCGCCAACCGCATCATCGCCGGCGGCTCCGGCGTGTACGTCGAGGACCGCGACGGCACCAAGCTGCTGGACGGGTTCGCCGGGCTGTACTGCGTCAACGCGGGCTACGGCCGCGCCGAGATCATCGACGCCATCGCCGAACAGGCCCAGACGCTCGCCTACTACCACGCCTACGTCGGGCACGGCACCGAGGCGTCGATCACCCTGGCGAAGATGATCGTGGACCGCGCGCCCGAGGGCATGAGCCATGTCTACTACGGCCTGAGCGGCTCCGACGCCAACGAAACCAACATCAAGCTGGTCTGGTACTACAACAACACCCTGGGCCGGCCGAAAAAGAAGAAGATCATCTCACGCTGGCGCGGCTATCACGGCTCCGGCTTGATGACCGGCTCGCTGACCGGCCTGCACATGTTCCACAAGCAGTTCGACCTGCCGCTGCCGTACATCAAGCACACCGAGGCGCCGTACTACTATCACCGCCCCGAGGCCGGCATGAGCGAGGCCGAGTTCTCGACATGGTGCGCCGAGCAACTGGACGCTCTGATCCAGGCCGAGGGGCCGGAGACCGTGGCCGCGTTCATCGGCGAGCCGGCGCTGGGCACCGGCGGTCTGGTACCGCCGCCCGAGGGCTACTGGGCGGCCATCCAGGCGGTGCTGGACAAGTACGAGATCCTGCTGATCGCCGACGAGGTGGTGACCGGCTTCGGCCGCCTGGGCTCCATGTTCGGCGCGGACCACTACGGAATGCGGCCCGACATCATCACCATCGCCAAGGGCCTGACGTCGGCCTATGCGCCGCTGTCGGGCTCGATTGTGTCGGACACGGTCTATGACGTGCTGATGCAGGGCACCGACACGATCGGCCCGTTCGGCCACGGCTGGACCTATTCCGCGCATCCGATCGGGGCCGCCGCCGGCATCGCCAACCTCAAGCTGATCGACGAGCTGGGTCTGGTGGACAACGCCGGCAGCGTCGGCGCCTACCTGAAGGAAGGGCTGACGGCGGCGCTCGGCAAGCACCCCAACGTTGGCGAGGTGCGCGGCGAAGGCCTGCTGTGCGCGGTGGAACTGGTCGAGGACCGGGCCGAACGGCGCTTCTTCGATCCCGCCAAGAAGGTCGGGCCGAGCACGGTCGGGGCCATGCTGAAGCACGGGGTGATCGCCCGCGCCATGCCGCAGGGCGACATCATCGGCCTGGCGCCGCCGCTGTGCCTGACCAAGCCTGAGGCGGATACCATCATCGAAGCCACCCGCTCCGCCGTCGAGGACGTGCTGGGCCGGGGGTGAGGCGGGCGAAGCCCGTCATTGCGAACCCTCGTCGCAAGACGAGGGTGAAGCAATCCAGAGCGTCAAGCGCAAATATCCGCCCTGGATTGCTTCGGCGCTGCGCGCCTCGCAATGACGTGCACGGTGTCGGACCCGAACGAACCTACTTGTCCTTGGCGCTGGCGGCGTCCTTGCGCGCCTTGGAGACCTCGCGCTCGTGATGCAGCGCCTTCTGCGTCGCCGTGCCGTCCTCGACGATACGGGCCGAGCGGCCGCGCCGGCCGCGCAGGTAGTACAGCTTCGCGCGGCGCACCTTGCCTCGGCGCACCACCTCGATGCGGTCGATGGTCGGGGCGTACAGCGGGAAGACGCGCTCGACACCCTCGCCGAACGAGATCTTGCGCACCGTGAAGGTGCTGTTGAAGCCGGCGTTGCGGCGGGCGATGACCACGCCCTCGTAGACCTGGATACGGCTGCGCTGGCCCTCGACCACCTTCAGGTGGACCTTGACGGTATCACCGGGCGAGAACTCCGGCACGCCGCGCTGCTCCAGGGCCTTTTCGATCTGCTCTTTTTCAAGCTCTTGGATGAGGTTCATGGTCTGTCGTCCTTTCGCATCAATCTTGGTTGGTCTTGATTGGCGTTCTTTTTTGGTTTCTCGCCCTTTAGCCTGACAGGTCAGGCTAAAGGGCTCCGCCGCTTCGCGGCGCCGGCGCGGTCGCGCCGGATAAGTGAGCCCATACCCGGGCGACCGCCCGGGCGGGCCGAAGGCCCGGAGCCCCGCGAGGTCCGAAGGACCGAGCTGGGGCGATAAAGAACAAAGACTAGCCCGGGTTTGGCACACTCCATCCGATTCGACCGCGTCTGCGCGGCGAATCCGCCCTACTCCTTCTCCACATACCGCGCCCACAGATCGGGCCGCCGGTCCCGCGTGATCGCCTCGGCCTGTTCGCGCCGCCACCGGGCGACCCGCCCGTGATGGCCCGACACCAGAACCTCCGGCACCGTCCGCCCGTCCCACACCTGCGGCCGCGTGTAGTGCGGATACTCCAGCAGGCCGGTCTCGAAACTCTCCTCCTCCAGCGATTCGGCCTTGCCCGTCACCCCGGGCAGCAGCCGCACCACCGCGTCCAACATCACCAGCGCCGCCGGCTCGCCCCCGGAGAGGACGACGTCGCCGACGCTCACCTCTTCCATGGACCAAGCATCGATCACGCGCTGGTCCAGGCCCTCATAGCGGCCGCACACCAGGGTCACCCCCGGCCCGGCGGCCAGGTCCCGCACCAGCGGCTGATCCAGCACCCGCCCGCGCGGGGACAGATAGATCAGCCGCCGCCCGCCGGCCGGATCGTGGTTGGCGGCGATCGCGTCGCTCACCACGTCGGGCCGCATCACCATGCCGGCGCCGCCGCCGAACGGCGTGTCGTCGACCGTGCGGTGGCGATCCCGGGCATAGTCCCGGATGTCCACCGCGTCCAGCGCCCACAGCCCCTCGGCCAGCGCCCTGCCGGCCAGCGAGACCCCCAGCGGCCCCGGGAACATCCCGGGAAACAGGGTCAGCACCACCGCCGTCCAGGGGAGTCCACCATCGGCCTCACCCATGGCCAGCGTCCTCGGTCCCGTCCTCCAGCAGCCCCGGCAGATCGGCCACCACGACCCGGCCCGCCGTCAGGTCCACCACCGGCACGGCGGCCCGGGTGAAGGGGATCATCAGGGACTTGGCGCCCTCGGCAGGCGGCCGCAGTTCCAGCATATCCCCGGCCCCGAAGTCATGCACCGCGCGCACCGTTCCCAGCGCCGTGCCGTCCTCCCGTTCCACCGCCAAGCCGATCAGATCGGCGTGGTAGTACTCGTCCTCGTCCTCGGCCGGTGGCAGCGCCGCGCGCGGCACGTACAACCGCAGGCCCTTCAGCGCCTCGGCGGCGGTGCGGTCGTCGATGCCGTCGAACCGGCACAGCACCACGCCTTTCGCCGGTCCGACCACCGACAGGCGCCACGACCGTGCCCCATCCTCGGTGGAGACGGGGCCGTAGGCGGCGACGTCGGCGGGGTCGGCCGTGAAGCTCTTGACCCGCACCACGCCGCGCACGCCGTGCACGCCGACCACCACGCCCAGGCAGACCCGATCGGCCATGGTCCTGGCTCCCCGGAGGGATTACGCGGTCTCGCCGCCCTCGCCCTCGCCGGCGCCACCCTCCGCCTCGGCCGCCGCCGCGGCGGCCGCCTCGGCCTTCTCGCGCGCCTCGCGCAGGCGTTCCTGCGCCTTGGCCTTGGGCTGGTTCTTCTTGGTCTGCTCGGGGCGCGGACGGGCATCCATCAGGCCGGCCTCGGTCAGGAACTTGGCCACGCGATCGGTCGGCTGGGCGCCGTTGGCCATCCAGTGGCGGATGCGGTCCTCCTTGAGGCGAATGCGCTCCTCGTGCTCGCGCGGCAGCAGGGGATTGTAGGTGCCCAGCTTTTCAAGGAAGCGGCCGTCGCGCGGCGAGCGCGAGTCGGCCAGAACCACGCGATAGAACGGCCGCTTTTTGGCGCCACCCCGGGCCAGACGGATTTTCAGGGACATGGTGATCGGATCTCCTTCGTTTTGGTGTTCTTGGTGTTCGGTCTACTTTTTGCGGCCCTTGGGCCGCGTCTCTATTTCTTGCGGCCCTTCGGCCGCTGGCTCATCAGGTTGGCCGGCACACCGGAGCGCCCGGGACCGCCCGCGCCCAGGCCAGGCGGCAGGGCCGGCCCACCGCCGCCCCCCGCACCGAGCCCAGGCGGCAGCTTGCCGTCGGCCAGTTCGGGCGGCAGTTCGCCCCGCTGCGCCATGTCGGCCAGCATCTTCGGGTCCATGTCGCCCATGTCGGGCGCGCCGCCACCGCCGCCGAACATGCCGCCCATGCGTTCGGCCATGCCCTTCATGCCGCCCATCTTTTTGACCTGCTTCATCATCTGCGCCATCTGCTGATGCTGTTTCAGCAGCTTGTTGACCTCCTGCACGGTCGAGCCGGAGCCGGCGGCGATGCGCTTCTTGCGCGAGGCCTTGATGATGTCGGGATAGCGCCGCTCGCGCCGCGTCATGGACAGGATGATGGCTTCCTGGCGCTTGATCATCGAATCGTCGATGTTGGCGGCCTCGATCTGCTTTTTCATCTTGCCGACGCCGGGCATCAGGCCGAGAAGACCCTTGATGTCGCCCATGCGGCGCACCTGGCGGAACTGGGAGAGCATGTCCTCCAGGTCGAACTTGCCCTTCTCCATGCGCTTGGCGAGCTTTTCCGCCTCGCCCATCTCGATCGAGCGGGCCGCCTTCTCCACCAGGCTGACGACGTCGCCCATGCCGAGGATGCGCCCGGCCACCCGGTCGGCCTGGAACTCTTCCAGCGCGTCCATCTTCTCGCCGGTGCCCATCAGCTTGATGGGCCGGCCGGTGACGGCCCGCATGGACAGGGCGGCGCCGCCCCGGGAGTCGCCATCCACGCGGGTCAGGACGATGCCCGAGATGCCGACCTTTTCCTGGAACTCGGTGGCGACGACCACCGCGTCCTGGCCGATCATGGCGTCGGTGACGAGCAGGGTCTCGGCCGGGTTGGTGACCTTGCGGACCTCGGCCACCTCCTCCATCAGCTCTTCGTCGATGGCCAGACGGCCGGCGGTGTCGAGGATGACGACGTCGTAGCCGCCCTTGCGGCCCTCATCCAGCGCCCGCTTGGCGATCTGCACCGGCTTCTGGCCCATGATGATGGGCAGGGTGTCGACGCCGGTCTGCTCGCCCAGCACGGCCAACTGATGCTGGGCCGCCGGGCGCTGCACGTCCAGCGAGGCCATCAGCACCTTCTTGCGCTGCGTGGTCTTCAGGCGCAGGCCGATCTTGGCCGAGGTGGTGGTCTTGCCCGAGCCCTGCAGGCCGACCATCAGGATCGGCACCGGCGGCGTGGTGTTGAGATCCAGCGCCTCGGTCACGCGGTCGCGCTTGCGGGCGCTCCGGTCGTCCTCGTCCTCGTCGTCCGCCGCGCCGCCGACCTCGCCGGCCAGCATCTCGACCAGGGCGTCGTGAACGATCTTGATGACCATCTGGCCCGGAGTGACGGACTTCAGCACCTCCTGACCGACGGCGCGCTCGCGCACCTTGGAGACGAAGTCCTTGACCACGGGCAGGGCGACGTCGGCCTCCAGGAGGGCGACGCGCACCTCCCGCATGGCCTCCTTCACGTCGTCCTCGGAGATGCTGCCCTTGCCGCGCAGCTTCTCCAGAACGTCGCCGAGACGACCCGACAGCCCTTCGAACATGACCAAACCCCAAGCCTGATGGTCGGCGTCGCATTGCGTCGCGTTACGCCAACAGCAAACGCGCCAGTGCGCGAACCCTCGCGGACTGGCGGGCCGCCGTGGCGGCAAACGTCACGACCGAATGCGGTACGATAACGGTCCGGCCGGACCGGGTCCGGACGGAAGACGGCTTTTTAGGCCGGCGAAGCCCCGGGAGTCAATGAAAGGATGGGAAGGCGCTCACCCAAAAGAACGGCCACCCAACCGGTCCCCGTGTGTCCGCCGCATTCGGGTGGTGAAGGCGTCCGTCCCCTCCCAGGGAGCAAACGGCCCCGCGCGACCGGCGTCCACGGCCTTGCGAACGTCGTCAAGGCTCATGCCCAGGTGGCCTTCAAGGTCGAAGGCCACGCGGTCCCGCAGCAGGGTCAGCGCCGCCGTCACCGCTTCCTCCTCGGAGGCGGCGGCGCCGCTGGCCAACACCTCGCGCACCAGCGTCTTCTGTTCAGGCGTCAGGGTCATCGACATGCCTACACCATACGGCGGCGTGGGCCGCAGGCCAAGCGCCCACGCGCCTCCTCACAACCCATCCAGCAAGTCCCCCTGCCGCGTGTCGCTCGCCTTGCCGCGTTTGCCGGCGGGACGGCGGGGCGAGGGTGCGGGCGAGGGTGCGGGCGTGGATGGCGCGGGCTCCGCCGCCGCCCCACCGATCGTCGCCCCAACCCGCCCGTCCGCGAATTGCAGCGTCACCCCCTGGCCCGCCGTGACCGAGGCCGCCGCCGTCACCGGCCGGTCGTCGCCCGCGTCGCGCACCAGCACGAAGCCCCGCTCCAGCACCTTGCGGAACGAATAACTCTCCAGCAGGCGGGCGGCGGCGTCCAGGCGCGTGGCGGAGTCCGCCACCGCACGCCGCGCCGCGCCGTCCAGCCCCTTGCCCAGGTGGCGCAGCTCGCTGGCGCGTAGCGTCACCAACTCGCGCGGGCTGCGCAGGCGGGCGAACAGGCGGTCCACCTCGGCGTGGCGGCGCTCCAGCAGCGTCGGCCAGGCCAGCGCCAGCCGCTGCGCCCGGTCGTCCAGGCGCTGCGTCTGGTCCTCGACCAGCCGGCCCAGATCGGGCAGGCCGCGCGCCAGCCCGGTCAGCCGCGCCGCCCGGTCCTCCAGCAGCCGCCCCATGGCGCCCAGCAGGCGGCGGCCGTCATCGCTCACCTGGGCCATCAGGTCCAGGCGCACCGGCACCACCATCTCGGCGGCGCCGGTGGGGGTGGGGGCGCGCAGGTCGGCGGCGAAATCGATCAGGGTGGTGTCGGTCTCGTGCCCGACCGCCGAGACCAGCGGAATGGACGACGCGGCGGCGGCGCGCACCACGGCCTCGTCGTTGAAGGCCATCAGGTCTTCCAGGCTCCCACCGCCGCGCGCGACGATCAGCACGTCCGGGCGCGGCACCGGCCCGTCCGGGGCCAGGGCGTTGAAGCCCTCGATGGCCGCGCGCACCTCTCCGGCCGCCTCCTCGCCCTGCACGCGCACCGGCCAGACCAGCACATGCACCGGAAAGCGGTCGTTCAGGCGGTGCAGGATGTCGCGGATCACCGCGCCCGTCGGCGAGGTCACGACGCCGACCACGCGGGGCAGGAAAGGAAGGCGCCGCTTGCGCTCGGTGGCGAACAGGCCCTCGGCGGCGAGGCGGCGCTTGCGCTCCTCCAGCATCTTGAGCAGCGCGCCCTCGCCGGCCAGATCCAGCGACTCGATGATGATCTGATAGCTCGACCGGCCGGGGTAGGTGGTCAGGCGCCCGGTGGCGATCACTTCCAGGCCTTCCTCCGGCCGCACCGACAACTTGGACAGCGTGCCGCGCCAGACGATGCCGTCCAGCACCGCCTGATCGTCCTTCAGGCGCAGGTAGCAGTGGCCGGAGCCGGCCACCTTCGGCTGGCTGATCTCGCCCCTGACACGCACGCGGCCGAAAGCGTCCTCCACGGTCCGCTTGAGGGACTGGGACAGCTCGGAGACCGTGACCTCCGGCAGATTGTGGGCGGTGCTGGGCGCGTCGGGTTCTGTGGTCATGGGCCAACGATATGCTAGATACGGCGCCAGGCGCAAAGATGTCAGAGGGGAGACGTAGCGATGAAGGTCCTGGTGGTCGGCGGCGGCGGACGGGAGCACGCCTTGTGTTGGGCCATCGCCACGTCACCCCGTTGCAAGGCGCTGTGGTGCGCCCCGGGCAACGCCGGCATCGCCGAGGTGGCCACCTGCCTGCCCGGGGTGGGCGCCGAGGATCTGGACGCGATATTGGATGCCTGCCGCGCCCACGCCATCGACCTGGTGGTGGTGGGGCCGGAGGCACCATTGGTGGCCGGGCTGGTCGACCGGCTGGAGGCCGCCGGCATCGCCGCCGTCGGCCCCTCGGCAGCGGCGGCGCGCCTGGAGGGCTCCAAGGCGTTCATGAAGGACGTGCTGGCCGAGGCTGGCGTTCCCACGGCGCGCAGCGCGACCTTCACCGATCCGGCCGCCGCCAAGGCGCATGTGAAGGACCGGGGCGCCCCGTGCGTGGTCAAGGCCGACGGGTTGGCCGCCGGCAAGGGCGTCCTGTTGTGCGAGACCGAGGGCAAGGCCCTGGCGGCGATCGACGCGCTGATGACCGACCGGGCGTTCGGCGCCGCCGGTGATTGCATCGTGATCGAGGACTGGCTGCAAGGCGAGGAGGCCAGCGCCTTCGCCCTGTGCGACGGCACGACGGCGGTGTGGATGGGCGCCGCCCAGGACCACAAACGGGTTGGAGAGGGCGACACCGGCCCCAACACCGGCGGCATGGGCGCCTATGCGCCGGCGCCGATCGTCGACGACGCCATGGCCGGGCGCATCATGACCGAGATCATGCAGCCCACCGTGGAGGCCATGGCGGCGCGCGGCACACCGTTCAAGGGCGTGCTGTTCGCCGGCCTGATGATCGACGACACCGGGCCAACGGTGCTGGAGTTCAACGTCCGATTCGGCGATCCCGAGTGCCAGGTGCTGTTGGCGCGGCTGGACGGCGACCTGCTCGACCTGCTGGAGGCGACCGCGCACGGGCGACTGGCGGACGTGCCGGCGCCGCGCTGGCAACCGCGAACGGCGCTGGTGGTGGTGATGGCGGCGCGCGGCTATCCCGGCACGTACGAAAAGGGCACGGCCATCGGTGGCCTGGAGGCCGCCGGCGCCGTCGAGGGCGTGACGGTGTTCCATGCCGGCACCCGCCGCGATGCGGGCGGCACGATCCTGGCCAACGGCGGGCGGGTGCTGGGGGTGACGGCGCTCGGCGGCAGTGTCAAACAGGCCCGGGCGCGGGCGCACGCGGCCATCGACGTGTTGTACTGGCCCGAGGGCTACTGCCGGCGCGATATCGGCTGGCGGGCGATCGCGCGGGAGACGGCGACTCGCCCGGAGAGTTGATGGCGGCCTACGCCGCGTCGGTCGGCGCCTGGGTGGCGTCACGCGTCATGTAGGGGCGGTATTTCATGTCCTCGCCCAGGATGTGCGTGGTCAGCCAGTTGGACAGGAACGCCTGCAAAGGCGCCAGGTTGCTCTGGGTCGGGTCCTCCAGGAACTTCTGTTCGAAGCTGACCATGCGCCGGCGGATGTCGCGATGGATGCGCACGTGGGCGTCGGTGTCGGGATAGCGGCTCAGGCGCATGAGCCGTTCCTCCGACTCGAAATGGTACTCGGTGTAGCGCACCAGGTCCCGGATGATGGTCAGGATGGAGGGCGCGCCCTCACCGCCCTGGGCGAGGTCGTCCAGTTGGTTGAGCAAGGCAATAAGCCTCTGGTGATCCTGGTCGAGCATCTCGACGCCCACGCTCATCCCGTCTGTCCATTCGATCTGCACCATCGCCTCTGTCCGGTTTGCTGTCGGTGATCGCCGCCGCCCGTTGCGCGGACGCCCCGTGCGCTGGGCCACCGCCCGCCGGGCCACCACGCTCCACTGTCGCACGCGTGCCACAGCGTCCGACCGTTAGAGAGTTGGGGACTCCATAGCGTTGCGAATACGCAATGCGCCCGCCCAATATCCATGTGCGCCTATACACGATGACGCCGGACGAGGGAAACGGGATCCGCGCTCCCCGGCCGGCGGCGGGGCGGACGTAGTGGCGCGGCGGCGGCCATCCGACCGCGTTCAGCGTCCGTAAAGAGGTTCATGCGAGGATAGAGGGGAACGGACGCGGCCGTTCGTCATTGCCATAGGGGATGAATGAGGCGTAAAGGGCCAGTTCAGCGGCCCTGCGTTGTGCATTGCAGCATATTCCGAACGTCTTGAAACTTTTTGCATTTTCCTCTTTACAGAGGCCCCGTGATAGGCCATATATCGCATCGCAGCACGGGGTCCCTTCGCGCCGCGAAGCCGTGTTGTGTATCTTGGACGTTTCCTCCCTAAACTTGGGCCGTGCTCGCGCGCGGCCCCTTTTTTTTCGGGTCGTCGGTGGAACCAACGGCGTTTCGCCCGTGGCGGGGGCGTGCGCGCGCCTTCGGTGATGGCGGTCGGATCAGCCGAATGATATAGTCGCTCCGTCAGGGGTTGAACCGGGACGCGGCCGAACGCGATCAGGCGCCAGAGTCGGGCGCCAAGAGTTGCGGGTCAAGACCGGCACACCAGAAGGGCAACACCCAACGGTCTCGGGGCGGCCGGGGGGGTTGGCACGGTGGGTGAGGGAAGCTCATCCGCCGCAACGGATCGTATTCATTCGCGGGCACGGAGGGCTGGACCAGGATGACCGTGGTATGGACGGACGAACGCGTGGATGAATTGAAACGCTTGTGGGGCGAAGGCCTCACCACGGGCGAGATCGGCAAGGCCCTGGGCGTGTCGAAGAACGCCGTGGTCGGCAAGGCGCATCGCCTGGGGCTGGAGTCCCGACCCTCGCCCATCAAGCGCGTCAAGCCGGAAAAGACCAAGCAGGAGCCGAAGATCCGCTCGGTCATCGACCTGTCCGCCCACACGTGCCGATGGCCCATCGGCGACCCGCGCGAACCGGGGTTCCACTTTTGCGGCAAGCCAGCCCTCCCCGGCAAGCCGTACTGTGCCGAACATGCCGCCATCGCCTACGTCAACTCGTCCAGCCGGGGCGGCAAGGACGAGGACGCCGCCTAGCGGCGGTGCCGTGCCTCACCGCCCCGTCCGACCCGTCGTCCAGCAACGCCTTTTCGAGCGACGCCTGTCTTGCGACTCCGGCCGGCTGCGTCCCGCCGGATGAGGCGAGGCGCGCGGACCACATCGGATTCTTGGTTTCATGCCTTCCCCTGCCGAGTCGGTCCGCGCCGACCGCTTTCCCGATCCGCGCTCCCGCACCGTCGCCGTGCTGCTGACGGCGCTGGTGGCGTTCGGGCCGGTGTCGACCGACCTCTACCTGCCGTCGCTGCCGGCGATGGTCGACGCGTTCGGCACCACGGTCAGCCGCGCGCAGTTGACGCTGTCCATGTTCATGGCCGGGTTCGCCGTGGGGATGCTGATCTACGGACCGCTGGCCGACCGCTTCGGCCGCCGCCCGGTCTTGCTGGGCGGCATTGTCCTGTATGTGGTCGCCTCGGTCGCCTGCCTGGTGGCCGCCAGCGTCGAGGGCCTGATCGCCGCGCGGTTCTTCCAGGCCGTGGGCGCCTGCTGCGGGCCGGTGATCGGCCGGGCCATTGTGCGCGACATCCATGACCGGATCGAGGCGGCGCGGATGCTGTCGCTGATGGCCTCGGCCATGGCTCTGGCGCCGGCGGTGGCGCCGATCATCGGCGGCTGGATGTTCGTGCACTTCGGCTGGCGGGCGAATTTTGTGTTGCTGACGCTGTTCGGCGTCGCCGTGCTGGTGGCCGCCTGGCGCTTGTTGGCCGAGACCCACCGCCATCCGGACCCCGGCGCCCTGCGGCCTAGCCGAATGCTGGGAACCTATGCGTTTCTGCTGCGCAGCCCGGTGTTTCTCGGCTATACGCTGGTGGTCAGTTTCGGGTTCGCCGGGCTGTTCGCCTTCATCAGCGGCTCGTCGTTCGTCGTCATCGATGTGCTGGGCGTGGCGCCAGAGCACTTCGGCTTCGCCTTCATGGCGGTGGTGGTGGGGTACATTCTGGGCGCCTCCAGCGGCGGCCGCCTGAGCGGCCGACTGGGGCTGGACCGGCTGATCCTGGCCGGCACGATCCTGTGCGTGTTGGCCGGCGGGACGGGCGCCGCCCTGGCCTGGGCCGGCGTGCAGTCGCTGGCCGCCGTGATTCCGTGCATCAGCGTCTATTTCTTTGCCGTCGCCTGGATCATTCCGCTGGGCACCGCCGGCGCCATGGGGCCGTTCCCGCGCGTCGCCGGGGCGGTGTCGTCGCTGCTGGGCTTCATCCAGATGGCCGTGGGCTCGACCGCCGGGTATCTGGTGGGAGCACTGCACGACGGCACGACACGCACGCTGATGACCATCATCGCGCTGATGGGCGTGTGTGCCCTGGTTGTCTTCGTCACGCTGTTGCGGCGCGCCCGGCGCGGCGCGGAGCCGTCGGCTCAGGACTCGTCCTCGTCCGCCGCCTCGATCGCCTCCATGTCCGCGTCCGACAAGCCGAAGTGATGGCCGATCTCGTGGATCAGCACGTGACGGATCACATGCGTCAGGTCCTCGCCCGTCTCACACCAGTAGTCGAGAATCGGCGACCGGTACAGAAACACGCGGTCGTGATCCTGGGGGACATGCAGGACGCTCTTTTCGGTCAACGCGACGCCCTGGTACAACCCCAGCAGGTCGAACGGGCTTTCCAGCCCCATCTCGGCGCAGGTCTCCTCGTCGGGGAACTCGGCGATGTGGATCGGCACGCCCTCGATCGCCTCGCGCATGGGCTCGGGCAGGGTGGCCAGGGCCTCCTGGGCCAGGGCGTCCAGGTCGGCCAGGGTGGGCGGAGCGGTGAAGCGCGGGGCGTCGGTCATGGCGGCGGATGTCGGCGGTGGGGTTGATCGGGAGCGGCTGACGGCCAATGTGCCGGGTGTAGCATGAGGAGGAGATTATGTCCGCACCGCTGAGCGACGCCGCCCGCGCCGAGGCCCTGGCCGCCCTGCCGGGCTGGGCGCCGGTGGAGGGCCGCGATGCCATCCACAAGACCTTCACCTTCCGCGACTTCAACGAGGCGTTCGGGTTCATGGCCCGGGTTGCTTTGGTCGCCGAAAAGTCCAATCACCACCCCGAGTGGTCCAATATCTATAAGACCGTCGAGGTGACCCTGTCGTCGCACGACGCCGGCGGGGTGACGGAACGGGACGTGGCGCTGGCCAAGGCCATGGACGCCATCGCCGGGCCGTAGCGCGCCGTCACCGCGTCGCCAAGAGCCGCACCCCGAACAACACGAACACGGTGCCCGCGAGGGCCTCAAGGCCGCGCCGCGCGCGCCGATAGAGGCGGCGCGGGCCATCGAGGCCCAGGGACCAGGCCACCGCGCCGTACCACACGCCGGACAGCCCGACCATGACGGCGACGATGGCCAGCCCCAGGCCAAGGCCCGGGTCCGCCGGCAGCACGGCCGCCACCATGCTGGCCACAAACGTGCCGCTCTTGGGGTTGGTGGTCACCGTCAGGAACCCGCGCGCGACCGCGCGGTGCGCCGGTCTTGGAGCGGCCAGGGCCTCTGGCGCGGGATTGGCCGGCCGGCGCGCCGTCCACAGCAGGCGCAGGCCCAGCCAGATCAGATAGGCGCCGCCAACGGTCTTGAACACCAGATAGGTCCACGGCGCCGCCGCGAACATCACCCCCAGGCCGAGCACGCCGGCGCCGCCCCACAGCGCGGTGCCGAGCATGATCCCCAGCACGCTCCAAGCCGCCGCGCGGCGCGAGGCCGCCAGCGCCGCATGGGTCACAACCACGAAGTTCGGCCCGGGCGTGACCACGGCGATGCCCCACAAGAGCGCGACGGAGAGCAGGGTGGCGTCCATGACACGAACCCTTCCCGTGCGGGTTGACGATCAGGCCGGCCGGCCCGGGTGAATCGCGGTGAGCGGCCCCAGACTTGGGACTTGACGGCGCGGCGGACGTTCGACAAGTTTGCCAGCCTTCCGGGTCCGTTGGCCAGACACCGGAACGCATGGGGCGTAGCCAAGCGGTAAGGCAGCGGGTTTTGGTCCCGCGATCCCAGGTTCGAATCCTGGCGCCCCAGCCAGCTTATCACTCTGCTGAAAGATCAATCGCGTAGCGGCGTCCCCGGCGCCGTTCTGGTCCTTGTTCCTGGTCCAAGTCAGTGGAACACGGTCGTCCCAGGACACGGCCGAGGGCTCGCTGCGGCATTGCATCCCAATCGCGTGGAGACTGACGCCCCTCTGCCTTTGGCTGAGTCCGCCGCGCGAATGCAGGATTTGAGCGAGACGCTCGGCGTTCCCGTGGATGTCCTTACGCCGGACGACCTGCC
>NZ_CAKZOT010000086.1 GCF_937138205.1 uncultured Rhodospira sp. | reverse complement strand
CCGTTAGGACGCGAGGGATCTCCCAAGGTCGTGTGCCGACGGTCCGGAAAACGTGCCACGATTTCCGTCGCTTGGTATGGCGCGGCCTCACGGCGTGTTCAGATCGGCCT
This sequence comes from uncultured Rhodospira sp., assembly GCF_937138205.1. Taxonomy (GTDB): domain Bacteria; phylum Pseudomonadota; class Alphaproteobacteria; order Rhodospirillales; family Rhodospirillaceae; genus Rhodospira. The sequence goes on along the minus strand of NZ_CAKZOT010000086.1, from coordinate 27,031 downwards.
CGGCCTCGGCCTCGGCGGTGGCGCGGACGCGGGTGACGATGTCGCGTACGGCCGCGCGCACGGCCTCGGCCTCGGTCGCGGCCTGTGCATGATCCACGGCGATCAGCTCGGCATAATTGTCAATCGCCCCCAGAGCATTCATAAGGTCATGGCGCGCCATGCGTGTCGCGGGGTCCATCGGGTCGCTCGAAGCGACCAACGCGGCCACAAGCCGGTCGACGTCCACCAGGCGCCGGTGAATCACCGCCATATCGTTGCCGAGACCGTCGGCGCCGGTGTCGACACGGTGGCCGAGGGCCTGGCTCGCCGCGCGCAAGCGCGCGACCACATGGCTCAGGGCATGGTCTTCCGGGGAACCTCTACCTGGGTCTGCATCCATTCGTCTCTCCAGTTCACAAGGGTCGTCGGGTCCATCGGTCGGGCGTAGTAGAATCCCTGTCCAATCTCGCAGGCCATCTCCGCCAGGACGCTCGCCTCCTCGGGCCGTTCGATGCCCTCGGCCACCGTCGTCGCGCCCAGCGTCTGCCCCAGGTTGATGACCAGCCGGACGATTCGCTCTGATCTTGGGTTGTCCAGGAGTGTCGCGACGAACGTGCGGTCGATCTTGATTTCGTTGAAGGGCAGGCGTTGCAGGTGCAACAGCGACGAATGCCCGGTGCCGAAATCGTCCAACGAGACGGCGAAGCCCCGGATGCGCAGGGCGGTCAACACCCGCTCGACCCTGTCCGGGTCCTGCAGCGCGGCCGTTTCCGTCAGTTCGAGCACGAAGTCCCTGGGCGTCATGCCGGTGCCCTTCAGGGTGCGCGTCAGGAGGTCCGGCAAGCTGGCCTCGGCGAGGCACAGGGCCGACATGTTCACGGCGCAACAGGCGCCGTTGACCTTCCAGGCCGCCGCCTCGCGCGCGGCCCGCTCCAGCACGAAGGTCAACAGGCGCAGGGACAGCCCCTCGTCGCGTTCAACGACGGGCACGAACTGGGCCGGGCTGATGGTGCCCGTCGACACGGGCCAGCGGACCAGCGCCTCCACGCCCATGTACTCGCCCGAGCGAAGGCTGACCTTGGGCTGATAGGCCAGGCGCAGGATGTTCTCGTTGATGGCCTGGGCGATGGTGCCCGGGGTGATGAAGTTTCCCTCCGCCTGGAACGCGGTCAGCAGGTCGCGGATATCGTCGATCGACACGGGCTTCTGAAGCGGGGGGCGCATCCGTACACCCAGCCGTTCGCCGATCCGATTGGCCGAGCGCAGGACCTCCGGATCGCAGCCGCTGATGAGCACGACCGCGGTATCGCCGGCCCGCGTGGCCAGTTCCGACAGAACCCCCAGGCCGTCCATGTCGGGAAACGTCAGGTCCAGAAAGACGATGTGCGGGGCGAACGAGGCCAGGGCGCCCAAGCCGTGCTCCGGCGTGGCGACGGCGAGAGCGACCCAGCCGGTTCCCGTGCACGCCCTCAGAAAGAACGTGCGGAAGCTCGGGTCGTCGTCGATGACGAGGACGCGGAATCGGTTGTCATGCCCCTCGTTGTGGATCATCGGTTCCCTCACCCGTTCTCGGCGGCGACCACGAAGGCCCGCATACTCTTGAGCAGGTCCGGAAGATTGACGGGCTTGGGGGCGAAATCGATGCAGCCGGCGGCCAGGGCCGCCGTCTTGTCGTGCGACATGGCATGGGCCGTCAGGGCGATCACCGGGATCATGGCCACGTCCGGATCGGCCTTGATCCGCCGGGTGACCTCCAGGCCGTCGATGTCGGGCAGGCCGATGTCCATCAGGATGATATCGGGTTTGGCCTCGCGCACGGTCGCCAGCGCGTCCTGGCCCGTCGCGGCCCACAGCATCGAAAAGCCGCGCCGCGTCAGCAGGCGCGTCAGCGCCCGGGCGTTGTCCACGTTGTCCTCGACGAGAAGGACAGTGGTCATGGCTGGTCTCCCGAAAAGCAGGTGTCACTGGCCGGGCTGAAGCACGGCCTCGGAGTCTCGGTTTGTGTCGGCGTCTTCCGGAGCGGCGCGGATCGCCGGCGGCGCCTGCGCCGCGCCCGGGTCGCTCAGGGTGCACGCGGGTTCGATGGTCAACAGGTCGCGCAGGATGTCGTCCGTCAGGGCGTCGAGATCGAACTGGCCTTTGTGCAGGACGGCGGTGCACTGTGTTTCCAGCCAGGCTTCCTCGGCCGAGGTGAGATCAATGCCCGTCACGACCGTTATGGGCACGGCCGACAGACACGGATCCTCGCGGATGGTCTGGATGATCTCGAATCCGCCGGCGCCGGGCAGGGCGAGGTCCAGAATCACCAGGGCCGGCACGCTTCGCCGCAGGTGGTCCAGCGCATCCAGTCCGTTGTCGAACTGGATGACCTTGAGGTTTGTGCGTTCTATGGCCCGTGTGATGGCCCGCGCCATGCCGGCGTCGTCCTCGATGACGACGATGGAACTGGTCATGCCGCAGGCGATACAGGACTTGATGGCCTGAGCAAGGCCCGCGCGTGAGTCGAATGGCTGTTGGCGCGCGCAATGGCTGTTGGTGATCACGGCCCGCGCGGCCGTCGTCTGTTGCGGATCGACGGTCAAGACGGGCGTGTCGGGCATGGTCGGCCGGTTGCGGAGCGCGTCGGCGATGTCTGCGCTGTTCCGTTCCCCCGGGGAGTCCACCGCCACAATGGCGTGAGGGCGATGCGCCTCGGCCCGGTCGGTGGCGTCGGTGCTGCTGGCCGCGCCCACGACGCGAAGCCCGCTGCTCGTCAGGCTCTGCATCAGGGCGGTCCGACGGGCGGCGTCGTTGTCCACCACCAGCACCATGGCCGGCTCGGCGGGTGGGCCGGGGATGACCACCGGGGCTGTTTTGGGGGGCTCGTCGCGCTCGGCGGTTTGGCCGTCCACCAGGGGCACGCGCAGTTCGAAACGCGCGCCCTCGCCCGGGCGGCTTTGCAGGTGAACGCTGCCGCCCATCATGTCCATGATGTTGCGGGTCAGGGCGAGGCCGACGCCGGAGCCGCCGTGGCCGCTGTGCACATACGAGTTGGCCTGCTCGAACATCTCGAAAACGCGGTTGGTTTCCTCCTCGGTCATGCCGATGCCAGTGTCGCTCACGGCAATCAGCACCTCGTCCGGGGTGTGGTCGACCTCGACCGTGATGCGTCCGTTTTCCGTGAACTTGGCGGCGTTCGAGATGAGGTTCAGGACGCATTGCCGCAGGCGCACGCGGTCGAGCGTGACACTCGCCGGCAGTCCCCGGGTTTCGATCACGAACGCATTGTGCTGTTTGCGGGCCAGGGTCACGCCCATGGTGCGGATTTCGTCGACCAGGGTGTCGAGGTCCACCGGTTCCGACAGCAATTCAAAGCGTCCGGATTCGATGCGCGCCAGATCGAGGATCCCGTTGATCAGGTCCAGCAGGTGATTGGCCGCGTTCTTGATGTTCCGGGCGTCCTCCAGCATGTCGCCATTGGCGATCTCCTCGGCCTGGTCGGCGATCATCTCGGCGTGCAGGGTGACCGCATTGAGAGGCGTGCGCAGCTCGTGGCTCATGTTGGCGAGGAAGCGCGACTTGGCGGCGCTGGCCTCGCGCGCCGACTCGAGAGCGATCGCGGCGCGCATGTCCCGGAAGGTGACCACGTAGCGGCGCCATTGGCTGGTGCCCAGGGCGGCCAGCGTGACGGTGACGGGCACGATCGTCCCGTCGCGACTGACGGCGGACGTCAGGCGTCCGTCTTCGAGAATGCCGGTGTGCTCAGGGGCCGGGAGGGTGGCGATCCGCTCCGGTTCGAGGATCTCGGCGTGTTCCGGTGGCAGCAGGATGTCGGCGCGCCGGCCGATGAATTCGTGCCGCCGCCAGCCGAACAGGCGTTCGGCGGCCCAGTTGGCGTCCTCGATCACCCCGAGATCGGAGATCAGCAGGATCGCGTCGGCGGCGACATCGAAGACCCGGCGCATTTCGTTGCGGGCATCGCGGGCCGCGTGCATCTGTGTCTCGACGCGGTGGGACATGGCCCGCAGGCCGCGCGCCAGGTAGCCGAACTCGTCCTGCCGGTCGAGCATCCCGGACCCGGGTCGCGTTTGGCTGCGGCCCGGTTCATAGGCGTTGATCTGGTCCACCAGCCGGTGCAGCGGCCGCAGCAGGAAGGTGGCCGCCGCCACGAACAGGACGGACCCGAACACCAGGAATCCGACGGCCAGCACCCAGGAGTGTTCCACGGCGCCCAACCAGGCATCCGTGTGGGCCGAGGGGTCGTAGACGGCGCCCAGGGTCAACGCGCGGTCGCTGGTGCGATGCAGGCGGACATGGCGGAGCACCACGGTCTTTCCGTCATGCGTGAAGGCGCGGATGTGGGGTGTCTTCGGCCCCTCGCTGTCGCCGAACCGCGACGGCGAGACGGCGTCCAGCCCGAACAGGCCTTGAAGCGTCGTGCCGATTTGGGGCGCCGACTCCGGTGACGGCTTGTCGAAATCAAACTCCAGGCTGGGGTCGGGATGGCTGAGCACCTGTCCGTCGGCGTTGAACAGCATCAGGGACGCGCTGTCCCCGTACAGTTGGGCGAGCCGGAACACGAGATGCCGGAAGCCCACGTTGACGAGAACGATGAGGGTGTGATCGCCACGGCCGCTGCCAACAGCGCGGCCAACACGGACGGTGGGCCGGAACGGGACCTCGACCGCCCCGTCCTCGCGGTTGAGGTTGATGGCCGAGATGTAAGGCTTTCCGGGCGGCTGGCTCAGGATCTCGGCGAAATAGTCCCGGTGCCGCTTGTTCTGCAAGCGCGCCGGCTGGAAGGTGCCGGTGAAGGCATCCCGCTGAATGCGCACCAGTTCCTCGCCGGTGCGCGCATTGATGACGCGGGCTTGGTAGATGGCCGGTCGCGATGCCGTGTACGCCAGGAACAGGCGTTCGGCATGGGCGCGGGCGGCGTCCGACGGCGCCTCGGCTCCCGCGGCCAGCGCGGCCTGCATGGCCGTCACGGGTGCGCTTTTCGCCAGAAACTCGACATCGCGTTCGAGTCTGACAAAGAAGTCGCGGATGTACTCCTCGCCGGCCAGGGTCAGTCCGCCCAGACGCTCGCGGGTCAATTCGTCGGTGTGAAGGCGGCCGTCGCGGTAGGCGACGCCGACGATCACCGTCACCATCAGCAGCGAGTACGCCGCGAACACCAGAACCGCCTTGCTTCCCAGACCAAGCCGGCGGAACCAGTAGAATTGCCGGGACAACAGTCTCATGACGCGGAACCCTTCGCTGGCGGCCCATGGGCCGCCCGAGATCCGTCATGCGCCACGGTCGCTCCGACCCCCGTCGGTCGAACGCGGCGACACAACACCTGTCGTCTCCCTCTCTTCGTGTCTGTCCGGAAAGCCCTGATTGGCAATACCGACGGCGTTGCGTTTTGGGGGCCTCCACACAACATATTGCGGTTTCCGAGACTTTCCGGACGGGCTCTTAGAACGCTCACCGGTCCATTGAAAGGCGGCGGGTGGATTGGGTTCGGTCTCCACACGCCCCCGCCCCTGGGCCAGCGCACCCGCCTTACGGGTCGCTCGCGTCGAGTTTTGCTCCCAACAGGTTGGGAGGCATGATCACCATGACGTCACCGTCGTCGACGTCCTCGATGGCCTCGGCTTCGTCCGGCCGCTCGCCGGCCAGAACGCGGTCCGTCAGCGCGACCATCATCGACAGCTTGAACGGCTTGGCGATCACCGCGTCCGCCCCGCAGCGGCGGGCCAGATCCAGCGCCACCGCCACGGGTCGGCCCTTGCCCGAGGTGGCGATGACGGGCATCTCGGGGCGGCTTTCCTTGCTGGCCCGGATGACTTCAAGCCCCGTGCGGCCGGGCATTTCGAGATCGGTGAAAACGAGGTCGTAGTCCTCAGCCCCCAGGTCGTCCAGGGCCTTGGCCCCGTCCTCGGCCTCGACCACGGAGTGTCCGGCCCGGGTCAGGGCGCGTCCGACGACAACCCGCAGGTCGGCGTCGTCCTCGACGATCAGGATTCGAGCCACCGCATTGCTCCTTTGACTGTACGCGCACAACCTACCATGCGCTTCTTTCATATTTGTGCGTCGCCCCCGGGGAGTCAAACGGTGAATCTCCTGAACCGACTCAGGGGGCTGTTTCGAAAGCCGACGAAAAAGACACGTCAGGTTGGGTGCTGCCATTTCACGCTTTTTTCTCCACACCGTGTACGACGGGCGGCTGGGAGTGGATGTGTTCGGAGTTCACGCACGCCCTCTTCCTTTGGTTGCGGCAGATATCGTCAGGGTCCCATCATCGCGGCGATCACCGCCGCCGCCCGCTCGCTCGGCGGGATGTCGTGCGCGGCCCCGAGCCGCTGGCGCGCGTCGGCGAGATCCCGGCGCTGCTGCGCCGCCGCCGGGTCGTCGCCCAGAAGGGGTGCGACGGCGGCGGCCAGGGCATCCGGCCGGCACTTTTCCTGCAGCAGTTCCGGAACCACCAGGCGATCCATCAGCAGGTTCACGGGGCCGGCGAATCGCAGCGACGTCATCATCCGGAACAGCGTCGCCGAGACCGGGTTGGCGCGGTAGGCGATCACGTGCGGCACGGCGGCCATGGCCAGTTCCAGGCTCACGGTCCCCGACGCCGCCAGCGCCGCCGTGCCGGCGGCGAACGCGTCGTGCCTCTCGGCGCTGCCGCGCACGGCGATGGCCGGGACCGGCCAGTCGCTCAGGGCCGCCGCCACGGTGTCGGCCACGGTCGCCACCGTCGGCACCACCACACGCAGGCCCGGGCGGTCGGCCGCCAGCCGCGCCACGGCGGCCCGGAACACGGGCAGCAGGCGGCGGACCTCCGTGCTGCGGCTGCCGGGCAGGACGATCAGGAGCGGGGCGTCCGCCGGGATACCGTGCCGAGACCGGAACGCCGCGCCATCGCCCGCATCGGCGCCGCTTTCCACCACCGCGTGACCGACGTGGGTGCAGGCCAGCCCCAGCGGGCTGAAATACGCGCACTCGAACGGCCACAGGGTCAGCAGGTGATCAATCCGCTCGGCCACCGCGTGCTTGCGGTTTTCCTTCCACGCCCAGACCATGGGGGCGACGTAGTGGACGCGGGGGATGGTCGAGCCCCGCGCCTTGAGGGCTTTGGCCACGCGCCCGGTGAACCCCCACGAGTCCACTGTGACGACCACCGCCGGGCGCGACGCCTCGATATGGGCCACCGTTTCGGCGATGCGCCGCTTCAGGGCGAGAGCACGCGGCAGCACTTCCAGGAAGCCCATGATGGCCAGTTCGCGTTGATCAATGCGGCTGTCCAGGCCCTGCTCGGCCATGGCCTCGCCGCCGATGCCGGCGAAGCGCAGCCGCCCGTCGAACCGCGCGCGCAGGGCGGCCATCACGCGGGCGGCGAGGATGTCGCCGGACGGCTCGCCGGCGATCAGGTAGACCAGGGGACCGTCGTCGGGCCGGGCGGGCGTGTCGGTCTCGGCGTCTGTCTCGGTATCCAGGCCGATCAGGAACAGGCCCAGCGCGTCGGCGCGGGTCACCATGGCCTCGGGCGCCACCAACAGCGTGTTTCCCGCCTCGTAGGCGATGCCGCGCAGGCCGCTGGCGTGTGCCGCCTCGACCGTGGCCACGCCCAGGGTCGGCAGGTCCGCCCGCGTGTCCTGGCCTGGCTTGCACACCTTGACCAGCACTCCACCCGTGCCGGGCAGGCGCAGCGACCCGCACCGCGCCAGCAACGCATCGGTGCCTTCGGCCGCCTCTACGCCGAGCACCACGCCCTGCTGCACCACCACGGACTGGCCGACGTCGGCGGCGCCCAGCGCGCGGGCGACCGTCTGGCCCCGGCGGATGTCGACCCAGGCCGCGTCGTCCGGCGCGTGCCGGCCCCGCACGCCGGCCGCGCCCGGCCCGTCGTTCAGGATGGCGGGCACGGGATGGACCCGCAGGCCCTCGGCCTCCATCTGCGCCATGACCGCGCGCAACAGGCCGTCGTCGCCCAGCGCGCGCATTCCGACCCGGGCCACGAATCGCGCCGTGTAGGCGTCGGGCCACAGGCTGGTCAGGCTGGGCCGGCGCACGCCACCGGCCAGCACCAGGTCGCGGATGCCGTGTTCGCGCACATAGGCCAAGGCCGAGCCACCCTGGCCGAGCCGAAACGTGACCGTGGGCACGTCCAGGGCCGCGTAGGCGTCGGGGTCGCCGTGATCCTTGATGACGATGACATGCAGGGGCCGCCCCTCGGCGCGGCAGCGTTCGGCGATGCGCACGGGCAGGTCGCCGCGCCCGGCAATCAGGGCCAGGGGAGAGTCCGGGGCGAGGGGGGGCGTCATGGGGGTCGCGCGACGCCGTCAGGCGAGTTCGGTGCCGGGGTGCGCCGGCCGGCACAGGCCCCGGTTGGAGTCGCCGCGCACGAACTCCAGCACCTCCATCACCGGCGCGACGCCGTCGAAGCTGGCCGCGACCTCCTCGGCCTTGTCGGCGATGACGCCGTCGTCCTCGAACAGCATCCGGTAGGCCGACCGCAGCGCCTGGATCTCCTCGCGCGAGAATCCGCGCCGCTTCAGGCCGATCAGGTTCAGGCCGTGCAGCCGCGCGCGGTTGCCCATGACCGAGCCGAACGGGATGACGTCGGTCTCGACGCCGGAGACGCCGCCCACCATGGCGTGCTTGCCGATGCGCACGAACTGGTGCACGGCGCTGCCGCCGCCCAGGATGGCGCAATCGTCAATGTGGATATGGCCGGCCAGCAGGACGTTGTTGGCCAGGATGACGCCGTCGCCGATCTGGCAGTCGTGGGCCACGTGACAGCCGACCATGAACAAGCCGCCGTCGCCGATGCGCGTGACGCCGCCGCCGCCGGCGGTGCCGGGGTTCATGGTGACGTGCTCGCGAATGGTGTTATTGGCGCCGATGATCAGGTCGGTCTGTTCGCCCTTGTACTTCAGATCCTGCGGCGGCAGGCCGAGCGTCGTGAAGGGAAAGACGCGCGTGCCCGGGCCGACGCGGGTGCGGCCGTCGACCACCACGTGGGACAGGAGGGAAACGCCGGCGCCGAGCATGACGTCGGGGCCGACCGTGCAATACGGGCCGACGGTGACGTCTTCGTCCAGGGTCGCGGCGGGGTCGACGATGGCGGTGGGGTGCACCTGGGGCATGAGGCCGGGAGTCCCTTGACGTGATGAGGCAGCGGGGCAGGGCAGCGCGGAGCGCGGGCGGATGATGCCGAGACCGACGATCAGTCGTCGACGATCATGGCCGAGAAGGTGGCATCCGCGACCAGCGTGTCGTTCACCATGGCGCGGCCCGTGAACTTCCAGACGTTGCCGCGATTGCGTTGTTTGTCGACGTGCAGCAGCAACTGGTCGCCGGGCACCACGGGCTTGCGGAATCGCGCCGCGTCCACGCTCATGAAATAGACCAGCTTGCCTTCGGCCTCCGGCCCCAGGGTGGCCACGACCAAAACGCCCGCCGTCTGGGCCATGGCCTCGATGACCAGCACGCCGGGCATCACCGCGCGGTTCGGGAAGTGGCCCTGGAAGTGCGGTTCGTTGTTGGTGACATTTTTGATGCCGGTGGCGCGATCGCCCAGGTGCACGTCGATGATCCGATCCACCATCAGGAACGGATAGCGATGGGGGATCATGTCGCGGATGCGGTCCGCCTCAATGACAAAGCTGTCGTCCTGGATCGTGCCGAAGTCGTCCATCCTGTTCCTGCCTTCCCTAACCCGCCAACCCTCAAGCCATCCCTTGTGGCCGATGTGGCGCCCCCTGAAACGCGGCGGTATTTCCCCGGGTGCGTTTCAGGGGCGCACCACGCGGCCAACAATATCGTGTTGACCGGCCGTGACAAGAGTGTGCGCCGCCACATGCGCGGTTCCGGAGGCCCCGGCCGCGCCGCGCCCGGGGGCTTTCGCGAACTACTGCCCGTCGCCGGCGTCGGAGACGGTGGCGGGGTCGGGGAATTCGACCGACGGCAGGCGCTCGTTGAGGCGGGTCAGGACGTCCTCGGTCATTTCCATGCGCGGATCGAACAGCGGCACCTGGGAGCGATACAGCACCAGATTGATGCCACGTTCCGCCGCCACCTCGTCGGCGACGACGGTGATCATCTGCTGCACCTTCGACAGGGCGAGCGACAGGGCGCGTTCAAGGTTGCGCCGGCGCTCGGCGACGCGCTGTTCGAACTGGGCCACCTTGCCGCGAAAGGCCTGGGCCCTTTGCTGCATTTCGGGGGTGGGGGCCTCGTTCGGGCCGAGTGCCAAGCCGCGCTGTTCTTCGCGCAGGGTCTGTTCCTCGGCGGCGGTTTCCTTGTTGTAGGTCTCCAGGTACTGCTGCCGGCTCTGGTCGACGCCCTGCGCGGCCGTGGAGTCGCGCAGGATGCGCTGCATGTCGATGATGCCGATGGCGGCGTTGGGGAAGGAGTCCTGGGCGCGGGCGGGGCCGGCCGGCAGCGCGGCGGCCAGGACGATCGCGGCAACAAGCGCCGTCAGCCAGGCCGGGCGCGGAAGCAGAACGGAAGACAAGGAAACCATCGTGACCTCGGTCGCAGGGAATGATCAGGTGCGGTGCGGTGGCGGCCGGTGCCCGGATGGAGCGATCCGGACCGGCGCGGCACTCTAAACCGTCACCGGCGGGTTGGGAACCGTGCAGCCGGTGGCCCAGCAATTCTCAGGTTGGTGGGAAAACGCCGGTTGCGGTCGGTGCCGGCCTGTTCTTCTCCCCCCTCCGGCTATCATATTCACACTTCTCCGCCAGCTCGTAGCTCGTAGGGTGCATCTGACCGCCGCGAACGCGGCGGGCGACGCACCGCCTCGCGGCCATCGCGGCCACCTGGTGCGTCGTCGGCGGCGGCGCCGCCTCCAGACGCACCCTACGACGGCTGCGAACAGGACCATGACCCGTCATTGCGAACCCTCGTCGCAAGACGAGGGTGAAGCAATCCAGGGCGAAAAACGCAAGTATCCGCCCTGGATTGCTTCGGCGCTACGCGCCTCGCAATGAAAAACGGAAACAAAGTTGTGTGAATCAGATAGGCTGGCCCACGGCGGGCGGAGGGGATGGATCGGCGTCGAGCCAGGACGCTTCAGCCGTCGCGCGCTACACTCTCGGGTGCGCCGGCTCCCTGCAAGTAGATGCTGAAATCGACCGCCGGCAACGGCCGGCTGACCCAATAGCCCTGGAACAGGGAACATTCGCTCTCGCGCAGGAACTCCATCTGGGCGCGGGATTCGACGCCTTCGGCCACAACCTTGAAGCCCAGGTTCTTGGCCAGCGACACGATGGTCGCGACGATGGCCGCGTCCTTGCTGTCGCGCTCGACGTCGCGCACGAAGGTCTGATCGATCTTCAAGGTGTCGATGGGGAAGGTCTTCAGGTAATTCAGCGACGAATACCCGGTGCCGAAGTCGTCAATGGACAGTGTGACCCCCATGGCCTTGAGCGCGTTCAGCGTCGACACCGCGCGCTCGACGTCGCCCATCATGACGCTTTCGGTGATCTCCAGGTCCAGGCAGCCGGGGGGCATCCCGGTGCTGTCCAGCACATCGCGCACGCTTTCCAGCAGGTGCGAGTCATTGAACTGGCGCACCGACACGTTGACCGAAACGCTGGGCGGCGCGATGCCCTGGCTACGCCATTCCATGAATTGGCGGCAGGCGGCGGCCAGCGTCCAGCGGCCGATGGGGATGATCAGACCCGACTCCTCGGCCAGCGGAATGAACTCGCCCGGTCCGATCAGCCCCAGGCGCGGGTGCCGCCATCGGATCAGGGCCTCGGCGCCGACCACGGTGCGGCCGTCGATGCCAACCTTGGGCTGATAATGCAGTTCCAGTTCATCGCGGTTGATGGCATGGCGCAGGTCGGTCTCCAGGTTCATCAGTTCCACGGAGCGTTGCGCCATGTCGGGCGAGAACGTGAGATAGCGCCGGTCGCCGGAATGCTTGGCGTGATACATGGCGATATCGGCGTTGCGCAGCAGCGTCTCGACCGTGTCCGCCTGGTCCGGGAAGTAGGTGATGCCGATCGACGGCATACAGAACATCTCGGCATCCAGGATGTTGAACGGCTGCGACAGGACCTCGATGATCTTCTCGGCCACCTGACCGCCCACGTCGCCGTCCGCCACCTCGGACAGCACGATGATGAACTCGTCGCCGGCCAGCCGGCCGACGGTATCCGACATCCGGACCACCTGCCGCAGGCGCCGCGCCACCAGCTTCAGAACCTCGTCGCCGGCCGCGTGGCCATAGGAATCGTTGATGTTCTTGAACCGGTCCAGGTCCAGGAACAGCGCGCACACCCGTGTCCCGTCCCTCCGCGCCTTCAGGATGGCCTGCTCCAGGCGGTCCATGATGAGGTAGCGGTTCGGCAGGTGGGTCAGCATGTCGTAGTTGGCCTGGAACCGGATATGCTCCTCGTCGCGCTTGCGCTTGGTGATGTCGGTGCAGGCGGCCACGAAGTGCGTCAGGGCGCCCGAGCGGTCGCGCACCGCCGTCACCGACATCTCCATGGGGAACGGAGGCGCGTTGCGGCGCGGCGCCCAGGCCTCGCCGATCCAGTGACCTTCGCGGTCGACGCGAGCGAGGATCGAGCTTTCGAAATTGGGTTCGTGCAGTTCCGGGGTGGTCAGGCGGGCCGGGCGGCCCAGCAGGTCGGCGGCCTCGTGGCCGGTCATCCGCTGATAGGCCTCGTTCGCGCCCCAGACCAAGCCCTCGCGGTCGATGATGACGATGCCCTCGTGCACGCTGTTGACCACCTTGGCCATCAGGCGCAGGTCGGCGTCGGCCTGCCGACGTTCGGTGATATCCTGGACCGTGCCCTCGAAATACAGGATCTCGTCGTCCTGGCCCCGGACACAGCGGGCGTTCTCGGTGACCCAGATGATCGAGCCGTCCTTGCGGAAGACCTGGGCCTCGAAGTTCTCGACCATGCCCTCGCTGTCGATCAGGTCGATGAACCGGGCGCGCACGTCCGGATCCACGTAGGTCTGGTGGGCGATGTCGGTGCGGCTGGCGATCAACTCCTCCGGAGTTTCATACCCGTAGATGCGCGCCAGCGCCGGGTTGACCGTGACATACCGGCCGTCCAGTGTGGTCTGATAGATGCCTTCGACCGCGTTCTCGAACAGGCCGCGATACCGGGCTTCGCTGTCGCGGAGGGCCTGTGCCATTTCGGCGGCGTGGGTGGCATCGGCCACCGTGACCAGGACCAGCGGCGGGACCGGATCGGATGGGCCAGAGTCCGCCTGGGCGCCGGACTCTAGGGTCGGCAGACGCGTGGCAAGAAAAGTGACGCTAACGGGGTCGTCGCGGTCCAGACGCCGCAGCCGGACCGTGGTCGGCGTGGTGACACTGGCCTCGGGGCCTCGTGGGTTGTCCAGGGCCTGCCGAACGGCCTGACGGTCGTCTTCCAGGAACAGAGCCGGCAAGTCGCGGCCCAGCACTTGATCGGCCTGACGCCCGCTCAGCCGGACGAAGCCCCGGTTCACGAACACGATCGCCTCGTCCCGCACGACGGCCAGTCCCGCGTCCAGATGATCCAGGACAACGCCTTCCGCAATTCCCGGCGGCAGGGGCCGCGCCGAGGGGGGGCCACCGCTCCCGACTCCCTCCCCTGCCGGGCTCAGGACTCGTCTGTCGTTCCGGCGTCGGGACGTCACAGCGGTCTCCTCAAGGACGTGCGGGCCGATCCCAAACCGGCCGACGTTTGCAAGCGCCCTGACCGCTGGACGTCGAAACATCCGGGGCTGGCACAATGGAACGGCGCGAGACGGCCTGATGCGGACAAATTCGCCACTGGTCTACTGATCTGCTGAAATGGGGATGGCCCGGGTTTTCCCGGTTATTTACGAGGGGCGTCGCCAGTTTTTACCAGGGTCCTTTAGCGCGCCCGGAAAATCAATATAATTCATCGTGCTACAACACATTTCGAGATGATGTGTCGGAAATACCGCCCCATCCCATTGAAATAGCGCGACAAAAGAGCGAGACAGAGGGTCCCTGTCAGCCGCGCCCCTGTCCCTGAAGGCTACGCGCGGACCCTGCCATACGCAATTCGAGCAGGACTCAGGATGGGCAGGTGGGACGGCGACACGGCGCGGACCGGTCCCCACACGACCCCCAACCCAGCGCCCGCCACCTGGGCGGGCGCCGCTCAGGCCTTGGCCCAGCGCGCCCGGGCGCCGCGCTCGATCCCGGCCGCCACCAGCCGATCAATGTCCAGACGATGGCGCAGGATTTCCAGCAGCCGCAGTTCCGATTGCACCGCGATGCCGTCAGCCGCGACCACATCGAGCGCCAGCGCATACGCGGTCTCGCGCAGATGCGGCGGCAGACTTTCGCGGATGACCGCGACCGCATCCTCCAGCCCATGCTCGCCGGAGGAGACCAGTTGCATACAGGACTCGACCCGACGCGGCAGGTCTTCGGACTGGAAGCCTTCGAACACGGGCAGCCCGCGGACAATGTCCGCCATCGCCCGCCATTCGACATCCTTCATGTCGTTGTCCACGGCCGAGGCGAGGACCATGGTGTAGACGAGGGCTTCCTGGGCGGACAGGGTCACTTGAACGGTATCCATTCCGGTGGGTCTCACAATAGGGGCGGTCGCCAACATCGGCGTCGATGGATGGAACTCTACTCCCGCCCCGCCATGCCGCTCAAGAAAAACGGCGCGCCCGCCCGGTTCGGCGCGCGACGGCCCGCGAATGCCCCCGGATTGGCCACCGCCGGATTGCGCATTGTCATCGCCGTATCTCCGACCATGTGAGTATGAGATGACCCCTGTCCCTGACCACGGGGACCCAACGGATTGTTCAACGTTTCAGGGAGGACCTTCAATCATGTGCCTTCGTTTCCGCGCCCTCGCGCCGCTCGCCGTGGCGGGCCTGCTGTTCGCCGCCAGCGTCTCCGCGCCCGCCGTGGCCGCCGACGACGGCTTGGTGCGTCTGCAAAGCCCCCATTCGGTCGAGGAAACCATCGCCCGCCTGCAGGAAGCCATCGCCGACAAGGGCATCACCCTGTTCGCCGACATCAACCACGGCGCCAACGCCAGCGCCATGGACCTGACCATGCCGTCCACCCACCTGTTGATCTTCGGCACGCCCAAGATCGGCGCGCCCCTGATGAGCGCCAACCCGGCCATCGGCATCGACCTGCCGGTCAAGGCGGTGGTGTGGGAAGACGCCGACGGCCAGACCTGGCTGGCCTACAACGACCCGGCCTATCTGGCCGAGCGCCATGGTCTGGACGCCGACATGAAACCGTTCAAGGGCATGGCCGCCGCGCTGGAGGGGTTCGCCGCCCACGCGGTCAAGGAGTGACCTGCGGCAATAACTCGGACTCCGAGCGCCGGATCGCCAGCAGGGAGACTCCCGTCCCACGGCGGGCGCGTCCACCCCGTGTTGTCCGGGCGCGCCCGCGACCGGACCCAAACGAAACGCAAAATAGACACATTCAAACTCGATCCTGAGAACCATGGAGGACCATGAGATGGGCAGGCTCGCGCCCGCCCGCGTCGCTCTCCACCTCCGTGCCGCTGCCCACCGCAGGAAGGGTTCGAGCCATGCTGTTGCGTTTCCGCGCGCCCACCGATCCGCGCCCGTCGGAGATCACGCCCGAATCGGTCTATCTCGACCGCCGCCGCCTGATGGCCGGCGCTGGCGCGCTGGCGCTGGCCGGACTGGCGCCCGGCGGGGCCTCTGCCGCCAAACGTGAAGACTACGCGCCGCTGGCCGATGTGGCGGCCAGCCCGCTGTCGACCGACGAGGACGCCAACAGCTTCGAAGAGATCACCACCTACAACAATTTCTACGAGTTCGGGACGCAGAAAGAGGATCCGGCCCGCTACGCCGGGCAGCTCAAGACTTCGCCGTGGGAGATCGAGGTGGGCGGCGAATGTGCCAAGCCGGGCACGCTGGGCGCCGCCGAGTTGATCACCAGCCACCAGTTGGAAGAGCGTATCTACCGCCTGCGCTGCGTCGAGGCGTGGTCGATGGTCATTCCCTGGGTGGGCATTCCGCTGGCCACGGTCCTGAAGCGGTTCGAGCCCACCGGCAACGCCAAGTACGTGGCTTTCGAAACGCTGCATGACCCCACGCAAATGCCGGGACAGCGCCGCAGCGTGCTCGACTGGCCCTACCGCGAGGGCCTGCGCATGGACGAGGCCATGCACCCGCTGACCATCCTGGTCGTCGGGCTGTACGGGCGCGACCTGCCGAATCAGAACGGCGCGCCGGTGCGCCTGATCGTGCCGTGGAAGTACGGCTTCAAGTCCATCAAGTCGATCGTGCGCATCACCTTCACCGAGGCCCAACCGCCCACGAGCTGGAACATGTCGGCGCCATGGGAGTACGGCTTCTACGCCAACGTCAATCCCAACGTCGACCATCCGCGCTGGAGCCAGGCCCGCGAACGCCGCATCGGCGAGTGGGGGCGGCGCGAGACGCTGATGTTCAACGGCTACGCCGACCAGGTGGCCTCGTTGTACGCCGGCATGGACCTGACCAAGCAGTACTAGGGACCCCATGCCTGACACCACGCTCACGGCCCGGGTCCGCGCCGACCGTGCCGGCCCGACGCGCGCCCTCCTGACCCGCGACCGCGTCGAGTGGTGGGCGGTGTTCACGCTGTGTGCCCTGCCGCTGCTGGCCCTGGGCTGGTGGACGGCCACCGGCGCCCTGGGCGTCAACCCGATCGAGACCATCGTCCGCCACCTGGGCGACTGGGCTTTGCGCCTGCTGGTGATCACCCTGGCCCTGACGCCGTTGCGCCACCTGACGCGGACGGCGCGGTTCATCCGCTACCGCCGCATGATCGGGCTGTGGGCGTTCACCTATGCCTGCCTGCACGTGCTGGCCTATGTGGTCATCGACATCGGCCTGCACTGGCCGACGCTGCTGTCCGACCTGACCAAGCGGCCCTATATCATGGTCGGCATGGCGGCGTTCGTCGCCCTCATCCCGCTGGCCGCCACCTCGACCAGCGGCATGATCAAGCGCCTCGGCGGCAAACGCTGGAAGCGACTGCACCGGCTGATCTATCCCGCTGGCGCCCTGGCCGCCGCGCACTATTTCCTGATGGTCAAGGCGGACATCACGGATCCGATGCTGTACATCTCGATCCTGGTGCTGCTCTACGCGGTGCGCCTGGGCCGCTGGCAGGTGGGCAAGAGCGTCTAGACCGGACCACAGCCAGAGGCAATCGGCACACATGGTGGGGTGACCGGAGCCAAGTAAATAAACAAGCTGGAACGGTCGTTTTCAATAATCGGCGGTACCCGTCGCCACGCGGGTGACGACACCCGACACACTGTCTCCAACCACGCCACCGCACCGCCCCGAGTTTGCTTCCGCACGCTTGGCCCGGCACCGTTGGGCGTCTCCCCCACCGCGCACGGAGACGCCCATGCCCTCGGAACGCCGCAATCGGCACGTGCCCCGGCCGCTGGCCGAACGGCCCACGGCCCCCTTCGCCTCGGCCGAGGAGGCCTGGTTCTGGCTGCAACGCGCCCGTCTCAACCGGGCCGAGGGCGCGCGTCTGGACGCTGATCCCCTGGCCGCCGCGCGCCCCTGCGATCCCGATGACATCGTCCGCGCGGTGCGCCGGCTGGCCGCCGCCGATCGTTTGCAACGCCATCACCTGCGCGTGCTGGACCGGCACGGCCGCCGGCTGACGCCGCCCGACGCCCGCCTGCCCGAGGAGGAGACCGACGCCGCCCTGTGGGACGAGGCGCTGGATCGCCTGACGACGCCGCTTCGCGCCAAGGGCATCGTCGCATGATCCTGCCCGGCGACCACGACAACCCGCCGCCGTCCCCCGCCCTGGTGATCTTCACCGACGGAGACGCGCCGCGATGGGTGCGCCTGCTGCGCCCCGGGTTCCGCCACGTTCTCGTGGCGCTGGCGGGGCCGGGTCACTGGGTGGTGATCAACCCGCTGTCGCACCGCGCCACGGTCGACATCGTGCCCGGCGATGACGGGCAAGCGTTGGCCGCCTGGTTCCGCGCCCAGGGGCACACGGTGGTCGAGACCTCCACCCGCCGCCCGCCCCGACGCGAGGCGCCATGGGCGCCCTTGACCTGCGTCGAGGTGGTCAAGCGGCTGCTCGGTCTGCACGCGCGGTGGGTGCTGACGCCCTACGCGCTGTATCAGGCTCTGACCGGCCCGAGAGCAAGAACGGGTTGTTAACGGCGCAATGGTATTGATCCGGACCGGTGGGCTGTCGCGGAGGGCCGATGGGTCCGCGCGCCGATCGCCGGGCAGGGGAGGGGGCAATGGCCAGCACATCGGTTCCGTATCCGATCGTCGACACCAACCAGACCACGACGTACGGCACCAGGGATGCGCTGGCCGAGCCGCCCTCGGAAGGCGAGGCGTTCCACGGCCAGGACGCCCAATACAGCGGCACCCAGCCCAGCTACCAGATCAACGGCGACGGCACCGTCACGGACCTGATCACCGGCCTGATGTGGCAGCAGACGCCCGCGGCCAACGTGTCCTACGCGGCCGCCGTGGACAGGGCGGCGTCGGCGGCGACCGGCGGCTACACCGACTGGCGTCTGCCGACCATCAAGGAGTTGTACTCGTTGATGGATTTCAGCGGGTTCACGGGCGAGAGCGCTGACGCGTCCGACCCCTACCTCGACGACAGCGTGTTCGCGTTCTCGTATGGGGACGAGGCCGCCGGGGAACGGTTCATCGACGCGCAGTACTGGTCCTCGACCGAGTACGTCGGCACCACCATGTGGGGCAGCCCGACGACCTTCGGCGTCAACTTCGCCGACGGGCGCATCAAGGGCTATCCGAACCCATCGAAGCTGGGCGAGGTCCTGTACGTGCGCGGCCCCACCGACTATGGCCAGAATGATTTCGTCGACAACGGGGACGGCACCATCACCGACCGGGCCACCGGTCTGACCTGGCTGCGGGCCGACAGCGGCACGGCCATGAGTTGGGAAGAGGCCCTGGCCTGGGCGGAAACGCTCGTCGCCGGCGGCAGCGGCGACTGGCGCCTGCCGAACGCCAAGGAATTGCAGTCCATCGTCGATTACACCCGCGCCCCCGATCCGACCAATCCGACCGCCGACAACACGGGGCCGGCCATCGACCCGCTGTTCTCGCTGACCAACATCGGCACCGACGTCGAACCCGAGTATCCGTATCTCTGGACATCGACCACCCATGTCGAGGGCGGCGTGGGCTCCAAGGCGGTCTATGTTTCGTTCGGGCGCGCGCTCGGCTGGATGGAAAACCCGCAGACCGGTGCGTACGACCTGCTGGACGTCCACGGGGCCGGCGCCCAGCGCAGCGACTGGAAGGCGGGCGACGCCAGCGCCTATCCGTATGGGCACGGTCCGCAGGGCGATGTCGTGCGCATCGAGAATTTCGCGCTGGCGGTCATGGAGACGCCCGACACCGTCACCGTCACGCTGGACACCGGGGCGCGCGACAGCACGTTCGATATCCATCGCTTCTACAACAGCAAGACCCAAACCCACTTCTTCACAGCCAGCGACGAGGAAGCGGCAAACGTCATCGCCTCGCTGCCGGACTACAGCTATGAAGGCAACGCATTCGATTCGAATGCGTCGGCCGAGGACGGACTGGCCGTGTTTCGGTTCTACAATACTCAGACAGGGACGCATTTCTATACCGCGAGCGAGGCGGAGCGTGACAGCATTCTCGATGCATTGCCCGAGTACACGTATGAAGACATCGCGTACTACGCCCATGCCGAGGACGCGGACGACCGGACGGCTCTGTATCGGTTCTATAATACGGAGACCAAGACGCACTTTTTTACCATCAGCGACGACGAAAAGGCCGACATAGACGCCACGCTACCGCAGTACCTCTATGAGGGCATCGCCTTTTACGTCGAGGCGGCCTGAGCGGCCGCCGCCGCCGATGCGGCCCGGTCGGGTCTGGAGGCGGACGGTTTCGTCGCCGGCCGCCTCGCCCGCCTGTTGCATCACTACATGGGCTGCTCGACCCTCCCCAACCAAACCGTGTTGCCGGAGATCGCGGTGGCGAAGAGTTGTTCCGACGTCTGGCGAAATGGCGCGCCCGCTTAAGAAGAAGGGCGGCCATTTTCTCTGAAAATGGCGCGCCCGGCAGGACTCGAACCTGCAACCATCCGCTTAGAAGGCGGATGCTCTATCCGATTGAGCTACGGGCGCCCGGCGGGGGTGCGGCTCGCCAACCATAACGCGGTTCGGGGCGGATGGTGTAGCCCCAAATCGCCCGGACGCCGCTCTGGTCCGCCGGGCGCGCCCGGGGGCTCGCCCTTGCATGGGCTGTGCGAATGATCCGGTTTCTGTGCGCCCAAACGAAAAAACAGAGGTCGTCCAGGCACATCCTGCCCGCCGCGAACCGACAGAAGGGGGTCGATCCCAGGCACCGCCCCGCGAAAAATGCCTGGCGATGACAAAGAAAGTCCCGCTGGCGCGTGGTCGCTGCGCCGATCCGTTCGACATCACACTTTGGTTGTCTCGCCGTTCGCGTGTTGACCGGACCCCGATGCTATGGATTCGGGGCCGGCGCGGACCGTCACACGATCGCCTCATTCCCGCTTGCCGGGCCGCCCCTGTTTCGACCACACTCCGGCCGCGCCGCGCGACAGAAACAGCGCGGCGCGCAGGTCAGGACACGGCGGGCCTTTCGTCGAGGCCCAGAAGGGGGAGGCGAGATCGCATGGACCGGATCACGGCAACAGGCGGCGAATGGGTGGTCGGCTGCCTGGAACGGTTCGGCGTGCGGCGCGTTTTCGGCGTCCCGGGCGAGAGTTACCTGCCGGTGCTGGACGCCCTGCATGAATCGCCGATCCAGTACATCTGCTGCCGCAACGAGGGCGGGGCCGCGATGGCCGCCGAGGCCCAGGCCAAGCTGACCGGCCAGCCCGGCATTGTCTTCGTGACGCGCGGACCCGGGGCCACCAACGCCGCCGCCGGGCTGCTGGTGGCCCGTCAGGATTCGACGCCGCTGATCTTGTTCGTCGGACAGGTGCCGCGCGGATCGCGCGACCGCGAGGCGTTCCAGGAAATCGACGCGCGCCGCGTCTTCGGCACGCTGACCAAGTGGGCCGCCGAAGTCGACCGCCCCGAGCGGGTGCCGGAGATGATCTCGCGGGCCTTCCATGTCGCCACGGCCGGGCGGCCCGGCCCTGTGGTGCTGGCGCTGCCGGAGGACATGCTGCGCGAGGACGCCACCGCCCTCCGGCTCCCGAAGGGCTTCGCGCCGGTCGAAACCCATCCCGGCGAGCGCGACATTGTCCGTATGGCGGCGCTGGTGGACGGCGCCGAACGCCCCATCGCCATCCTGGGCGGCAGCCGGTGGGATGCCGACGCGGTGGCCGCCTTCACCCGTTTCGCCGAAAGCCGGGCGCTGCCGGTGGCCTGTTCGTTCCGGCGCCAGATGCTGTTCGACAACGCTCATCCCAACTATGCCGGCGATCTGGGCCTGGCGGCCAACCCCGCGTTGGTCAAGCGCGTGCGCGAGGCCGACGTGGTCCTGCTGGTGGGCGGGCGCCTGGGCGACGCCGCGTCCCAGGGCTATACGCTGCTGGACATCCCGGGGCCGCGCCAGACCCTGATTCATGTCCATCCGGACCCGGAGGAACTGGGGCGCGTCTACCGGCCGGCCCTGGCCATCACGGCCACGCCCCGCGCCTTCGCGGCGGCGCTGGACTCGGTGCCGGCGCCCTTGCGCCGGCGCGACGACAAGCTGGTGCGCGCCGCACATCATGCTTATGCCCTGTGGTCGACGCCGCCCCAGGATGGTCCGGGTGCGGTGCAGATGGGCGCCATCATGGCGCATCTGGAAGAGGTGTTGCCGGCCGACGCCATCGTCACCAACGGCGCCGGCAACTTCGCCACATGGGTGCACCGCTTCCACCGCTACCGGCGTTTCGGGTCGCAACTCGCACCAACGTCGGGGTCGATGGGCTACGCCCTGCCGGCGGCCCTGGGCGCCGCCCTGACGTGCCCCGACCGCCTGGTGCTGTGCGTCACGGGCGACGGCGATTTCCAGATGTCGGGCCAGGAGTTCGGCACCCTGGCCCAGGAACGGCTGCCGGTGATCGTGCTGGTGGTCAACAACGGCATGTACGGCACCATCCGGATGCATCAGGAGCGCGCCTATCCGGGTCGCGTCTCCGGCACCGATCTGGTCAATCCCGACTTCGCGGCCCTGGCCCGGGCTTACGGCGCGTTCGGGGAGAGCGTGACCACGACCGAGGCCTTCGCCGGCGCCTTCGCCCGTGCCCGCGAGCACATCCAGAACAACGCCGGTCCGGCCTTGCTGGACATCCAGATCGACCCGGAAGCGATCACGCCGACCCGCACCCTGAGCCAGATCCGCGCCGGCACCCTCCGCGCCTAAGCCCAAGGGCATCACCGCCCGCGCAACAGATCCGCCGCCGGACATCAAAAATGCGCTGCCCCCCTGGGCAACTCCGTGACCGTTGAGTACGATGCAAGGCAATCTGGCGCGTCCGCCTTTTCGCCCTGGGGCCTCATGATCCGTTGGCGTCGATCGTCATCCGCTGCAACTGCCGCCGCGCCCGCCGGGTCGACCCGGGAACGCCCGGGCATGGTCCGGTCCCTGGCGGTGCGGCTGTTCGTGGCCTTCGCCCTGGCCTTCCTGACGCTGTATGCCTACTGGGGCATCAATCTGTACCGCTCCATGGACGCCCAGATCCATCAGCGCGCCGAAACCCTGATGGAGGAACGCCGGACCTACATCCGCGCGCTGGTCGAATCCGCCGTCAATGCGGCCGAGCACCATCGCCGCACGATTGAGGCCCGGCTGCGGCGCGTTATCCGCGAGCGGGTCAAGCGGGCGCTGGACGTGGCCGAAAACATCTGGCGCAACCGCGCCCCGGACGCCACGGAGGCGGACGTCCGGGCCGCCATTCGCGAGGCTCTTCGCCCTTTGCGGTTCGACGGCGGTCGCGGCTATTTCTATGTTTTCGACATGGAGACCGGCGAGGGCATCCTGCACGCGGCCATGCCGGAACTGGAAGGCACCGACCTGCGCGACGTGCGCGATCCCGATGGGCGCCCCATCGTGCCGCGCATGATCGACATGCTGAGGGAGAAGCGCGAAGGGTACTACACGTACTTCTGGAGCCACCCCAACAAGCCCGGGGAGCGCCACCTCAAGGTCGCGTACTCCGCCCTCTTCGAGCCCCTGGGGTGGGGCATTGCCTGCGGCGACTACGTCGACGACATGACCGCCGACATCAAGGCCGAGACCCTGGCCCAGCTTGAGGCCATCCACTTCGGCAACGACGGCTACATCTTCGCTGGCACCTGGGACGGCCGCAGCCTGCTCGGCCCGGCACAAGGCCAGACCGTCTGGGCGGTCGAGGACCCCAACGGCGTCAAGGTGGTGCAGCACCTGGCCGCCGCCGCCCGCGCCGGCGGCGGGTTCGTCTCGTACGTCGTTCCGATCACCGACGAAGACCTCGAGCCGCAGCACAAACTCAGCTACGTCCTGCCGGTGCCCGAATGGGAGTGGTATGTCGGCGCGGGTGTGTCCATCGACGACATCAACGCCTCGATCGCCGAGATCGGCGCCGTCATGCGCCGCGATGCGCTCAACGACCTGATCCTGGGCACCGCCCTGATGGCGCTGATGGCGGCCGCCAGTTACCTCATTGCCCTGCAAAGCGCCCGGCGTGTGGGGGCCGAGGTCCGGCGCCTCGAAACCTTCCTGGAGGATGACGGGCGCCACCCGGAGGTTCTGAACCCCGACGACGCGCGGTTCGGCGAAAGCCGCCGCCTGGCCATCGCCGTGCGGGCCATGGCCGCCCGCCGCGACGCCGCCGAGGCCGCCCTGGAACGCCAGACGGAAAGCCTGGAGAAATCGAACGCCGACCTGGAGCGCTTCGCCTACGTGGCGTCACATGATCTGCGCGAACCGTTGCGCATCATCTCCAGCTACGTGGGGCTGCTGCGGCGCCGCTACCGGGGCCGGCTGGACGCCGACGCCGATACCTTCATCGACTACGCCGCCGACGGCGCCCAGCGGATGCACGACATGATCGGCGACCTGCTGGAATACGCCCGCGTCAAGACCTCCGACACGCCGTTCGCCACCGTTCCGCTGGACCGGGTTCTGGATCAGGCCCGGTCCAACCTGACCCGGCGCATCCGCGAGATCGATGCCATGGTCGAAATCCCGGACGGCCTGCCCAGCGTGCGCGGCAAGGAGTCCCTGCTCGTCAGCCTGTTCCAGAACCTGCTGGAAAACGCCCTCAAGTACCGCCACCCGGACCGCCGCCCGCAGGTGCGGGTCTCCAGCCGGATCGAGGCGGAGGCGTGCGTGATGTCGGTCACCGACAACGGCCTGGGCATCGACCCGGCGTTCCACGACCGCATTTTCCGGATCTTCCAGCGCCTGCACCCGGGCGGCACCTATCCCGGCACCGGTGTCGGACTGAGCATCTGCCAGAGCATCGCCGAAACCCACGACGGGCGCATCTGGGTCGACTCGGAGCCGGACATTGGCAGCGCCTTCCACGTCTCGCTGCCCCTGGCCACACAGGGCTCGGCGGGGAACGGCGAGGCAGTCACGCGCTGAACGGGACGGGCGTCATCGCCATCGATCGCACCCTTGGTCGCACCGGAGCGGCTGGCGAAGGGAGTGTCGCGCCTCACCGCATGGAGCGGCGCAGGCGCGTGACCGCCTCCAGCGCGCCGCGCATCATCTGTGGGCTGCGCACCAGGCAGTAGTGCCCGCGCGCCTGACGCTGGCGGCAGATGGATTGCGCCTGGCCCTGCGACAGGCTGGTCACATAGGCATGGTGGCGGATCATGCCGCCGGTGCCGACGGGCGCGGTCATGGGCTTGCCGCCGTGGCGCCGGGCGGCGTTGGCGGCGAGCCCCCGGGCGTAGCCCCGGCTGGGATAGGCTCCCAGGGTGATGGCCCATCCGCCCGCGTACAGGCCGCCGCACCCCTCGACGTCGGGCGGCGGCACGGCGCGCAGCGGGCGCGGCGTGGTCAGCCCGGCCAGCGTCGGCAGGGCGGCGTCGGGCGCCTCCGCCTCGGTCAGCCGCGCGAAGGCGGTGTCCATCAGGCCGGTGATGGTGGACAGGCGCTCGGCGCTGGAGGCCGCGCCCATGACCACGGCGATCACCCGATGCCCGTCGCGCAGCGCCGTGCCGGCCAGATTGTAGCCGGCGGCGCAGGTGAACCCCGTCTTCAGGCCGTCGGCGCCGCCGTAACGGGCGAGCAAGGGGTTGTAGGTGGGCAGTGCCCGGCCGCCGTGACGAACCGTGGTGGTGGCGAACAGCGGGAAGCGGTCCGCGTGATCGCGCCACAGCGCCCGCGCCAGCCGCGCCATGTCGCGCGCCGTGGTCACGTGGGCATCGTCGGGCAGGCCGGAGGCATTGCGGAAGGTGGTCCGCGTCATGCCCAGCTCCTCGCGCGCGACGCGGGTCATCTCCAGGGCGAACAGCGGCTCGGTGCCGGCCAGGGCCTCGGCCACCGCCACCGCCACGTCGTTGGACGAGCGGGCGATCAGCGCCGGGATGGCCTCGGCCACGGTGATCGAACTCCCCGGCGGCAGGCCCAGCTTGACCGGATTGGCCGCCGCCGCCTCGGCCGACACCGGGATCTCGGTCTCCGGCGTGAGGGTGCCCGCGTCCAGGGCGCGGAACAGCATCAGCACCGTCATCATCTTGGTCAATGAGGCCGGATAGCGCAGGTGATTGGGCTTGCGGGCGTCCAGCACCCGGCCGCTGGCCGCGTCGATGACCACATGCGCGCCGCGGTCCTCGAACGCCTTCGCCGGCGCGCCGGCGAGCATGAGGATCGCCAGAAGGACCAGAGCGGCCCCCACGCGGAGCAGGCGCCTGCGAGTGCCCAAGATCGCCCGTGTCATGGGGACTCCTGTTCGCGTGCGGTGGCCAGTCCGGCCAGGGGATGGTGCTCGGTCACCAGGGCGCGAAGGCGCGCATCCAGAACATGGGTATAGATCTGCGTGGTGGAAATGTCGGCGTGGCCCAGCATGGCCTGCACGCCGCGCAGATCGGCCCCATGCGCCAGCAGATGGGTGGCGAAGGAGTGGCGCAACACGTGCGGGCTCAGGCGTCCCGGCGGCAGTCCGGCGCGCACCGCCAGCTCGGTCAGCATCTTGGAAAAGCCGTCGCGGGTCAGGTGGCCGGCCGCCGCGCGGGACGGGAACAGGAACCGCTGGCCGGCGCGCCGCGCCGCGCCCTTCGGCGCCAGGAACGACTCGCGCACCGGCAGGTAGGCCTTGACCGCGTCTCGCGCCGGCGCGCCGATGGGCACCACGCGGTCCTTGTCGCCCTTGCCGCGGACCAGCAGAACGTCGGGATCGCGCGCCACGGCGGCCAGCGGCAGGGCCACCAATTCCGACACCCGCAGTCCGGCGGCATAGACCAGTTCCAGCAGCGCCGAGGCGCGCAGCCCGCGCGGCCCGGCCCAGGCACGGGCGGCATCGAGCAGGCGGTCAACCTCCGCCTCGTCGAGCATCTTCGGCAGCGGCCGGTCCAGGCGCGGCGCGTCCAGGATATCGGCGGGATCGTCGGGGCGACGGCCCTCGGCGGCCAGAAAGGCGTAGAACTGGCGCAGCGCCGCCCGCCGCCGCGCCGCCGTGCGCGGCGCCATGCCGCGCGCCGCCTGATCCTGAAGAAACGCCCGCAGGTCGTCGGTGGAGGCCCGGTCGATCGCCGTCCCGCCCAGGAAGTCGCCCAGCAGCGCCAAGTCACGCCGGTAGGCGTCCAGGGTGTGCGGCGAGGCCCCGCGATCGACGGCCATCATCTCCAGAAAGGTCTCGACATGCCGCGACATGAGAGCGGGCTCCGTGACGCTGGGGTCGACAGGATCCACAAGACAGGATTCCCCACGCGGCTGTCCAGGGTCTGTCCAGGGCCTGGGCGGGGTTTTCGGTGCCGCTGTGGCCTTCGCGGACCTTGCCGGAGGCCAGGAGGCATATGATACCAATGGTCTTCTCGCATGACGGCGGGCCGGGGTCGCCCGGCCCGCGCAGACTGGGATCAAGGGACGGGAGGCAATCACATGGCGCGCGGGTCCGGATGGGCGGCCTCGGTCAGGAACGACCCGGCGGCCA
>NZ_CAKZOT010000085.1 GCF_937138205.1 uncultured Rhodospira sp. | reverse complement strand
GATCGATTCAGAACTTTCGCGCGTTGTCACGCCCTAATTCACCCGATTGCCCTGCGATTGCCCTGACGGCGTCTTGCGGCGGCGGCGACGAGCGTCTATATAGCTTGGTTCACTCGGATTTTCTTTGTGGGAGACACACATGGCGCGCGTGACCGTCGAGGACTGTATCGAGCGCATTCCGAACCGTTTTGAACTGGTGCTTCTGGCCGCCCAGCGCGCGCGCGACATCTCCGCCGGCACGCCGCTGACCGTCGAGCGGGACAACGACAAGGACCCGGTCATCGCCCTGCGCGAAATCGCCGAGGCAACGGTCGATCCGGAGCAGACCTCCAACAGCCTGATCCAAAGCCTGCAGAAGCACGTCGAACCCGATGAGCCCGAGGAGGACGAGTTCGACGCCCTGGCCGGGCAGCGGCAGATTCCCATGGACGTGCGCGAGGCGGCCAACGAGGCCGAAGAGGTGTTCGCCGACGGCCTGACCGTGCACGGGGACAGCGGCGAGGACGACGACAACGACGCGCCGAGCGAGCCGGCGACCACCCCCGAGGAGTACGACCCGGACAACCCGCCGGCCTACGGCGACGAACGGTAAGGTCGCGCCAGCGGGACGGGAGGCGCGGACGCAGCCGGCATGAGATCACACGGGCGGAGACGCGGATCACCAGGCCCCACCCCGAATGCCCGGCCGGCCCCTTCGGGCCGGGGGGCTTCGTGTGACAGACGTACCGCCGCCCCCCGGGTACGGAGCGCCCGGCCATGATGCGTCAGTTCGAACTGGTCGAACGCGTCAAGGCCTATGACCCCAACGCTGACGAAGCGGTGTTGAACCGCGCCTATGTCTATGCCGTGAAGAAGCACGGCTCGCAGTTGCGCGAATCGGGCGACCCGTACTTTTCGCACCCGGTCGAGGTGGCCGGCATCCTCACCAACTACAAGCTCGACAGCGCCTCGATCATCACGGGGCTGCTGCACGATGTCGTCGAGGACACCGACGCGACGGTCGACGACATCAGCCGGCTGTTCGGCGCCGAGGTCGGCACTTTGGTCGACGGCGTCACCAAGCTGGCCAAGATCAAGTTGCAGGCCGATGGCACCACCCGCGAGGCGGAGAACTTTCGCCGACTCGTGCTGGCCATGTCCAACGACATCCGGGTGCTGCTGGTGAAGCTGGCCGACCGGCTGCACAACATGCGCACGCTGCACTTCGTCAAGAAGCCCGAAAAACGCCAGCGCATCGCCGTCGAGACGATGGAGATCTACGCGCCGCTGGCCGAGCGCATCGGGATGCACGAGCTCAAGGACGAGTTGCAGGACCTGGCGTTCCGCCAGATCCACCCGGAGGCGCGGGCGTCGATCCTGGCCCGCCTGGACTACCTGCGCGAACAGGGCGGCCAGTTGGTGCCCGTGATCCTGAGCGAACTGCGACAGGTCGTCGCCGAACAGGGCCTGCAGGCGCAGGTATCGGGGCGCGAGAAAAGCCCGTATTCGATCTGGCGCAAGATGCGGGACAAGGAGGTCGGCTTTGAACAACTGTCCGACATCATGGCCTTCCGCATTTTGGTGGAAACCCTGGAGGACTGCTACCGTGCGCTGGGGGTGATCCACGCTCACTACCGCATGGTGCCGGACCGCTTCAAGGACTACATCTCGACTCCCAAGGCCAACGGCTATCAGTCCATCCACACCTCGGTGATGGGGCCGCGCAACAATCGCATCGAGGTGCAGATCCGCACCCATGACATGCACGAGATCGCGGAACGCGGCGTCGCCGCGCACTGGTCCTACAAGCAGGGCGTGCGCCAGACGCTGGATGGGTCGCAGTACCGCTGGCTGCGCGAACTGATCGAGATCCTGGAACACACCACCAGCCCGGACGAGTTCCTGGAGCACACCAAGCTGGCGATGTACCAGGACCAAGTGTTCTGTTTCACGCCCAAGGGCGACGTGATCAACCTGCCGGCCGGTGCCACGCCCGTCGACTTCGCCTATGCCGTCCATACCGACGTCGGCAACAAGTGCGCCGGCGCCAAGGTCAACGGCCGGCTGGTGCCATTGCGCCACGTCCTGAACAACGGCGATCAGGTCGAGATCGCCACCAGCAAGACACAGACGCCGTCCCCGGACTGGGAACACTTCGTCGTCTCCGGCAAGGCCCGCGCCCAGATCCGGCGCTTCATCCGCCTGCGCCAACGCGAGCAGTACCAGAGCCTGGGCCGGCAGATGCTCACCAAGGAGTTCGGCAAGGCCGGCTACAGCCTGACCGAAAAGGGCCTGGAGGGTGTCGTCAACCGCTTCCGCGCGCCCACCGTCGAGGACCTGTGCGCCGAGGTCGGCGCCGGAACCGTCAGCGCGCGCGACGTCGTCACGGCCGTCTATCCGGGCCTGAAGGAAACCAAGCCCCGGCTGGCCCGCGTGATCCAGCCGTTCGGCAAGGGGTGGAGCAAATCGCGCGGCGGCGGTGGCGGCGACACCCGCCCCATCCCCATCAAGGGCCTGATCCCCGGGATGGCGATTCACTATGCCCGGTGCTGCCATCCCCTGCCCGGTGATCGCATCGTCGGCATCGTCAACACCGGCAAGGGTGTCACCATCCACACCATCGACTGCGAGCAGTTGGAGCAATACGCCGACCAGCCGGAACGCTGGCTGGACCTGAGTTGGGAGGACGATGCCTCGATCGACCCCCACACCGGCCGTCTCAGTCTCGTGGTGGCCAACCAGATGGGCTCGCTGTCGGACCTGTCGACCATCATCGCCAAGAATCTTGGCAACATCACCAACCTGAAAATCACGGGACGCACGGCCGACTTTTTCGATATGGTCATCGACGTCGAGGTGCGCGACGTGCGCCACCTGACCAACATCATCGCCGCCCTGCGCGCCTCCAACGCCGTCAACACCGTGGACCGCGCCAGGCGGTGAGGTCCCCTCTCAGCACCCTGTCACGAAAGCCGTCCGCCATGCCCGCCCGTTTGCTCCGTCTTGGCGTCAACATCGACCACGTCGCCACCATCCGCAACGCGCGCGGTGGCCTGGTTCCCGACCCGCTGCGAGCCGCGCGAATCGCCGCCGAGGCCGGCGCCGACGGCATCACCGCCCATTTGCGCGAGGACCGGCGCCACATCTCGGACCACGACATCGTCCGCCTGAGCCGCGAGATCGATCTGCCGTTGAACCTGGAGATGGCGGCCACCGACGAAATGCTGGCGATCGCCCTGCAACACCGCCCGCACGCCGCCTGCATCGTGCCGGAACGGCGCGAGGAACGCACCACCGAGGGCGGGCTGGACGCCGCCGGCCAACGCGCCCACTTGGCTCCCTTCGTGGCGGCGCTGGGCGAGGCGGGCGTGCGTGTCTCCTTGTTCATCGAACCTGACCCGCGCCAGATCGAGGCCGCGGTGGCCCTCGGCGCGCCGGTCGTGGAACTGCACACCGGCACCTACTGCGAGGTGCAGGGCGAGGCCCGCGCCCGCGAGTTGGACCGCCTGCGCGAGGCCGCGCGGCTCGGCACGGAGGCCGGCCTTGAGATCCACGCCGGCCACGGGCTCGCCTACGACACCGTGGGACCGGTGGCCGCCATCCCGATGATCCGGGAACTGAACATCGGTCACTTCCTGGTGGGCGAGGCCATCTTCGTCGGCCTCGACGCGTCGATCCGCCGAATGCGGGCATTGATGGACGAGGCCCGCCCAAAGGCTCACCCCGGGGCCCCCTCCGACCGCCCCGCCGCGCGGCACTCCTGACGGACCTGGCGCCCGTCTGACCAGCAAACCTTGACTTTGCCATATTCGGCTGGCTTGATCACCGCTCCCGGGCGGGCCGTCTCTTTCGCGGGCTGGACCCGGCATTGATCTCGGAAGGGTAGACGAGCCTCTTCATGCAAAAGAAGAAGACCGGCGGGTTCGGCGAAACGATCCGGACCATCATTTATGCTGTCCTCATCGCCATCGTCATCCGCACCGTGGCCTACGAGCCTTTCAACATTCCGTCGGCGTCCATGGTGCCGACCCTGTTGATCGGGGACTACCTGTTTGTCTCCAAGTTCTCGTACGGCTACAGCCGCCATTCATTTCCGTTCAGCTTTCCGCCGTTCCCGGGCCGCGTGCTGGCATCGGAGCCGGAGCGCGGCGACGTCGCCGTCTTCAAGCTGCCGTCGGACCCGTCGGCGGACTACATCAAGCGCGTGATCGGCCTGCCCGGCGACCGCATCCAGATGGTGCGGGGCGTGCTGCACATCAACGGAGAGGCGGTCCAGCGCGAGCGGGTGCAGGACGCGGTGTGGCACGATCAGGTCGGCAGCGTGCATCGCTCGCCGCAGTACATCGAGACCCTGCCCAACGGCCGCTCGCACCCCATCCTGGAGGATCGGCGCGACACCGGTCCGCTGGACCAGACGCGGGAATTCACCGTGCCCGAAGGCCACTACTTCATGATGGGGGACAACCGGGACAATTCCGCCGACAGCCGGGCGGACGTCGGGTTCGTGCCGCGCGAGAACCTGGTCGGCCGCGCCGACATCCTGTTCTTCTCCACCGACCGGTCGGCGGCGCTCTGGGAGGTCTGGAAATGGCCCATGGCCATCCGCACCGACCGCCTGTTCACGACCGTCCATTGAGGAGCGCGGACCGTGTCCGGTGATCGCGGCTCCGTCGCGGCAAGCGAGGCGGCCGGTCCGCTTGAAACCCTTCTGGGACACCGGTTCCAGGACCACCGGCTGCTGGCCCAAGCCCTGACCCACGGCAGCATCGGCGGCGGGCCGCGCAGCTATGAACGCCTGGAGTTCCTGGGCGACCGGGTGCTCAGCCTGGTCATCGCCGACATGCTGTTCCGCCGCTTCCGGGCCGAGCCCGAGGGCTCGCTGGCACGCCGGCACACAGCCCTGGTGCGCGGCGAAACCCTGGCCCGCGTCGCCCGCGACCTCGACCTGCCGCGCCTGATCCGCCTGTCGCGCGGCGAGGAAGACCTTGGCGGGCGCGACAACCCGGCCCTGCTGGCCGACGTGTGCGAGGCGGTGCTGGGGGCGCTGTACATGGACGCCGGGTACGAGGCGACCCGACGTTTCATTGTCGAGCGATGGACGCCGTTGATGGACGAGGACCCGGCCCCGCCGAAAGACGCCAAGACGTCCCTTCAAGAATGGGCGCAGGGGCGCGGGCTGCCCCTGCCCGCCTACGAGACCGTCGCGACCGCCGGGCCGGCGCACGCGCCCACCTTCACCGTGGCGGCCCGCGTCGAGGGCCACGAACCGGCCACGGCCGAGGGATCGTCCAAGCGCCAGGCCGAACAGAAGGCCGCCGCCCTGCTTCTCGGCCGGCTCGACCCGTCATGACCCTGACCGATCCCCAATCCCGCTGCGGCTTCGTCGCCGTCATGGGCGCGCCAAACGCCGGCAAGTCGACCCTGGTCAACACCCTGGTCGGCACCAAGGTCAGCATCGTCAGTCCCAAGGTGCAGACGACGCGGACCCGCGTGCGCGGCGTCGCGCTGCACGGCCCGGCGCAGATCGTGTTCATCGACACTCCCGGCGTGTTTGCCCCCAAACGCCGGCTGGAACGCTCGATGGTGGCGGCGGCCTGGGACGGCGCGGCGGACGCCGATCAGGTGTTGGTGGTGGTGGACGCCCATCGCGGGCTCGACGACGACACGCTGTCGATCGTCAAAGGGCTGCGCGATCAGGGCCGCACCGACTGCCTGCTGGCGCTGAACAAGATCGACACCGTCAAGCGGGAGTCGCTGCTGGCGCTGGCGGCGGCCCTGGACGCCGAGGGCGTGTTCGGCGCCGTGTTCATGATCTCCGCCCTGAACGCCGACGGCACCGATGACCTTCTGGCGCATCTGGCCGAGGCCGCGCCGGTCGGCCCGTGGATGTTCCCCGAGGACGAGGTCTCCGACCTGCCGCAACGCCTGTGGGCGGCGGAGATCACGCGCGAGCAGATCTTCCACCAGCTTCACCAGGAACTGCCCTACGCCACCCTGGTCGAGTCCGAAGCCTGGCAGGAGCGCCCCGACGGCTCGGTGCGCATCGACCAGGTGATCTACGTGCAGCGCGACAGCCAGCGAGCCATCGTGCTCGGCAAGGGCGGCCAGCGCATCCGCGCCATCAGCACGGCGGCGCGGCAGGAAATGACGGACCTGCTGGAACGGCCCGTGCATCTGTTCCTGTACGTCAAGGTGCACGAGCGGCTGTGGGAGGACCGGCGGCACTATACGGAATGGGGCCTGGACTTCGACGCGTGAGTCGAAGCCCTGCCGGAAAGGGTCCGCTCCGACGGGTGGGACGGAGGGTACCATGAACAGCGGCAGCATGATCCTGCTGGCCGTCGGCGCGATCTGTCTCGTCGTGCTGGTGGGACAGCATCTCTGGCCCGTGCCGCGCTGGCTGGCGCCGATCCTGCTGTTCGTGGGCTTGGCCGGCATCCTGGCCGGCATGGGCTGGTTCGCTCTGTCCCTGGCCTTGAGGTGGGGCTGAATGGCCGTTGAGTGGCGCGACGACGCCATCGTCCTGTCCGCCCGTCCGCACGGCGAGACCAGCGTGCTGGCCTCGGTGCTGACCCGCGCGCACGGCCGCCACCCGGGCTTGGTGCGCGGCGGCATCGGCCGCGCGGCGCGCGGCCTGTGGCAGCCCGGCAACCGCCTGTCGGTGACCTGGAAGGCGCGGCTGGCCGACCACCTGGGGACCCTGACGGGCGAGATGACCGACGCCCTGGCGGCGCGGATCATGGACGACGCCGGTCGGCTGGCGCTGCTGACCGCCCTGTGCGCGGTGGCCGACGCGGCGGCGCCGGAGCGCGAGCCCCTGCCCCGCCTGTTCGACGACACGGCGGCGTTGTTATCTCTGCTGGCCGGGGTTGAGGCCCCGGACTCGTTGCCGGCCGAGGCCGCCTATGTGGTGTGGGAACTGCGCCTGCTGGCCGACCTGGGGTTCGGGCTCGACCTGTCCCGGTGCGCGGCGACCGGGACCAACGACAATCTTGTGTATGTGTCGCCGAAGAGCGGTCGCGCCGTCTCCGCCTCGGCCGGCGAACCGTACCGTGACCGGCTGTTGCCGCTGCCACCGTTCCTGTTGGGGCACCCGCCCGGCCCGGCACACGAGATGTCCGACGGCCTGCGCCTGACCGGCTTCTTCCTGGAACGCCACGTCTTCCACCCGCGAAACCAGCCCCTGCCGGCGGCGCGGGAACGGTTGGTGGGGAGGGTGGGGAAGTAGGGTGCGGCGCCGCGTCGCGTCACGCCGCGTCACGCACCGTGGGCTCGATCACCAAGCCCAGCGCGGCGAAGGCGGCCTCGATCTGGTCCATGCGGCTGGCGTGGGTCAGGTCCAAAAGGCGCCAGACGTCCTTCGGGCTCTTCCCCAGGCGCCGGGCAAGGTCGCTTTGAGACACCCCGCGCGCCCGCAGTTCCTGGTACAGGCGCAGCTTGAGGGCATCAAGAACCGGAAGGCGCACCGTGGGCCGGCCCTCCGCCGGTGACGGAGGTGGGATATCGCGGCGCTCGTCCATCAGGCCCGAAATCATCGCCCGAACCGCGCCAACGGCATGGCGCAGGGCGTCGGCCTCGGTGTCCCCGAACGTGCGACATCCGGGCAGATCGGGCACGATGGCCATCACCGTATCGTCGTCAGGCTCGAATTCGACGGGATAGCTGTCCATCTCCTAACCCCTTCTAATGGGGCGAAATGGAAGTGATCGCGATTAGGAATCGGGCGTTACTTCAGGCCCAGATCCTTCTTGATCCCTTCCATCAGGCCCGTCTTGAGCTGTTTGCGCCCGCCGTGCGTCGGAATCTGGGACGTCTTTCCGTTGGCGGGATTCAGAAGGAACTTGTGCCCAGTCCCCTTCTTGTCCCGAACCTCGATCCCCTGCTTCCTAAGCCACCGTTCGAACTGATCCGCGTTCACCCCGCAGGCTCCTAGCTGATGTCGACCTCAGGTTACGGCATTTGTGCCCAAGCGCCAAGTGAAACCCGTCGGCCATCGTTTCGGCGTCGGGCGGCCCAAGGCTACATAAGCAGTCCGGCGCCAGCGCCCCCACAACCCCTTGATCCTCGCCCCCCTCTCGGCGCATTGTCGGCCGCATGAGCACCACCACCAAGACCCCGCCTCC
>NZ_CAKZOT010000084.1 GCF_937138205.1 uncultured Rhodospira sp. | reverse complement strand
CAACAGAGCTTAATCTCCCAATCCGACTGTCTCAAAGTCGTTGACACGTTCCGCGGGTCATGACTTCGCCAAGGCAAATTCCCGACTGAGAGTGGAGCCTGTGAAGTTTTCGAGGTCCCTTCACGTTATACCGTCCGACGAATGAACTGACTTCATTCGTCGGACGGCCGGCGCGACTGCGCCGGCGCGGCGAAGCCGCGGAGCCGCGCGCCCCGAAGGGGCGCTGCGGCGAAAAAACAAAGACTCGGTATCACCGGCGCCCCGAAGCGACCAGCCGGACGAGTCAATCCAATCCTCGGGCGGTATTAACTGTGCGGCCCTTGTGACGGGTGGCCGATGATGCAAGGTGGGAAGGTGCCTGTGCGGCATGGCCGGCCTGACCGCCCAACCCCGAACACAATCAACCGCCTCCCGCGAGGCCGCAGGAGCGAGCATCACGGTTTCACCCATTTTCCATCCGGACATTTGACATCATTGGAGGTATAGTTGTGGGTGGCTTGGACGCCCGTGCGCGGACCAGGGCGATCGGCTGCCACGGCGGCTCGAAGCCGGGGCGAGGAGGACACGGGTCCGCTGAAGTGACCCACATCCCGAGTAACGCGTGCAATGCTTGACGATCTGGATATTCGAACGGCGCTGTTTGTCTCGCTCTTGGTCTCGTTCTTTTTTGGAATCGCGCTGACCTTTTACGCCTATAAGCACAAAAGATTTTGCGGCATATATACGGTCGCGGTTGGATTCATTCTGCTGGGCACGGGGTATATTCTCCTGGCCCTTCGGAATTACATCGACGATTTCCTGTCGATCCTTGTCGCGAACTCAATGATCTATATCTCGATTGCGGTGGTGCTGAAGGGGCTGTTGCGCTTTCTGGACATCAACGTGAGAGGCATTAATCAAATCGCGGTGGTTTTGATCCTGATCTTCATAGGAATGCTGTATTTCCATACATATGTTCATCCGAGCGTCAACGCGAGAATCATCGAGGGCTCCGCGTTTTGCGCTCTATTTTCCTTGATCGCCGTCTACGCCTTTTTCAGGGTGCGCAAGGCCTATGACCGCCTGCTCATGACGTTCCTGATCGGGGTCTTTTCGGCGTTCGCGCTCCTTCACGGGATCCGGGCGGTGTGGACGGTCACCGAAGCGCCCCTCTTCGACTTCATGAACGCCGGCACGCTGAGCACCATGACGGTGATCGCCTCGCAGATCATCGCCTCCTACACCTCGCTGCTGATCATCTGGATCGCCAGCGACACGCTGGAGAATGAACTCGCGACGATGGTGCGCACGGATCCCTTGACGTCGACGCACAACCGCCGCGCCCTCGAAGAATACTTCAATATGGAAATCGCGCGCGCGATTCGGAAAGGGCGGCATTTCTCCGTTGTTGTTTGCGACATCGACCGCTTCAAGTCCGTGAACGACAAATTCGGCCATCAATTCGGCGACGAGGTCCTGGTCCAGTTCGCCACACTCCTCAAGCAGAACGTCCGCCAGATGGACTTCGTCGCGCGTTATGGCGGCGAGGAGTTCGTGATCCTGTTGCCCGAGACGACGCGCCAGCAGGCGGCCCACATCGCCGACAAGCTGCGTCGGCGGGTGATGGAACACGGCATGATGGCTCCCGACGGCACCTCGCTGCACATCACGGCCAGCTTCGGCGTGGCCGAATCCGGACTGGACGGGACGGACAGCGACGCGCTCCTCGGCGCCGCCGACACGGCCATGTACGAGGCCAAACGCCAGGGCCGGAATCGTGTGGTGCTGGCCGGCGCGGAGCCATAAGCGCGTCGTCTCTTCCGCCCCGGCCCGCGATCGGCTATGCAGCGCCCCATGGCCCTTCTGCGCTCCATCGCCACGGTGAGTGGCTACACCCTGCTCAGCCGCGTCACCGGTTTCATCCGCGACATCCTGGTGGCCGGGATGTTGGGCGCCGGCACTGTGTCCGACGCCTTTTTCGTCGCCTTTCGCTTCCCCAACCTGTTCCGCCGCCTGTTTGCCGAGGGCGCGTTCCAGGCGGCCTTCGTGCCCATCTTCGCCGGCCTGATCGAGACCGACGGGCGCGCGGCGGCGCATCTGTTCGCGCGCCGGGCCTTCAGCGTGCTGGCGGTGATCCTGCTGGTGTTCACGGCGGCGCTGGAAGTGTTCATGCCGGTGGTCATGGTTGTCATCGCCCCGGGCTTCGACGCCGTGCCCGGCAAGATGGAACTGGCCACCGAACTGACGCGCATCGCCTTTCCGTACCTTCTGTTCATCTCCCTCGTGTCGTTGCAGTCGGGGGTATTGAACTCCTTGGGGTACTTCGCGGCGGCGGCGGCGGCGCCCATCCTGCTCAACCTGACCCTGATCGCCGCCCTGATCGGCCTGACCCCGGTCCTGGAGACGTCCGGGCACGCGCTGGCCTGGGGCGTGTTCGCCGCCGGCGTGATCCAGTTCGCGTGGCTGTTCTGGCATTGCCGGCGGGTCGGCATGACGCTGTGGCCGGTGGTGCCGCGCCTGACCGAACGCGTGCGCCTGCTGGGCAAGCGCGTCGTGCCCGTGGTGCTGGGCGGCAGCCTGTACCAGATCAACCTGCTGATCGGCACCATTCTGGCGTCGCTGCTGGCCGACGGCGCCGTCTCGTGGCTGTACTACGCCGACCGCGTGACGCAGTTGCCGCTGGGGGTTGTCGGCGTGGCGGTCAGCACGGCGTTGCTGCCGGCCCTGTCGCGGCGCCTGAAGGCGGGCGACCACACGGCCGCGCGGAACGACCAGAACCGGGCGCTGGAGGTCGCCCTGCTGCTCACCCTGCCGGCGGCGGCGGCGCTGATGGTCATCCCCGGCCCGGTGATCGGCACCCTGTTCGAACGCGGCGCCTTTTCCAAGGCCGACACGGCGGCGACGGCGGGGGCGCTGGTCGCCTTCGCCACGGGGCTGCCGTCGTATGTGTTGGTCAAGATCCTGGCCCAGGCCTTCTTCGCGCGCGAGGACACGGTGATGCCGGTGCGCATCGCCGCCGCCGCCATGCTCGCCAACATCGTCCTCAACGTGATCCTGATGCAGGTCTGGGGACACGTGGGGATCGCCCTGGCGGCGTCGCTGTCCAACTGGGGCAACGCGGCGGCGCTGGCCTGGGTGCTGCAGCGGCGCGGACACCTGGGGGTGGACGCGCGCCTGCGGGAACGCCTGCCCCGCATTGTCGGGGCCACGGCCCTGATGAGCGTGGCGCTGTGGGCCGGCGCCTGGGCGCTGACGGACCCGCTGGCCGCCGGCGATCCGTGGCGGCCGCTGGCCCTGGCCGGGCTGGTGGCGGGGGGAGTGATCGTTTACGGCACCGCCGCGCAGGTGACCGGCGCGGCCCGGTTCGACGACCTGCGTGCCATGCTGCGGCGGCGGCCATAAAGCGGATCGCGACGGGCCTATGCGCCCGCGCGCGGCAGGCGCACACAGACGACCGTGCCCGGGGTATCGTCGCTCCTGTCTTCGATCCAGATGTCACCCGAGTGGATGCCGCAGATCTTGCGCGCGACCGTTAGTCCCATCCCGGCCGAGATCGGCTCACCGGGCGCCGGCATTCGGACAAAGGCCTCGAACACCCGGGCGCGCATGGCGGTCTCGATCCCGCGGCCGTTGTCGCCGATCCTCACGACGGCGCCCTCGTCGTCGACCGTGGCGTCGACCGTCACCTCGGGCGCGACACCCGCCCGCGTGTAGCGCAACGCATTGTCGAGCAGGCCCCGAAACAGCACCCGCAGTAATCCGGGATCGCCGGTCACGGTCGGCAGGTCGCCCACCGTGACGTGGTCCCGCAACGACACCACGTCCGCATCCAGACAGGCGAGCGCGTCCCGTACCACCGGGCCAAGCGCGACCGGAACGAACGCCTGACGTTGGGTGACCACCTGGACGAAGCTTTGCAGGGCCAGCAAATGCTGTTTCATGCGTTGGCCGGCCGCCTGGGCGAACCCGATGTAGTCCTTGGTGTCGGGCGACAAGGCCGATCCGGCGTGGCGCTGCAGCAGATCGAGGAAGCTGACCACCTCGCGCACCGGTTCCTGGAGGTCGTGGGCCACAACCTGGCTGAACCGCACGAGCTCGGCATCCGCTTTCGCCATGCCCTCGACGCTGTTCTCAAGGGCGGAGAAGAACGCGCGCCGTTCCGTCAGGTCGGTCAGGACACAATGCGTCTGCACGAACTCGCCCCCCTGGGTGCGTCCGACCCGCCCCTCGAACGAGACGCGGCGCGCATCCCCGTCGGCCGTGATCATGTCGAACTCGACCCCGCGCGCGATGTTCTGCGCCTTGAAGGCCTCGAACCGGGCCGGAAAGCGGTCGCGGTCCGCCGGCGCCAGGAAATCACCGAACCACTGGCCGATCACCTGCTCGCGGCGATAGCCCAGCACGTCGAGCCAGGCGTCGTTGATCGCGATCACGTGGCCGTCGGCGTCGAGCGACTGATAGGGCACGGGTGCGTTTTGGAACAGGCG
Organism: uncultured Rhodospira sp.; assembly: GCF_937138205.1. Lineage (GTDB taxonomy): Bacteria > Pseudomonadota > Alphaproteobacteria > Rhodospirillales > Rhodospirillaceae > Rhodospira. Next base: position 6,092 of record NZ_CAKZOT010000084.1, on the reverse strand, counting down.
GCGGAACCTCTGTTCGCTCTCCTGCACGGCCGCCTGGGCCTGCTCCAGCGCCGCCACGTCGCGCAGGGTGATCACGGCGCCGATCAGCCGGCCGGCATCGTCGGTGAGGGGCTCGCCGGACACCTCCACCGGGATCCGGGTTCCGTCACGGCGGACCATGACCTCGCGGATGTTGCGGAAACTCTCGCCGGCGGCAATGCGGCCATGCACCGGACACGCCATCATTGGATACGTCGCGCCGTCGGGACGGCGGGGATGGAGGAGATCATGCATGGGCTGGCCCATCAGGCCGTCGGGCGAGGAATGCCCGAGCATGTCCGCCAGCGCCTGGTTGGCGAAGGTGCAGGTGCCGGCCACATCCACGCCATAGATGCCATCGCCGGAACAGGCCAGCAGGCGTCGCGCCTGATTCCCCTCCGCCCAGCCCCGGCGCAGCATGGCGCGCGTGCCGAAGAACAGGAACAGCCCGGTCACCGCGACGAAGGCCCATCCCTTGGCGATGGACCAGACGGCATAGTCCTCGACGCTAGGTACCACGGCCCGCAGCGCCGCGTCCGAGAACAGGATCCAGAGCGCCGCCAGGCCGACGTAGATCGCGGCCAGCGTCAACGCGCGGGCGCTGGAGACCGACACCATCATGCCCAAGACCCTTTGCCCCCTCCGCGCGGCGGATCTCACCCATCCGCCACGCCCGGTGTTCCATTGAGTATCACAATCTAAAGCAGCTTGGGGTTCGGTGGAAACGCTTTGGCGCCGCAATTGTCGGCGACCGACTCCGGTCTCGACGGCCAAGCATCCCTCTGTGCGCCACGCGACTCCATGGGCGGCCCCGGCGAGGCGTGCACACGGCCTGCCAATTCCGACTCGGTGTGTTGGGCTTGGCGCCCCCGGGTCTGCCCCGCGCATCCACCGAATGATGGAGGTCGCCGCCGAAAACGTGGGCAAATGACCCGAAAAATAGTGCGGCCTTATGCGCGTGCCTCCACCATCTGGTGGAGGCGCCTGCCCTGAACGCCTCCACCAGATGGGGAGGTGCTCGAAAAACAGGTTTACAAGCTGTGAACGCGGCACAATGATATTTATTGAAAATTGCTTGTATCCGGGCATCCCTGGCCCAACGTGTCGTCCAAGGGCCTTTCCGGGCAGGTCGAACGCTGGCTTCCGGATCCGTCTGGTCAAGCGTCAAGCAGGGACGTGCGGCGGCGCCACCGAAGAGCAGGGCAAACGTTGACCGCCAGGAGTTCAGACTCATCGCACCGGCGGACAGCCACCAAGGCAGCCGGTCTCGAGGGAGAGGGAGACAGGGCAATGAGATACTTTTCGCGAACGAAAACGGCGCTTGGGATCGCTGCGATGTGCGGTGCGCTGAGCATGGCCGCCGGCACCGCGCACGCGTCGCTGATCCAGAACGGCAGTTTCGAAACGGGTCCGACCGGCGGGCAGAGTGCGACCGGTCTCTATGGACTGACGTATTCGGAGCTCCTTGACGGTTCCGTGGGATCCGACGGTAACAAGGGCTGGGATGTCTACGCGGGGATCGACCATTGGTCCTCCAATCAGGGCACCGGAATCGAGGTTCAGACGGAGGGGGCCATCGGCTTCACGCCGAAGGACGGCGACTACTACATCGAACTGGACAGCGAGGACGTCACCGGCTCGGACGCCAACAGCAACGCGTATCAGACCGCCATCAGCCTCGCGGCCAATACGCTCTACAATCTGACCTACTGGTTCACGTGGCGGGAAGACTCGTCGGCGGCTGACAACCAGATCACCGTGACGCTCTCCGATGGTGGTGGCGCCGTCGAAACGTGGGATCCGAACACCCAGTACGATGAAACGGGCACGATCCCGGATTGGCAGTTCATTTCCCATGCCTTCAGTGTTGATGCCGCTGGCGACTATACGCTGGCGTTCGCGGCCACGCCCGTGGGCAGCGGCAACGAGTTCGGCGGGTTCATCGACGACGTTGCGCTGAACGCGGTGCCGCTGCCGGCCGCCGCGTGGTTCATGCTGACCGCGCTCGGTGGTCTGATCGGTACGCGTTGGCTGAAGAAGGGCCAAGCTGCGTAAGCCATCCAGCCGAGAGCAAGGTGTCAGACCGCCTCTGGTTCCGGCCAGGGGCGGTTTGCCTTTTGTGCGCTGACGCGCGGGCGCCGGCGTCGGCCGGGTCCGCCTCGTGGTCGACACCGAACGCCGCTGTTTGAGGGGCGTGACGGGCGGCCGTCACGTGCATCAAGACGCTGTCCACCGACACACAGGCCATCGCCGGCACCCCGCCATCGTCGACCCGCACGCCAAGGCGGCGTGCCTAGGTGAGCGGCCGGCGCGCCGATCTCGGTTTGGACGCGGCCGCGGCCGGGCGTCGGCGGCCCCGGCCGTGCAATCAATTGACTTCCGCCGGTGGGACGCGCTATGTCCGCGCTCCCCCTGGTGGACCACCGTGTGCCCGCCGTTTCCGAAGTCCCGGCCCGTGCTGAAACGACAGATCGAGAAGGCCCTGCACGAGACCACGGGCCGCGTCACCCTGGCCGGGATGCCGGAGGGCCACGACGTCCTGGTGCTCGCGGCCCTGGCCCGCGCCCGCAAGGGCTGGCCCGTGCTGCATGTGGCGCGCGACGACGTGCGGCTGGCGACCGTGGTCGAGGTCGCCCGTTTCATGGCGCCGGACCTGCGGGTGCTGGACCTGCCAGCGTGGGACTGCGTGCCCTATGACCGTGTCTCGCCGCACGCCGACATCCTGGCCCGGCGCATCGAAACGCTGGCCGACCTGGCCGCGCGGCCGCCCGACCAGTCCACGCCCGGGCCGCTGCTGATCGTCACCACCGTTAACGCCATCACCCAGCGCCTGCCGCCGCGCGAGTCGCTGGCCGGGTCCGCCTTTCCCATCGTGAAAGGTGAGGCGCTGGACATGGAGGCCCTGCTGGGCTTCCTGGCCCGCACCGGATACGTCCGCGCCGAACAGGTGATGGAGCCGGGCGAATACGCCGTGCGCGGCGGCTTGGTGGACCTGTTCCCGCCTGGGCAGGCCGATCCGTTGCGCCTGGATCTGTTCGGCGACGAGGTGGACGGCCTGCGCGTCTTCGACGCCGTCAGCCAGCGCACCACGGGCGAGGCCGAGCGCGTCGTGCTCAAGCCGATGAGCGAACTGACGCTGGACGACGCCTCGATCGCCCGGTTTCGGTCCGGCTATCGCGAGCTGTTCGGCGCGCCCAAGCGCGAGGACGCGCTGTACGAGACCATCTCCGCCGGGCAGGCGTTCGCCGGCATGGAGCATTGGTTGCCGCTGTTCCACGACGGCATGGACACGCTGCTGGCCTACGCGCCGGACGCCGTGGTCACCCTCGACCCCGACGCCGAGGCCGCCCGCGCCGCGCGCTGGGAGCAGATCGAGGAATACCACGCCGCCCGCCGTGACATCGCCCTGTCGGGCTCGGGCGAGGGTGGCCTGATCTACAACCCGATCCCGCCGGAGCGCCTGTACCTGACCGATGAGGACTGGTCGCGCCTGCTCGGTGCCGCGCCGCGCGTGTTCGACCTGTCGCCTTATGCGCCCGCCGAGGTGGCCCCGGACACCGTGGACATGGAGGGCCGGCCGGGCCGCGACTTCGCGGACGTGCGCGCCCGCACCGGCGAGAACGTGTTCGAGGCCGTCGCCGCCCACGCCGGCGAGCGCATTGCCGCCGGGAAGCGGGTGGTGCTGGCGGCGCACTCGCTGGGCTCGCGCGACCGGCTGGGCGGGCTGATCCGCGATCACGGATCGGCGCCCGTGGAAACGGTGGAAAGCTGGGCGGATCTGGCCAAGGCCCACAAGGATGCCCTGGCCCTGGTGGCGCTGGGCCTTGACCGGGGGTTCGAGACGCCCGAGTTGGCGGTGATCGCCGAGCAGGACGTGCTCGGCGACCGTCTGGCCCGGCCGCAGAAGAAGAAGCGCAAGGCCGATTCCTTCATCCGCGATGCCTCGACCCTGGTCGAGGGCGATCTGGTGGTGCACGTCGATCACGGCATCGGCCGCTATGACGGGCTGGAGACACTGACCGTCGGCGGCGCGCCGCACGACTGCATCCGGGTGATCTATGCCGGGGAGGACAAGCTGTTCGTCCCGGTCGAGAACATCGAGGTCCTGTCCCGCTACGGCTCCGAGATCGCCGGGGTTCAGCTTGACAAGCTGGGCGGGGTCGGCTGGCAGGCGCGCAAGGCCAAGCTGAAAAACCGCATCCGCGACATGGCGGAGCAGTTGATCCAGGTGGCCGCCGCCCGCCACCTGCGCAAGGCCGACGCCTACGCCCCGCCCGAGGGCCTGTATGACGAGTTCGCCGCGCGCTTCCCCTATGCCGAGACGGACGACCAGTTGCGGGCCATCGGCGAGACCATCGACGACCTGGGCAAGGGCAAGCCCATGGACCGTCTGGTTTGCGGCGACGTCGGCTTTGGCAAGACCGAGGTGGCGTTGCGCGCGGCCTTCGTGGCGGCGCTGTCGGGCCAGCAGGTGGCGGTGGTGGTGCCCACGACCTTGCTCGCGCGCCAGCACTACAAGACGTTCAGCGAGCGCTTCGCCGGACTGCCGGTGCGGGTGGGGCACCTGTCGCGTCTGGTCACCGGCAAGGCCGCGACGGCGGTGAAAACAGAACTGGCCAGCGGCACGCTCGACGTCGTCGTCGGGACGCACGCCCTGCTGGCCAAGTCGATCCACTTCAAGAACCTCGGCCTGCTCATCATCGACGAGGAGCAGCACTTCGGCGTCGCCCACAAGGAGCGGCTGAAACAGCTCAAGAGCGACGTTCATGTGCTGACCCTGACCGCCACGCCGATCCCGCGCACCCTGCAACTGGCGCTGACCGGTGTGCGCGAAATGAGCCTGATCGCCACGCCGCCGGTGGACCGTCTGGCCGTGCGCACGTTCGTGCTGCCGTTCGACCCGGTGGTGATCCGCGAGGCCATTTTGCGCGAGCGGTATCGCGGCGGGCAGTGCTTCTACGTCTGTCCGCGCCTGAAGGACATCGACGAGGTGGCCGAGCGGCTGGAGTCCCTGGTGCCCGAGGTCAAGGTGGCGGTGGCGCACGGCCAGATGGCGGCGCGCCAGCTTGAGGACGTCATGACCGCCTTCGCCGACGGGCAGTACGACATCCTGCTGGCCACCAACATCATCGAGTCCGGCCTCGACATGCCGCGCGTCAACACCATCATCATTCACCGCGCCGACATGTTCGGGCTGGGCCAGCTCTACCAGTTGCGTGGCCGCGTCGGCCGGGCCAAGGCGCGCGGCTATGCCTACCTGACCATCCGCCCCAACCGGAAGCTCTCCAAGGCGGCCGAGAAGCGGCTGGATGTCATGCAGACGCTCGACACTCTGGGGGCCGGGTTCACGCTCGCCAGTCACGACCTGGACATCCGGGGGGCGGGCAACCTGCTGGGTGACGAGCAGTCCGGCCACATCCGCGAGGTGGGTATCGAACTCTACCAGCACCTGCTGGAAGAGGCGGTGGCCGCCGCCCGCTCGGGCGAGGGCCTGGAGGCGGCCGAGGAAACCTGGTCGCCGCAGATCACCCTGGGCTCGCCGATCCTGATCCCCGAGGGCTACGTGCCCGACCTGGGGGTGCGGCTATCGCTGTACCGGCGCATCGGCGACGTGACGGCGGACGACGAGGTGGAGACCCTGGCCGCCGAGATGATCGACCGCTTCGGGCCGCTGCCGACCGAGGTCGAGAACCTGCTCAAGGTGATCCGAATCAAAGTATTGTGCCGCGCCGCCAACGCCGAGAAGATCGACGCCGGGCCGAAGGGGGCGGTGATCACCTTCCGGGGCAACGACTTCCCCAACCCGGCGGGCCTCGTCCAGTTCATCGGCAAGAACACGGCGACGGTCAAACTCCGCCCCGACCACAAGCTGGTGGTCAAGCGCGACTGGGCCGACGCGGCCCGGCGGTTGCAGGGGTTGCACCGGCTGATGAAGGATCTGGCCGGAGTGGCGGGGGGATAGGGGGCGCAAGATTGCACTGCCAAAATACGTTCATTGAGGGCAAGTTTGTGCTGCGCATTCAGGGGAATCGGGTGAACGGGTCATGCCGTGACGACGCTTGCGAGGTAGTCGT
>NZ_CAKZOT010000083.1 GCF_937138205.1 uncultured Rhodospira sp. | reverse complement strand
GGGGCCGGCCGGCTGGCGGCTGGTCCACCGCCCGGTGGTGGACAGCACCCAGGCGGTGGCGCGCACCCTGCTGGAGGCCGGCGAGGGCAGCCCCGTTTGGCCCGATGGCGCCCTGGTCGTTCACGCCGACGAGCAGACCGGCGGACGTGGCCGCCATGGTCGCCCCTGGACGAGCCCCCCCGGCAACCTGTATGTGACGGTGGCGCTGCCGTGCCCGGAGGGTCCGCGCGTGGGCGTGCAGATCGGCTTCCTGGGCGGCGTGGCGCTGGCCGAGGCGCTGGGGCAGTTGGGATTCGAGGACCGGGCGCGCCTGAAGTGGCCCAACGACCTGCTGCTGGACCAGGCCAAGGTGGCCGGGCTGCTGCCCGAGTCGGCCCGCGACTCCGACGACCGGACCTGGGTCCTGCTGGGGATGGGGGTCAACGTGGCGACGGCGCCGCCGCCAGACGCCGTGCTGTACCCGACCACGACGCTCAATGCGCATGGCCTGGGCGTGCTGGCGCCGGAGGACCTTCTGCCACCGCTGCTGACCCGTCTCGCCGAGGGCGTGCGGCGCTGGCGGGCCGAGGGGTTCGCCCCCGTGCGCGCGGCGTGGCGGCGGCACGGCCACGGGGTCGGCGACCCGGTGCGGGTGCGCCTGGGCGCGGAGACGGTCACCGGTGTGTTCGCGGGGCTGGCCGCCGACGGCGCGCTGATGATCCGCGACCCCGGCGGCGCCATGCGCACGATCCTCGCCGGTGATGTGTTTTTCCCGGCGCGGCAGGGAGACGCGTAGCCATGCTGCTGGCCATCGACTGCGGCAACACCAACACCGTCTTCGCGGTCTACGACGGCGACGACAAGCGGTGCGAATGGCGCGCCGCCAGCAAGTCCGGCCGCACCGCCGACGAGATGGGCGTGTGGCTGACCCAGCTCATGGCCATCAAGGGCCTGGAGCCCACGGTCATCAACGACTCGATCATCGCCTCGGTGGTGCCCTCGGCGGTGTTTGAATTGCGCGTGCTGTGCCACCGCTACTTTTCCGCCCCGCCCCTGGTGGTGGGGGAACCCGATGTGGACCTGGGGTTCGAGATCCTGGTGGACCGCCCGGAGGAGGTCGGCGCCGACCGTCTGGTGAACACGGTCGCCGCGCACCAGTCCTATCCGGGGCCGCTGATCGTGCTCGATTTCGGCACGGCGACGACGTTCGACGTGGTGGACGCGGACGGCAACTACTGCGGCGGCGTCATCGCCCCCGGCGTGAACCTCTCGCTGGAGGCCCTGCACATGGCCGCCGCCCAGTTGCCGCGGGTGGCCGTGGGTCGGCCCAAATCTGTCATCGGCAAGGGCACCGTCTCCGCCATGCGCTCGGGCATCTTCCTGGGCTACGTGTCGATGATCGAGGGATTGACCGCGCGCATCCAGCAGGAATTCGGCGAGCCCATGACGGTCGTCGCGACGGGCGGTTTGGCATCCCTCTTTACCGAGGCCACCGATGTCATTCATCATCTGGACAACGACCTGACCCTGCGGGGTCTGCGCGAGATTCATCGCCGCAACGCGGCCCGCCAGCAGCAAAGGCAAACCTGACGCACACGACACACACAAGCACACACGCAAGAAAGGACGAACCATGACAGACTCGCCCGGCACGGACGTGCCGGACGGCGTGGTCTTTGTCCCCTTGGGTGGGACCGGGGAAATCGGCATGAACCTGAACCTGTACGGGTCTCAGGGACGGTGGCTGATGGTCGACCTCGGCATCACCTTCGGCGACGAGACGACGCCGGGCATCGACGTGATGATGCCCGATCCCGCGTTCATCGAGGATAACCTGGAGGCGCTGGACGGCATCGTCCTCACCCACGCCCACGAGGATCACCTGGGGGCGGTCACGTATCTCTGGCCCTGGCTGCGCAAGCCGGTGTACGCCTCGCCGTTCGCCGCCGCCTTCCTGCGCGTCAAGCTGGAGGAAGAAGGCCTCGCCGGCGAGGTGCCGGTGCACGAGGTGCCCATCGGCGCCCCCTTCCGGGTCGGGTCCTTCAATCTGGAGTTCATCGGCACGACGCACTCGATTCCCGAGCCGAACGCGGTGGTGATCCGCACCCCGGCCGGCATCGTGCTGCACACGGCCGACTGGAAGTTCGACCCGCATCCCCTGGTCGGGCCGGCCGCCGATACGGAGGCCCTGCGCCGGCTCGGCGACGAGGGCGTGCTGGCCATGATCGGCGACAGCACGAACATCTTCACCGAAGGCCATTCCGGCTCCGAGGCCGACGTCCGCAAGACCCTGATCGAGGTGGTCGGCCGCAACACCACCGGCCAGGTGGCGGTGGCCTGCTTCGCGTCCAACGTCGCACGGATGGAAAGCGTGGCCATCGCCGCCCGCGAGAACGGCCGCCGCGCCGCGCTGGTCGGGCGCTCACTGTGGCGCATGAACGAAACGGCGCGACGGTGCGGCTATCTGGCCGACATCCCGGCCTTCCTCGGCGAGGACGAAGCGGCCGCGCTGCCGGCGGACAAGGTGCTGTACGTCTGCACCGGCAGCCAGGGCGAACCGCGCGCGGCGCTGCCGCGCATCGCCAGCGGCAGCCACCGCACGGTCGGCCTGGGCGAGGGCGACACGGTGATCTTCTCGTCCCGCGTCATCCCGGGCAACGAACGGGCCATCTTCACCATGCAGAACCGGTTGGCGGAGAAAGGGGTCGAGATCATCACCTCCCGGGATGCGCCGGTGCACGTCTCCGGCCATCCGGCGCGCGAGGAGGTCGAGGAGATGTACCGCCTGGTGCGGCCCCGGGTGGCCGTGCCCGTTCACGGCGAGGCGATGCACCTGCGCGAGCACGCGCGCGTCGCCCGGGCCTGCGGCACCCGGCATGTGGCCATCATCCAGAACGGCGACATGCTGCGCCTGGATGCCGAGCCGCCGCGCGTGATCGATGAGGTTCATACCGGCCTTCTGGCCCTGGACGGCGACCGTCTCGTCCCCATGTCCAGTCAGATGCTGCGGGACCGCCGCCGCATGATGATCAACGGGGTGGCCACGGTCACGCTGGTGCTGAACGGCAAGGGCGGGCTGGCGGCCGAACCGATGGTCAGCGCGCGCGGCCTGCTGGACCCGGAGGAGGATGGGGACGACCTCAATGCCCTGATCGGCCAGATTCGCGCGGCCGTCGATCGCCTCGACCGGCGCGCCCTGGACGATGACGGCCAGGTGGTGGACAGCGCCCGCCGCGTGGTCAGCCGCTTCTTCCGGGACAGCCAGAGCCGGCGGCCGGTGACCGATATCCATGTTGTCCGCATATGAGGCAGCCCAGACAGACCCAACGTGAGACAGGACTGAGACAGGAAAGGATCCAGAGTGATGATCGGACAGTTGAATCACGTGGCCATCGCGGTTCCCGACCTGGAGGCCGCCGCGGCCAACTACCGCGAAACCCTGGGCGCCAAGGTCTCCGACCCGGTGCCGCAGCCCGACCACGGCGTGACCGTGGTGTTCATCGAACTGCCGAACACCAAGATCGAGCTGCTGCATCCGCTGGGCGAGAAGTCGCCGATCCAGGCGTTCCTCGACAAGAACCCGTCGGGCGGCATCCACCATGTCTGCTACGAGGTCCAGGACATCCTGACCGCGCGCGACACCCTGAAGGCCCAGGGCAAGCGCGTGCTTGGCGACGGGGAGCCGAAGATCGGCGCCCACGGCAAGCCGGTGCTGTTCCTGCACCCGAAGGACTTCACCGGTACGCTGGTGGAACTAGAACAGGCGTGACCTGACGGGGGCGCGGTGTGAGCTGGTATTGCGACGTCGCCCCCGGGCACACTTGGCACGGTCCCTATCACGACACCGAGTACGGCTTTCCCGTCACGGACGAGACGGTCCTGTTCGAACGGCTGTGCCTGGAGATTTTCCAGGCCGGCCTGTCGTGGCTGCTGATCCTGAAAAAGCGCGCGGCGCTCAACGCCGCCTTCGCGGGCTTTGACGTCGACCGGGTGGCGGCCTTCGACGACGCCGACCGCGCCCGCCTGCTGGCCGACACCGGCATCATCCGCAACCGCCGCAAGATCGACGCGGTGATCGAGAACGCCCGGCGCGTCCAGGCGCTGCGGCAGTCGCATGGCGGGTTCGCCGCCTGGATCACGGCGCATCACCCGCGCGACCTGGACGAATGGGTGCGCCTTTTCAAGGCAACGTTCCGGTTCGCCGGGCCGGAGGTGGTCAACGAGTTCCTGATGAGCATTGCCGTGCTCCCCGGCGCCCATCGTCCGGACTGCCCGATCGCTGCCCGCATCGCCGCGTGCGCGCCCGTGTGGGATCGCGCCGGGTGAGTGCGGCCACACCCCGGGTTTTATCCTCACCCGCCATCCTGACAACGCGCCGCCGCGATCACACCCCAGGCCAGGGAAAAATCAGGTTCACCACCAAATTCGCGCTGACGGGATTGCTCAAGCGTCAGCATGTCCCCGCAGAAAGGCTTAACGATCGTCACCCGATACTCGGCGCCGCCCGAGCCGCCGTTTGACATCTCGACCTTATACCGCGCCACGGCCCCGCCGATGTCCCGTTGCGCCCAGCCCTCCCGCTGAGCGTGTCCAGAGTGACGCGCAACCGTGATGATGTCGGCGGAGCGCCGCGTCTCGTCACCGTGCGGGCGGATCAAGAAGCCGTCCGCTGTTTCAGAAAATGTCGCTGAGTCCGGCACAACAACCGACCAACCGTCGGAATGGGAGACGGTTGGTCCATCGGGTCGCGCGATCTCCCCCTCTCCACAGCCGTGCAAGGCAACCGCAATTGCGGCCGGCACCAGAAATCGGCTCATCGTCCGCCATTCCATAAGCGTAGCCAACGCCCATAGGATCCATCTCAGTCGTGACCCAACCCGCCTCACTCTAACCTCAGTGTCTGTCTGGAAAGCCCTTATGGGTACCACTGACGGTGCTCGTTCTGGGGACCCGCACCCCACATATTGTGGTCTTCGAGACTTTCCGGATGGGCTCTCACACATCAAAATGTCACCCTGCTGGTCTTGATATCCGTGTAGCGCCGATGCGGCGGGTTGCGCCTTTGGCGCGAACCCGCCCTACCCAATCCTGCATTTCGACAAAGGTGCCTTCACCCGATTGCCCTGCCCGCTCGCCACAGAAGGCTTCCGGGATACCCGCCAAGCCGTTATGGTCTTCGCTTGGCCCCCTGGTGATCGTTTCGTGACGATACTGTTTCCGAAACGACTCCGTTGGGCTATCACCGTCCGGGGAAATGTGTGGTCCGGCAAACGAACCACCGCCCGGCCGGGACACATCGGACCAAACAAAACGGCAGTCTCGCCGCACAACAGGGGAGGACGGTTTCATGTTCAAACGGATGACCACAGGGCTTTTGGTGGGCGGGGCGGCACTGGCCGCCACGTTCGGCGCGGCCGCAACGGCGCAAGCTCAGGACGACCCGATCCGCGTCGGCTCGTTCCTGGCGGTGACCGGCCCGGCGTCGTTCCTGGGCGACCCGGAACTCAAGACGCTGGAAATGTACATCGACCGCATCAACGGCGCGGGCGGCGTCGGCGGCCGCCAGCTCGAACTGGTGCACTACGACACCGGCGGCGACGCCAACAAGGCGCGCACCTTCGCCAAGCGCCTGCTGGAAGAGGACGAGGTCGACGTCATCCTGGGCGGGTCCACGACCGGCACCACGATGGCCGTCATTCCGCTGGTCGAGCGGGCCGAGATTCCGTTCGTCTCCTTCGCCGGCGGCGTCGTGATCATCGACCCGGTCAAGCCGTGGGTGTTCAAGACCCCCCACACCGACCGCATGGCCTGCGGCAAGATCTTCGAGGACATGCAGGCGCGCGGCATCACCAAGGTCGGCATGATCTCGGGCACCGGCGGCTTCGGCAAGTCCATGCGCGCCCAATGCCTCGACGTCGGCCCCGACTACGGCGTCGAGATCGTCGCCGACGAGACCTATGCGCCGAGCGACACTGACATGGTCGCCCAGCTCACCAAGATCAAGAACACCGAGGGCCTGGAGGCCGTGGTCAACCCGGGCTTCGGCCAGGGCCCGGCCATCGTCACCAAGAACTTCGCCCAGTTGGGATTCGAGGTGCCCCTGTACCAGTCGCACGGCGTCGCCTCGAAGAAGTTCATCGAACTGGCCGGTGACGCCGCCGAGGGGGTGCGCCTGCCCGCCGCCGCCCTGCTGGTGGCCGAGAAGCTGCCGATGGACGACCCGCAGCGGCCGATCGTGATGGGCTACAAGTCCACCTACGAAGCCGTGCACGGCGAGGGCTCGGTCTCGACCTTCGGCGGCCACGCCTATGACGGCCTGATGATGTACAAGGCGGCGGTCGAGGCCGCCGGCAGCGCCGAGCCGGCCGCCGTGCGCGACGCGCTGGAGAACATCACCGGCTTCATCGGCACCGCCGGCGAGGTCAACATGAGCGCCGACGACCACCTGGGGCTCGACCTGTCCGCGTTCCGGATGCTGGAAATCCGGGACGGCGACTGGGTCCTGGTGAACTGAGGCTTGCGATGCGCGCGCCGGTGCGGCACCGTGCCGGCGCGCGCGCCCGCTTGGCCAGCGCTGCTGGCGCGCGTTCCGGGTCGAGCTGTGAACGGATCCCTCCATGCCCCCCGCGTTCGTCGAACTTCTACAGTTCCTGTTTTCAGGCATCACCAGCGGCGCGATCTATGCCCTCGTGGCGCTTGGATTCGCCCTGATCTACAACGCCAGCCACGTCATCAACTTCGCCCAGGGCGAGTTCGTGATGCTGGGCGGCATGATCACCTGGCTCTTGCTCAGCCATGGCATCGACCTGCCGCTGGCCATCGCCGGCGCGGTGGCGGCAACGGTGGTGGTTGGCCTCGCCCTGGAGAAACTGGCGATCGAGCCGGTGCGTGACGCCAACGTGGTGACCCTGATCATCATCACCATCGGCGCCGGCATTTTCCTGCGCGGGCTGACCAGCGTCACCCTGGGCAAGGACCTGCACGCGGTGCCGGCGTTCTCCGGCAACGAGCCGCTGGAGCTGCTGGGCGCGACCATCATGCCGCAGAGCCTGTGGATTCTCGGTGTCACGGCCGCCGTCGTCTTGGCGCTGCACCTGTTCTTTCACTTCACGATCCTGGGCAAGGCGATCCTGGCCACCAGCCACAACCGGCTGGCGGCGCGGCTGATGGGCGTCAACGTCAATTTCGTGCTGCTGTTGAGCTTCGGCCTGTCGGCGCTGCTGGGGGCCGTGGCGGGCATCCTGATCGCCCCCATCACCGCCACCCACTTCGAGGTGGGCATCATGCTGGGCTTGAAGGGCTTCGCGGCCGCCATTCTGGGCGGCCTGGGCAGCGGCCTGGGCGCCATCGTCGGCGGCCTGCTGCTGGGCCTGATCGAGAGCCTGGGGGCCGGATACATCTCGTCGGACTACAAGGACGCCATGGCCTTCGTGGTCATTCTCGGCGTGCTGTTCCTGATGCCGCAGGGCCTGTTCGGCAAGCGCGGCACCGAGCGCGTGTAGGGAGCGGCGGACCATGGCGGACATCAGGCCCAGCGGCTACAGCAAGCACCGCAAGAAGCAGACCTACACGCGACGCCTGGGCACCCGGGCGACGCCAATGCAGGTGCTGATGTCGGAACGCATCGGCGGCATGGGGGCGTTGATCGTCATCATCGCCGCCCTGCCCCTGCTTCTGGCCAACAACTACCAGTACGACGTGGCCATCACCATCGGCATCAACGCCATCGTCGTGGTGGGCCTCAACCTGCTGATCGGTTACGCCGGGCAGATCAGCCTGGGGCACGCCGGGTTTTTCGCCTTGGGCGCCTATGCCTCGGCCATCCTGACGGCGCGTTACGGCCTGCACGGGGCACTGGCCATGCCACTGGGGGCGCTGGGGGTCGGCCTGCTGGCCTATATCATCGCCCGGCCCATCCTGCGCCTGTCCGGGCACTACCTGGCCATGGCAACGCTGGGCGTGGGCGTGATCATCAACATCGTCATCAGCCGCGAGGCCTGGCTGACCGGCGGCCCGGACGGCATGTACGTGCCACCGCTGGAGGTCTGGGGCGTCGAACTGTACGGCGGCCCGATTTGGTACTGGATCGTCGCCGCGTTTCTGGTGCTGGCGGTATGGATCTCGCTCAACATCATCGACAGCCCGGTCGGGCGCGCCCTGCGCGGCCTGCACGGCGCCGAGGTGGCGGCGGAGGTGGCCGGCGTCGACACCACCCGCTACAAGGTGATGGTGTTCGTGATCTCCGCCGTCATGGCGTCGGTGGCCGGCTCGCTGGCGGCGCACTTCTCGGAGTTCGTCACGCCCGAGAAAGCCAGCTTCTTCCACTCCATCCTGTTCGTGACCATGGTCGTGTTCGGCGGCATGGCCTCGACCTTCGGCGCCGTCGTGGGCGCGGCGGTGCTGACCCTGTTGCCGCAGCTTCTGGCCGATTTCGCCAGCTACGAGCACATGATCCTGGGCCTGATCATGATGGCGGTGATGATCTTCATGCCCCGGGGCCTGGTGCCCACCCTGACCGGACTGGCGCGGCGCCGGGGGGCGCGCCGATGAGTCTGTTGCGCGTGGAAAACCTGAGTATCCAGTTCGGCGGCGTGCAGGCCATCCAGGAGCTGGACTTCGAGATCTCGGAAGGCACCATCCACTCGATCATCGGCCCCAATGGGGCCGGCAAAACCACCCTGTTCAACCTCATCACCGGGCTGTACCGCCCCAGCGCCGGGGCGATCTATCTGGACGACGCACAAATCGCCGGCAAGCGCCCGCACGATCTCGCCCGCATGGGCCTGTCGCGCACCTTCCAGAACCTGCGCATCATGATGAACATGACGGCCATCGAGAACGTCATGGTCGGCCGTCACCTGCACCTGAACCGCAATCTTCTGGCCTGTATGCTGCGGCTGCCGATGATCACGCGGGCGGACAAGGCGGCCCGCAAGCGCTGTATCGAACTGATGGACCTGGTCGGCCTGGGCGGGGCGATCGACGCCGACGCCAGCGCCCTGCCCTACGGCGCCCTGAAACGCCTGGAGATCGCCCGCGCCCTGGCATCCGAGCCCCGCCTGTTGCTGCTGGACGAGCCGGCCGCCGGCCTGAACGCGCGCGAGACCAAGGAAATCGACGACGTCATCGCCACGGTGGCCCGCGCCGGCGTGACCGTGGTGCTGGTGGAGCACGACATGAAGCTGGTGATGGGCATCTCCGATCACATCCTCGTGCTCGACCACGGCCGCAAGCTGGCCGAGGGCACGCCGGACGCGGTGCGCAACAACCCGGCCGTGGTCGCCGCCTACCTGGGCCAGGTGTGAGGGAGAGGCCGCGCCATGCTGCACATCGAGGGGCTGTCCAGCCACTACGGCCGCATCCAGGCGCTGGACAGCGTCGACCTGACCATCGGCGAGGGCGAACTGGTGGCGCTGGTCGGCGCCAACGGCGCCGGCAAGACCACGCTGCTGCGCTGTCTCTCCGGCGTGCAGCCTGTCAGCGCCGGACGCATTGTGTTCGAGGGCCAGGACATCACCCGCGCGCCGTCGCATCGGCGGGTCAAGCTGGGCATCGCCCAGGTGCCGGAGGGTCGGCAGATGTTCGGCCCGCTGTCGGTCGAGGACAACCTGCGCCTCGGTGCCTACCGCCGGCGCGGCCCGAAGGTCGCCGACGACCTGGACCGCATGTACACGCGCTTCCCCATCCTGAAGGAAAAGCGCAAGCAGTCGGCCGGCACCCTGTCCGGCGGTCAGCAGCAGATGCTGGCCATCTCGCGGGCGCTGATGTCGCGGCCGCGCCTGCTGTTGCTGGACGAACCATCCATGGGGCTGGCGCCGTTGCTGGTGAGCGAGATCTTCGACACCGTCAAGTTGCTCAAGTCGCAAGGGACCACCATCTTCCTGGTGGAACAGAACGCCTACGCCGCGCTGGGCATCGCCGACCGGGGCTATGTGCTGGAGACCGGAAGCGTGGTGCTGGACGACGCCGGCCGTGCGCTGCTTGAAAACGAGCGCGTCAAGACCGCCTATCTGGGGCTTTGAGGCGGAAATCCCCCAAAGGATATAGCGCACAAGCCTTGCGCCGCCCCCCTTTTGCCTGCTAACCGGACGTTGGAGTCGCGTTTGCTGGGTCATGATCTTTTCATGCGGGGAAGCGAACGCTGGGCCTTGCCAGTGTCGAACCGGTTTGGCAAGGTGCTGTTGTGGATCCGGGCGTGGGCAGGCCCCACATGTTGGGAGCCCCCGGGGATGTGGGTCCCGCGACCGGTGGCGGCGAACGGCCGTGCGAGTGTGAGCCCACCCATGGGCACGATGATCCAGGATCCGCTCGCCGCGATCGCCCAGGACTTCCGAACATGAGGAAGTCCGCAGAGTCTGGGAGGGCGCTATGACCACGTCGACCATTCGTGTCGAAAACACCCCCACCAATCCCCTCGACATGATCGAACAGTTCCTTTCGGTGAAGGATTGGGTGTTCGACCGGCGCGGCGAGGACGAGATGGTGGTGGAGGTGCCCAGCCAGTGGTGCACCCTGGGCCTGTTCCTGGCGTGGTCGGAGGAACTGGGGGCGCTGCACCTGTCGTGCGCGTTCGACATGCGCGTGCCGGACGGGCGCCGCACGTCGGTCTACGAGTTGCTGGCGCACCTGAACGAGCGCCTGTGGCTGGGCCATTTCGCCCTGTGGAGCGACGAGGGCTCGCCGATGTTCCGCCACACCGTCCTGCTGGCCGAGCGCCGCATCGCCGCCGAGGAGGTGCGCGACCTGATGGAGATCGCCGTCTCCGAGTGCGACCGCTTCTACCCGGCCTTCCAGTTCGTCATCTGGGGCGGCAAGAGCCCGGCCGAGGCCATCGCCGCCGCCATGCTGGATACGGTCGGCGAGGCCTGAGCCCATGACCGGGCCGTCGGGCGAAAGCGCGGATCTGGCCCGGGCCGCCCTGGCCGCCGCGCGCGTGTGGCTGGTCGGAAGCGGTCGCATGGGCGGCGCGTTGCTGAGCGGATGGCTCGACCGCGGCGTGGCCCCGGATCATCTCACGATCATCGACCCGGCCGTGAGCGAAGGCCCCCGGGGCGTGCGCACCGTCGCGGACGGCGCCGCGCTGACCGACGCGCCGCGTCCGGACGTCCTGGTATTGGCGGTCAAGCCCCAGATGATGGACGCGGTCATGCCGACATATCAGGCGCTCGGCGGCGGCGGGACGGTGGTTCTGTCGGTGGCCGCCGGGCGGGCGATCGCCGGCTTCGAGGCCGCCTTCGGCGTCGGCACGCCCGTGGTCCGCGCCATGCCGAACACGCCGGCGGCGGTGCATCGCGGCATGACGGTGGCCTGCGCCAACGCTCCCGTCACCGACGCCGAACGGATCACCTGCGACGCCCTGCTGCGGGCCGTGGGCGACGTGGCGTGGATCGAGGGCGAGACGGCCATGGACGCCGTCACGGCGGTGTCGGGCAGCGGCCCGGCTTATGTGTTCTGGCTGACGGAATGCCTGGCCCGCGCGGGCGAGGAGGCGGGCCTGCCGCCGGACCTGGCGGTCCGGCTGGCGCGCACCACGGTCAGCGGCGCCGGCGCCCTGATGGACGCCGCGCCGGAGGACCCGGCGGACCTGCGCCGCAACGTAACGAGCCCCGGCGGCACCACGGCGGCAGCTCTGGAAGTCCTGATGGCCGACTCGGACGGGCTGTCGCCCCTGATGGCCCGCGCCGTGGCCGCCGCCGCCCGCCGCTCGCGCGAGCTGGCGGGCTGACCCCGCCGGGAAAACGCCAAGACACCCGGCCGGCGCCGCTTGAGGCCTTGATCGGCCGTGTCCATATCGTTCCTTGTGTGCAAGAATGTCGCGAGGTTGGCCCTGGTCACGGGTCCGGTTGACCGGGGCAGCGCGGGAATAACGGAACGGTGACATGGCAGGACCGCCCTGGATAGCCGCCGGGCTCACGGTTCAGCACGGCAGCATCGTGCAACCCGGCGTCACGACACCGCGCCAGCCGGCGTCCCAGGCTGTCCCCGTCACCGGCATCGCCCGCCCCATCCGCACGCGCGCATCCGACCGCCCGACGAGGCGGCCCCAGGGTCCCGACTCCGATGGCACCGCGTCGTGGGACGACGCGCCTCGCACGCCGTTTGAACCCGAAGAGCCGGGCGGCCTTCTGCGCACCCTGACCGCCGGACGCACGGCCCTGTTGGCCGGCGCGCTGGGGTTTCTGGCGCAATTGCTCAACCACCGGATTGGGGGGGCGGCGGCGCCGGAGAATGCGGCGGGAATGGGCCTGACGGCGCTGGAAACACAGCGCGCGATCGAGACCTACCGGACCGCCAATCGGGCGGTTGGCGCCCCTGGCACCGCCGGACGTCAAAACGGCCTTGAGATCCTTGTCGACCCCTTCGGCGGGGCGGCCACCGCGCTCGACGATGTGGCCTGAGTGCGTATCGCGCCACGGTCCGGTGCGTCGCGGCCGTTCGGCGGTCGCGAACGGATGACTCCCCGAATTTGTATCGTCGATGGCCGTCAGTTTGATTCCGGGCAATCAGGTGAAGGGGGTTCCATCGCTGAGACGGACCCCGGGGCCAGAAGCCCGCACGAAACCCGTATCGGGTCGGAGGGGACCTCGCGGTTCCCCTCCTCCCACACCACCGTGCGTACGGTTCCTTACACGGCGGGTCATGCAGACCGCTGGAAGCGGTGCCAGTGGTCGATGAGCGGGGTCAGCCCAAGAGATCGAAAGACGGATGTCGGCACCGCCTGTTTCATGTGGCTCGCCCCGGCGTTCCACCAGGGGCTACGCCCGTTGATGGCCGATGGCCATGCCCGGTCGGGCGCCAGCCCGCGCTGCATCAGTTTACAGCCGTGAACCTTAGCTGGTATTTTCGGCGCGCAAGGGCATACCTGGGGCGGCCAAGGTCGCAGGTCCAGGTCAAGGCGGTATCATTCATTCCATCGAGGGTCTGGGCTGGAATTTGGGGCCACCGGATCAGCCGAGGCTGGCGGGCAATGCAGCCTATGTTGCTACGAGTATCAACCGGATGCGCGCATTTCAAGAACAGCACCCGTCGGTGAGTCACGCCATCAAGTATGAGGCCCTAACCGAAAATCCGGAGAGCATCCTGGCCGAGCTGTGCACCTTCCTCGACGAACCATTTGACCATCAAATGCTGGAGCACCATCAAGGTAGCCACAACTTCGGCAATGAGGACCCCCAGGTGCGTGGCATTTCCGGCTTCCGCCCGAGCCGCGACAATTGGAAAGCCATGCCGGGCGATGCCGTCGATCTCTTGCGCCGCGAGCTTGGGGAAACCGCCGTTGCGCTGGGGTACTCAATTCATTGATCGCAGGGCATCCCTTTCACCGCTCCCCCGGACGGGACCACCAAGAGAGCACTGGCCGCAAGGCCGACCCGTTTACGGGGAGGCATGGGGAGGGGGCTGGCTTGCCCCTCCTCCCGTGCGCGGCCGTGCGATGCTATGGCGTCGCGCCATCCCCCAGCCGGCGATCCACCAAGCGGACCCATGCGGCGGCCATCAAGGGAAACCCTCCTTGGTCACCGCAATGCGTGCGGTTGAATTGAGTCAAACCGATTGACGGATCTTCATGACATGGAAACCGGCTGTGGCGCATGATCCGAACTGTCGCAGTCGGACCGGGCCGATCGCTCGGACCCGTGGGAACAGCCCCGCAACGCCATGGCGAACGCTCGGGTCACCGGCCCGGCGGATGTCCGAACGCGGACATGGGTCTTGGCGCCACGCGCGATGACCGGCGGGCGGCACGGACAGAAAAGGGGGCGCTGCCATGAGGGGCACCGAGCGCAGCAATGTGGCCGCCAAGCTGAACCTGCACCACAATCGCATGGTGGCGCGGCTGAAGAACGTCATGGATACCCTGCAACGCCGATCCTGTCCGGACCAGACAGCCGTCAACGAACTCGGTTTTCTGGTACAGGAGGTCGAGGCCTACAGAGCCTTCGTCCATGCCCACACCGAGTCCCTGAGCTGGATCATGCCGGCCCTGGCCGATGACGACCCGTGCGCATCGGCCGACTCGCTGTACTTCGATGTCCTCAAGCTGATGGACCGCGTCC
This sequence comes from uncultured Rhodospira sp., assembly GCF_937138205.1. GTDB lineage: Bacteria > Pseudomonadota > Alphaproteobacteria > Rhodospirillales > Rhodospirillaceae > Rhodospira. Next base: position 16,442 of record NZ_CAKZOT010000083.1, on the reverse strand, counting down.
TTGATCATGGGGCGCGTCACCCGGACACGGTGGCCCACATCATCCGGGTGGGCGCCAACCTGCTCGACCAGGCGCGGCGATGTCAGTCCGGCCGCTCGCACGCGCGCGCCTCCCGCCTGGCCACCTTGCGCGCCCTTCTGCATGGGCACACGGAACGCCCCGCCCCCATCTGAACCGCGGGCTCTTCCGTCGAAAACGCCGGGGACCGGGAGGACGACCAGGACGCGCAATACGGGCGCTAGACTCATTCTATGCAATCCGGCCGCCTTGACATTCTTGGTCGACTGGCGCCTGTGTGGGCATTCATCTTCTGCTGCCCAGCCCAAAGGCAGTCGCCCGCATGTCCGACCAACACCTGATCTGGCTGGCCCTGTGCACGTTCCTGGTTCTGCTGATGCAGGCCGGATTCACGTGCTACGAGGCCGGACTGGTCCGCAACAAGAACTCGGTCAGCGTGGCCATCAAGAACGTGGCCGACCTGGGCACCACCCTGTTCATGTACATGCTGGTCGGCCATGCGCTGATGTTCGGGGCCGGCTGGCAGGGTGTCATCGGCTGGGGTCCGTCGGTCCTGATCGACGGCGAGCCGGGCGCGCTGCTGGAGGCGCTGTTCCAGGCCATGTTCTGCGGCACGGCGATCACCATCGTCGCCGGCGCGGTCTCGGAACGCACCAGCTTCGCCGGCTACCTGCTGCTGGCCACCACCATGAGCGTGCTGGTCTACCCGGTCAGCGGCCACTGGGCCTGGGCCGAGGATGGATGGCTGCGCGCGATGGGCTTCCACGACTTCGCCGGCAGCAGCGTGGTCCACGCCGTGGGCGGGGCCATCGCCTTGGCCGCCGTGCTGAAGATCGGGCCGCGCCTGGGGCGTTTCGACGGGCCGGGGCGGCCCATCGACGGGGACAACCTGGCGGTCTCGGCGCTGGGGGCGGTCCTGCTCATGTTCGGGTGGTTCGGCTTCAACAGCGGCGGCGCCACCGATTTCGAACGCCAGGTGCCGCTGGTGCTGGTCAACACGGCCATCGGCGCGGCGGTGGGCATCGTCGCCATCATCGTCCTGGCCTGGCTCCGCGGGCGCAAGCCGCTGGCGACCGACATCCTCACGGGGATGCTCGGCGGCCTGGTGGCCATCACCGCCGGGTGCGCCGTGGTGCGGCCCCTGGGCGCCATGGCGCTCGGCGTTCTGGGCGCGGTGGTGGCGGTGGGCGGGGTGCGGCTGCTGGAGCGGCTGCGCATCGACGACCCGGTCGGCGCCATTCCGGTGCATCTGTTCGCCGGCGTTGTCGGCACCGTCCTCTTGCCGGCATTCGCCATGCCGGAGACGATTCCCCCCTTGCTGGACGGCCGCCTGGAGTGGATCGGCGTGCAGCTTTTGGGGGCCGGCACCATCGCCCTGTTCGCCTTCGGCGGCGCCGGGGCGGTGCTTGTCCTGGCCAGCCCCCTGGTGAAATTCCGCGTCGCGCCGGAGGACGAACGCATCGGCCTGAACATCGCCGAGCACGGCGCCGGCTCGGCCATGGTCGACCTGCTGCACCAGCTCCAACAGCAGGGCGAGCAGGGCGCGTTCTCGGTCCCCGTCGAGGTCGAACAGGAAACCGACGCCGGCCACGTCGCCTATTTCTACAACCAGGTTCGGGAACGGTTCGTCCGGGAAACGGAGCGCAATCGGGAACTGCTCGAGGAAGCCGCCTATCTCGCCCATCACGATCCGTTGACCCGCCTGAAGAACCGGCGGGCGTTCATGGCCACCGCCGGCGAGGTGATGGCCATCGCCAAGCGGTACGGGGTCAAGGCGGCGCTGGTCGTTCTGGACATCGACCACTTCAAGGCCATCAACGACACCTACGGCCACGCGGCCGGCGATGCCGTGCTCCGCGAGCTGGCCGGACGCTTGACGGGCGTCGCCCGCGCCACGGACACGGTGGCCCGGCTGGGCGGCGAGGAGTTCGCCGTGCTGCTCAACCAGGCCACCCTGGACGACGCGATGGCCGCGACCGAGCGGATGCTGACCGCCATCCGCCGGGCGCCGTTCGAGGTCTCCTCCGGCGAGCACCTGACCGTCACCGCGAGTCTGGGCGTGGCCGACCTGTCCGCCCACGACGACGTCGACGCCGCCCTGAAGGCCGCCGACGACGCCATGTACGCCGCGAAACGCGGCGGCCGCGACCGCATCGAGGTGGCGCGAACCCCCATGGTGCGCCCGGCGGACATCCGGTCGGCCGGGTGAGGGGCCTATCGTTTTCGCACGGAACCGTCCACGTCCGCGCGAGCCGACGGGGCGGGACAAGCCCCCACCCCGACCCTCCCCATTTCCTCTATCGTATTCAAACTTCTTCCCGCCGAAGCGGGAGCCCTTCGCTCGCGCAACGACGTGACTCGCATCGGGTCGGAGGAGACCTTGCGGTTCCCCTCCTCCCACACCACCGTGCGTACGGTTCCGTATACGGCGGTTCATGCAGACCGCTGGAAGCGATGCCAGTGGTCGATGAGCGGGGTCACGCCGAGAGATCGAAAGACGGAGGTCGGCACCGCCCTGTACTGGTACCTGTTAGGGCTTGCCGCGTGGGGCTGGAGCCACGCCCGCGGCGTCTGCGCCCTGACCGGCGCGACCTGGGCGCGCTGGCGCGATATCGCCCGCGCCTGGATGGCGTTCCTGCTGGCCCAGGCGGCCACCGGCCTGGTGGTGACGGTGCTGAAGCACCTGATCGGCCGGCTGCGCCCGGTGAAGCTGTTCCGCGAGGAAGCGTACGGGTTCGACCCTCTGGCGTTCGAGGCGGCGGCGGCCAGTTTCCCCTCCGGGCACTCCCAGACCATCTGGGCGGCCATGACCATGCTGATGGTCCTGTTTCCGCGCCACTGGCCGACGTGGGTTTGTGTCGGCGTGCTGGTGGCCTCGAGTCGCCTGTTCGTGACCGTGCACTACCTGTCGGACGTGCTGGTGGGCAGCCTGATCGGCATCGTCGGCGCGGTCCTGGTCGCCCGCTGGGCTGTGCGACGCGGCTGGAGCCTTCGGATCGGCAAGCCGCTGTAGGCCCGCCCACTCAACTCCCGGCTTCGGCCCCCTCCAGGGCCTCCACCCGCTGGCGCAGCTTGGTCACAAGCGCCTCGTACGTCCAATCGATCATGCCGGCGTGCTGGCCGAGCAGGCGGCCGGCCTCGTCCAGAACATACGTGGTCGGCAGCCCGCCCACCTGCATGGCCTGCGACAGCCCCTTGTCCGCGTCGTGGTACAAGGGCAGGTCGAGCCATCCCTGCCGGTTGGCGAAGTCCTGGATCTCCGCCATGCTCAGCCGATCGGTGGACACCGGGACGACGGCGAAGTGCGGCCCGCCCAGGGTGGCCTGCAACGCGTCAAGCCCCGGCATTTCCTTCACGCACGGCGGGCACCAGGTGGCCCAGAAGTTCAGGACAACGATCTTGCCGCGAAAGTCCTCCAGCGTGACCGTGCGCCCCTGCTCGTCCTGGAACGGCGCGCCGCGCACGGCGAGGTCGGGCCGCTGCAACTCCATCGAAGAGAGCATGGCCACGGCGCCGCGCCCGCCGACCACATAGTCGCTGGTGACGTTCGGAACGATCAGGCCGGCGCTTGCAACGGTGACGACGATGATGATGATGGCCAGGATGATCAGAGACCGCGTCTGGTTTCCCGGCTTCGAGCCCTGGGGCTTGCGCGTAGAGACTTTCAAGGTGGGTGGTCCCGAATGGACGTGAAGGGTTCCGACGACACGCGGACGCAGGAGACGAACGGCGGCCGCAGCAGCATGTGGGGCGGGCGCTTCGCCGCCGGCCCGGCGGCGGTGATGGAGCGCATCAACGCCTCGATCGACTTCGACAAGCGCCTCTACCGACAGGACATCGCCGGGTCGAAGGCGCACTGCCGGATGCTGATGGAGACCGGGATCCTCTCCCGCGACGACGGCGAGGCTATCTTGGCCGGGCTGGACCAGGTTCTGCAAGAGATCATCGACGGCCGCTTCACCTTCAGCACGGCGCTGGAGGACATCCACATGAACGTGGAGGCCCGCCTGCGCGAGATCATCGGCCCGGCGGCGGGACGGCTGCACACGGCGCGCTCACGCAACGATCAGGTGGCCACGGACTTCAAGCTGTGGACCCGCGACGCCGTCGACATGCTGGACGATCGCATGGCGGCGGTGCAGGCGGCCCTGATCGCGCAGGCCGAGGCCCACGCCGACGCCGTCATGCCCGGCTTCACCCACCTGCAATGCGCCCAGCCGGTGACCTTTGGCCACCACATGCTGGCCTATGTGGAAATGTTCGGCCGCGACCGGGGGCGGCTGCGCGACGCCCGCGCGCGGCTGAACGAATGCCCGCTGGGCGCCGCCGCGCTGGCCGGCACCGGCTTTCCCATCGACCGCGCCATGACGGCGGGCCTGCTGGGGTTCGACCGCCCGGCGGCCAACAGCCTGGACGCCGTCTCCGACCGCGACTTCGCCATTGAGGTCATGGCCGCCGCCAGCCTGTGCGCCGTCCACCTGTCGCGCCTGGCCGAGGAACTGGTGATCTGGACCAGCGCCCAGTTCGGGTTCGTGTCGCTGTCCGACCGCTTCACCACCGGCAGCTCGATCATGCCGCAGAAGCGCAACCCGGACGCGGCGGAACTGGTGCGCGCCAAGACCGGGCGCGTCATCGGCCACCTGAACGGTCTGCTGATCGTCATGAAGGGCCTGCCGCTGGCCTATTCGAAGGACATGCAGGAGGACAAGGAACCGCTGTTCGAGACCGTGGACACGCTGGAACTGTGCCTGGCGGCCATGGCCGGCATGATCGCCGACCTGACGGTGAATCGGGAGCGGCTGGCGGCGGCCGCCGGCGCCGGCTTCTCCACCGCCACCGACATCGCCGATTGGCTGGTGCGCGAGGTCGGGATGCCGTTCCGCGACGCCCACCACGCCACGGGCGCCATCGTCAAGCTGGCGGAGGACAAGGGCGTCGGCCTGGAAGACCTGTCGCTGGCCGACCTCCAGTCGGTCGAGCCGCGCCTGACCGCCGACCTGCGGCTCGACCCGGCCGGCTCGGCCGCCGCGCGCACCAGCCTCGGCGGCACCGCCCCGGACCGCGTGCGCGAAGCCTGCGCCGCCGCTCGCCGGCGGTTCCTTGAGGGGGAGACGGCCCCATGAGGGCGCACCGTGTCGCATGGCTGGGGGGGGTCGCGATCGCCCTCGCCATCGGACTGACCGCCTGCGGCCGCAAGGCGCCCAACCTGCCGCCGGAGGACAGCACCTATCCGCGCAGCTATCCGGCGCCGGTGACCCCCGAGACGGCGCCTCGCGCGCCCACCCTGCCACCGCCGGCGCCCCGTGACGAGGACCGCCGGCGCTCCGCCCCGCCCAGTTGAGGCCCCGAGTCCATGCATCATTTCAGCTACAGGGACGGCCTGCTGCACGCCGAGGACGTCCCCGTGTCCACCATCGCCGAGCAGGTCGGCACGCCCTGCTATGTCTATTCCACCGCCACGCTGACGCGTCACGTCCGTGCCTTCACGGAGGCGTTCGCCGGCCTGGGCGCCATGGTCTGCTTCGCCATGAAGGCCAACGGCAACACGGCCGTGCTGCGCCTGGTGACCGGCCTGGGCGCGGGCGTGGACGTGGTCTCGGGCGGGGAACTGGCGCTGGCCCTGGCCGCCGGCGCGCCGGCCGAGCGCATCGTCTTTTCCGGCGTCGGCAAGACGGCGGCGGAGATGACCGCCGCCCTCCAGGCCGGCGTGCACCAGATCAACGTGGAAAGCGAACCGGAGCTGGAGGCGCTGGACGCCGTGGCGCGGGAGCTTGGCGTGCGGGCCCCGGTGGCCATCCGCATCAACCCGGACGTGGACGCCGCCACGCACCACAAGATCACCACCGGCAAGGCGGAGAACAAGTTCGGTATCGAATGGACCAGCGCCCGCCGCGTGTTCCGCCGCGCCATGACCCTGGAGGGCATCGCCCTGAAGGGCATCGCCCTGCACATCGGCTCGCAAATCCTGGACCTGGCGCCGTTCGAGTCGGCGTTCCTGAAGGTGCGCGACCTGGTGGCCCTGTTGCGCGCCGACGGCGTAACGGTCGAGCGACTCGACCTGGGCGGGGGCCTGGGTGTGCCTTACCGCCATGGCGACAACAGCCCGCCGCCGCCCACCGCCTACGCCGACGTGGTGCGCCGTACGGTGGGCGATCTCGGTTGCGCCCTGACCATCGAACCGGGACGCGCCATCGCCGGCAACGCGGGCGTGCTGCTGTCCCGGGTCATCTACCGCAAGGACGGCATCACACGGGCCTTCGCCATCGTCGACGCGGCCATGAACGACCTGATGCGCCCGGCCCTGTACGAGGCCGAGCACGAGATCTGGCCGGTCCGGCAGGCGCCACCGGACGCCGAACGCGGCCTGATCGACGTGGTCGGCCCCGTCTGCGAGACCACCGACACCTTCGCCCGCGATGTCTCATTGCCGCCGCTGGTGGCGGGGGACCTGATCGCGTTCATGACCGCCGGCGCCTATGGCGCCGTCATGGCCAACCAGTACAATGGCCGGCCGCTGGTGCCGGAGGTGCTGGTGAACGGCGACCGCTTCCACGTGGTGCGGCGCCGGCCCACGGTGGCGGAGATGGCGGCCCTGGACGACCTGCCGCCGTGGCTGGAGACCGGGGCTTCTGGAACACACAGATGACGAAGACTGCACCGTCGGCGGAGCGCCGGGCCGGATGGATCGAGACGCTGGGGCGCCTGGTGGAAGGGCCGCGCTTTCAGCGCATGATCATCACCCTGATCATCCTGAATGGCATTTCGCTGGGGTTGGAGACGAGTGACGCGGTGATGGCCGCCGTTGGCCCCGCCTTGCTGACCTTCGACGCCCTGGTGCTGGCCGTGTTCGTGGTCGAGATCGGCGGCAAGCTGTTGTACCGGCGGGCGGCGTTCTTTCGCAGCGGATGGAACGTCTTTGATTTCGTGATCGTCGGGCTATCGCTGATCCCCAACTCCGGGCCGCTGGCGGTGCTGCGCGCGTTGCGCATCCTGCGCGTGTTGCGGCTGATGTCGGTCGTGCCGGCGATGCGGCGGGTGGTCGGGGCGCTGCTGGCCTCGGTGCCCGGCCTGATGTCGGTCGGGGCCATCATCCTGCTGGTGTTCTATGTGGGCTCCGTTCTGTCCACCAAGCTGTTCGGCGACACCTTTCCGGAATGGTTCGGGACCATCGGTGCGTCGATGTACACCCTGTTCCAGGTCATGACCCTGGAAAGCTGGTCGATGGGCATCGTCCGGCCGGTGATGGACACCTACCCCTATGCGTGGCTGTTTTTCGTGCCGTTCATCGTGTCCACGAGCTTCGCCATCCTCAACCTGTTCATCGGCATCATTGTCGATGCGATGCAGGTCGCCCACAAAGAGGAAGACGACGCAGCCGAGGCTCACCGCGTGACAAGCGACGTCGCGAACCAGGAAATCCTGGCCGAGGTGCGGGCCTTGCGTCAGGAGGTCGCGGACCTGCGCGAGCGACTCTCCCACGACCACCCGGAGTCGTGACGCGGGTCGGCGGTCATCCGGAGGACGACACGCCTACGGATCGGTCGCCAGGGCGCGGGCGAGTTGGCTGATGGCATCCTGGTGCCGCTCGTCCCGGATCATGGCGAAGTTGCGGGCCAGTTCCAGGCATCGGCGCTGACGGCCTTGCATCTCGGGCGCGCCGTCCTTTTCGAGGCCGTCGAAGAAGAAGCCGATCGGCACATTCAGGACCTGGGCGATCTCGAACAGGCGGCCGGCGGAGATGCGGTTGATGCCGCGCTCGTACTTGTGCGCCTGCTGGTAGGTCACGCCGATCATGTCGGCCATCTGCTGTTGGCTGAGGCCCAGCATCACGCGGCGTTCGCGGATGCGTTGGCCGACGTACTTGTCGACGTCGCCGGCCCGACCGGTCTGGCGCGGCGGCAGAAGCGTGTCCGCGGTGTCCATGTGGTTCATCGGTTAATCCCCACTCCTTAAACAATCGATTCGCGTCGGCTGCGATGCTATCGCCGGCCGGTGCGCCGACCGCACGTCCGGCCCCGGGCCGGGCCTTGTTGCGCTCCCATCGCAAACCGTGCGCTCCCTCGAGCACGGCCTGAATGAGAGGAGATGGTGGCGCCCGCTTTGTTTGCCAGCGCCTTGTTCGGAACGCTGGCGGAGCCGCCCGCCTGTCCAGGCCACGAACGGCTCGGCCTGGATGGCCACCATTGACGCTCGGCGTCGGGTACTCTTCACATCGTGTCCCGGGTCGGCAAAAACGACCATGACGGGTCATGTGTTATAACAGCACATGTGTCCCCAGGACGTCAATCAAACGGGGCCATCGCCAGCAATTCTCAGGATGGAGGGAGAACACCGGTTGCGGCCGGTTCCGGCCTGCTCTCCTCCCCCCTCCGGGGTTATCATATTCACACTTCTTTCCGCCGAAGCGGGAGCCCTTTGCTCGCGCGACGATGTGACTCGTCATTGCGAACCCTCGTCTTGCGACGAGGGTTCGCAATGACGAGTCATGGTCCTGTTCGCAGCCGTCGTAGGGTGCGTCTGGAGGCGACGCCGCCGACGACGCACCAGGTGGCCGCGAAGGCCACGAGGCGGTGCGTCGCCCGCCGCATTCGCGGCGGTCAGACGCACCCTACGAGCTGGCGGAGAAGTGTGAATATGATAGATCCAGGGGAGGGTGTCAGGCTCGCGCCTGGGGCTCCCGGCAGTCCACTTCGGAGGCCGTGAAAGACAGGCATCGACACAGCCTCAAAGTCACACGCAAAATGGCCGCGCGGTCTAACGATTACATGTGCGATGCCCTTTGCGGCCACTCATAGTGCGTTCAAGCGATTCCCCTGCCGATGCGGGCGAATACCAGTGGCGGATCAGTTTGCCTCAGCGACCTGTCTGCGTCGGTCCGTTCTACACTAGGCCACGCCTCTCCACCCTGCCCTCGCAAGAAGACTGGCGTGGACGACGGGGAGGGGGGCGGGCAGGAAGAACGGAACATCGATCGAAGCGCGCGCATTTCCCCTTAGCCACGCAACCGCCGAGCAAGCCCCCCAATCACCCAGCGACGTAGGGCGTGGCTGACGGCGACCATCGCAAGTAGCAGCGCCACCGCCGTCGCCTTGCCCACATCAGACGGCAGGGCCGTCCTATCCGCCAAGAGGAGAATGAGCAAAAGCCCAAGTCCGAACACAAGAACCATTCGGCAGTCCTTGAGGCGCGCTTGAAGGCTGAGCCGGCGCGATAACAGGCCCAGCATAACCGCCAAGGCCCCGCCTTCCCCGACCGCACCGACCAGCACAATGTCACGGATGTCGCCGCCAGCAAGAGCAACGCCGACCGCGACCGGCAGCGCCAGCACGCGAACAATGCTTCCCACAAGGATCAGCTTCGTCCGTCCGCGAGACAGCGCGATGACGTTTGGGCCGGTGCGGGCAAGAAACAAGCCCACCATGAGCCCGATGGGCAGAATCAGAGATGACGCTTCCGCATAGTCGGATCCGAAAGTCAACAGAAGCAGGGGGACGCCCACCATGGCAATACCCGCGGTGACGCCCGCCCCCGCCAAGGTCATCGCCTGAAGCACAACGGAGGCCTGCTGCTCAAAGCGCCGTGGATTATCCCGCTCCCGCGCCAACATGGGGAGAAACAAGCTATTGACAACGCTCATGGCAAACTGAATCGGCACCAAGAAAAGCGTCAATGTCGCGGTAAACAGCCCAAGGTCATGAGCCGTGAATTGGTTGGCGACCAAAATGCGGTCACCGTTCATCGATATGAACCCCAGAAGACTGCTAAAAATAAGTGGAATCCCGAATACAAACGCGCTTTTTGCGATATCAAATTCCCAACCCAGCCGGTAGGGGCGATCCGCCAGCCAATGGCTCACCGCGACCCGGGCCATGCACTCGATGGCAATGAGCCACAGGATGACACGGAAATCCCCCAACCAAAGCGCAAGAGGCCACAACAAGACAGTCGGAGCGGCGGCGCCCACAATTTCGACTATTGCGTGCTTATAGAAGCGCATGTCGCGCTGCTCGCGTGTGATGTCCAAATGAAGGAACGCCAGCAAAACTGGAACAACTGCAATGGTCTGGTACGCCCAGGTCAGTTCGGGCTGGCTGTACAGGCGAGCCAACAGGTCGGCACTGACATAAACGAGGCCGGCAATCAGCACGGCCCGGGCAAGCGTCAGGGTATGGAGTACTGAAATGAACCGCGGAGTGTCACCGCTGCGATGCTGGATGGCAAAGCGATCGAACGCCATATCAGCCATCATCAAAACTAGGGTGAACGTAATGACAAAAGTACCGGCAACTCCGTAGTCCTCGACACCGATCAGGCGGGCCAACAAAATATTGCGGGCAATCCGAACAAGGCCAGCCGTCAGGCGCCCCCCCGTGAGTACCAAAGCGCCTTTCAACATGAGACCAACGTGCCTCCGTTCCATCCGGTCGACCCAGCGATCCCCGGCCCTGTGTCTTATACCGTCCGACGAATGAACTGACTTCATTCGTCGGACGGCCCGCGCGCACCTGACATCGCTTCGCGATGCCAGCTTCAACCAAACTGGGGCCGGCGCCCACGGCGCCGCTTCGCGGCGCCGACAAAGTTTGGCCGCCCTTTGGGCGGCCGGGGCCGCGGAGCCGCGCGCCCCGAAGGGGCGCCGCAGCGAAAAAAAAACAAACACTCGGCATCACCGGCGCCCCGAAGCGACCGCCCGGACGAGTCAATCCAATCGTCGCCGGGTATTAGTGATGCGCCAGCCTAGGGCGGATCGCCTCCCACCTGGCCCGCTCCGCAGCGCAAGTGGGACGCGTGAATCCGCCCTAAATATTTGATATAGAGCAGATTCACGGATCAATCTGAAGCACGAGGTGATTCAGATTGATCGCGATCTGCTCTAGAAAGCCGTCCTCCCGTGCGTGCTGAGATCTAGGACGGAAGGCAACGCGCGCACCGGCAACAAACATACCGCTTCGTATTCATGGTCGACCTTCATCTATGACTCATAAAAAGCTTGGCCTCCCCCCACCTCAGGAGCGGCGCGCCGTGCGGGGACGCTTGGCGTTCAGGCGCTCCATGGCCTCGGTCCAGGCGGGGCTGTCGATCATCGCCTGGCACGCCTCGACCTGGTGGCGCAGTCTCTGGCGCGGGTCGGCTGTTTCCGTCTCCGTCTCCGCCGGCGCGTCCGCGACGGCGCGGCGCAGGTCGAGCAGGCGCCGGTATGCCGCCGGCAACTGGGCCACGGTCACACGGTCGCGCGCCGAACCACCCGCGCCGGCACCGAAATAGGCGTCCAGCAGGGCCGCGACCTGTTCCGGGCCGAGCCCGGCCCGCTCGATCAGCCGGGCCAACTCGATGTGCGGGTCGCCCATGGCCGCGCCCAGCCAGTCGACGAACATCACCCGCGTGCCGGTGTCGAAACAGGCCTCCGGTCCGGGCGCGTTGAGGCACGGGGCCGGTGCGGCCGGACCCCGTTGCAGTGCGTCGCGGCTGCGGGCGGCCGCCTCGGCGACCGCGTTCAGGCTGTCCGGTGGCAGGTCGAGCGCGGTGTCGCGCGTCCACAGCGCGTCGGTGTCCATGCCGTCGAACGGATCGTGCTGCCCCCGCAGCGTCAGGCCGCTGATGTGCAGCAGCCGGAAGGCGCGGCCGATGCGCGCCAGACGCTCCGGGTCGCGCAGGGGTTCGGTGCTGACCGGCGTGCCGGACCAGAGGGGGTAGACCCACAGCCCGTCCGCCGGCTCGAGTTGCAGGGTCATCGGCGCCAGCCCGAGGGGCGCGACCTGCGCCAGGGTATCGGCTTCGTCCACGTAGGACGCGCCGGCCCCGGCGGCGTGGGACGGGGCCGGCGTCTCGGCGCCGACGGGGGCGTTCGGCAGGCGGACCACAAGGGACACGTCCCGGTCCTTGACCTCGACCACGAACCGGGGCCAACCGGCGCCGTCGGACAACGGTGTGGCCCGCACCGTCGCCGGATCCAGGCCCCGAAGCACGGCCACCCGGCTGCACAGACGCTGAACCAGGGGATCGGTCGCGGTTGGTGTCATGACGGGGGCCTTTCGGCGGCGCGGGCCGCGTCGCGGTAGTGTCGCAGGGCCTTGGCCACGCGGAGAATGGGGCCGCTCCAGTCCTCCGGCACCGTCTGGCGCGCCAACTGCAGGCGCGGATACCAGGCGCACCGCGTGCCCGCCAGGCCCCACCGCCATTCCGCCGCGTACGGCAGCAGCAGGATCCCGGGCACGGCCAGGGCGCCCGCCAGGTGCGCGGTCAGGGAATCGGCGCTGATGACGATGTCCATGGCGGCGATCTGCGCCGCCAGCCCCTCCAGGTCCGCGCGGCCGTCGATCTCCGGGTCCAGCAGGACGTCCACGCCCTCGTCGGCGCGCAGGCGGTCCAGGTCCTCGGCCGTCGCGCCGGGCTGCAGGGAGACGAAGCGCAGGCCCGGGATGGCGAACACCGGCGCCCAGGCGTCCAGCGGCACGACCCGGTCGCGGCGGGTCTCGGCGTCCAGGGGCTGCCAGCAGAGGCCCACCAGGAGCGTGGAGTCGGCGCCGGCGTCCGCCAGATAGCGGTCGCGCAGCGCGCTCACGCGGGCGTCGTCGGCGGCGATGGTCGGCCCGTCCGTGATGGCCGTGGACGGGTCGGGCGCCACCAGCCGCGCCAGACTGCCGAACGGGATCTGAGCGGCGATATCCGGTGCGCGGGTTTCCTCGGCCGGCGGGTCGGCCGCCGGCACCACGGTCGCGTCGGGCAGGCCGCGCGCCAGCAGCGGCACGAGCCGGGCATCCACCTCCAGCACCAGCCCGCCCCCGGCCGCCGCCGCCGCCGCCGGGGCGAGTCGCAGGAACATCAGCTCCTCGACCACGCTCTGCCGCTCGTGCCAGACGAGCAGGCGTCCGCCGCCCTTTCCCGCATCCCCTTCGGCGTTCAGGGGGCCGCCATCCCAGGGCGCTTGGTCGAACGACTCCGCCGGCCGGTCGGTGCGCAGCACGCGCCATTCGTACTCGTCCCAGCCGTCCGACCCGTCGCCGCGCCGCAACAGCGCCAGCGCGAGCGCCAAGTGCGTGTCGATGTTGTCGGGATCGATGGACAGCATCCGGGCGTAGTGATCGATCGCCGGATCGATCTGGTTGCGCGCTTCCAGCGCGCGGGCGATCAGGCCATGACACCACTTCAGCGTCGGGTCGCGCAGCAGCGCGGCATGGCAGGCCGCGACGGCTTCGTCGAGTCGCCCGTCCCGCGCCAGGATGCGGGCCAGCAGGCGGTGCGGCTCGGCCTCGGCCGGCATGGCGGCGATGGCGTGACGGGCGGCGGCGGCCGCTTCGTCCAGGCGCCCGGCGCGGCGGAGCAATGAGGCCTGCAACAGCCGCATCGGCCCGTGTGGCCTCACGCCCGGCAGGCGGGCCACCCGGTTGAGCGCGGCCAGGGCGACGTCGGTCTTGCCCAGGGCCGCCAGGGCCAGGGCCCACTGGCGGGCGATCTCCGGATCGTCCGGGCGGTGGTCGGCCAGCCGCTCCAGCAGGTCGGCGGCCGGGCCGGGGTCGCCCAGCCGGCGCAGCGCCTCGGCGGCATCCAGGGCCAGCGCGGCCAGGTCATCATCGAGCGGACGCGCCGGGTCGACCGCCAGGGCGCCGACCTGGTGGTACAACGATCGCGCCTTGTCGCGCTGCCCGGCGCGGCTCGCTTCCTCCGCCTGGTGCAGCAGGGCGTGCGGTGCCGGTGGTTCGTCCTCGGCCTCGTCTTCAAGTGGACTCGGCGGTGGCGCGGGCTCCGGTTCGGGCGGCGGCGGCGGCGGAGGAGGAGGAGGAGGAGGAGGAGGAACGGGCACTTCGACCGTGTCGTCCGGTTCCGCGTCCGGCTCCGGCGGGCGCGGCGCCTCGCCCCCCCTCGGCAGCACGCGCCGCACGGCCTGGATGCTTCGGTCGGTCGGGAACAAGTTTTCCAGACGCCCCAGCAGCCGATCGGCGCCGGACGGGTCGCCCCGGTCATACAGCGCCCGGACCATGTCCAGCACCGGCTCGCGCCCGAACTCGCCCGCCAGACCCAGCATCCAGGGGTCGGACCCGGGCGGCATGTGGGAGACCATGGCCGCCATGGCGTGACGCCAGGCGTCCAGCGCCCGGCTGCGATCGTTCTGGCGGTGCAGCGCACAGGCCAGGCCGACACACGCGCCGATCGCGTCAGGGGATTGGGCCAGGGCGTGGCGAAAATGGGCCTCGGCCGTGCCGGCGGCGCCGTCGGCCAGGCACGCCCCGCCGAGCGCCACCGTCAAGGCGGTGTCCGTCTCGCCGAGGTCCGCTCGGGCCTGGGTCAACCAGCGACGCGCCGCCGGTGCATCCCCCTGACGCAGAGCGGCCAAGCCCAGCACGCGGAGCATCTCGCCACGCTCGCCGGGGGGCAGCGCGCCGGCCACATCGTCGCCCAGCGCCAAAACGCCGGCGTCGTCTCCGGCGGCAAACAGGCGCAGGGCGCGCTGAAGGGGATGGGCCTCCGATGGAGCATCGGCCGCGTCGGCCGCGTCCGCTTCGGTGTCAAGCCTGTCCGCCATGCCTGACGCGTCCCTCCCTCGCTTGCGCGACCCAGAGCCCCGCCCGCCGGGGCGCGGCGATGCCGGCCTATCCCCGGATGACGGTCCGGCCGACACGGCCTTTCACGGGGGCGCACCGACGGTCCGGTGTTCAGGCGACACTGGGAAGCATTCCTGCATTCCTGTCAAGTGCCGCCACTGTTGCGCAAGGCCCCCACGTTTGCGGTGCATCGGCTATTGTTCGCGGGCCGCTGAGGCCGTACCTTGCGCGCAGGTCCCTGCGCCGGCCGGCGACTGTTGGCCGCGTTTCCGGCGTTTAGGGATGCCGGCCGCCCCGGAAGAAACCGAATGCCGACGATCACCCATTACGAAATCTACACCCTGGAAAGCAGCGGGTGGGTCCTGCATACGCGGCATGTCAGCGCGGACAAGGATCACGCGCTGGAGGAGGCGCGTGGACTGGACCAGCATTTGGGCCGGCCGACCAAGGTTGTGCGCGAGACGTACGACGCCGAGACCGATCGCTACACCGACCAGACCATCTTCATGAGCCCAAGGGCCATGGAACTCCGCCGCGCCGCGCGCGAGCGCAAGGCCCGTGGGATCACCGAGTGGGGCTCGCCGGTGGGGGCGCAAGGGGATCGGCCCCATGCGCTGATGCCGCCCGGCCTGGAGGCCTATGGGTCCGATTCGGCGGGGGAGCGGCCCAGGCGGACGATTTCCACCAAGGACTTCGCGGCGCGCGTCCTGCTGGTGGTGGTCGGCAGTCTGGTCATCGCCACCACCGGAACGGCCTTGATCCCGGTCGTCATCAACCTGTTGCGCAGCTTCGGCGTGGTGATCAGTGGCCTGGTGCTGTCGAACACCCTGTTCGCCGTGTTCATGGTCCTGTTCCTGACCAGCGGATTCGTTCTGACGGCCCGGTTCGTGCCGCTGTACGATCTGTTCGACGGCGGTGGTCGGCGCCGTCGGCGCGGCTCGGCCGCACCGACCCCGGAAGGCCAAGCCGGACAGAAAGGCGGGCCAACAGCCTCGGGGCGCGCGGGGCCTGGGCCGTCCGAACCGGCCCTCCAGACGGGCGCCGCCGACACCGCCGCGCCGCCGCCGTCCACCGCCGCCGACGCCGCCTCGGAGGCCGAGGCCACCGCGGCAGAGCCGAGCGCCAAGACCGAAGACCGGACGGCGGACGTTGCCGCGGACCAGCAGGCGGAACCACCGGGCGAGACGGAAAAATCCAAGGAGGACACCCGGGACAGAAACAAGAAGGGTGCGGAAAAGGCCAAAGACGAAAAAGGGGAAGGAAAGGAAAAGAATAAAAAGGACAAGAAGGAGAGTAAATCCGATTCAAACAATAAGAAAGATAGCGGAAAGTCAGAAAAGAAAGAAGGAGGAAAAGACAAAGAAAGCGACAATGCACAGAAAGTTCGACCTGAGTTCGAGGCCGCGCGTAACGCCATCAACACGTTCCTTGGCGGCTATGTCTCGGCCCTCAAGGACATCCGCCCGCGCCTCGATACCTATAACCGGTTCGGCATCAATCTCTATCTTGCTGGCGTCTGCGAAATCCTCGCGCGCGACAAGGGGCTGACTTATCCCGAGTTCCAGCGCCTCCTGCGCGACACCGTGGAAATCATGGGAACGCGTTCGGCCCTCGCCGACTCCTTCGTGAGCAAACTCAAGAATTACCTCGCCGAGGATCGCTACAGCCAGATGGTGCAGCACGGGCGCGAGGCCATGACCGTGCTGCTGTCCGGCACCGCGCGGCCGTTCGACAATCTGGGAATGGTCGTCGAGGACTGGAACACTCCCAAGACGCAGAAAATCTCCGGCAGCACCATCGCCATCGTCTTCACCGACATGGTCGGCTCCACCGACCTGACCAGCGAGCACGGCGACGAAAAGGCGCAGCAGATCCTGCGCGCGC
>NZ_CAKZOT010000082.1 GCF_937138205.1 uncultured Rhodospira sp. | reverse complement strand
GACTACCTCGCAAGCGTCGTCACGGCATGACCCGTTCACCCGATTCCCCTGGCGGGCGGGGCCGCTCTCCACCGCCCAAACTCCACCGCCCACCTCCATCACCACGACAGGGCTCGCGCCGGGGCGGCGCAGCCCTTACCTTTCCCCTCATGCATCTGCTCGCCGCCACGCCGGGCGTGGTCAGCGACGGCAGCGAGGCCGTGGACCTGGGCCAGGACCCCGCCGACGTCGTCATCCTGACCGCCGCCGATACCGAAATCGCCTGCCTGTCCGCCGCCCGCGCGCGGCTGGGGACGGGCTTGCCGTCGCTGCGGCTGGCCAACCTGACGCGGCTGGGCCACCACTACTCGGTGGACCTGTACGCCGACGCCGTGCTGGCCCAGGCCAAGCTGATCGTGGTGCGGCTGCTGGGCGGGCGGGCGTACTGGCCGTATGGCGTCGAGCGGATCACCGGCATCGCGCGGCGCACCGGGGCGCGGGTGGCGTTCCTGCCCGGCGACGCCAACCCCGACCCCGACCTGGCCGAGGCCTCGACCCTGCCGGCGGCCGAAGTGCACCGCCTGTGGCAGTATCTGGTCCATGGCGGCGTCGACAACGCCGGGCACCTGCTGCGCCGCTGCGCCGATCTGCTGGGGGTGCCGGGCTTCGCCGACTGGCGCGAGCCGGCGCCGCTGCCCCCCGCCGGCCGGCACGGACCGGCGCCGACGGGCACGCGGCCCGTCGCCGCCCTGGTGTTCTACCGCGCGCTGGCCCAGGCCGGCGATCTGGCGGTGGTGGAGGCCCTGCGCGAGGCCCTGGCCGCCGAGGGGCTGGACACCCTGGCGGTGTTCGTCACCAGCCTGAAGGACCCGGTGGCGGCGGCCGTGCTGGGCGAGATCCTGGCCGAAACGCCGCCCGACCTGATCCTCAACCTGACCAGCTTCGCCGTCGCCTCGCCCGACCACGCCCGCGCCGGGCCGTTCGCCGCCCACGACGTCCCCGTGATCCAGGCGGTGCTGGCCAGCGGCGCGGCCACCGCCTGGCGCGAGGGGCAGCATGGCCTGATGGCCCGCGACATCGCCATGGCCGTGGCCTTGCCGGAAGTGGACGGGCGCGTGCTGTCCCGCGCCGTGTCGTTCAAGGGCTTGCACCAGTGGGACGAGGCGGCGCAGGTGGACGTCAACGGCCACGTGCCCGAGCCAGACCGGGTGGCCTTCGTCGCCGCCCTCTGTGCCCGCTGGGTGGCGTTGCGCCGCACGCCGCCGGAGCAACGGCGGGTGGCGGTCCTGCTGGCCAACTACCCCAACAAGGACGGCCGCCTGGGCAACGGGGTCGGCCTGGACACACCGGCCGGCACGGTGCGCGTTCTGGAGGCGCTGGCCGAGGCGGGGTATCGCGTGGACGACCCGCCGGCCGACGGCGCCGACCTGATGGCCCGTCTGCGGGCCGGCCCGACCAACGCCCTGGAAGCGCGCGCCGGGCGGGAGGTGCGGGTGGTGCTGCCGCTGGAGACCTACCGCAAGGCTTTCGACCGCTTGCCCGAGGCCCTGCGGACCGAGATCACCGACCGCTGGGGCGAACCGGCGGACGACCCGTCGTTTCTGCCCGACCGGGGCGGGTTTTCGCTATCGGTGATGGCGATGGGGCACGTCGTCGTCGGCATCCAGCCGGCGCGCGGCTATCACATCGACCCGGTGAGCAGCTATCACGATCCGGCGCTAACGCCGCCGCACGGCTATCTGGCGGTCTATGTGTGGCTGCGCGACGTGTTCGGCGCCCATGCCGTGGTCCACATGGGCAAGCACGGCAATCTGGAATGGCTGCCGGGCAAGAGCCTGGCCCTGTCGGCGGCGTGCTGGCCCGAGGCTGTGTTCGGCCCGCTGCCGCACCTGTATCCCTTCATCGTCAACGATCCGGGCGAGGGCACCCAGGCCAAGCGCCGCGCCCAGGCGGTCATCATCGACCACCTGACGCCGCCGCTGACCCGCGCCGAGAGCTACGGCCCCTTGCGCGACCTGGAACGGCTGGTGGACGAGTACCACGAGGCCGCCGGGGTGGACCCGCGCCGCCTGCGGGTGCTGCGCGAAGAGATCCTGTCGCTGGCCGAGACCAGTGGTCTGGCGGCGGACCTGGGCCTGCCGCCAGCTCGCGACGCGGCCATCGAGGCGGACGCCGAAGAGGCGCTGGCGGCGCTCGACAACCATCTGTGCGAACTGAAGGAATTGCAGATCCGCGACGGGCTGCACGTGTTCGGGTGCTCGCCCTCAGGAGACCAGCGCACCGACCTGTTGCTGGCGCTGGCCCGGCCACCGCGCGGCGATCGGCCGGCGGAGGCCTCGCTGACGCGGGCGCTGGCGGGAGATTTGGGGCTGGGGTTCGATCCGCTGGAGACGGGCGACCTGGGACGCCCCTGGACCGGCCCGCGTCCGGATGTGCTGGCCGGGGATGGAGCCGGCTCGACGGGCGCCGTTGCCTGTGAACCCGCGCTGCCTTCACCGGCCGGGGATGCGGTGCGAGACCAAAAGGCCGTCATTGCGAGGAGCGCAGCGACGAAGCAATCCAGGGCGGAGACCGCACACCCAAGCCCTGGATTGCTTCGCCGGCGTCCGGAGACGCCGGCTCGCAATGACGGAGGCGAGCCGGCGTCCGGTCCGGACTTTCGGCCCGGCACACAGGGCCACCACAGAGCGGAGGCCGTGTCGGACCCCTGGCGCACCGCCGGCGACACGGTGGAGCGGCTGGAGGCCCTGGCCCGTGCCCTGGTCGCGGGCAGGGTGGAGCCCGATCCGGCCTGGACCAAAACCCGCGCCGTGCTGGACCACGTGCGCGAGACCCTGGGTCCGGCGGTGGACGCGTGCGGCGGCGCGGAACTCTCGGGCCTGCTGGCCGGGCTGGACGGGCGGTTCGTGCCGCCCGGTCCCTCCGGCGCGCCGACGCGCGGCAAGCCGGAGGTGCTGCCCACCGGCCGCAACTTCTTCTCGGTGGACAGCCGGCGCGTGCCCACCCCGGCGGCGTGGACGCTCGGCTGGCGCTCGGCCATGCTGCTGATCGAGCGCCACGCCCAGGACCACGGCGACTGGCCGCGCGCCGTCGCCCTGTCCGCCTGGGGTACGGCCAACATGCGCACCGGCGGCGACGACATCGCCCAGGCGCTGGCGCTGATGGGCGCCCGGCCGCGCTGGGAAACCACGTCGGGCCGGGTGATCGGCTTCGAGATCCTGCCCCTGTCGGTGCTGGACCGGCCGCGCGTGGATGTCACCCTGCGCATCTCCGGCTTCTTCCGCGATGCCTTTCCGGCGCAGGTGGACCTGGTGGACTCGGCGGCGCGGGCCATCGCCGCGCTGGAGGACGAGCCGCCGGACCTGAACCCGCTGGCCGCGCGGGTGCGCGCCGACGCCGCGCGCCTGGAACGCGAGGGCGCCGATCCCGCCGCCGCCCGCCGGCGCGCCGGACACCGGGTGTTCGGCTCGCGCCCCGGGGCCTACGGCGCCGGCCTGCAGGCGCTGATCGACGAGCAGGGGTGGGAGACGGATGCCGATCTGGCGGCCGCTTATGTCGCCTGGGGCGGCCATGCCTACGGCGACGGGGCGGAGGGCGCGGGCGCGCGGGACCTGTTCGAGGCCCGCCTGTCCCGCGTCGACGCGGTCCTGCACAATCAGGACAACCGCGAACACGACATCCTCGACTCGGACGACTACTACCAGTTCGAGGGCGGGTTGACGGCGGCGGTGCGCACGCTGTCGGGGCAACAGCCGGCGGTCTATCATTCCGACCACAGCCGCCCGGAAAGCCCGCGCGTGCGCACCCTGGACGAGGAGATCGCCCGCGTCGTGCGCGCCCGCGCCGCCAACCCGAAGTGGATCGCCGGCGTCATGCGCCACGGCTACAAGGGCGCGTTCGAGATCGCCGCCACGGTGGACTATCTGTTCGCCTTCGCCGCCACCGCGCGGTGCGTCAAGGACCACCACTTCGACCTGCTGTTCGACGCCTATCTGGAGGACGCGGCCGTACGCGATTTCATCGCGGACGCCAACCCCGAGGCCCTGCGTGAGATGGCCGCCCGCTTCCAGGAGGCGCTGGACCGGGGCCTGTGGCGCCCCCGGCGCAATGACGCGACCCTTCGTTTGGCGTCGCTTCTCGGGCAGGCTCATGCGGAAGAATGAGTTGGAGTCCTAAAGAGGCGCCAAAAGAACGAAGCTTTCAAATATTCGGACATCTTGCGTCAAGTATTGGACTCGCCGATAGTCATGGTTCGGAAACCGGATTGGTGCTGATGGCGACGGAGCGACGTGGCTCCTCCGCCGCCGGTTTCCGTTGTCCGAAGAACGCGGACCGCTCCCGTCCCGGGCGGACCCGTCGCGCCCCGCCCGGGCCATCCGCAGAACGCATCGGGAGCCAATGCCCCGCCCCTGGCTGACGGCGGGAGAGGCTGAGATGGCGCGACAGGGTTCCGATCATCGTGGAGGGGTGGAGATATGGATACCGAGACCGAAACCGTGACCGCCGAGGCCGAACCGACGCCGGCCGCCGAGGCGCGGGAGCCCGTGAAGACCGAACGGGAAAACCGTCAGGTCGAGCGATTCCTGTTCGTGTTCGCGATGGTCATCCTGCTGGATATCATCGTATTCGATGCGCTGGGCGCGGTGTTCCTGCCGTTGCTGATCGTGGTTCTGGAGGTGGTGTTCCTGGCGGTGCTGGCCCGCGTGATGGGCATCCAGGAAATCGGCGACCTGGTCCGCCGGGTCACGCAGTGGGCAAAAGGCCTGGGCAACCGGGGCTCGAAGACGGCTTAGTGCAGCGACGCCGCCAAGGGTTACATCATTGAGGTGCGCGACCGGACCGGCCCGCGCGGGCCGGTCCGGTCGGTCCTTGCGGCGAAACCACGCCGCTTAAGGAGGCCCGGGGGAAAGAAGGCCCGGGGCGCTGTCGGGCGCTCCCGGGCAAGGTGATGGAGAGAGAGAAGCAGAAAACCAGGCCGGTCCGGAGGGTATGGGCCGGCCGGTCCCCTTCGAAACGACGGCCAGACAGTGACCGGACGCTCCATATCACGACGTAGGGCCGCGATGTGGCTTCGCCAAGACGGAACCACGGCCTTAGTTTGGCACAGGTCGATGGCCGAGGCGGTGACCCGGGTCACAAACCGGTGAAAAACGGCGGCCAGCGGTGTTTTCGCAACGCATCGGTCGCGGCATGGATCGCAGCCGGAACCGTGTGCTATGGTCGGGTTTGCAAGGGCTGGACCACCGGTCATCGGCAGAGCCGAGTGGTACCCTTGGTTGGCCCGCCATCCTGGAGTGTTCGGCCATGCCCATGCCCGCCTCTCGCGTGACCGATAATCATGTCTGCCCCATGGTCACGGGGCTGGTGCCGCACGTGGGCGGGCCGATCCTGCCGCCGTGCGCCGTGACGGTGCTGATCGGCAACCTGCCGGCGGCGCGGGTGGGGGACATGTGCACGTGCGTCGGGCCGCCCGACAGCATCGTCGTCGGATCCCCGACCGTCCTGATCAGCGGAATGCCGGCCGCGCGCATCACCAGCAACACCGCGCACGGCGGCGTCGTCGTCATGGGCTGCCCCACGGTGCTGGTCCCCTGACGCGACCGCCGCCCGCGCCGCCCCATATTGGGCGTGGTTCCGACACTGGATACAATGGGTGGCGCCGTGCGGCGCGACCCGCCAAACGCGCGCCGTGTTGCCGGGTCGGGGCCGCCCCGCTGGCACGCCGTTTTGACGGCCGTTGAGGTGTGCTCCGCAACGCCTTGTTTCCGGCCGATTTTTCCCGCCTATGCGAACGCAACATTTTGAAACAATGATTGATTTGCGCCGAGTCGCGCCGGCGCCTAACTCTAGGTCTGGACATACACGAACGTTTCGCTGGGACATTCGGTGAACCGGGCGGCACGGTCAGGGTGACGGACACGCGGCGGACACGCGGCGGACACGCGGTGGCGCCGACGGCCCCGAGACCCCTCCGGCGGCACATCCCAAACAGCCCGGATCAGTCCACCGGCAGCAAACCCGTCAAGGACCTGTGATGATGAATGCGCGCCCCTCATCCCGCAACGCCACGAACCAGCAGACCCTGGCCGCGCCGGTGACGGTTTCGGGCATCGGCCTGCACACCGGCGAAACCGTCACCCTGACGCTGCGCCCCGCCGAGGCCGACAGCGGCGTGTGGGTCCACCGCGCCGACGTGACCGACCGCGACCCGATGATCCCGGCGCGCTGGGACCATGTGGTCGACACCCGCCTGTGCACCGTGCTGGGCAACGCCGCCGGGGTGACCGTCTCGACGGTCGAGCACCTGATGGCCGCCCTCGCCGGCCTGGGCGTCGACAACGCCGAGATCGTCGTCGACGGCCCCGAGTTGCCGGTCATGGACGGCTCGTCGGCCGCCTTCGTCGCCCCCATCGAGGCCGTTGGTCTGCGCGCCCAGCAGGCACCGCGCCGCGTCGTGCGCGTGCGGGATCCGGTGACCGTCGAGGACGGCGACAGCGTCGCCGCCCTGCGGCCGGCGCCGCGCGGCCTGACCATCGACGCCGGCATCGACTTCACCAGCGCCGCCATCGGCCGTCAGCGCCGCGTGGTCACCGTCACGCCCGACAGCTTCCGCCGCGAGTTGGCCGACGCCCGCACCTTCGGCTTCCGCCACGAGGTCGAGGGCCTGCGGGCCATGGGTCTGGCCCGGGGCGGCTCGCTGGACAACGCCGTGGTGGTCGACGGCGATGCCGTCATGAACCCAGGGGGCCTGCGCCACGACGACGAGTTCGTGCGCCATAAGGCGCTGGACGCGCTGGGCGACCTGTACCTGGCCGGCCACCCGATGGTCGGAGTGTACGCCGGCCACCGCCCCAGCCACCGCCTCAACAACCTGCTGCTGCGGGCGCTGTTCCAACGGCCCGAGGCGTGGCGGATCGAACCGGCGATGGGCACCGTCGCCGAGGTGCGCGCCGACGCGGGCGACCGCCGCCGGGCGTAAACCCCGCGCGCGGTTTGGCATTTGGACAAGGCCACGCCAAGACCCTGCCCGGCCCGGGCTATTGGGTGGAGGCACGGCGGACCACTGCGGCGTGCGCTTGTTCTTGAAGACAACCGCGACCCCGAACCAGCCCCCGCGACCATCGGCACGATGGTCGCGTTTCTGGTTGGGGTGACCCCCGCCCCACAAGGGGGCAGTCCAGGGCGAATACATCATGAACACGCCCTGGATTGCTTCGCTGGCGTCCAAAGACGCCGGCTTGCAACGACGGGTTTTGTGCGGGCCTCTACCCCGGGGGGCCGGCTCGACGATGGGCCTCCGTTCACCCGATTGCCCTGGCCCGTCCGGACTCTTCCCTTCCCATGCCCGCCAGCGTGTGCTAAACACCCTCCCCCAAACGCGGTCGGCCCACTCTTGGCCGCCGAGTTTGGGAGTGTGGGGCCGAACCAGTCGTCATCATGGTCGGCGCCCTGCCCGGGTGCGCGTCGGCCCAGCGCTCCCCTGCTGGGGGATAGTTTAACGGTAGAACAGCGGACTCTGACTCCGTCAGTCCTGGTTCGAATCCAGGTCCCCCAGCCACTGATTTTGTTAGGCTTTTTCCTCGTTGGTCGATGACAAGTCGGCCCGGCTTGAAGGCCGGTTTGAAAAAAAACGCCGGGGGCCGTCTCGCCGACTCCGGCCACCTCTACACCTCTACACCTCTACACGGGCCGGCGGGAGTATGTCCGGGACCTCGAACAACTCCACCGTGATGTCGCGCACTATCGGGACATGGGCACCGCTCTGGCCCAAGAGGGAGCGCCAAAAAAACGCACGCACGCACGCCAACGGCCAGGACCGAGACCGGGGGGCAGGTCCTTTCCCCTGGCCTGTAAACGAGATCAGCGGCGGCCACGCGACCAACTGATGGACAGGGGCCTTCACTGGATTATGGATGATCGCCGGAAAGGGCCTGCTCAATGGCCTCACGGACAAACCGCTGGTAAGGCATGCCGCGCGCCTGGGCGCGGGCCTTCACCGCGTCGTGCAAGGGTTCGGACAGACGCATGTTCACGCGGGCATCTTTGCGGGCGAACTCGAACGCCGCCGGCTGAAACCCGGTAGAGTCGTATTGACTCAGATCGGTCTCGTCGACAAACCGCTCGGCTTCGGCGTCGGTTTCATGACGGGGCAGGTCTCGCAGCCTGTCCTTTGGTTTGTCGCTCATAGTGCGCGACCTCCTTCCTGTGCATGTAGCCGGTCGCTGATCGGCCGCAAGGCTTCCTCCTCAATAGCAGTCGCGACACCGCTATCCTGGCACATTGAGGCCGTCGGAGGGGACGTCCACCCCATCGATAGCCCTATCCACGCGAGGGCGTTCAGTTCCCGCCTGTGGCATGAGGGGCCCATCATGACACATGCCCTCTACCGGGCGCCCGGCTCGGGGTCGGGATCGGGCGCCACGTAGACCTTGCAGTTGGAATAGCCGTCGTTGAAGAAGTGGTAGGTCATGTTGGGCTCGGCCTGTCCGGTGGGGTCGGACAGGTTGTAACCGCGCTTGGCGATACCGGTATAGCCGCGCCCCGGGTTCTGCTTGCCGAGATACCCAATGTACAGGCTGTTGTTGGCGCGCTGATTGAACAGACCCTTGCGGCACAGCCGCGTCAGCTCGGGGTCGGGCTCGCCCACCTCCCAGAACGGGGCGATGGCGATGCCGTACTGGCGCGTCTTGCCCGCCTCGCGGGCCTCCGCCGGAAGGGTCGCCGACAGCAAAAGGCCAGCCGCCACCACCAGCCCGGCCAACCCAGCCGGCCCTGTCTCTCGTCCCCACCTGTGCCTGCCATGGGCCATCGCACGCGATCCGTCCGTGTCACCGATGGGGGGAGGCTAACGCGGCAGGCCCCACCATCCGGTTAACGGCGGGTCGGATGGTCGGCGGCCGGCCCTGCAACCCCTCCATATACACGGGGCGGTCCGTGCGGTACCGTCGGGCTCCCGGCAACAAGGCGAGGGCGCGCCAATGGACTTGCCAAAGGCCGACGAGGTGTATTTCGCCATTGCGGCGATGGCCCCAGGATTCGTGATTCTGGCCTTGCGGAGCCAGTTCGTGGCGGGGCGCCTGCCGGCAATCAAGGAAGGCGCCATCTTCTACGTCATGATTTCGGTTCTGTATTATTCGATAGTCGTGCCCATATTCAGCATGATTGATATTTCTGGACCACTATATCACCTGACGTTGTATTTTTTTCTTCCAGTTGTAATCGGTGTTGTTCTTGGCGTCAGCTATCAGCATCAACTTGTTCGCACGCTGGCCCGAAGGATGGGTCTGAACATCATCCATCCGGCGCCCAGCGGGTGGGACCTGATGTTCGCGCAGACCCGGACCCGGCCATGGACCTGGATCATTGTCACGACGCGGGACAACGAGAGGATCCACGGCCTGATGGGGGGCAAGTCCTTTGCCTCGTCGGCGGGAACCGACCGGGACCTGTTCATTCAAAGACTGGCGGACCCTGACTTCAATCTCGTGGACCGCGAGCACGGCTTGTGGATCAGGGCGTCAGACATCAAATTCGTTGAGGTCATCCCGGACGAATAGCCCGTCCGGTAAGGTCCCAAAACCGCAACATTTTGTGTTCTAGCCCCAAAGCGAACACCTTTCGCGGTACGAACCAAGGCTGTTCGGACAGACACGAAGGAGGCGTCCATGGCGCGCGACAGACAGACCACAAAAAAGGTCCCGCTCCGCGGCAAAGGCCGTCCGGGGCAAGATGATCCCGCGGTTCAGTGGGTCGATCGGGGCGGATATCAGCCGCCGACGTCCTCGGAGGGGCCGAAGAATCCGCCGAAATACCCGAGCCCGATCCAGACGGCCCCACCGCAGCCAAAGGGCAAGCCTTGATGGCGCCCCCGGCCGTTATACCACCACCTTGCCGGGATTGAACCGCCCGTCCGGGTCGAGCGCGTGCTTGATGGCGCGCATCATCTCCAATTCCACCGGCGCCTTGAGGCGTTCCAGTTCGCCCACCTTGAGGCGGCCGACGCCGTGCTCGGCGGCGACCGAGCCGTCCATGGCGGCGACGATGTCGTGCACCATGTGGCTAACCTCGTCCCAGCGGGCCAGATAGGCCGCCTTGTCCATGCCCTCGGGCTGGGTGAGGTTGTAATGCACGTTGCCATCACCGACGTGGCCGAACGGGCAGGGGCGGATGCCGGGCAGAATGTCCTCCACCGCCACGTTGGCGCGGGCGATGAACGCCGGGATCGACGAGACCGGCAAAGAGACATCGTGCTTGATCGAGCCGCCCTCGAACGCCTGTGCCTCGCTCATGCTCTCGCGCAGGCGCCACAGCCCGTCGCGTTGGTCCAGGCTTTCCGCCAGCACGGCGTCGGCGATCATCTCCTGTTCCAGCGCCTCGCCCAGCAGCTCCTCCAGGTCGTCGCGCACGCCGGCGTCGGCGCGCGGGCTGGACAGCTCGATCAGCGCATACCACGGCCACGGCGCCTCCAGCGGATCGGCGCAGCCGGGCATGTGGCGGGCGGTGATCTCGATGCCGAAGCGGGGCATGAACTCGAACGCCGTCACGGCATCGCCCGACCAGGCGCGCGCATGGCGCAGCAGGGCGGTGACCTTCTCCAGGTCGTCCAGGCCACACAGCGCCGTGGCCGTGGCTTTCGGCCCCGGATACAGCTTCAGCGTCGCCGCCGTCACCAGCCCCAGCGTGCCCTCGGAGCCGATGAACAGGTGCCGCAGGGCATAGCCGGCGTTGTCCTTGCCCAACCGGCGCAGGCCGGTCCAGATGCGGCCGTCCGGCAGCACCACCTCCAGCCCCAGCACCTGTTCGCGCATGGAGCCGTAGCGCAGCACGCCCGTGCCGCCGGCGTTTGAGGCGATCGAGCCGCCGATCTGGCAGGTGCCCTCGGCGGCCAGGCTGACCGGGAACAGGCAATCGGCGTCGGCGGCGGCGCGTTGCAGGTCGGCCAGGATCACCCCGGCCTCGACCGTGACCGTCAGGTTGACCGGATCCAGGTCGCGGATGCGGTTCAGGCGCGCGGTGGAGATCACCACCTCGCGGCCGTGCTCGAACGGCACGTTGCCGCCCACCAATCCCGTATTGCCGCCCTGCGGCACCACGGGCGCGCCGGCGGCATGGCAGGCGGCGACGACGGCCGCCGCCTGCTCGGTGGTGGCCGGCTTGACCACGGCGCGAGCCTTGCCATGGAACAGACCGCGCGGCTCCTCCAGGTGGGGCGCCATGTCGGCGGCCTCGGTCAGCACGGCGGCGGGGCCGACGATCTCGGCCAGGCGGTCAAGCAGCGGGTCGGCGGTCATGCCCTCTCCCTGAATGCGTCGCGGGTGTAGCCCTGAGCGAACAACAGGGCCGTCAGGTCGCCGTGGCGGACGACGGCGCGGGCCTCGGCGGAGACAGCAGGCCGCGCGTGAAAGGCGACCCCCAGGCCGGCGGCCATCAGCATCGGCAGGTCGTTGGCGCCGTCCCCCACCGCAAGCGTGCGGGCCATGGGCAGACGCAGGCGGCCGGCGTGTTCGACCAGGGTGGCCAGCTTGGCGCGGCGGTCGCGCACCGGCTCGACCACGGCGCCGGTCAGGCGGCCGTTTTCGATCACCACGTCGTTGGAGACATGATCGTCGAACCCGCACTGCTCGGCCACCTTCGCGGTGAAGTACCGGAACCCGCCGGAGACCAGCAGGCAGCACGCGCCGTTGGCCTTCATGGTGGCGACCAGGGCGCGGGCGCCCGGTGTCAGGCGGGTCTCGGCCCAGGTGCGGGCGAAGGCCTCCTCGGACAGGCCGGCCAGCATGGCCACCCGTTCGCGCAGCGCGTCGGCGAAATCGAGTTCACCGTTCATGGCGCGCCGCGTGATGCCGGCGATCCGGTCGCGCAGGCCCGCGTGCTCGGCCAGATCGTCCAGGGTCTCCGACGTGACGATGGTGGAGTCCATGTCGGCGATCAGCAGCGCCTTGCGGCGGTCGGCCGTGGGCTGGGCCAGCACGTCGACCGGCGCGTCGCCCAGGGCTGTGCGGGCGACGCCCTCGGCCTGATCCGGCGCCAGGCCGGCAAAGGCGATGTCGCACGCTTCGCCGGACGCCAGCCAGCGCGGCCGGTCGTCCTCGGCGCCGAGGCGGCCGAGCGCCGCGCGCACGGCATCCACGGCCGGCGCGCTCAGCGCGTCGGTGCCGGGGGCGGCGATCAGCGTCAGCACATGGTCGAGTCCGCGCGCGCCCGGCGAGGGATCGTCCCCCCCCGGATCGGTCAGGGGGCGAGGCGTGGACGGCGTGTCCATGAAACAAGCGCTCCGGCAATGGCGGGGGCGCCCTCACCCCGAGCGGGGCGGGCAGGGTCCTTTAGCGCGGATCGGGGGTGGATGGCAACGTGCGGGGTGGGACCGTTCCGCACCCTGTTACGCCGTATCGCCGGCCTCGGCCTCTACGGCGGCCGGCGCGCCGACCCGTGTGGGCGGAAACCACAGCATCACCGTTGTGCCAACGTTCGGCGTGCTGTCGACGGTCAGTTTGCCGCCAAACAGGCGCATGATCTGCACGCACAGGTACAGCCCGAGGCCGGTGCCCTTGTGTTTGCGGGCATGGGCGCTGTCGATCTGTTCGAACGGCTTCAGGGCCTTTGTGACCTCGTCGGGGCTCATGCCGATGCCCTCGTCGGCAACGCGAACCTCCAGGCTCCCGTCGTCGGCCAGGGCAGCCGTGAACCGGATCGGACCGTTCGGCCGGTTGAACTTGATGGCATTGGTCAGAAGGTTGTAGAACACCTGGACCAGGGCGCGCTGGTCGCCGCGCAGGCTCGGCAGGTCGTCGGCATGGTCGATGACGATGGTCTGGTCCGCCTCGGCCGCCATGGTCGCCGTCTGCTGCCGGGCCAGGGCCATCACCGTGGGCACGACCACCACCTGCTCCTGGATTTCGAACTTACCGGCCTCCACCTTGGACAGGTCGAGCAGGTCGTCGACAAGGCTGATCAAGAGCTCGCCGCTGGCGTGGATGTCGGCGATGTATCCTTCGTAATGCTCGTCACCGAGCGGCCCGAACATGTGCATCTGGATCATTTCGGCGAAGCCGATGATGGCGTTGAGCGGCGTGCGCAGGTCATGGCTCATGGCCGCCAGGAATTCGGACTTGGCGTGGTTGGCCTGCTCGGCGGCCGTCTTGGCGGCCAGGATCGACGCCTCGGCGCGCTTGCGCGGGGTGATGTCGCGGATGAAGACGAACAGGCGCCCGTCGGCGATGGAGGGCGCGAAGCTGACGCTGACCTCGACCTCGATGATCCTGCCATCGCGCGTGCGATGACGCGTCTCGAACATGGCCCCGCCCGACTCCAGGACCTCCGCCATGCGGGCGCGCACGGCGTCGGCGTCCTCGTCGGCGTCGACGAAATCCGGCCGGCAGCCCAGCAATTCCGAGCGGCTGAACCCGGTCATGCGCAGGTACGCGTCATTGACCTCCAACAGTTGACCCGTCGCATCCGTCAACCAGAAGCCATCGTTGGCGGTGGCGATCACCGCCCGATACGTCGCCTCGCTTTCGCGCAGTTGTGCCTCGGCCTCGTAGCGCCCAGTCATGTCGCGCAGGGAGACGAGGGACAATGTGTCCGTCTCCGCCTGTAGCGGCACGACCTGCATTTCGGCGATCACGGGGCGGCGGTCGGTGCGGGGAATGGTGATCTCGACCGGGCCCGTGGTGCGGATGGGCGCGGAAAACGTGGTGCCGGCCAGCGCGTCGGCAGGGTGGCCGAACAGCATCGCGGCCTGATGGTTGGCGTAGACGATGCGGCCGCTGGACTCCAGCAGGAGGACCCCCTCCGCCAGATGGTCCAGCGCCAGCGTGTACAGTGTCACGTCAGGGGTCATCGTGGTGGTGGTGGTTTTCGGCGCCGAGGGCATCATAGGGCGGTCCCAGGTGAGCGCGCACGGCGTCGAGGTCACGCAGGTCCCCAACGATGCGGGCGGGCGTGTCGTCGGTGCGGATCAGGGTTGGCGTGGCGAGGATGCGCGCGGCCTCGGCCGCGCCCGGATCGTCGCGAACATCGATGACCTCCACGGGGCCGAGGGTGCGGGCGTTGGCGATCGCGCGCCGCACGGTCTCCGACTGCCCCAGCACGAACAGCCGCAGGACCGGCGTCTGTGGCGATGGGGGCGGTGCCGTGGCCATCAGCCACCTCCTCGGGCGGCCGAGACCGCCCTGGCATCCGCGTGCACGTTCTCCAGGGCCCGTTGAAGGTCGTTGATCTCGTCCCGCAGCCGCTCGATGGCCTCTTCGCGCTCCAGGCGTGTCTGGGCGAGGCGAGCATCAAAGGCCCCCGGCAGCACCTCCAACTCGCGTTGCAGCCGCTCCAGCCGGGTGCGCATCCGGGTGTGTTCGTGGCGTTCCGCCTGTTCGCGGATCAGCTTTTCCGTGCCGAACACGAAACTGCCGCCGCCCACGTACGGGTCTTCGATCGCGATGCCCTGGTCGGTGATCCGGAACTCCTTGATCTGGTGAGAGATGTTCGCCCCACGCCCCTTCAGGACCCGGATCAGGCGCACGTATTCCCCGACCTGCCGTTGCAGTTCCAGACGGATCCACGTGTCGAGCAGCGACGACAGTCCCATCTGGCTGACGCTGTCCTGGGCGTCCCACAGCAACTCGACCATGATGATCAGAATGCCGCGGCTCTTGCAGGTGTCGATCAGGCGCAGCAGCATACTCTTGACGGTGGTCACGTCGCCCAGGTCGGTCATCGAGGTCACGGCGTCGATGATCAGCACATCCGGCCGGTCCGTATCCGCCATGCGGGCCAGCCGGATCAGGTGCTCCTCCAGGCCGCAATCGACGGACCGGGCGCGCACGAACCGCAGGCGGCCGTTCTCGACAAACGGCCGCAGGTCGATCCCGACGCCGTGGAAATCGTGCGTGAGTTCGCTTTCTTCCTGCTCGAAGGTCTTGTAGACGACCCGCAGCCCGTCGGCACACAAACCGGCGGCGAGTTGGCCGCACAGCGTCGACTTCCCGACGCCGGATGTCCCGGTGATCATGAGCGACCCGCCGCGATACAGGCCGCCGCCCAACAGGGCATCCAGGCGCGCGTGCCCCGTGCTGACCATGCCGGCCCGCGCGTGATACTGCCCCTCAAGCTGTGTGACGGGCATCAGCGACGGCCCGGCATCGTCGATCATGAACGGGTATTCGTTGGTGCCGTGCTGAACGCCGCGCATCTTCGTGACACGAAGCGTGCGCGTCATCAAACGGCGCTCGACCGTCTGGCGCAGTTCGATCACCGCGTCGACGGCGTAGTCCACCAGACTGTCGCGGGCCGCCTCGGTCTCGGCGGACGAGATCAGCGTGGTGATGCCCGAGTCGCGCAGCAGGCGCAGCAGGTCCAGCGTTTGCCGCGCGGCGATGCCGCTGGGATCGAAGGCATAGGCGAGACGGTTCAAATCGTCGATCGCCAGCCGGCCCATGGTGGGGTCGGCGCCGCCGGCCCCCAGGGCGGCGTCCAGCCGCACCTTGATGACGGTCTGATCGAGGGCGCCGGTGACCAATTCGCCCGGCACCGGACGCAGATCGACGAACACCAGCAGGCCGTCGGCCATCCACTGCTCGACGGGATGCCCGAACGCCTTCATGTGCTCCTGCAGGCGCTCCGGCGACTCGGTGCAGGTGGCGCACACGGCACGCGTGCCCCGGCTCGCCCCGTCCGCCAGGAACTGAAGCAGGAACAGGGTCTTGCCACACCCCGGTTGCCCCATGATCAGGGTGGGACATGCCGCCAGATAGCCGCCGGCCAGGATCCCGTCCAGTCCGGGAACGCCCGTGCCAACCTGTTGGAACTCCATGAATATCACCTCGGAGGCCGAGTGCTCAAACACGCCTCTGTTCCGTGCCCACCGGCGCGTATAGGACAATTCCAGGGAGACTATCGCAGACGCGCCGTCGGGCGCGACAAAAACCGGCCATCGCTCCGGGATACCTGGGGTGCCGACAATGCACACGACGACACCAGCCGGGCGGGCGATCCGATTGACACATCCGCGAAGGCGGCGGGCGCTGCCTGCACGGATGTGTGTATCGGATCGCCCCGTTTACGGGGAGGGTTGGAGAGCGGTTTTGTCCCTTCCTGTCGGCTCGCCCGGGCTTTTGGCGGACACGTGGGAGGGACCGCGCGCTAGCTGGATGGGCGCAGGGCGGAGGCGCCGAAATAGAACGCGATGATCGACGTGAAAAAGCCGCCGAGCCACATGATCGTCGTGTCGTATTTTTGTATGATATCGGAAACGTAGCGATCCTCTGTCGTCTCCATGCCGTTTTGCATCGTCGTCACCGACAGCGGGTCGGCCCATCCGAAGGCCTCGACCATGATCGCCAGCACAAGCAGGATCGCCGCCACGACGATGGCCCCCAGGGAGATGTACGCCATCCGGCGCCGGTTCCGGAACCGCTCGCGCGACATCATGAACAGCAGGACCTTTTCGTCCTTGGTGTAGGCGTCGTCCTTCAGAATTTCCCGCATGACCTCGACGGGATCGCGGGCGGATTGCGACTGTTTCGCGAACGACGCCAGCACGGTTTGCGCGGTCGACGTGTCGGCCGTGACGGCCTTCGCCTGCTCTTCCGTGTGCTTGATCTTTTCGGTGACGAAGGCGACCAGGTCCCCGATCGCCGGTGACGGGTCGATCTTGTGCTTTTCCAGGATGCCCTGAAGGTCGTCTTGAAGCGTCGCCACCGGTCGCCTCCCCCCCGCCGCGAAGCCCGGCCGTATTGTCCCGGCCCGGTAACGATACAGTGCCAAAGACACGGCGCGGTGTCCACTGCGCAGGAGACACGGCCAGTGCGTTCCGTCCCAGTGCGTTCCATCAATGCGTTGCGCGCCTGAACCGGTTTTCCTGAAGACGATGACACCACCGTGACCCCGCCGGCCGGCCGCCGGGACGGACAGGGTCCCATCACAAAAAATCAAGCGGCGGCCAACAGGGAGACAACCAAGATGCCGGGAGGAGTCTGCCATCCCCTATCGGGCCGTGACGTCTGGTCCGGTCTTGTCATGGCCGCCGGCCTATGCCTCGCCGCGATCGTGGCCGGGGTGCCGTCGGTCGGCCACGCCGATCCCCAGGGGGCCATCGGCTCCACCGGGGCCTGGGTGACGACGGCCGAGAATTCCACCGCCGACCATACCACGTTCGAGGAGTTGAAAGGGCCGTTCGCCGACGGCCCGGCGGTGACCGAGGCCTGCCTGCACTGCCACACCAACGCGGCCAAGCAACTGCACCAGACGACGCACTGGACCTGGACCTATGACAACGCCGTCACCGGCCAGACCGGCCTGGGCAAGCGCAACGTGGTCAACAACTTCTGTATTTCCATCGAGACCAACTGGCCACGCTGCACAAGCTGCCACATCGGCTACGGCTGGGAAGATGAAAGCTTCGACTTCACGTCGGAAACGGCGGTCGACTGCCTCGTCTGCCACGATACCACCGGCGACTACGTCAAGCCGCCCAAGGATGCCGGCCGCGCCGATCCGTCGCTGGACCTGGCGGACATCGCCCAGCACGTCGGCCCCACGTCCCGCGCCAACTGCGGCGCCTGCCACTTCAACGGCGGCGGCGAGGACGGCGTCAAGCACGGCGACCTGGACACCTCGCTGATCGAGCCCACCTTCGCCCTGGACGTGCACATGGACGCCGCCGGGCTCGATTTCCAGTGCGCCACCTGCCACACCACCGGCGGCCACGAGGTGACC
This sequence comes from uncultured Rhodospira sp., assembly GCF_937138205.1. Classification (GTDB taxonomy): domain Bacteria; phylum Pseudomonadota; class Alphaproteobacteria; order Rhodospirillales; family Rhodospirillaceae; genus Rhodospira. The sequence goes on along the minus strand of NZ_CAKZOT010000082.1, from coordinate 7,635 downwards.
GGCAGCCGCTACGCCCCCAAGGCCGTCGACCGCACAGGCATCGACGTGCCCGGCCATACCGACGACACCCGCGCCACCTGCGAGAGTTGTCACGGCATGACGCCGCATCCGCAGCAGTCGAAGCTGAACGACCACACCGACCGCGTGGCCTGCCAGACCTGCCACATCCCGGCGTACGCGCGCGGTGATCGCCTGACCAAGATCGCCTGGGACTGGTCCACCGCCGGGCGCCTGACGGACGCGGGCGATCCTTTCACCGAACACAACGAGCACGGCTACGTCAGCTATACGTCGAAAAAGGGCCACTTCGCCTGGGCCGGAAACATGACGCCGGAATACCGCTGGTTCAACGGCGTCATCCAGTACGTAAAGAAGGGCGAGACCATCGACCCGTCAGGGCCGGTCACGCTCAACGCCCCGGCGGGCGCGGCCGACGACCTGGACTCGCGCATCTGGCCGTTCAAGGTGATGCGCAGCCGCCAGCCCTATGACGCCGGGCGCAACGTGCTGGCCCTGCCGCATGTGTTCGGCAAGGACGACACGTCGTTCTGGAACAATTTCGATTGGCCCAAGGCGTTGCAGGCCGGCATGGCGCTGCAGCCGGTCGGGTTCTCCGGGGACTACGGGTTCGTCGAGACCGAGACCTATTGGCCCCTGAACCACATGGTGGCCCCGAAGGAGGACGCCGTCGCCTGCAACGAATGCCACAAAAAGGGCGGCCGGCTGGGGGCGCTGACCGATTTCTATATGCCGGGGCGGGATACCTATCCGTGGCTGACCGTGACCGGATGGGGGCTGGCGGGGCTGACCCTGCTGGCGACCATTGTGCATGGCCTGGCCCGCATCGTCGCCACCGTCCGCCGCCGGACCCGGGGCGGGTGAGGGGGCTGGCATTTGCCGCACGATCGGACGGCGGGTCACCCGCCGTCCGAGCCTGCCTGTGGCGTCGCAGGGATTATCGATCCAGGCCAGCGCCAGCCCGGTACGGCCCGGCGGACGCGGTTCGCGCGGCGCGGTAGGCGGAAATATGCCTCGTCGTCACGCCGGGCCGTCCGATCGCACGGGCCAAGCCTGCGCGGTCAAAACGGCCGATCCGTGACAGGGCTTCCGTCAACGCTATCCAATGCCGGGACCAGTATGTGTCAATAAACGGCACCGTCACCGACACGACCTGACCCGCCGCGTTGCGAACAACGATCATTTCGTCATCGGTCAGGTCCGCTTCGGCCCCCGTATCGTCGGCATCGGCCTCAAGATAGAGCGTGCCTGTGTCCGCGTCGTAGCTGGTGATGCGCAAAAGGGGGCCGTCGGACGGTTTGTCATCAGTCATGGGGGTCGTCCTTGGCCCGAACCTGTCAATTTGGACGCTGTCTCCATAACGTGCGAGGATGCTACGCGTCGGCCTCATGGAAAGCAACACTGCGACGAGTAGGTTTCTCATCGAGCGCTCCTTGCTTCAGCGGATACTGAACACGATGATGGTGGCACCATCGACATTCCTCCCCCCGCTGAAAGGCTCCTGCCGCCGTGATCCCCGCAGCGTCCTCCCCTCGCCTTCAGGCCTGGTGGCACAGCCTGGCCGTCTACCGCGACGTCCGCGTCATCCGCGTGCTGTTCCTGGGCTTCTCCAGCGGGCTGCCGTTGCTGCTGGTGTTCTCGACGCTGTCGTACTGGCTGGCCGAGGCCGAGGTCTCCAAGGCGACCATCGGCCTGTTCGCCTTCGCCAGCACGGCCTACGGCTTCAAGTTCCTGTGGTCGCCACTGGTCGACCGGCTGTCGCTGCCGCTGCTGACGCCCCTGCTGGGGCAGCGGCGCGGCTGGCTCCTGCTGGCCCAACTCCTGATCATCGGCTGCATGGTGGGGTTGGGCGCGACCGACCCGGCCGTTGATCTGTGGTGGACGGCCCTGTGGGCGGTGCTGCTGGCCTTCGCCTCGGCCACCCAGGACATCGTCATCGACGCCTACCGTGTCGAGAGCCTGGAGGAACACCAGCTCGGCGCCGGCGCCGGGACCATCGTGCTGGGCTACCGCATCGGCATGGTGGTGGCCAGCGGCGGGGCGCTGATCGTCGCCGACGTCGCCGGGTGGTTCTGGGCCTATTCGGCGATGGCCGGACTGATGGGGATCGGCATCGTCACCGCCCTGCTCAGCCCCGAGCCCGACCGCGCCGCCGCCACGGCCAGCGTGCGCGAGCAGGAATCGCGCGTCGAGGCCCTGCTGGCGCGCACCGCCCATCTGCCGGGCTGGGCGCGGGAGACGCTGGGGTTCCTGTACGGCGCGGTGGTGTGCCCGTTCGTGGATTTCATGACGCGGCGGCACTGGATCTGGATCCTGGTGTTCATCGCGCTCTACAAGTACGGCGACGCGCTGCTGGGCATCATGGCCATGCCGTTCTATGAGGAAATCGGCTTCACCAAGACCGAGGTGGGCGTGATCTCCAAGGGCTACGGCGTGGTCATGACCATCGTCGGCGGCCTGCTGGGTGGCCTGATGGTGGCGCGATTGGGCATCATGAAGGCGCTGTTGATCTGCGGCGTGGCGCAGGCGGGCTCGAACCTTGTTTTCGCGTGGCAAGCGTACGTGGGGGCGGAGCTCGGCTGGCTGGTGGTGACCATCAGCGTCGAGAACCTGACCGGCGGCATGGGCACGGCGGCGTTCGTGGCCTACCTGTCATCGTTGTGCAACATCGCCTACACGGCGACGCAGTACGCGCTGGTCTCTAGCCTGATGAGCTTCGCGCGCACGTTCTTCTCGGCCGGCGGTGGCTGGCTGGCGGAGCAGGTGGACTGGGTGACGTATTTCCTGGTCACCACCCTGGCGGCCGTGCCGGGGCTGCTGCTGCTGCTGTGGATGATGCGCACGTTCCCCAGCGGCGCGACGCGGGCGGACCCGAAGGCGGCGCTGGCGGACGATGATTGAGGGGCGCGGGTCCTCAATACAACCCGCCCGCCTGGGGCGCGGCGGGGCTGCCCGACGGTGGCGGTGGCGGGGCCGCGCCCGCCTGTCCGCCCACTTGGCCGCCGACCTGCCCCTGGCCCGGTTCGACCGGCTGTCCGGGCTGATAGGCGGCCGAGGGCGAACGGCCCGCGGTTCCCGGCATCGGCACCACGCCCACGCCCTGGGTCGAGGGCACAGCAGCGGAACCGTAGTCCCCTGACACGCCATATCCTCCCGCGCCCGAGCCATCCAGCACGGTCGGGTTGGTGACCGGTCCCTCACCCGGCTTGAACGCCTCGGTGATGGCGCCCTCGCCGCCGCTGGCGCGGGTTCCGGTCTGACGGTCGATGCTCACGAACTGGATGCCCGGCGGCACCGGGAACGGACGGCCCGGTGTGTCCTCCAGGGCGGCCAGCATGAAGTCGCGGAAGATCGGGCCGGCGGCGGTGGAGCCGGCCTCGCGCGGCCCCAGGGTGCGCGGCTCGTCGAAGCCGACGAACACGCCCACGGCCAGGTCGGGCGAGAAGCCGACGAACCAGGTGTCGACGGCGTCGTTGGAGGTGCCGGTCTTGCCGGCCAACGGCTTGCTGATGGCCGCCCCGATGCGCCCGCCGGTGCCGCGCCGCACCACGCCTTCCAGGATCGACACCATCTGGTAGGCGGTCAGGGGGTCGATCACCTGGGGGCGCGGATCGGGGAGGGCCGGCACCGGCTGGCCGGTCCAGCCGACCTCCTGGCAGCGTCCGCACGGACGCCCGTCGTGGCGATAGATGGTCTCGCCGTGGCGGTCCTGGATGCGATCGATCAGGGTGGCGTCGATGCGCTTGCCGCCGTTGGCGATCATGGCATAGGCGGTGGTCAGCCGCAGCACGGTGGTCTCGATGGAGCCGAGCGAGGCGGCCAGGTAGCGCGGCATGTCGTCGGCGACGCCGAACCGCTCGGCGACGTCGGCCACGTTGTCCATGCCCACGGCCTGGGCCAGGCGCACGGTCATCAGATTGCGCGACTTCTCGACGCCCATGCGCAGGGTCGAGGGGCCGTAGAACCGGTTCGAGTAGTTCTTCGGCTTCCACTTGGCCAAGCCCGGCCCCTGGTCGTAGACGAACGGCGCGTCGAGGATGATCGACGCCGGGGTGTAGCCGTTTTCCAGCGCCGCCATGTAGACGAACGGCTTGAAGGCCGAGCCGGGCTGGCGCAGCGCCTGGGTGGCGCGGTTGAACTCCGAGCGTTCGGCGGAAAAGCCGCCCATCATCGCCAGTACGCGGCCGGTGTGCGGATCCATGGCCACCAGGGCGCCCTCGATCTCGGGGATCTGGCGCAGGGCGTAGGTGCCGGTCGGCTCGCCCTCGTCGTTGGTGACCTCTTCGACCAGCACCACGTCGCCGAGCGACAGCACGTCGTCGGCGCTGTCCGGCGCGGGGCCGACGCGCTGGTTCTCCCGCCACGGGCGCGCCCATTCCATGGTCTCGAACGGCATGGTGGCTTTCTCGCCGCCGGGCAGGCCGAGGGTGACGGCTTTGGCCTCGACCTCCAGCACCGCCGCCAGCGTCCACTCCTCGGGCGCGCCGGGCGGCCGCTCGATTGCCTCCAGCGGTCCCATCCAGCCGGGTTCGTCGGGCAGGGTGGTGACCGGCCCGCGCCAGCCGTGGCGGCGGTCGTAGGCGGCCAGCCCCTCGCGCAGCACCCGACCGGCGATCTTCTGCAGGCGCGGATCCAGGGTCGAGCGCACGGCCAGCCCGCCCTTGTACAGCGCGTCCTCGCCGTAGCGGTCGGCCAGGGTGCGGCGAATCTCCTCGGAGAAGAACCCGGCGCCGTAGACCGCCTGGGTCTCGTCGCGCTCGCGCAGCATGATTGACGCTGAACGGGCCTGCTCGGCCTGTTCGGGCGTGATGTGGCCGTCGTCCAGCATCCGGCCGATGACCCAATCACGGCGGGCGTAGGCGGCACGGGGATTCTTGACGGGATGGTAGTTGTTGGGCGCCTTGGGCAGCGCCGCCAGGAAAGCGGCCTCGGAAATGGTCAGTTCGTCGACCGACTTGTTGAAATAGTTCAAGGCGGCGGCGGCCACGCCGTAGGACTGAAAGCCGAGATAGATCTCGTTCAGGTACAATTCGAGGATGTGGTCCTTGGTGAACGCCTGCTCCAGCCGGAAGGCGAGCAGCGCCTCGCGGATCTTGCGCTCGATCGAGACCTCGTTGGTCAGCAGGAAGTTCTTGGCCACCTGCTGGGTGATGGTCGACGCACCCTCCGGCCGCCTGCCGGTGTTCAGGTTGCGGACGTTGGTGATGACGGCGCGAGCCAGCCCCAGAGCGTCGATGCCCGGGTGGCTGTAGAACGACTTGTCCTCGGCCGACAGGAAGGCATTGCGAACCCGCTCCGGGATGGCCTCGATGGGCAGGTAGACGCGCTTCTCGATGGCGTATTCGGCCATCAGCCGCCCGTCCGAGGCATAGACGCGCGTGGTAACCGGCGGCTCGTAGGTCTTCAGGTGCCGATAGGCCGGCAGGTCGGCGCTGAAATGCCAGAACAGGTAGGCAACGACGGCCAAGCCGACCACCGACAGGACGATCGTGCCGCTAAGAAAGAGCCGGAATACCTTCAACATGGGGGGCCGTCGCGCGTTCTGGGAATGAAACCAATGGGCAGGGGGCATGACCATTGGCGGGTGTGGCCGCTCCGCGCCTGCCAATTCGGATCGCCGGGGCGGGGCGGGACGCATGGCGTTAACGCCAGGATCGCACTCTCGTTCCGTTAGGATGGGAATGTGGCGCGGTCAAGGCCGCCGCGTCTCAGGGCAGCCGCGCCCCCTGGACGGTGGTGAAGAACCGGTCCAGCGAGCGCACCACGGCCTGCGCCAACTTGGCGCGGTAGGCCCGCTGGCGCAACAGCTTCTCGTCGGTGGCGTTGGACAGGTAGCCCATTTCCAGCAGCGCCGACGGCACGTCCGGCGCCTTCAGCACCGCGAACCCGGCGAACCGGCGGCTGTGGTTCAGCGTGCGGATGTCGGGCGGCAGCTCTTTCAGCAGCGCGTTGGCGAACGAGACCGAACGGTTCATGGTCTCGCGCTGGGCCAGGTCGATCAGGATGCTGGTGACGTCGTGTGATTCGTGCTGCAGGTCCATGCCGAGGATGATGTCGGCCTTGTTCTCGCGCTCCGCCAGGGCGGCCGCCTCGGCGTCGGACGCCTTCTCTGACAGCGTGTAGACCGACAGGCCACGGACCTTGGGATTACCGATGGCGTCGGCATGGATCGACACGAACAGGTCCGCCCCGGCCTCGCGGGCGCGCCGCACCCGCTCGCGCAACCGCACCGAGACATCGCTTTCGCGCGTCATGAAGACGCGATAGCGGCCGGTGCCGACCAGCACCCGGCGCAACTCGCGGCCCATGGCCAGGGTGATGTCCTTCTCGTAGACGCCGTGCACGCTGATGGCGCCCGGATCGCGCCCACCGTGCCCCGGATCGAGCGCGATCAGTGGCTTGTGGGGCGGTGGCGGCTTGCGCGCCGGGACCGGGACGAAGGCGACTTGGGACAGCGCGGCGGCGCCCGCGCCGGCGGCGGTCAGTTCGGTCCCCGTGGCCAGAATGGAGGGCATCGGCCGCGGCAGCTCCTGCGGCGGCGGCTCTGGCGGCGGAACGGGGGGGCTCGCGACCGCCGAGGCAGGGGGATCTGGGGTTTCGGGCGTCTCGGACGGCGCCGGGGCGACCGCCGCCGTCGTCGTGGCAGGGGTCTCCGGTATCGGTCCGCCCACGACCGCATGGGCGTGGCCGGCCGTCTCGCGGAAGGCGCGGGCCGGCGTGTCGACGACATCCACCACCAGGCGCCACGCGTGGCCGTCGCGCGGCGACAGGGCAAAAGCCGTCTCGATGCGGGCCGGCCGGGTCAGGTCCAGCACCACGCGTGTCAGACCGCCGTCCAACAAGCCATAGCGCACGCGGGCGATATGGCCCGTGCTGTCGGGCAGCGCACCGGCCGGCACCAGCCAGTCGGAGTCCGCCAGGTCGATCAACAGCCGGGCCGGCTCGGTCAGGGTGAAAACCCGGTAGGTGGGCTCGCCGGCCAGATCGATCACGACGCGCGTCTTGCGGGTGTGTTGGCCGAGCCGGAAGCCGGTGGCCTTGTTGGCCGCCAGCGCCTCGACCGCCAACGCCGGCCCCAACAGCACGCCGGACGCGCCGGCCAGGGCGCCGGTCCGCAAGAGGCCGCGACGCGAGGACGGCGCCGACAAAGACGACAAGGAAGGCGTTGCCGGCGTCACGCCGGGATCGGCCCCGGGAGGGGACTCCCAGGGGCCTGGCCCCGTGTGACCGTGCGCGCTGGCCCTCATGCTGTCCGTCCTATGGCAAGCAACGATTCCCATGCACCCCAATCTTCGACCAAGATATACGCCTATCCACACAAGCCTTCAACAACAAAAGAAAAATCTTTGTACGCGAATTCGATCCAAACACCGGCCATTTCGATGAACACAGTTCGATGAACAAAGGGGCGTTGACCTCATCGCGATGGGTGACCCGTTCCGGGCGCCTCCATCGGGCACAGCCCAGCGGCGCGGCGGGTCAGGTCGGGCCGGCCGAGCCGGCCGAGCCGCGATGGCGCCGCGCACGCGTCTGACCCAAAGCAGTACATAGCATATTGTCGGGACGACATGCGGTGACTATTCTCTCAGATGGATTTTCGTTGTCGGTCGTGAGGCT
>NZ_CAKZOT010000081.1 GCF_937138205.1 uncultured Rhodospira sp. | reverse complement strand
CCTGGTCGCGGCGCGCTGCCAGGCCTGACCGCCCGGACTTTTGCCCCGGTTACGCGACGTTTGCCGTCAAGGGTGTAGCCCTTGACGGCGTCGCTGCACTAGGTCGGCCGGAAGAAGTCGTTGCCCTTGTCGTCGACGATGACAAAGGCGGGGAAGTCCTCGACCTCGATGCGCCAGACGGCTTCCATGCCCAGTTCGGGGTACTCCAGTACCTCGACCTTCCGGATACTGTTGAGCGCGAGCTGGGCCGCCGCGCCGCCCACCGAACCCAGATAGAACCCGCCGTGCTTGGCGCAGGCGTCGGTGACGGCCTTCGACCGGTTGCCCTTGGCGATCATGACCATGGAGCCGCCGTTGGCCTGGAACAGGTCGACGTAGGCGTCCATGCGGCCGGCCGTGGTGGGACCGAACGAGCCCGAGGCCATGCCCTCCGGCGTCTTGGCCGGTCCGGCGTAGTACACCGGGTGGTCCTTGAAATACTGCGGCAGGCCCTGGCCGGCGTCCAGGCGTTCCTTCAGCTTGGCGTGGGCGATGTCGCGGGCGACGATCATCGGTCCCGTCAGGCTGACCCGGGTCTTGATGGGAACCTGGCTGAGCGTCCGCCGGATCTCGGTCATGGGCTTGGTCAGGTCGATCTTGACCACGTCGCCCGACAGCTTTTCGTCCTTGATGTCCGGCATGTACTTGGCCGGGTCGGTCTCCATCTGTTCCAGGAAGACGCCGTCGCGGGTGATCTTCGCCTTGGCCTGACGGTCGGCCGAGCACGACACGCCGATGCCCACCGGCAGCGAGGCGCCGTGGCGCGGCAGGCGCACCACCCGCACGTCATGGCAGAAGTACTTGCCGCCGAACTGGGCGCCGATGCCCAGGCGCCGCGTCATCTCCAGCACCGCCTGCTCCAGGTCCAGATCGCGGAAGGCATGGCCGTGGTCGCCGCCGGCCGTCGGCAGCCCGTCCAGGTACTTGGCGGAGGCCAGCTTGACGGTCTTCATGTTGGCCTCGGCGGAGGTGCCGCCGATAACGATGGCCAGGTGATAGGGCGGGCAGGCCGCCGTGCCCAGGGTCTTGACCTGCTCCTCCAGAAACGCCAGCAGGCTTTTCGGGCTCAGGACCGCGCGCGTCTGTTGGTACAGGAACGCCTTGTTGGCCGAACCGCCGCCCTTGGCCATGAACAGGAACGAATAGCCCTCGCCCGGCGTGGCGTACAGGTCGATCTGGGCCGGCAGGTTGTTGCGCGTGTTGACCTCGTCGTACATGTCGCGCGGCGACATCTGCGAGTAGCGCAGGTTCAGGTTGGCGTAGGCGTTGGCCACGCCCTCGGACAGCGCCAGGGCGTCGTCGCCGCCGGTGAACACGCGCTGGCCCTTCTTGCCCAGGATGATGGCGGTGCCCGTATCCTGGCACATGGGCAGGACCATGCCGGCCGAGATGTTGGCGTTCTTCAGCAGTTCCAGGGCGACGAAGCGGTCGTTGGCCGAGGCCTCCGGGTCGTCCATGATGGCCCGCAGTTGCGCCAGATGCGACGGCCGCAGCAGGTGGGAGATGTCGCGGAACGCCTCCTCGGCCAGCCGGGTCAGGGCCGCCGGCTCGACCACCAGCATGTCCTCTCCCCGGAAACGGTCGAGGGCGATCCCGTCGGCGGTCACCTTGCGATAGGCCGTGTCATCGGTGGCGAGCGGAAACATCTCGGCGAAGCCGGCATCAAGCATGGCGCACTCCCGTTGAAACACGGCGCGAGCCAGCGCGCGCGGCGGCCGGCCGGCACCGATGATGTCGTCTGTGGACCGGGTTTACTGCTTCTTGCGGAAGGCGTCGAGGGCGATGACGTTGGCGCCGTCGGCGTCGGTCTGCGCCGCCGAGTCGGGCTGGCCCTGCTCGTCGTTGGTCTCGCCGTCGCCCATCAGCGCGTCCCACTCGGCCGCGCCGCTGTCGTCCATGTCGTCCAGGTCGGTGCCGCTCTCGGTCTGGAACTGCAGGCCGAAACTGGCGTGCGGATCGGCGAAGGCGGTGACGGCGGCGAACGGCACGCGCAGGCGCTCGCGCTTGCGGTTGAAGCTGAGGGTCACCTCCAGCGCGTCGTCGAACACCTTCAGATCCCAGAACTGGTTCTGCAGGACGATGGTCATGTCCTGGGGGTGCTGCGCGCGCAGCCGGTCGGGCAGAACGACGCCCGGGCGGGTGGTCTCGAAGGTGATGTAGAAATGGTGCTCGCCCGGCAGTCCGCCCTGGGACTCCACCACCCTGAGTGCGTCACGCAGCACGCCGCGCAGGGCGGCCTCGACCATCCGGTCATAATGGAAGGTGGTGACTGTTTCGCTCACGTCGTTGATCCCGTGCGCTTGTCGTGGGCCGGCAAGCCGGCAGGGCGAAAAGCAACTGTCCGTTCTTGCGTCCCGAGTCTTGCGTCCCGAGCGTTCCATACGTTCCGTCCCGCGAACCCGGCCGAACAAGGCCAAGGTCCCGGTGCCCACGGTGCTGTCCACGGTGCGCCAGGATGGCCGGGACGAGTGGAGGGCTTCTGTTGCCAGGTGCCCTCCGGACCCCGCCCGAACGTGCTACCGCCCGGGGCTTAGATCGGTCACCAGCACCGCATTACGCGGCGACGGCTTCCGGAGCATAGTTGTCGTTGGCAACTATTGCGTTTGGCCCGATAACGGTGGTGCCATGCCGAACACAGCCTGTCTCTTTACCACGCGTGTCGATCCTGTTTCGCCCCCAGGACAGGTCCCGCCGCCGCCGGCGGGACCGGGAACTGGTGGAGGCGCCGGGCACTGCCCCCGGGTCCACTACGCTTATTCCAGACAGGGTTTAGCGTCATAGCCGGCGAACCGGCATTAAAGAATATAGGACGATGGGCGGCCGGATGCAAAGGCCGGGTGCGGTTCTGGTTTTTTGGCCAGCGGCTCGCGGCGGATGGGCCACACCGTCGGCCTGGCACATTACGCCAGCGGATCGGTGCGTCGGGCGATGTCCAGAAATACCTCCTCCAGGGTGCGGCGGCCGTGGCGGGCGATCAGGTCGCCCGGCGCGCCCTGGTCATGGATACGCCCGCCCTTCATGACGAACACGGTATCGCACAGCCGCTCCACCTCGGCCATGTTGTGCGAGGCCAGCAGGATGGTGGCGCCGCGCCGCGTCCGCCAAGTCTCCAGGTGGCCGCGCACCCAGTCGCCGGTGTCGGGGTCCAGCGACGCCGTCGGCTCGTCCAGCAGCAGGAGTTCGGGGTCGTTGAGCATGGCCTTGGCCAGGGCGACCCGGGTCTTCTGCCCGGCCGAGAGCTTGCCGACCGGGCGGGTCAACAGGTCCCCAAGGTGCAGGTCGGCCACCACCTCCGCGATCCGCTCCCGCACGTCGCGGACACCGTACAGGTGGCCGTAGACCGTCAGGTTCTCCCGCACCGTCAGGCGGTGCGGCAGGTCCACATAGGGCGAGGACACGTTCATGCGCGCCAGCGCCAGATGCCGTTCGCGCCCCATGTCGCGTCCCAGCACCCGGATCGTCCCCGTCGTCGGCAGCAGCAGCCCCGAGATGATCGACAGAGTCGTGGTCTTGCCGGCTCCGTTGCCGCCCAGCAGGCCAACCGTCGTTCCGGCGGAGATGGTCAGGTCGAGATCCCGCACGGCGGTCACCTTCGACCCGGAGGGACCCGGAAAGACCTTGCCGACGCCGCGTGCCTCGATCACCGCGTCGCCGGGCAGCGCGGCGGGTGGCGCGCCGGGGCCGTGGGCGGCGCCGGCGGTCATGCGCGCCTCGCGATCACCGGCCGCCGCCGCCCGCCAGCAGCTTGTCCATGTGGTGGCCCTGGAACATGGTGATCCCCAACGACTTGCCCAGGTCTATGGCCGCCGGGTCGTCGCAGCGGGCGAGGATGGTGGTGGCCCCCTCGCCGTCCCGCAACCGCTCGGCCAGTTCGGCGCCGGGACCCTGTGATAGAAGCTCGGGCAGGTCCGGCCGCCAGAACAGCTTCATCATGTCGACACCCAGGCGTTCCCGGTTGAGCAGGGCCATTTCCTCGGGGCTCAGTGAATCCAGGCAGATCCGGTACCCGCGCTGGTGCAGGAAGTCGCGCGCGAAGGTGAAGGCCTCCAGGTCGGCGAACACGTCCTCGACGCGCAGTTCCAGAACCGCCGTGCCGTGCAGGGCGGCGGCGACACGCTCCTCGAACCGCAGGAAGGCGTCCGACAGGATCGACCCGACGTTGATGTTGATGGCGAAGCCGCCACGGATCAGGCGCGGACCCTCGTGGTTGAGCCACGACAGGATGCGCCGATCCAGCGTTTCGGTGAAGTGCTGGAACAGCCACCGGTTGGCGGTCAGGTCCACCTGCGGCGCCACGGTATCGCGCAGCTTGGGGATGGAGACGTAGATCTCCGAGTACAGCGATTGCGGCGGCGCCCCCCCCACCACCGCGCAGATGGTCTGCAACCGCACGTGGTTCGACAGGTCGGCGCGGTTGAGGCCGCTGATCAGGCGGTCGAGAATGTCGGCGTCCAGGGGCTGGCGGTCCGACCCGGCCGGCCGGTTGCTGCCGGTACTGTCAATAAGGCCGGGCGGTGGCCCGTCGGGCGCCTCGTCATCGATGCCCTGGGGGCGTTGCGGGGCCGTTTCGGCCCTCTTGCCTTCGGCGAACGCGGCCGACCGGGAGTAGTCCGGCCGGGGCTTGGTCTGGCTCTGGGCGGCGGCGGTCTCGGCTTTGGCCATGGCCACGGCCTCGATCCGCTTGGCCATGGACCGCAGCACGGCGAAATCCCGGTCCAGCGACCACCACGTCAAAAGCGGGCTGTTCTGTCCGGCCGGGTTCAGCAGATGCGCGGTCAAGGGATCGTCGGGGATCAACAGGCGCATCCGGATCAGCAGCGAGCGCACGGCATCGGTCTGATCGCGGTGAAAACAGATCAGGTAATCCTTGCCCGGCAGCCGGAAGACGCGCACGCCGTTGGACCGCGCCAGCGGCTGGATGGCCTGATCCAGCGCCTGAATGACATCGGTGTCCCAGCTGTCGGGGCGCAACTCGGACAAGGCCAAGCGCAGGGCTCTCACGTCCTGATGGCTCTCGGAAATCTCTCTCACGTATTCGGGCAATGCAAACGCGGAGGAAACGGCGGAGCGAACCTCAGCCATGAGCACCTCCCTGGGGCGCGGCGGGGTTTCCGGAGGCGGACCGGCCACCGAGCCCGCCCGCGAGATTGTGCAGGCGCGTCACGGAGTCGAGATGCGGCGGATTGGGGCACGCCCCGCGGGTCGGACCCGCGGCCGAGCGGCGGCGCTCGACGCACTGCGCCAGGGTGCACATCTCGCGCTTCGGGCACCCGGCCATGGTCGTGGCGCCGATGACCCGGTCGACGAAAAACCCCTGGAAGGAGTGGATGCCCTGCGCCATGCCCCAGGTCAGGGCGGTCTCGTTCTCGACCCGGGCCAGGATGATGCGGTCGACCCCCAGCGTGCGGATCAGCGCCTTCGGGTGCGGACCGTCCCAGATGGCGGCCGGATCGGCCAGATCGGGATCCCAGGTCAGTTTCAGGCCGCCGACATCCAGCCGTGCCGGGTCGATCATGGCCAGGGCGCGGGGCGAGACGCCGTCCAGCACCAGGCTATGCCCGCGCTTGGTCAGCCACGCGTTGGCCTGGCCCAGGCGGTCGAGGTTGGTGAAGGCGTCGATCACCTGCACCTCGACCGTCATCCGCGATCCCTTGGGCAGGGCGGTGTGCAGCCGTTCCATGGCCGGGCTGAGCACCGTTTCCAGGTTGAGGTTGAGGCCGACGCCAATCGGCGGCTTCGGCAGCGGCAGTTGGGTGATCGCGGCGACGATGCGTGGGTCCAGTTGCCGGCAGACGTCCTGGAACAGCCAGCGGTTGGCGAACAGGTCGACGTTGGGCGCGCAGGCCTGGCGCACCTCGGCCATGGCGACAAAATATTCTTCGTACTGGAAGCGACCGTGGCGATCCTCGTCGATTCGCAGCACGGCCTGACGCTGCACCAGCGGCTGTGGGTCGAGGTTGCCCAGCGCCCGGCCGATATGGCGCAGGTGACCCGGTGCCAGGGGCTCGTCCTTGGCGCGTTCGGTCTGAACGTCCTTGCGTTGGGACTCGATCAGCTCTACGTGGTCCCGACCCAGCTCTTCCACCTTCAGGCGCAACGACTCCCGGTCGCGTTGCAGGTCGTAGAGGGTCAGGAAGGGATCGTTGCCATCCGAATCTTCGCTCGTGCTGCCCGGGTCGGACCGGAACAGGGCGCGCAGGCGCTCGCCCTGGACCTCCAGGGCGCTGGGCGGCATGTCCGTTCCCAGGACCACCAGATCCCCGTTCGAAAGGATGAAGACCTCACAGCCGTAACCGGCCACGAGGGGCGCGAACAACTGGGCGGCAATGCGGACCCGGATCGGCGTTCTGTTGCGTGGCCGCAGGCGCGACAACGCTATATATATGGCCTCGCGCCCCCGGATCGATCGCGACATGCGGGCCAGGGAATCCAAAAGACTCTGGTCCGCATGGAGGAAGGCATTGCCTGTGATCATGTGTTAAACTGCCATGAAATCATTACAGGGCTCCATGCGACCAAGGCATGACCGAAGGGTGCGCGCGACACGGCAACATTAGCCTCTTGCTCGCCTCCCGCCAAGGCGGAGAACCCGCCTCCACGGTTCGTTGGTGGAATTGGTGTCGGGTTTCGCGACCGAAAAGAGAGAGTCTGCATCGTGACCATGATGGAGGGAACCTGGCCCGTCGACTTCTGGATCCCGGCGCCCGGCCGGGCGCCGGACGGCACCAGGGTCTACGCCGTTCCCGACATCCATGGGCGTGCCGACCTGCTTGAGGGGCTGCTGGACGCCATTGACGTGGACCTGGCCCGGGCCGACGAGAGCCTCGATCGGGCTGTTGCCGTGTTCCTGGGGGACTACATTGATCGCGGGCCACGGTCGCGCCGGGTTCTCGATATCCTGACCAACGGAATGCCCAAGGGCCTTGAAACGGTCTTCCTGAAGGGCAACCACGAGGATTTCCTGCTGTCGTTCCTCGACGGCAAGGCGGAGGTGGCGGGCTGGCTGTGCAACGGCGGGTTCCAGACGCTCGCGAGCTATGGCGTGCCGGCACCGGACAGCGCCTTCCTGGTCGGGGAGGCGGAAAACCACTTGCGCGCCGCGCTTCTGGACGCCCTGCCCGAGCGGCACATGCTGTTCCTGCGTGATCTGAACCTGATGCACCGCGAAGGGGGTTACCTGTTCGTCCATGCCGGGATCCGGCCCGGGGTGGATCCGGATCACCAGGCCGCAGACGATCTGTTGTGGATCCGGGGGCCGTTCCTGACCAGCGATGCCGATTTCGGCGCCGTCGTGGTACATGGCCACACCATCACGCCGCGCCCCCTGATGCTGACCAATCGCATTGCCCTCGACACCGGTGCCGTGGAGACAGGCCGCCTGACCTGCGGCGTGTTTGAGGCCGACCGGCTGCGGTTCCTGCAGACCGAGCCCGGCGCCTAACGCTCGGCCAGAAAGGCGCCCAGGACGCGCCGCAGGTTCTCGCTCAGCGTCGGCGAGATGTAGCCCCCCTCCTGCACCAGGACAGTGGGCCACCGGACGGCGCCCAACAGCGCGCCCAGGCGGGCGAAACCGTCGGGGGTCACACGCAGGCCACCGAACGGGTCGTCCTCGGACGCATCCAGGCCCAGCGCCACCACCAGAGCGTCCGGCGCGAACGCGTCGATGCGCGCCAGCGCCGTTTCGACCGCCGCCAGATAGCCGTCGTCGCCGGTGCCCAGCGGCAGCGGCAGATTCAGGTTGAAGCCCAGCCCGGCGTCCCGGCCGCGCTCGGCGGCGTGTCCCCAGAAGAACGGATAGAACGCGGCCGGGTCGGCATGGACCGAGACGGTCAGCACGTCGGCGCGATGATAGAAGATGTCCTGGGTGCCGTTGCCGTGGTGCAGATCGACGTCCAGCACGGCCACGCGCCGGCCGCCGGCCGCCAGTTCGGCGGCGGCAATGGCGCTGTTGTTCAGGTAGCAGAAGCCGCCGGCCAGGTCCGGCCCGGCATGGTGCCCGGGCGGCCGGCACATGGCATAGGCCTCGCCGGCGCCGCCGGTCACCGCCCGCGCCGCCGCCACCGCCGCGTGCGCGCTGGCGCGCACCGTCGGCCAGGTATCACGCAGCACCGGACACGCTTGATCGCCCAGGTGGAACCCGGCCCGGCCCACTGGCGCCAGCGGATACGCGCCGTCGCGCCGGGGCGGGTGCACGTTGGGCCGCACATCGCCGCCGGCACCGGGCAGGGTCTGCCAGACGTCCCAGATGGTGCGCAGGAAGTCCAAATACTCCGGCGTGTGCACGCGGGCCAGCGGCCGGTCGCCGGCGTCGGGCGGGGTCTCGACGGACAGGCCCAGGGCGGCGACGGCGCGGTCAAAGTGGTCCAACCGCTCCGGCTGCTCCGGGATAGGACGGGGCTGACCGCTGACCAGGAAGGTGTCGCCGGCGTGGCCGCGCTGCGCCGGGGACTGGAACACGCGCATAAAAACCTCTTCGCTCCGGGCCTGTCGGATGCACACACGTCGTCGTCTTCGCCGCCTCATTGCGAGGAGCGAAGCGACGACCCTCGACTGACGGCCTATTGTATTCACACGTGATGGCAGACCGGCAAGACCGGTCAATCCTGGCGTCGGCCGGGATCACGCCGCGCCCTGGTCCGCCGGGTCGCCCACAACGCAGGCCGGCGCGTCCGTCAGGCCCTGGCAGCACTCTTCCAACAGGTAGTCAAGCATCGCCTTCGCCTCCTTCGTATCCACGAAGCAGCGCAGCGACCGGCCCTCGCGTTTCTGATGCACCAAGCCGACCATGATCAGGTGCTGCAGGTGGTGCGACAACGTCGACTTGGGGATATCCACGTGTCGCAACAGGTCGCCCACAACCGCGCCCTCCGGCCCCGCGCGCACCAGCAGGCGGAACACGGCCAGGCGCACAGGGTGGCCCAGTTCGCCCAGGCAGCGGGCGGTGGCTTCCAGGCGGTCGTCGATCATGGGCCGAGCGTGGCACGCCACCGACGCGCTGTCAATCGATTGTTCTGCAATCGCCGAACAGTCACGCATCCGCCCTGGCCACGCGCCGCCGCACCGCCGCGCCCGCCTCGTACCAGCCCTGGGTGCGGTTGACGATGGCCACGACGGACAGCATCACCGGCACCTCGATCAGCACGCCCACCACCGTCGCCAGTGCGGCCCCGGAGTCGAAGCCGAACAGGCTGATCGCCGCCGCCACCGCCAGTTCAAAGAAGTTCGAGGCGCCGATCAACGCCGACGGCCCGGCAACGCAATGGGCCTCGCCGCTGATCCGGTTCAGCAGATAGGCCAGCCCGGAGTTCAGGTACACCTGGATCAGGATCGGCACCGCCAGCAGGGCGATGATGAACGGCTGCGCCAGAATCTGCTCGCCCTGGAACCCGAACAGCAGCACCAGGGTCGCCAGCAACGCCCCCAGCGACGCCGGTTGAAGCCGGCTCAGCCATCCCGCCAACGCCGCCTCGCCACCCCGCGCCAGCACCCGGCGCCGCAACGCCTGGGCGAGGACCACCGGCACCGCGATGTACAGCACCACCGACAGCAGCAGCGTGTCCCAAGGGACGGTAATGGCCGACAACCCCAGCAGCAGGCCGACGATGGGCGCGAAGGCCACCACCATGATGGAATCATTCAACGCCACCTGGGTCAGCGTGAAGTGCGGCTCGCCCCGGCACAGGTTCGACCACACGAACACCATGGCCGTGCACGGCGCCGCCGCCAGCAGGATCAGTCCGGCGATGTAGCTGTCGATCTGCTCGGCCGGCAGCCAGGGCGCGAACAGCCAGCCCATGAACAGCCACGCCAGCAGCGCCATGGTGAACGGCTTCAGCGCCCAGTTGACCAGCAGTGTGACACCGATCCCGCGCCAGTGCTCGCCGACGCGGGCCAGCGCCGCGAAATCGATCTTCACCAGCATGGGAATGATCATCAGCCAGATCAACACCGCCACCGGCAGGTTGACCTTGGCCACCTCGGCGGCGCCGATGGCCTGGAAGACCGATGGAAAAAAGTGCCCCAGGGCGATGCCGGTGACGATGCAGGCCGCCACCCACAGGGTCAGGGTGCGTTCGAAAAATGACATTGCGCGCTCAATCCCTTGCGACGGCGCCACGACCGATCCGGTCGCGGCCGGAACCATAATTCGAGAATATTCGAACCGATCCGCGTCGTCGAGGTTATTTTCATGACAATCGAAATGTTACGGACTCGGAGCCGCCGACGGTCGGGTCCGCGTGGGGACACACTGCCGGCCCCGCCCGAGGGTCACTCCCACTCCATCTCCGAGAACACCTGCTGCGCGTTGCGGCCGGCGAGCCCCTCGAACTGCGCCAGATGGGAAAAGGCCGACTGGTCCACGCTTCCGACCTCGGTGATCGACCCGCCGGCGTCCAGATGCGCGCCCACCACCGCGCGCAGGTGGGCGAGGTAGCCCCGCGTCTCCGCGCGCGCCCGCTCCAGCGTGGTGGCCGGACCGTGGCCCGGCACCAGGTACGCCGGGTCGTGGGCGGCCATGGCGTCGAAGGCCTCGATCCAGGCGCGCGCGTTCGAATGCTCCTGCACCCCCAGCAGACGACCCACGAACACGATGTCGCCGCTGAACACGATGTCCTTCGACGGCACCCAGACATAGCTGTCGCCCGGCGTGTGGGCGGGACCGGGGTGGTACACCTCAAACGCCACGCCGCCCAGGCTGAAGGTGTGATTGTCATCGAACACCGTGCCGGCGTGGACCGGCTCGGTGCCGTTAAGGCCGTCCCCGATCAACTGCGCCAGCATGGAGAGCTGCATCGAACCGCGCTCCTGCTGGTCGGCGACAGCCTCGGCCGAGGCGATGATGTCCGCCCCCTGGTCCACCCAATAACCGTTGCCGAGCCAGCGGTGATCCTGCCCGCCGGTGTTGACGACCACGCGCACCGGCTGGGCGGTCACCGTGTCGATGGCCGCGTCGATCTGGGCGGCGCCCTTGTAACTGCCGCCCGGATCGATCAGCACCGCGCCGTCGTCCGTGACGACGAGGCCAAAGGTGGCGTTGTTGCCCAGGTTCTCCGGATCGCGCTGCGCCATCGGGCCGACCAGGGCATAGACACCGTCGGTGACGGGCTGCACCTCCAGCGGCGCAGCGACGGCAGGGGCGGAAAAGGCCAGGGCCAAGCCGATTCCCGCGCCGGTTGCCAACACACGAGACCAAGACCGCATCGGGCTTCCTCCTTCGGTTCCGTGATGGTGCCGGGATCGCCGGACCGGGCGAGGCAAAACCACGCGCCTATGCGTCCCGCCCTTCCTCCACCGCGTGACAGGCCACCAGCGCGCCGTCGTCCTGGGGCAGCGCCTTCGGCACCTCGGCCGAGCAGCGGGCATTGGCCAGCGGACAGCGGTCGTGGAACACGCACCCCGACGGCAGGTTCATGGCCGACGGCACCTCGCCGGGCAGGCCGGGCGGCTGCATCTCGTCGGTGGAAATGCGCGGGATGGCGGACAGCAAAATCCGCGTGTAGGGGTGGCGCGGCCGCTCGAACAGCGTCGCCGTGTCGGCCAGTTCGCACAGCGTCCCCAGATACATCACCCCCACGCGGCTGCCGAAGTGACGCACGACGGACAAATCATGGGTGATGAACAGATAGGTCAGGTCCAGCTTGTCCTGCGTGTCCATCATCACGTTGAGGACCTGCGCCTGGATGGACACGTCCAGCGCCGAGATGGGCTCGTCGGCCACCACGAAGTCCGGCTCGACCATCAGCGCCCGGGCGATGGAGATGCGCTGGCGCTGGCCGCCTGAGAACTCGTGCGGATAGCGCTTAACCCAGCCGGGATCGTTGCCGACCGACACCATGATGCGCTCGACCCGCTCCTTGACCTCGGCATCCGACAGCTTTGGGAAGTGGAAGCGAACCGGCTCCTCCAGCGTCTGCTGCACCGTGCGGCGCGGGTTCAGCGACGCATAAGGGTTCTGAAAGATCATCTGCATCCGGCGATGGAACGGCTTGCGCGCCGTGTGCTTGAGCGCGTCGATGCGCGTGCCGTCGAAATGAATCGCGCCGTCGGTGGGGTCGAGCAATCCCATGATGACCCGCGCCAGGGTGGACTTGCCGCAACCGGACTCGCCCACCAGACAGAACGCCTCGCCGCGCCGCACGGTGATGGAGACGTCGTTGAGCGCCTTCACCACCGGCCGCTCGCGTTGCAGGAAGTGCCCGCCCAGGTCGAAGTGCTTGACGATGCCCCGCGCCTCGACCAGCGGGTGATCGGCCGCCTCTCTCATGCCGCCGCCCCCGCCATCAACTCGTCGGCGCGCACGCACCGCACCCTGTGTCCCTCGAAATCGTCCAGCGGCGGCACGGCCGCGCGGCAGCGGTCCTGCGCATAGTCGCAGCGGGGATGGAACGGGCAGCCCTCGGGAATGGCGTTCAGCGACGGCATACTGCCCCGGATCTGGCTCAGGCGCGCGCCCGGCGTGCCCTCGCCCGGCAGCGCCGACAGCAGGCCGCGCGTGTAGGGATGCACCGGGTCATGAACCACACGCGCGGTGGCGCCCGATTCCACCACCCGGCCGGCATAGAGCACCACCACCCTTTGCGTGACCTGCGAGACCACGGCCAGATCGTGGGTGATGAGGATCAGCCCGACGCCGTGGCTTCTGCACAGGGCCAGCATCAGGCTCATGATTTCCGCCTGGATGGTCACGTCCAGGGCCGTCGTGGGCTCGTCGGCGATGATCAGCGCCGGCTCGGTCAACAGGGCGATGGCGATCACCACGCGCTGGCGCATTCCGCCGGACAGTTCGTGCGGATAGGACCCCATGCGGTTCTCCGGCGAGGGGATCTTGACCTCACCCAGGCGGGCGATGGCGATGCGCTTGGCTTCGGCATCGCTGATGTCGCGCCGGTGGGCCTTCAGGGTCTCGATCATCTGCGTACCGATGCTCAGCACCGGGTTCAGCGTCATCATCGGATCCTGAAAGATCATGCTGATCCGGTTGCCCCGCACCGAGCGCATCTGTTGCGTCGACAGTTTGGTCAGGTCCCGCCCCTCGAACAGAATCTGTCCGCCGGCGATGCGCCCGGGGCGGCTGAGCAGGTTCAGGATGGCGAACGCGGCCACGGACTTGCCGGCGCCCGACTCGCCGACGATGCCCAGGCGCTCGCCCTTGTCCACGGTGAAGCTGACGGAGTCGACCGCCGTCAGGGTGCCGTGCCGGGTGGGGAACTCGACCACCAGGTCACGCACGTCCAGCAGGGGCATTCAGGAGAGTCCTTCGTGGTTTTGGCCGGAAAGCGGACCCCGGATCGTCCCCGGGACCCCTCAAGACATGGGGTCGCCACGCTCCCTCAGAACCCATGCAAATGCAATTCCTGAATCGCCGGGCGGAGGCGGCACGGGGGCCATTTTTGTTCTTGCTCCGTTCTGACCTTCGGGCATGATGGCCGCATGAGCCGAGCCACGCATCGACCGACCGCCCCCCATCGCGGCGCGCTGTCCAACCCGGACGGCCGCTTTGAGCCGGTGCGCCACGAGATCGAGGACGACGGCTGGGGCACACTGGCGCCGCGCGCGGACGACGGAGACGACCCGGAGGGCTGGGGTCCCCTGCCCGCCCCGGAAACGCGGGTCGCGGTGGACACCAGCCGCTCGATCATGACGCGGAACTGTTCGCCGGACGTGCCGTTCGACCGCTCGATCAACCTGTACCGGGGCTGCGAGCACGGCTGCGTCTACTGCTACGCCCGGCCGACGCACGCCTATCTGGGCCTGTCGCCGGGGCTGGACTTCGAGACGCGGCTGTTCATGAAGCCGGACGCCGCCGCCCTGTTGGACGCCGAACTGCGCAAGTCGGGGTATCGGCCCGCGCCCATCGCCATCGGCACCAACACCGACCCGTACCAATCGGTCGAACGGCGGCTCGGACTGATGCGGCAGGTGCTGGACGTGCTGTCCGCGTTCAACCATCCGGTGACCATCACCACCAAGTCGGCCATGGTCGAACGGGACGCGGACCTCCTCGCCGACATGGCGGCGCGCAACCTCGCCGCCGTGGCGCTGTCGGTCACCACCCTGGACCGCGACCTCGCCCGCCGGTTGGAGCCGCGCGCCAGCCCGCCGGCCGCGCGGTTGCGGGCGGTCCGCACGCTGGCCGACGCGGGCGTGCCGGTGGCGGTGATGGTGGCGCCGATCATCCCGGGCCTGACCGACCACGAGATGGAACGCATCCTTGAGGCCGCCGCCGAGGCCGGCGCGGCCCAGGCGGACTATATCGTCGTGCGCCTGCCGCTGGAGGTGGAGGGGCTGTTCCAGGAGTGGCTGGAGACGCACGTGCCCGACCGCGCCCGCCGGGTCCTGAGCCGGATCGGCGCGATGCGCGACGGCGCGGCGTCCTCGTCGCGCTTTCATGAGCGCATGAAAGGCACCGGACCGGATGCCGCGTTGCTGTCGCGCCGGTTCGCCGTGGCCACCCGCCGCCTGGGCCTGACCCGGCGGGGCTACGACCTGGATTGCACCCGCTTTGCACCGCCGCCCCGGGCGGGGGATCAACTGCGGTTGTTGTAGGGCCTCGGCGGGCTGACCTTTCAGGGTGCCGCTCAGGCTATCGCCGCTCTTGGAAGAAGGCGCGCATCAGGGCGCCGGCCTCACTGGCGCGCACACCGCCGATGACCTCCGGACGGTGATGGCAGGTGGCGCGCTCGAACACCCGCGCCCCGTGCTCCACCCCACCCCCCTTCGGGTCGTAGGCGCCGAACACCAGTCGCCGCACGCGCGCCAGGGCGATGGCCTGGGCGCACATGGCGCACGGCTCCAGCGTGACCACGAGGGAACAGCCCTCCAGCCGAGGCGTCCCGAGGCGCCGGGCGGCGGCGCGGATCACCAGCATCTCGGCGTGGGCCGTGGGATCGGCGTCGGCTTCCACCTGGTTGCCCGCTTGGGCGAGAACATGGCCCTGGGCGTCCAGCAGCAGGGCGCCAACAGGGACCTCGCCGCGCGCACCGGCCGCGCGCGCCTCGGCCAGCGCCAGCGCCATGGAGTCGCCGACCCCTGAGGTCACCAGGGAAGACATGAGAAGAGACCCGGGATGCCCCCGCCCTTTCGGCTACTGCCGCAGGGCATCAAGCAGCCGTTGCAGCGGCCCCGGCGACTCGCCGGCCGCCGGTTCCAGCGCCGCCAGGTCCTCGGGCGACAGGGCGTTGAGATCAGCGGCGACCCGGCTGGACCCGGCGTCCATCGATCCGAGAACGGCGCCAAGCTGGGGCACGCCCAAGGCCACGACGACCAAGCCCACGGCCCCGCCCATGAGGAGCCGGTTCCGCAGCCGCCGCGCCGCCCTTGCGTCGTCCGCATAGAGGGACCGCGCGAAGCGTTCGGTCTCCGCATAGGCCGAGGCCCGCGTGTTCGGCGCCAAGCCGCGTGCCGCGCGCGACGCCTGATGGCGCGAGTCCGACTGTCGACGCCCGAAGGCTAGCGTCCGTGCCATGGCGGTCCCTCCCGGAGGTTTTCCGCAAATTTTACCACTATTTTGACGATACGACAGTGGCCCGCCGTGTCAAGAGGCCACCGGCCCTACTCCGCCGCCGCGCCGGTGCCCGCCGCCTGGGCGTCCTCCTTGGCCTTTTGGGTCGAGCGTGCCCCGCCCGAGCAGCCGGCCGCGTTCAGGCGCCGCACCCGGTTGACCGACGACAGGATGGCGTTCAGCGACGCCTGCACGATGTTGGTATGGCGGCCGACGCCGTACATGGGCGCGTGGCCTTCCGCCTTCATCTCGACGTAGGCGTAGGCCTGGGCGTTCGCCCCCACGCCCAACGCGTGCTCGGAGTAGTTCACCACCTCCAGCGCCATGCCGAGGTCTTTCCGGAGGGCATCGACGAACGCATCCAGCGGTCCGTTGCCGCGCCCGGAGATCTTGTGCTCCTCGCCGTTCACCACGAGCACGGCGTCAAGCACGCGAACATCGGTGGCGTGGGTGTCGGGCACCGTACGGTATTCCTTGAGCGACAGATCGCCCGGGTGCTGGACCAGGTATTCCTTCTGGAAGATGTCCCACAATTGCTTGGCCGTGACCTCGCCCTCGCTCTCGTCGGTGATGTGCTGGACGACACCCGAGAACTCAACCTGAAGGGTACGCGGCATCTGAAGCGCGTGGTCCCGCTCCAGAATGTGCGCCACCCCGCCCTTGCCGGACTGGCTGTTGATGCGGATGACAGCCTCGTAGGTGCGGCCCACGTCGGCCGGGTCGATCGGCAGGTACGGAACCTCCCACACGCCGCTGTTGGACTGGCGGATGGCGCGCAGGCCCTTGTTGATGGCGTCCTGGTGCGAGCCCGAGAAGGCCGTGAACACGAGTTCGCCCGCATAGGGGTGGCGCGGATGCACCGGCAGGCGGTTGCAGTATTCGGCCGTGGTCACGAGCTCGGGCATGTTGGAGCAATCAAGCCCCGGGTCCACGCCCTGCGTGAACATGTTGAGCGCCAGGGTGACGATATCGACGTTGCCGGTGCGTTCGCCGTTGCCGAACAGCGTGCCCTCGACCCGGTCGGCCCCGGCCATGAGCGCCAGTTCCGTCGCCGCCACGCCCGTCCCCCGGTCGTTGTGGGGGTGCAGGGAAATGATGACGCTGTCGCGGTTCTTGACGTTCCGCGAGAACCACTCGATCTGGTCGGCGTAGACGTTCGGCGTGGCCATCTCCACCGTGCTGGGCAGGTTGAGGATCAGGCGCTTTTCGGGCGTCGGCTGGAAGACATCCATCACCGCCTCGCAGATCTCAACGGCGAAGTCGAGCTCGGTGCCGGTGAAGCTCTCGGGTGAATACTGATAGTGAATGTCGGTGTCGGTCTCACCGGCCAGCGAGTGGATCAACTCGGCGCCTTGGCGGGCGATGTCGATGATGCCGGCGCGATCCATGCCGAACACGACGCGGCGCTGCAATTCCGACGTCGAGTTGTACACGTGGACGATGGCCCGGCGGCAGCCCTTCAGCGCCTCGAACGTGCGGCGGATCAGCGGCTCGCGCGCCTGCACCAGCACCTGAAGCGTCACGTCCTCCGGCACCATGTCGTTCTCGATCAGGTAGCGCGCGAAGTCGAAATCGGTCTGCGAGGCGGCCGGGAAGCCGACCTCGATCTCCTTGAAGCCCATGCGCACCAGGGTTTCGTACAGGCGCGCCTTGCGCTGGATGCCCATGGGCTCGATGAGCGCCTGGTTGCCGTCGCGCAGATCGACCGAAGCCCAGATGGGGGCCTGGGTGATGGTCGCCGACGGCCAGGTGCGGTCGGGAAGGTCGATGGGTTGGAACGGGCGGTACTTGGCTTTCGGATCGACGTGCATGGAAACTCTCCGGTCGTCGCGGGGCGCCTTTCGGGGCGCGATTTGGGCTCAGTCTACACGAGGAGATCGGTGGCCGCGATACGGTCGCCGGCGGGCCACGCAAGACGCGGCCGGCGACCGCAGGCTAGTCGCAGGGTGCGGATGGACGTCAAACGACCGGAGGCGGCCGGACTGCGCATGGCGGGGATCATGGGAACGGAACCTTGCGGGACGGTGGTCTCTGGACGGCGCCGCGCGGGCGCGGCAACGGGCTTACCGGCGGGTTAGAGCCAGTAGCAGGTCCAGGCGTAGGGCCAGCGTCTTGATGGGCAAGGTCGTGATCATGCGGCCACGATGGGCAAGCCGGGCGCCGCCGTCAACACAAAAAAAAAGTCGGGCTGCGTCAGGCGCTACCCGGCCGGAGGGCTCACAACCTTTCATGGGCCGCGCTACCTGGCCCGCTACACCGACGACGGCACCCTTCTTGCGGACGCCGATGGCAGACAGGCCGCTTAACTCCGCTCGGCGGCCCGGCCTGTGGATTTGTGGACGCCGCTTCGCGCCGCCCACAACCCCACAGGCCCAACATCAGCAGCGGACATTTGATGTGCTATGAAAACCTGACATCTTCACGTGCTATTGACACTTTCGGTCGCGCATGGACGGACCTCTCGTCCGGTGGACGCACGCCAATTTGCCACACTGGTCGTCGCGGTGCGGCCCCTGTCGACGCGCCATCTGGTCATGTCTATTCGATGGCGCTAAAGTTACGACCGTGCGCAAAAAAAAGGGACCGCGCGGCGGGGATGTGGAGGCCGAACGGTGAACGACCTGACACCGGTGCCGGGCGTTGGCGCGCCCGGTGACCAATACGAGATCGAACTGGACGCCGGGCAGACGTTGTTTCACGAGGGAGACGCGGGCGACCGCGCCTACGTGGTGCGCTCCGGCAAGTTGGAGATCTCGCGCCGGGTCGGCGGTGCCGAAGTGGTGATCGCCGTGGTCGAGGCCGGCACCCTGCTGGGCGAGATGGCCCTGATCGACGACCAGCCCCGCAGCGCCACCGTCCGCGCCCTGGAGCCGTCGGTCCTGACGGTGGTTCCGAAAGCGGCGTTCGAGTTTCATCTCGCGCGCACCGATCCTGTCATCCGCATGATCCTGGAACGGTTCACGAACATCATTCGCACCCTTAACGCGGAGAACGTGCGCCTGACGCTGGGGATCCGTTAACCGCCCCTGCGCGCCATCCCCGCCAGCACCGCCCGATAGCGGGCCAAGACGGCCTCGCGTGAAAAGTCGACGGCGACGCGCTCCAGGCCGCGCCCGACCAGATGCGCGGCCAGATCCGGCGCCTCCAGCACCCGGCGGATGGCGCCGGCCAGGGCGGCGGCGTCGTCCCTGGGCACCAGCAGGGCGTCGTCCCCGTCGCGCACGGTCTCGGCCGGGCCGGCGGCGTCGGCCACCACCAGCGGCCTGGCGTGCGCCCACGCCTCGACCGTGACCGTGCCGAAGGGTTCGAAGCGCGAGGGAAACACCACGAGATCGGCGGCGCGCATCAGCGCCGTGCGGTCGTCGCGCCAGCCCAGGAAGCGCACCCGCCCGGCGACATCGAGCCTCTCCGCCAGGGCCTCCAGCGCCGCCCGCTCGGGTCCCTCGCCGGCGATCCACAGCCAGGCGCCCGGCACGTCGGCCAGGGCGTGCAGCAGCACGTCCAGCCCCTTGACCGGGTGCAGCCGCCCCAGGGCCAGAAGCAGCGGTGCGGCCTCGGGCGTGTCGTATTCGGCGCGCGGCACAGGGATCGCCGTCTCATCGACGACGCAAAAATTGGGAATGTAATGGACGCGGTGGTCCGGCCAACCGCCGTCCAGGATGTGGCGGCGGATGCCGGGGGTGACCGCGATCAGGTGGTCAAAGCCCCGGTAGTACTTCAGGTCGTAGTACCCGCCCAGGCGAGCGGCGCGGATCCACGGCCCGGCCGGCAGTTTCGACGCCGCCCGGTTCATCCAGGACAGTGCCACCGTGGCCTCGTGGGACCGCAGGTGGCGGCGCAGAAGGCCGGGCGTGCGCAGGTCCAGGCGACCGCCGAACGGCGCGGTCTCGACCCGGCAGCCGGCCGCGCGCAGGGCGTCGACCCGGTGCACGTGCGGGCGAACGACCAGCGACTGGTCGACGCCGTCCTGCTGCAGGGCGACAGCCAGCGTGGAGAAAAAGGTCTCGGCGCCGCCGTGGGCCGCGCCGGCCAGGACTTGGGTGAGATGCATGAACGCGGCCACTAGACTCTATGAACCGAAGGGATATCTGACGGTTTCAGCACCGGCTTATTCACTTGGCTCCGGCAAACCCAACATGGTGTGCTGGACGAGTGTCCCATCGTACCAGATCGCGCCTCTACCGGAGCCAAGTGAATATGCCTTTTCGGCATTTGACATCTCCGTCCTCAAGGAGCCCCTTTGACAGGGCGAACACGCCCGGGAACCACGTAAGGACGCACCAACCTCAACCTTGCCGCGAAAAGGCGCGGACCATCGGCCAGAGAGGCCCGACCCTAATCGCCAGCCTCTACTGCAGCCAGATCTCGGCGGCGGCGGAGCGGCCGGCGGCATCGACCACCGTCACCCGCGCCTGCCCGCGTCCGTCCGGCCGCCATTGGGCGCCCCGGTGCCAGGGCGCGGTCTCCAGCGGACGGCCGTTGACCAGCCAGGCATAGGGGCGGCGGCCGCCGTCGGCCTCCAGCACCAAGCCGAGCGCCGCCTGGTCCCAATCGAGGGTAGCACCGTCCGGCGGGAAACGCAGCCGCAGGGGATCGGCCCCGGTCCCCGGCCCGGTCAGCCGCCGGCCGGCGTCCGGCGCGGTCAGGCGGCGCAGCGGCGGCGGCAGGTCGGCGGGGCTGGCCACCGCCAGCAGCCCGGGCGGGGGTGGCCCCGGCACCGGATGGCGCGGCGATGGCAGCAGATCGAACAGCGCCCGCATGAGCGGCGCCGCCGTGTCGCGGCCGATGTGGCCGGGAATGGGCGTGCCGTCGGCGCGGCCCACCCACACGCCGATGACGTGGTCGCCGTCCAGGCCGATGGCCCAGGCGTCGCGGAACCCGTACGACGTGCCGGTCTTGAACGCCACCGCGCGCCCACCCCGGGTGGCATCGTCGGGCGCGAAGCCGGCGGCCGGCGGCGCCTCGGCCAGGATGGCCCGCACCTGCCACGCGGCGGCCTCGGACAGGATGCGCACCGGGTCGTCCGTGTCCGGCGGGGTCGGCTGAACCCGAACCGTGCGGCGCTCGCCGCCGGCGGCCATCGTGGCGTACAGCCCCACCAGTTCCTCCAGCGTCACCCCCAGCCCGCCCAGCGCCAGCGGCAGACCCGGCGTGCCGAGCCCGCCCCGGCGGCGCGGGGTCACTCCGGCCTCGGTCAGGCGGGCGGCGAAGCGCATCGGTCCCACGCGGTCCAGCACCGCCACCGCCGGCACGTTCAACGAGCGCCGCAGCGCCTCCGCCGCCGTCACCCGGCCGTGATGGGCGAAGCCGAAGTTCTCGGGCGTATACCCGCCGCCGAACCTCATTGGCCGGTCATCAATCTCGGTCAGCGGATGCAGCAGGCCGTCCTCGAACGCCATGCCGTAGATCAGCGGTTTCAGGGCCGACCCGGGCGAGCGCGGCGCCTGGGTCATGTCGATGGCGCCCCGCCGTTGCGTGTCCAGCAGGCCGGGCGAGCCGACCCAGGCGCGGGCCGCGCCGGTGGGTGCCTCGACCACCAGGGCGGCGACGGACACGCGATCGCCCAGGCTGTCCGCGTGGGCGCGCACCAGGGACTCGACCCTGGCCTGAAGGGCGGCGTCCAGCGTGGTCGGGATCACCGGCGGGTCGGCCGGGTCGCGCGCCGCCGCCAGCCGCCGCGCCACGTGCGCCGCCAGCAGGGGCATGGGCTGGCGCACGTCGGGCAGCGGCTCGGCCTCGGCCTCGCGCGCCTGGGCGGCGGTCAGCACCCCGGCGCCCACCATGCGCCGTAGCACCTTGGACCGCGCCGCCCGCGCCGCCTGCGGGTGGCGGTCGGGGCGCCACGCCGTGGGGTTCTGCGGCAGCGCCACCAGCAGCGCCGCCTGCCCGGGGGTGAGCCGGCGCGGCTCCTTGCCCCACCAGGCCAGCGCCGCCGCCCGCACGCCCTCGATGTTGCCGCCGAAGGGGGCCAGCGTGAGATAGGCGTTCAGCACGCCGTCGCGGCCCAGATGCGCCGTCAGTTGCAGCGCCCGGGCCATCTCGATCAGTTTCGAGGACAGCGTGCGCGGGCGCGGCTCCAGCAGGCGGGCCGCCTGCATGGACAGGGTCGACGCGCCGGAGACGACCTCGCCGTGCCACGCGGCCTGCGCCGTGGCGCGGACCACCGCCAGCGGGTCCACCCCCGGGTGCCAGGGGAACCGCTTGTCCTCGTAGGCCATCAGCGTGGCCAGATACAGCGGATCGACGTCGGCCCGGGTGGTCGGCAGCCGCCACGTCTCGTCGGGGCTGAGGAACCCGCGCAAGACCTGCCCGTCCCGCGCCGTCACCGTCACCGTCGGCGCCAGCCGGCGCAGGTCGGGCGGGTGCAGGCGGTCGAGCGCCAGGGCGCCGGCCACGCCCGCGACCACCAGCACGCAGGCCGCCAACGCGACGGGCTTTGCGGCCGCGCGCGCCCGCGCTAGAAAGGGGCGACGAGACCCGATCACGAGAGGACCCCCATGCAGCCGTTCACCACCCTGACCGGCGTCGCCGCGCCGCTGGCCATCGTCAATGTCGACACCGACATGATCATCCCCAAGCAGTTCCTGAAGACCATCAAACGCACCGGCTTGGGCAAAAGTGTGTTCTACGAGATGCGATTTGACGATGATGGAAAGGAACGGCCGGAATTCGTGCTGAACCAGCCCGCCTATCGCAAGGCCTCGATCCTGGTGGCCGGCGACAACTTCGGGTGCGGCTCGTCGCGCGAGCACGCGCCGTGGGCGCTGCTGGACTTCGGCATCCGCTGCATCATCGCCCCCAGCTTCGCCGACATCTTCTATAACAACTGCTTCAAGAACGGCATTCTGCCGATCCGCCTGCCGCAGGAGGACGTGGACAAGCTGATGGACGACGCCCAGCGCGGCGCCAACGCCACGGTGACGGTGGACCTGGAGGCGCAGGAGATCCGGGGGCCGGACGGCGGCGTGGTGCGCTTCGACATCGACCCGTTCCGCAAGCATTGCCTGCTCAACGGCCTGGACGACATCGGCCTGACGCTGGAGAAGGAAGACGCCATCACCGCGTTCGAACAGACGCGGGCGCGGCAGTTCCCCTGGCTGGCGGCGGAGTAGGGGCGATAGGCGGCCCGTTCAAGTCGTCGCGCCGGTATAGCCCGGATCGGCGTCCGATCCCTCACCCGATCCGCCGGGCGGCGCGTTCGGCCTGCCAGAGGATGTCGGCCGGGTTCTCGCCCCGGCGGACGACGTGAACCCCGATCAGCGGGTGCACGGGCACCATCCCGCCCTGCCAGGCCAGGTGGACCTCGGCGGCGCGGCCGAGCGCCCGGGCGCGCGCCCACAGGTGCTCCACATCGCCATCAAAGGGCACCAGCACCACCACGCTGGCGCCGCCGGTCGATCCCATCGCCTCGGGCTCGTCGCGCGCGTCGGCCAGGGCGTCGACCATCGCCCGCCGCGCCGCCTCGGCCGCCGCGATGCCGTGGCGGACCCGCACGTCCTCGTAGTTCGCCATGTACAGAAACGCCACCGCCAGACCGGTCTTGCCGCTGGTCATGGCGGCCAGGCGGGCGTGCAAGGTCTCTTCCAAGGCGGCGGGATCAAGCAGACCGGCGCGCGACTCGGGCCGCGCGTCATCACCTTGATCGGCCTCGAACGGATGCGGCGCGACCAGCCCGGACGGCGCGCGCTCGGCCAGGGCGCGGCGCAGGCGGTCCACCTCGCTGATCAGCCGGCTCAGGGCGCGACGCACCGCCGGTGTCAACTCCTCCGGCGGAATGCCCTGCACCGAGACGGAGTCCGACGGCTCGCCGGGGTCGGCGCCGTAGCGCTCGTACACCTCGGCCGCCCGCGCGAACGCGGTGCGCCCCTGTTTCCTGCCGTCGCGCGGATCCTGACGCCTTTGTTGCTGCCACACCACCGCCTCTGGCGGCGCGGCCTGTCCGATGTCGTCGGCCATGGTCCCCCTCCGCCCGGCTTTGTCCCGGGGAGTCCCGTTCTGGTCTCCCCGGGATCATAGCACGAGGCACGGGGTCGCGGGTGGAGAAAGAGACAAAGCCCGCAACTTTTGTGGCGACGTTTAGAAAGCGTCCTCCGCCATCGCCATCAGGCTGTCCGGCCCGGCCTCGGCCGCCGCCCGGTGGGCGCGGGTGAACGGCAGGATGGCGCCGGCATAGAACTGGGCCGTGTCGATTTTCGCGGTCCAGAGGGCCGGGTTGCCCTCGCCGGCGTCGAGGCGCCGGCGGGCCTCCAGCGCGCCCCTCATCATCATCCAGCCGCCGGCGGCCACCCCGAACAGCAGGGTGTAGGGCATACAGGCCGCCTGTGCCGAGGCCGGCGAGGTGTGCCCCAGCAACCAGGCCGTGGTCTCCTCCAGGTCGTCCAGGGCGGACGCGAACGCCCTGGCCATGCCCGCCACATCGTCCGGCGCCGTCGCCAGCGCCGCCTGGGTCGCGCGCATTTCCTCGAACAGAGTCCGGGCCGCCGCGCCCTTGTCGCGCAGGATCTTGCGGCCCACGAGGTCCATGGCCTGGATGCCGTTGGTGCCCTCATAGATGCGGCAGATGCGGGCGTCGCGCAGATGCTGGGACGCGCCCGTTTCCTCGATGTAGCCGGTGCCGCCGTGCACCTGCACGCCCAGGTCGGCCACCTCGAAGCCGACCTCGGTGCACCACGCCTTGACCACCGGCGTCAACAGGTCCTGGCGGGCGTGGGCCGCCGCCTGCACGGCCTCGTCGGGGTGGGCGCGCACGATGTCGGCCTGGGCCACGGCGTAGTAGGTCAGCGCCCGCGCGGCCTGGGTCTTGGCGCGCATGGTCAACAGCATCCGCCGCACATGCGGGTGGTGGATGATGGTGACGGGACCGTCCTTGGGGGCGGCGATGTTGACGCCCTGCACGCGCTCGTGGGCGTAGGCGACGGCCTGCTGATAGGCCCGTTCGGCGATGCCGACGCCCTGCAGGCCGATGTTCAGGCGGGCGTTGTTCATCATGGTGAACATGCAGGCCAGCCCGTGGTGGGGGGCGCCGATCAGGGTGCCGACCGCGCCGGCGTCATCACCGAAGGCCATGACGCAGGTGGGGCTGCCGTGAATGCCCAGCTTGTGTTCCAGCGACACCGCCTTGACGTCGTTCTTCTCACCCAGCGATCCGTCAGGATTGACCAGGACCTTCGGCACCAGGAACAACGAGATTCCATGCACCCCTGGCGGCGCGTCGGGCAGACGCGCCAGCACCAGATGACAGATGTTCTCGGCCAACTCGTGGTCGCCGTGGGTGATGAAGATCTTCTGGCCGTGGATGCGGTACATCCCCTCGCCCAGGTCCGGGGCCGGTTCGGCCTTGCACCGCAACTGGGCGAGATCAGACCCGGCCTGCGATTCGGTCAGGTTCATGGTCCCGGTCCACTCGCCACTGACCAGCTTGGGCAGATAGAGCGCCTTCTGCTCGTCGGTGCCGTGGGCCGACAGCGCCTCGATGGCGCCGGTCGTCAACAGCGGGCACAGCGCCCAAGCCATGCTGGCGGCCTGCCAGATCTCCTGGACGGCGGCGCCGACCACGCCGGGCAGGCCCTGGCCGCCGTAGTCCGGGCTGAACGGCAGGCTGTTCCAGCCCCCCTCGACGAACTGGGCATAGGCCTCGGCGGCCCCGTCCGGCAGGCGCACGGTGCCGTCCGGCTCCAGCGCGCAGCCCTCGCGGTCGCCCGGCTCGTTGAGGGGCGCCAGCACGCCGGCGCCGAACTTGCCGGCCTCCTCCAGGATCGCGTCGATCAGGTCGGGGGTGGCCTCGGCGAAGCGGGGCAGGGCGGCGATGTCGGACAGCCCGGCAAGATCAAGCGCAAAACGCATATCATCCAGGGGCGCCGCGAACACACTCATGACGGACTCCTTCGGTCTTCAGGGGCCGGAGGCGGGGCGGACCGGACCGGACGGGCCGGCGCCCCGCGAGGCACCCCTTACAGTAACGCCTGAACCGCCGGACATCACGTGTTGTTCGTGCATGGCGGCGGTATCGTGGCGGGCCGCCGCCTTGCCGCGCGTGGCGTCATCGGTTGCCATGTGCGCTGATCGATGATATAACAAACCAAGAAGAACAGAAGTCCGCATCAAGACCGCCGCGCGCCACGCAAAATGACACGCGGGTTGGCAGGTGCGATGCAAATTGACGGAGCGGGCCAACGGCAACAAAAAGAAGACATTCGCCTGCAAGCATTTTTGTGCTTGCTTCGTTTGGCGATTTGTTATATGACCTTTGCTATGGGTGCAAGCCTTTATGCGTCGCGCGATTATTTGTGCGCGCACAAGAAACGCGCATCGCTGCGCCAACACCAAACCGCGACCGCCGGAGGCGGCCGCGGGGTGTGCTTTGGCTTGGACTTTGGTTTATGTGGGAGGAAAGGGACTGAACTTCGCGCTTTCGTTGGCGTTTTTGGTGGGGCCAAAAGACCCGCGCCAGCGCGGAAGGCGGGGAACGGGGTGGCGAAGAGAGGGAGCAAAACGACACCACCGTTCCCCGCGCCGCCGTCCGACCCGTAAGCCCGGTAACCGAACCCCCGGGGATCGGATGTCGAACGGGACCTGGGGTGTATCCGACCGCGGACACGGAAAAGCCGGATACGCCCCGCGTGACAGGATCGCCGGAGGGGGGGGTGCGACCCTGTCACAGGGATTTTTTGCACGCGCCGTGCCAAACCTAGGTTGCGGGGGCGGTGGTGTGCGATTAATCGGTATTTTCGCGCGAACCCTTTTGGTCGCATCGATTCTGCCGATCAACTTGTTATATCAGCGTGCGTTACAACACGGGAGGCCGTCCGACCTTCCGGTCAGCCCTGTCATACCGGCCGACGATAGGATTGACTCGTCCGGCCTTCACGACGCCCAGCCGGCGTTGTTGAGCCTTTGTTTTTTTTCGCCGCAGCGCCCCTTCGGGGCGCGCGGCTCCGCCGCTTCGCGGCGCCGGTGCGGTCGCACCGGCCGCCCTCCGAAAAGGTCACCCTTTTCGTCGCGCGGTATCACAGCCCGGCGGCCATGTCCTTGACGAAGGCCGCGACCTTGTCGCGCATGTCCGGGCGGTCCAGCGCGAACGCGAGGTTCGCCTGCAGGAAGCCCACCTTGTCGCCGCAGTCGAAGCGGGTGCCCTCGAACCGCACGCCGTGGAACGGCACGCCGTCGTCGAGCGTGGCCGCCATGCCGTCGGTGAGTTGGATTTCCCCACCCGAGCCCTTGCCGATGGACCCCAGCCGGTCCATCACCTTGGCGTCCAGCACATACCGGCCGATGATCGACAGGGTGGAGGGCGCGTCCTCCGGCTTGGGCTTTTCCACCAGGCCGTCGGCGCGGGCCAGGCGGCCGTCGTCCGACTGCACCTTGAGGATGCCGTACTTGTTGGTCTGGTCGCGCGGCACGTCCTCGGTGGCCACCACGTTGCCGCCGACCTCCGAATGGGCCTGGATCAACTGGCCGATGGCCGGCGTGTCCGACAGGATCAGGTCGTCGGGCAGGATGACGGCAAACGGCTCGTCCTCGCCGATGAAGGCGCGCGCGCACCACACCGCATGGCCCAGGCCGAGCGGGTTGCGCTGGCGCGTCGAGATGACGGTGCCCGGGGCGGGAATGGCGGCGCGCAGGTCTTCAAGCGCCTCGGTCTTGCCGCGCGCCTCCAGCAGCTGTTCAAGCTCCACGGCGTGGTCGAAATGCTCGACCAGCACGTGCTTGCCGCGTCCGGTGACGAAGATGAAATACTCGATGCCGGCCGCCGCCGCTTCCTCGACCGCGTACTGGATCAACGGCTTGTCCACCACGGGAAGCATTTCCTTGGCCATGGTCTTGGTCGCCGGCAGGAACCGGGTGCCGAGACCGGCCACCGGAAAGACGGCTTTGCGCACAGGCTTGGTCATGCTCTTTCCCCTTGCGAAGGATGAACTGCTCGCGTCAACAGAGTGACGGTCCAGGGTGCGTGGGTTGTGCCACGGTTGCGCACCGGCCGCAAGCGGGGGGCTTGGTGTGACGTCGGGCGGAAAAGCGCGTGCAACCCCCAGCGGCTCATGTCCCGAGGGGTTGTTTCGGCAGATAGTCAACCCGAGGCAAACCCTCGAAATGGCGATCACACGTCACGACATCGGCATCCCACATGAGGGCCGTCGCGTAAACGACGGCATCGGCCATCGCCAGAGTGTGCCGGGCCGCGACCTCAGCGGCGAAGAGTGCCGTTCTGGTGTCCAGCCCGGCGACCACACACGTCTGGGTAAACGCGATCACGCGATCGCACGTCTCATCTCCTGTCTCTCGCATCAGCCACTTTGCCAGCTCGAACTGCACGATCGTCGGAACCAGCCATTCACCCGGGGACGGCAGCCTCGGCGTGATCGCGGTGGCGAGAGGAGATCCTATTAACACCTCGATCCACGCGGACGTGTCGACCAGCCGCATCACCTGCGATCCGTACGATCACGGTACCCTGCCGGGTCGGCATCTCGGGCCAGCCCGACCAAATCCGGGGGGCTTGGCACCGGGATCAACAGAACACCGTCGCCTTTGGGCACAAAGGCGAACTCCTGCCCCGGCTGCCAGTTCCGGTCCGTCCGCACCGCCTTTGGAATGGCGATGCGGAACGAGGCCGATAACGTGGCGGTGTTCTTCGCGTACATGGGCGACCTCCAGACCACACTCCCGTCCACTCAAATCAGCGTATCGCGCCGGCGTCGGCGGTTCCAGGGCGGTCGATGCCATTCGGCCCCGTCACCGCCGCCCGTCGCCCAGCAACACGTCGCGGGCCTGGTTGAGCCGCGCCGCCAGGTATGGCGTGCCGCCCCGGTCCGGATGCACCAGCACGATCAGGCGCCGGTGCGCGGCGCGGACGTCGTCGGCGCTGGCGCCCTCCTCCAGGCCGAGCACCTGCAGCGCCTCGGCGCGCGACATCGGGCCGTTGGAGGCCGGGGACTCGGGCGGCTCCTCCGGCCCGGCCGCGCGGGCGGCGGCGTGCCACTCGGGCCGGGCGCGCTCCAGCCAGGCATCGAGCACCCGGGCGCTTTCCGGATCGGCCTGGACCGCCTGCCACAGGCTGGCCGCCTCCTGCTCGCTCAGATCATCCAGGGCGCGGCCGCGCAACGGTCCTTCGCGCACGACGCCGCTCATGGCGCCGGTGGCGTGCGACAGCCTCATGCGCAGGAAGCGCGTGGTGACGGTCGACTGGTCGTCCGGGTCCGGGTCGGCGCGACCGAAACCGCCCGGGCCGCCGAGCCCACCGCCCCCAGACAAACCAAGCCCGCGCAGAATGCCGGCCGCCTGACGCCCGACGGCCGCGACCCGCAAACCGCGCACCACCCACGGCGCCAGCGCCGCCAGCCCGGTCAGTGCCCAGGCCATGCGCCCGCTGACGATTAGGAACAGCACGCCCGCCAGGATCACCGCGCCAAGGCTCCACCCCAGCACGCGCAGCAGCTGGCGCGCGTCGACCGCCGTCGCTTGCCGCAGCACCACCACCAGCACCAAGGCCAGGATCACACCAAGAATGAGCATCGGCACCATGGCTCAGCGACTCCCACGGCCGGTCGCGGCGCGCGTCATCTGGTCGGTCAGGCGCAGCACGGCGCCGCCGGCCTTGCGGGCGTGATCCTCCAGCGCCGGGCGGCCGCCGGCCGCGTACACCGCCACGGCGCCCAGCAGCCGGCGCAGCTCGTCCGGTCCGCGCGCGTCAAAGCGGCAGCAGGCCCCGCCCGACAGGCGGGCGATGTGGCCCAGCGCCTGGGCGGCGTGGGGTTCGTGCCCCTCGTGAAAGATGAAGGCCGGCAGCTTGCGCAGGCCCATCTCGCCGGCCAGCCCGTACAGCTCGTCCGGTTCCTCCTCGACGCAGTCACCGATGAACACCAGGGCACTGACCGGGGCCTCGGCGTGGACCTTCAGCGCATGGCGGAGGATGCGGGCGATCTGTGTGCGGCCGGCGCGGCAGGTGACCGACGTCATGCGCCGCACCATGTCGTCGGGGCGGGTGACGAACGGGCCGGCCTTGCATTCCCCCATGCCGCGATAGAACACCAACTGAACGGCCAGATCGCCGGCCGTGGTGGCGGTGGCGAACATGGCCGCCTGGGTCTCCATGGCCAGGTCCCAGGTGGGCTGGCGGCTGGCGGTGGCATCCATGGCGAAGATCAGACGGCCCCGCCCGGTGGTCGGGGTGGCCCGCACCTGATCGAGAAAGGCATCGACCGACCCGCCGGCCGCCGGCGCGGGAGTCGCCGCGCGCGCCCGCTTTAGGAAGGCGTCGACGTCGGAGCCGCCGCGCGGCGCCGGCGTGTAATCGTCGGGGCGTTTATGATCCTTGTCAGACGGCACCACGCACTCACCCAAGCCCTTGTCGTCCCCGCAAGATGGGGCGTTTCCGGGCGCGGGGAAAGGGGGGGTGGATGCCCTCACCCCACCGCCGCCGCGCGCACCGGCTCCGGCTCGTCGGCGCCGCCGGCCTGCTGCGGCACGCCCAGCGCGTCGAGCAGGCGGCGCAGTTCCTGCCGCGCGGCGATGTGCGACATGGACAAGGTGATGTCGGTGCCCTTCTCGCGCAGGTCCAGCAGGGTCAGGCCCTTCAGGTACATCTCGCGGTAGATCACGCGCTCGCACAGGCCCTCGATCAGCTGGAAGCCGATGCGCCGCGCCAGATCGCGCAACAGGCCCTCCATGTCGCGCTTGTTGCGGGCGTCGAGTTGCGACAGTCGGTTGCGCAGCACCACCCAGTGGATCGAGCCGCCGTCGCGCAGGCCGCGCTGTTTCTTGATGTCCCAGACCATCTCGCTGTAGTGGCTGGGGCGCAGGATGCGCATACTGGCCGGGCTCCCTCCCCATGAAATGGGGAGGGTTGGGGTGGGGTTTTGTGCCGATCTGTCGGCTCTCGCCAACGCATGAGGGGGTCGAGGAAACACCTGGATCACCGAACCGGCGCGCGGACGCGCGCGGCGGCGTCGATCACCTCGCTGGTCGGCAGGTCGGCCAGGGCGTCGCGCCGCAGGCACGCCACGGCCGGGCCGCGCGGCCGGTGCTTGTCGGGGTTGGAGGCGGCCGAGAACAGCGCCACCGTCGGGCAGCCGGCCAGGGCGATCATGTGCAAGGGGCCGGTGTCGTTGCCCACGGCCAGGGCCGCGCGGTGTCCCAGCGCCGGAATATCGAGCAGCGCCGTGCGGTCCACCAGCGGCACGGCGGCCGGGCAGCCGGCCCGCACCTGTTCGATCACCCCGGCCTCGGACGCCGTGCCCAGCAGCACCGGCGTCAGGCCCTCGTCGCTGAGGGAGCGCGCCAGCGCGGCGAACCGCTCGGCCGGCCAGCGCTTCTCCGGCCGATGCGCCGAGCCGCCCGGCACCAGCAGCGCGAACGGCTGCGGCAGGCCGAAGCGGTCCACGTCGGCGGCGTTCGGTCCCTGCCACGTGAACGACAGGTCGGGGAACAGGGTCTCCGGAATGCCGGCCAGGCGCAGTTGCTCCGCCTGACGCTCGATGGAGTGCAGGCGCGTGCGGTGCGGCGTGTCGTGGCGGAAGGCACAGCCCCGGGCGATGCCGCTCCACGGTGGCGCCTGGCCCATCAGGCGCAGGGCCTGGAAGTATCCGGACGAGCGGTCCGATGTCTGCAGGTCATACACCCGGTCGAACCGCGCCGCCGCCAGCCAGCGGATCAGGCCGACATAGGCGCCGGGCCGCCGCGGGCCGGCCTTCGGGTCCAGGTGGATGGCGTCGAACAGGCCGCTCGCCTCCAGCAGCGGCGCGAACGGGCGCGTCGTCAGCAGGGTCAGGTGGGCGTCCGCGTGGTGCCGGCGGAGGGTGGCCATCGGCCCCAGCGCCAGGACGACGTCGCCCAGGGCGGACAGCTTGATGACCAGAATGCGCGGGCGGCGGGAGGGGTCGGGCATGGTGTCGGTGACGGTCTACGCGGGTGGTCCGTGCCATCGAATCTCGGCCGGCGGTGCCTCGTCGTACAGGACATCGCGGTACACCGCCAGGGTGCGGCGGACCATGACGTCTTTCGCGAACTCCCGGCGGGTCAGCATCATGCCGCGCCAGGCCATGGCGTCATAGGCGGCCTCGTCCAGGTCCAGGGCCACGGCCAGATGATCGGCCAGGCTGGCGCCGTCGCCGGGCGTGAACAACCAGCCCGATCCGCCGGCCTCGACGATCTCCGGCGCCGCCCCGTGGTGGGGCGCCACGACCACCCGGCCCATGGCCTGCGCCTCGGCCGGCACGCGGCCGAACGCCTCCGGCTCCAGCGAGGCCGACACCACAACGCTGGCCAGGCGATAGGCCGCCGGCATGTCGTCGCAGTGATCGACGATGTGAACCTGCCCGCCCAGGCCGTGCGCGGCGACGAGCGCGTCCAGCTCGTGGCGATACTCCCTCCGGCCCTGGTCGGACCCGACGATCACGCACCGCACCGTGGGCCGGTTCAGACGCGCCATGGCCTCGATCAACAGGGCCTGCCCCTTCCAGCGGGTCAGCCGCCCGGGCAGCAGCACCACCGGCGCGTCGTCCGGCAGCCGCCACCGGGTGGCCAGTCGGGCAATGCGGGCGCGGGTCACGGCCTCCGGCGTGAAGCGGGCCAGATCGACGCCGCGTGGAATGACGCGGATGCGCTCCGGCGGCGTATGGTAATGCTCGTGCATGTGCCCGGCGATGAAGCGGGAAATGGCGATCACCCGCGCGCCCAGCGTCATGACGCGGTTGTACGGAATCTTCAGGCCCAGCGGCCCGTGCGTGTAGGTGCCGTGAAAGGTGGTGACCAGCGGCACACCGGTGGCCCGCGCGGCCAGCCACGCGCTCCAGGCCGGGGCGCGGCTGCGGGCGTGGATCAGCGAAACCCCGTGCTCGGTCACGAGGCGAGCCAGCCGAGCGGCGTTGCGCCGCATCGCCAGAGGGTTCTTGGTTGCCAATGGCAGGGTAACATGGGTGCCGCCGGCCCGCTCGATCTCGCGCGCCATGCGGCCGCCGGACGAGGCCACCAACGAGCCCCAGCCGGCCGCCGCCAGCCCCTCGGCCACGTCCACCGTGCCGCGCTCGACCCCGCCGGTCTCCAGCGCCGGCAGCACCTGCAGCACGACCGGTGCGCCGTCCGTTTCCCTGCTCCGCCCGTCGGTGGTACCGTGCGCCGCCAATCCATCCCCCGCACCAACCCCAGGACACCCGCCAGACATGACCCAGACGACCACCGAACCCGATGCCCCGCGGCGCCTGACCCGGCCGGATGGGGCCACCATCGCCTATCACGCGACAGCCGGCAAGGGGCCGGGCGTGGTGTTCATCCACGGCTTCATGTCGGACATGACCGGCAGCAAGGCGGTCCACCTGGAGGCCTGGGCACGCCGGACCGGCCGCGCCTTCGTCCGCTTCGACCAGCGCGGCCACGGCCAGTCGGACGAGCGTTTCGAGGACGGCACCATCGGCGCCTGGGCGGACGACCTGATCCAGGTGCTGGACCATGTCACCGAGGGACCGCAGGTGCTGGTGGGCAGTTCCATGGGCGGCTGGCTGATGCTGCTGGCGGCGCTGGCCCGGCCGCAGCGGGTAGCCGCCCTGGTGGGCATCGCCGCCGCGCCCGACTTCACCGAGGAGCTGATGTGGTCGCTGTTCGATGACGCGGCCCGGGCGACGCTGGAGCGGGACGGCGTGCTGTACGCGCCGACCGAATACGGCGACGACCCCTATCCCATCACCAAGCGCCTGATCGAC
Source organism: uncultured Rhodospira sp. (assembly GCF_937138205.1). Taxonomy (GTDB): domain Bacteria; phylum Pseudomonadota; class Alphaproteobacteria; order Rhodospirillales; family Rhodospirillaceae; genus Rhodospira. The sequence goes on along the minus strand of NZ_CAKZOT010000081.1, from coordinate 56,179 downwards.
GAGGGGCGGGACCACCTGCTGCTGGGCGGGCCGATCCCCATCCGCTGCCCGGTGCGGCTGATCCAGGGCATGAAGGACGAGTCGGTGCCGTGGCAGACCGCGCAGCGCCTGCTGGAGCGGCTGGACAGCGACGACGTCGACCTGACGCTGATCAAGAGCGGCGAACATCGCCTGTCCGAGCCGCATGACCTGGCCCGGCTGGAGGCGGTGGTCGAGGGGGTGTTGCGCCGGGTCGAGGGGTGAGATTGGCCCACGCGGGAGCCCCGACGTTTCGGCCTTGACGAACTGTTCGCTCTATGTTCTCATTCCCGACAGGAACATAGAGGGAACAACTTCAGCAAAGGGGCGAAAACGATGACCATGACGGACATGCTGCGGGAAGGGGCCGCGTTGTCGGGGCTGTTCCTGGTGTTGGTTCTGTGGTCGGTAGTGGGGCACGCGATGATCGGGTGACGCCGGTGTCACGCCTCCACCCGCACCGCCAGCAGGCTGGCGCCGCCGCCGCCGTGCCAGGCGCTGGGCCGCCCGAACACGGCCCAGAACGAGGCCAGGTCGGAGACGGCGGACGTGTCGGGCAGGGGCTCCAGCACCCGGTTGCCGTCCTCCGTCCGCGCCTCGACCAGGACGATCAGCGCCACCGCCCGATAGCCCGGCCCGGGCGCCAGGGCGCCGGCGTCGGCAAGTTCAAACCCGTTGGGCGTGAACCGCCGGGCGCCGCCGGGAACGGTGAACGTCTCCTGGCCGACGCTGGTCCAGCCGGTGACGTCGGCGAACCCCGGGTACGGCGCGGCGAACAGGCGCACCTCGACCTCGATGGGGGCCTGACGCCGGTTGCCCACGGCGACGTAGATGTGCCGGGTGCCCGTCGCCGGCAGCGTGGGCGTTTCCGCCGGCGGTTCGGCGAGCGCGGCGTCCGGATCGGGCAGCGCAGTTTCGGCGATGCGGATGGCAGGGCTGCGACCGCCCCAGGCCAGCATCCGCAGGTCCCGGTCATCCACGCCGTCGGCCACATGCAGGACGGGCTCGGTCCGCACCACCCGCAGGGCCACCCGGCGTTCCGTCCGCGACAGCGCCCCGGCGTCGTTGCGCGCGTCGACGCTCAGGGAGGGACCGTCGGCCGTCAGGTCGTCGTCGGCGTGCGTGATCACCGCCAGCACGGCCACGTGCCGGCCCAGCGTGCCCGGCGGCGTCCAGGGCAGGCCCACCACCTTCGGCGTGTCGGGGGCGACGCCGTCGACGGTCGTGTGCGCGGCCAGCCGCCATGTGGCGCCGTCCGGCGGCGGCGTCGGGAAGTCGTCCCAGAAGCCGGCATCGAGATCCGGCGCGCGCGGATCCTGGCCGGGCGCCGCCGCCTCGGCGTGGGCGTAGTACAGGCGCAGGTCGATCCCGTCGACCGTCTCGTGCCCCGCCGTGTGAATCTGCGCGAAGATCCGGTTCTGCCGGCCGACGTTCAGAATGCCACTGCGGAACGACTCGTCGAAGTCGACGCCGTCGAACGTGTCGCCGTAATCGAAGTTGTCCCGGCTGTCGACGCGCAGGTCGAACGCGCGGTGCCAGTGCAGCTCCTCCGTCGCGTCGGTTCCCACCATGCGAATGCGCGGGTCGATGGTCGTGGCCGCCTGCGAATCGTGATAGGTCGTGCCGTCATCGATGACCGTCGCGCGCATGAACAGCCGCACAGCGGGGGTGCCGTCCAACGCGCACTCGTACAGGCCCCGGCCGTAGGTCGCGCACAGCAACAGATGCCGGGCGACCGAGCCATCCTCGGCCAGGATCGGCACCAGGTGCAGGTCCTGCACCGTGACCAGGGGCATCCCGGCGTTGAGGTGCCGCCACGTTCCGTGCGGGCTGGCGGCCGACAGGTCTATGTCGCGGGCCACGAACACGCCCGCCCCGGTGCCCACATAGAGCGTCTGTGGCTGGCTCAGGTCGTTCGGGCTGTTGGGATCGAAGCGAACACAGGTGACCGGCGTCCGGGGCATGTCGCGGTTGGGATCGCCGCTGCTGCGGGCGACTTCGTGCCACGTGGCACCCGAATCCGGCGTCACGTAGACCTGATCGGCATCGCGCGACAGGGCGACCGCCGCCACCTCCGGCCGGGTCGGGTGGCCGCTGACGTCGGCGATGTAGCTCATCTGGCTGGTGTCCACGCGCAGCCACGACGCGCCGCCGTCCGTGGTCCGGAACAGGAACGCGTCGTTGGCGGTTCCCTCCGTACCGACCCACCAGTGGGTGTCCGGGCTGGCCGGCGAGTAGGCCAGCGCCGTGACATCGCGGCCGCTGATGGCCGACGGGTCGTTGGCGCCGCTGCCCGTCAGGCGGTCGAACTGGACACCGTCGGTCGAGCGATAGGCCGCGCCGCCGCGCGCCACCAGGAAATCCGGCGTCGCGTCGGGATGGTCGATGACCCGGCCGCCGAACACGCCCCCGTGCTGGAACCCGGTGGTCCGGTTCGTCTGGTTGCCGACGGTGATGCGAAACGGGCCGTCGTGCTCGGTCGGCCCCAGCCCGGCCACATCGGGCAGCGGGTTGCGGTATTCCAGTTCCGGCTGCACACGCGGAAGGGGCATCAGGCGGGTTTCCGGCCGGGCATCGATCAGGCTGAAAACATGGTCGGATCCGCCCTGCCAGCTCAGCAGCAGGCGCTGGATGTCGCCGTGGTAAAAGGCGGACCCGCCGCCGTCGCCGCCGCCCATGTGGTGCCAGGTCGGACCGCCGAAGCCCATCCAGGTGCCGTTGTCCTGGAACCCGCCGGAGCGGATGTAGGGGAACTCCGGATGCACCTGGATGTCATAGAACTGGGTGGCCAGAATGCCGTGACTGCGCTTGCGCCAGGCCGAGCCGTCCGTCAGGCCCTGACTGACGCCACCGTCGTTGGCGACCCAGATCTCGCGCGGCCGGCGGGCGTCCGGCCCGGTGAAGGCGGCGGCGTTGCCGTACTGGGCGTGTTCGAACACCACCGCCTTCATGTCGGCGTGCTGGGCCCGGTCGCCCAGGTCGTACTGCGTCCAGTCCAGGATCTTGGTCCAGGCGCCGCCGCCGTCGCGGGTGGCATACAGATTCACCGACCCCGCCACCACCACGTCCGGGTCGCGCGGGCAGACCTCCAGCACGTAGGCGTGGAAGTGCTGGTTGCCGTCCCGATGCACACCTTGGCTCGCGCTCAGGGCCGGCGTGGGGTTCCACGTGGCGCCGGTATCGTCCGAGCGGAAGACGCGCGAGGACTTGGTGCCGTCCTGGTAGTAGCTGAACACGCAATACAGCCGGTCGGGCTGCGACGCGCACAGCGCGAACAGGATGCGTCGCGGATTGGCGGCATGGGGCGACGGATCGAACACCCGGGTCCACGTGGTGCCGCCGACCACGTCATAGGTCTGCGTCGACCAGTCGAATACGCCCCGATAGACGCCCTGTCCCTTGATGGCCGCGTAGACCGTATACTTGGCCGGCCGCGCGGCGGGGTTCAGGCCGCCGAAGTCGATGGCCAGATCGCTGACGTCGGTGCTGGGCAGGCCGGTCGTGTCCGCCGTAGGCTGGGCCTGCGGCGGATCGCCCGCCGTCGCCGCCGGTTCCGTGCGGTACAGCCCGTGCTCCGAGGCGCACCAGGCCCGGCCCGGTTCCCACGGATCGACCAGGATCTTGGAAAAGCGCCGAAAGGCGTCGCCGGCGCCGTGGGTTTCCGCCGCCACCTGGTCGAAGGTCTGGCCACCGTCGTCGCTGTAGAACAAGCCGATGCCGGTGATGGTGTCTTTGTCGATGAGGACCCCCGTCGCCACATAAACATGATCGGGCGAACGCGCGCACAGCCCCACCGCGCCGACGGCGGCGGCCACCTCCTTGTTGGCCCGCACCAGACCTGTCAGGGGCGCCCAGGTGTCGCCGTGATTGGTGGTCTTCCATGCCCCGCCCTGGCTGCTGCCGGCGTAGAACGTTCCCGGGTTCTGCGGGTCCTGGACCAACGCCGTGATGCGCCCGCCGACGTTGCGGGGACCGCGCCCCGCCCAGGTCAGGGCCGCCGACCGCGCATCGGCGAAAGCCGGATCGGCCGCCCGGTCGAAGGCGCTGGTCGGGATGCGGTCCAGGTCCAGACTGGTCAGCGCGTGCAGGATGACGTCCGGGCGGTCCCATTCGTCGTCGGGCTTGCGGGCGAAGAGCCGGCTGTCGTTGTCGGCTTCGGTTCCGGCCTCAAGCAGGGTGTCGTCGTCATCCGCCATGGCGTGGCCCTCGGTCTTTCCTGGATCGGCCCGGACCCGGACACGTCCGGCTCCCGGCCTCCGCGGTGTCGCGCGCCGTCAGCCGCGTTCGATGATCATCCACGTCTCATGCACGCCGCCCGGGGCGTGCAGGGTCTCGACGCCGATGGCGGCATCCAGGGCGGCCGAGAAGAAACGCTCTTGTTCGTCGAAGATCGAGCCGACATGCAGACGGATGATCAGACGCCCGCCGTCGATCAGAACCTCCTCGATCATGCCAGGCTCGACCGCCGGCTTCCAAAAGACGCCGGCGCCGTCGAGGGTGGTGGTCCCGTGCAGGGTCAAAAGCGGCTGTGGCGCCTGAGTCTCGGCGCGCGAGAACCAGACCTCGACGATCTGCGGCTGGCGCTCCAGCACCGTCGGGTGCGGGTCGACGGACAGGGTGGCCTGGAGATTGGACAGCAGGCGCACGGCATCTGGCGGGCTCATGGTGGCGCCGTGCTTCCAGGCCATCTCGGCCACGAACGGCCACTCGCGGGACAGGCCCTTGCCGGGCTCGCCCTGGGGGCCACGGGAGCCCCGGGGGCCGGGCGGGCCGGTGTCGCCGGGCGCGCCGGGTGCACCGGTTTCCCCCTGCGGCCCCGGAGGCCCGGGCTCGCCCTGTGGTCCCGGATCGCCGGCCGGACCCGGAGGCCCGGGATCCCCCGGCGGACCAGGATCGCCCGCCGCGCCCGCCGGACCCGGGTCTCCCTGCGGGCCTTGTGGCCCGGGCGGGCCTTCGGGGCCTTGTGGCCCGGGCGGACCTTCGGGGCCTTGCGCCCCGGGCGGACCATCCGGCCCCGGCGGCCCTTGCGCCCCCTGGATCTCGGCGCCGTCGAAGCGCCAATGGCCGAATTCGTCCTGAACATGGGCGCCGGTGTGCCCATGAACGCCCGTGGCCACGAACAGCCCGTCCGGCTGGGCCAGCGCGTCCGACCCGTCCACCGTGGCGATGACCAGGGCGTCCGGCCCCACGTCGCCGCCGTCGTCCGGTTCCAGTGTGACCGTGGTGGACAGGGTCACCAGGGTCTGCACGTCGCCCACCCGCAACGCCTCGACATCGCTGTTGGCCGCCCGCATGACCAACCGCAACGGCCGCTCCGGCGGCAGGTCGTGCGATTGAGGACTGTCCACGAACAGCCGCACGCCGGACGGCGTGAAGGCCGCGCCGGGGGTGAGCGCCACGGCGCCCCCATCCAGAGTCGCCCGCAGGCCCCAGGCGACGCGGCCCAGCCCGACCGTCATCCGCAGGTCCATGACGGCCTCGCGCAGCCGGTCCTGCATATGCTGCAGGTGGTCGGCCGTGACCCGCAGGCCGTCGACGAAAGTGGTGCGCGCATCCTGGGCCATGGCTCGTCCGTCCTAGATATCGGAAACGACGTCGATGTCGGTCAGGGTCAGGGTCATCGCGGTCAGGGCCACCAGGTCGAGCGCCGGCCCGCCCCCCGCCCCCACGGGGAGCGTCACCCGCGTCCCCTTCTTGGTCGGCATGACCGTTGCCGTCGCGGGCCAGCCCAGCGCCAGCGGGTCGATCGGGCTCTCCGCCGGGGCGGTGCCGGTCACGCGAACGCGGGCGCGCAGGCCGGCATAGCCCTCTTCATCGAACAACGCCGGCAGTGTCTGGAACGGCCCGGCGCTCGGCCCGACCCGCACCCGCCCCACCTCTGTTGGGGTTGGGGTCGGGGTTGCGGTTTGGGGCGCGGCGTCGGTCATGGTCAGGGTGGCGGCGCCCCGGCTGCACAGGATGGCGGCCCACAGCGGGCGGTCGGCGGGCATTTCCACCGGCTCCGCGAACGGCAGGCGCGCCCAGCCCTCGACCCCGGCCGCCAGCGTGGCCGGCTCGCTGGCCGGGGCATCGAACGGACCCGTGGGGATCGAGACCAGGGTTTCGGTCACCGCCTCCTCCGCGTCCACCCGCGAGTCCCACAACAGGGCGCGGATCTCGGCCCCGGCGGGACCGGCCGTGGCGGCGACCTTCAGGCCCTCCAGGACCGCCAGCCCGGCGGCCACCGGCAGGCGCACCAGCACGGCATGGTCGGGGTCCAGCGTCAGAGTCACCTTCGGGCTCGGGTCCGGCCCCACCGGAGGGATGGTGCGCGGCGGTTTCGGCGTGGCGCTGGCGGTGAAGCGGATCTCGCTGATCTGAGCCTCGGCGGGCAGGCCGGCCACGGTCAGGGCCTGGACGATCCTCCCCTCCCCGTCGAACTCAACCGCCTCGCCCGACTGCCCGGTCAGTGTGGCGCGGCGGATGCGCCGGGTCTCGCCCTGAAGGTCGGAGATCAGCAGCACGCCCGGCGCCGTGCTGGTCAGCGTCAGGGCCAGGGTCGCCTCGCCGCCGGCCGTCGGGTCGCCCAGGCGCGCCCGCAAGGCCTCGGTCAGGTCGACCCGGCGCTGGCCCTGGTCGTTCCAGGCGGTGGTCGTCAGGTCGCTCCCGGTGGTGGGGGTGACGATCCCCTGCTCGCGCCAGACGATGCCACTGCCCTCGATGGCCAATTGCAGGTTGGCCGGCGCGTCCGGCAGGGAGAGGATGGTGCCGTCGATCAGGTCCTGCTCGGCGCCGTCGCCCGTCAGGGTGATCTCCAGCCGCTCCGTCCGCACCTCGGCGGGAAACACGATATACGAACCAAAGCTCGATCCATCGGCCGGCAGGGCATTGGGCACCGGGAACACCGGCGGATCATTCGCGAAGGCCGTTCCGTTCCAGGCGCGCACCGCGTAGACCCCGAAGCCGGACGGCACCGCCACGGCGGTCACCGTGCGCGGCACGCCCAGGTCGACGATCAGCGCCCGCTCGGCGATGGCCTCATAGCCGTGTTGGGGCGGCGCGGTGCGCACCTGCGCCACCGCGCGCGCCGGGGTCAGGGCGGCGGGATAGGCGCTGAGCACCACGGACACATCGTCGACCAGCGTGTTCGCGGGCAGCGTGATCTCCCGTCGTGCCTCCAGCGCGCCCCGTGGCAGCAAGGCCTGGATCAGGCCGGCGTCGAGCTGCGCCGCCAGTTCCGTGACCGCGCTCTCCAGCACCTCGGCCGTCACGCTGACGGCGAACTGCGCCGGTTTGGCCCGAGCGTAACGGCTCTCGGCGTGTCCCTCCACGACAAGCGCGTCGGCGGCAGCGTTGGAGGTGCTCTTGACGGCCATGGCACGGCCCCCGTCTCGACTGAAGGCCAGCCTCAACTGAAGGCCAGGGCCGACTTCATGGTGCGGAACGCGGCATCGGCGCTGAGGTCGGCCTGCGTGTCGTCGACAGGCACATCCCGGTCCTGCAGGCCCTGGCGGAATGCCGCGCGTTCAGGCTCCGGCATTTCCTCAAAAGACTTGTATTTCGCGACCCGTTCCCGTTGGTCGCGCGGCGCCAGGACGCCTTTCACGATATCGTCCATCGTCGTGTCCTCTTGGGCGATGCCGCGATGCGGCGCCGGGATCAGGGTGCCCGGCACCGACTGGCGCGGCGCCATGAACAGGTCGACCACCGTGCCGCGTGGCACCTTGTTGCCGGCCTTGACCGACTGCGACACCACGCGGGGCGCCGAGGACGGCTTGACCACGTCCTCCAGCACGAAACGGTCAAGCGCCTCCTTGTCCAGCGTCACCGACGGGACGGACAGGCCCTCGCGCACGATGTTGGCCTTGGCCGCCTCCTCGCTCAGGTCCACGAACTGTACCTTGGAGGAGACGGTCATTGTCTTCGCCTTGACCGGCGGGCTCGTGAACCGGGGTTCAGCCATGGTGTTTTTCCTCCCATCAGGTTCGGGTGGTGACCTTGCCGAGCACCAGGCCCAGGTCGTCCAGGACCTTGCGCGCCTCGTCCAGCGTCAGGCCGGTCAGCGACGGCACCTCGACCGACGGCTCGACCTTCAACGCGGCGGCGACGACAAGCTGGGCGCCGCTGTCCGCCGCCACCGGCTCGCCAGCGGCCGGCAGGTGCATCAGCACCGGCGCGTCGCGGTAGTCCGGGTCGGGGTTGGCGGGGGCGACGTCGCGGCCGGTCACGTCGACGATGCGCGCCACCACGATCCCCGCCGCCTGCAACGTCGACAGCGTGGCGTCCAACGCCTGGCCGAACACCGCCGGCATTCGCGGCTTGGTCCGTTCCATGGTCAGTTGGACCGGCGCGGCGGCCGGCGCCGTGATGGCCGCCGTGGCAGCGCTGAAGCCGGGGGCGCTGGCCCGGATGGTGTACGGCCCGGGCATCAGGTTGGTGAGGATGAACGGGCCGCCCGGTGTGATGGGCCGCGCCGCCTCGACCGCGCTGCCGTCCTCGCCCAGCGCCGTCACCCGGATGCGCGCCGGGTCCAGGTCGCTGTTGCCGACCGTGACCTCGACGACCGAACCCGACAGGCCCTGGACGGTCGAAATGAGATCGGCCGTGGCGCGCACGATGTCGTTCCAGGCCTGGGCGGTCAGGGGCTCGCCTGGCGCCACCTCCCGCGCGATGAAGTCTTCCAATGCCATAGCCGTGTCTCGCTCCTGCTCGCCGAACGCCTGAACATCATTCTGTCTCGGGGCTGTCCCACAGCACCGTGCCGCCCTTCAGGGCATCGATCGGATCGACCGCCGCGCCCTCGCTCAACACCGCCTCGCCGACCACGAACCGGTCGTCCAGGAAACGCACCTCCAGCACGATCCCGGCGGCGCGGAACCGGTCGAGCGCCGTTGCCACGTGTCGGCGCACGGCGGCGCCGTCCTCGTCGTCGGGGTCCAAAGCGCGGAAGCGCGCCGGGATGACCACCTGAACGGTGTAGGCCCGCCGCTCCAGCCAGCTGAAGGCGATGGCGCCGAAATCGGGCCGCGTGCCGTCGTCGAGGCCGGCGAACACGGTGCGGTCGAAGGTACCGGAAAAGGCCGTCGGCACCGGCGTCACCACGGGCGCCTCCGCGTTGATCCGGCTGCCGAAATGGGCGAGGCCGCAGAAGGCCGCGTAACGCGTCACGCCGACGCCAATGCCCGGCACGGTGATCGGCTGACCGGCGTGGGGATAGGAATAGCCGCGCCCGATGGCGCCGGCCGGCTGGCTGACGGCAAAGGTGCAATCCGCCGCGTCGAAACGGAAATCCTTGGCGTGCGGCGCGTCGGCGTCGGCGAACACGGCGCCCTGGAACGAAAACGCGAACGACGTCACGTCGGCGCCGTCCAGGCGCGCGTGCCCGTCCTCGTCGATCTCCAACAGGCTGCCGGCCGGCACCTGCCCCATGAAGCCGACGCCGCGCCCCTCGTCACGGTTGACCACCATCGGCCGGTGGGTGCGCTCGGCCTCGCCGTAGACCTGGATCGCCAGCCGCACACGCTCGAACCCGCGGCGTTTCACCTCGAACACCTCGCCGTGGTGGCGGAAGGTGGCGTCCGTCGTCTCACGCCGCCGCGGGTTCTCGATCAGGCCGATGATCTCCTCGGCCGCCGGTAGAGGTGCCGCGCGGCCGGTGTCGTCGGGTGGTCCGTTCAGGCGCAGCCGGTCGGTGGCCAGGGCGGCGTGCAGGTAGCGGTCCTCGCTGTGCAAAATCGGCCCGATATCCAGGTCCAGCGCGTTGGCCGCGCCCTCGATCAGCGCCGCCACCGTGCCGTTGCCGCGCGCGTGCCGGCGGCAGATGCCCAGCACCCGCGCCCGCGCCAGAGTGACGTACGCGGCCCGGCGCAGGGCGCGATGCGCGGCCGCCGACAGCCGCACCAGGGCGATGGCGCCGTCCGGCCCGTCAAGCGCGGAGGCGTCCAGGCCCGCGTCCAGCCAGGCGGTGAGGCGCGGCGCCTCCACCGCCACCCCAAACGTATCGAGCAACCGTTCCGCCGCCGCCAGCCGGTCGGGCTGCGGGTCGGTGCCGTCCATGGCCGCCAGCTCGGCTTTGGCGCGCTCGAAGCGCAGCGCCAGCACCTCAAGTTCGGCCGGCCTGATCCGGTGCAGCGCCCCCAGGCGCATGACGTCGACCAGCTCGTCCGCCTCGCGGATGCGATGGGCGCGGCGGATGGCCGCCATCTCGGCCGCCGCCACGTCCATGTCGCGCGCCTGCGCGCCGGCGATCACCCCCAGCAGCTTGCGCGGTTGCCCGGCCTCCAGGTGGGCCGGAAAGCGCGACAGGATGGTGTCGGCCCGGCTCATGCGCCGTCTCCGTCCAGCAGCGACACACCGCGCACCCAGAGTTGCTCAAGCCCGCCCAGCGGCAGCGTCACGTCCTGGCTCTGCACCCGCACGCCGGCGTCCTGGTAGGTGACCATGTAGTGCAGTTCGCGCACCTCGTAGGTGTCGGACGTGGACAGCACGCCGCGCAGCACGGCCTCGGTCAGTTCGGGCGCGGCCAGGGTGGGCACGCCGGCGCGCAGTTCGGCCTCGACCGCCGCCCGGGCGCTTTCCCGCGCCGAGTCCGGCTGGTCGAGCAGGGCCACGCCCTTCAGCGTGACGGCGATGGACACGTCGATCAGGATCAGCGAGGCGCCCACCTGCACGGCGATGGTGCCGGCCCGGGGCCGCGCGCCGGGCTTGGCGGGAAGAATGTTCTTCTGCCGGGCGCTGGAGGCGTCGCCGGGCAGGCTCATCTCCAAGGAGACGTCCAGCACGCCCTCCAGCGCCATCAGCCGGGACACGAGGCGGTTGAACACCAGTGTCTCGCCCAGCCCGGCCTCGGCGATGAAGGCATTGACCTCGCTCTCGCCGGCCGCGCGCAGGGTGGCGCGCTCCTCGGCGGCGAGATCAAGGCGGGCCGGGATCAGCGTGGCCGAGACGTCGACGTCGACGAACAGGTCCTCGCCACCGGCCATGGTGACGGGATCGCCGGCCTCGCTGGCGCGCGGGTTGGCGGTGGGCGCCGTCGCCCCAACCGGCAGGGGCGCGTCCAGGTTGGCCAGAACACGGATCCCGGCGGGCCGGCTCTCGTCCAGCAGGTCGGCCACGCGGGCGACGGTCTCGGTCCGCTGGATCTCGTCCAGCTCCTGACCGATGGCCACGTCGAGTTCGATGATGCCCGGGCGGGCGATGGGATCCTCGCCCACGCGCACGTCCTTCTCGCGCACGCCGGCCACGCGGGTCAGGGCGCCGACGATGGCGCCCCGCGTGGCCTTGCCGGCGCTTTCCAGGGCGCGCGAGGCGCGGGCGCGCAGGTCGACGTCGCTTTCCCGGGCGCCGCTGAGCGCCGTCGGCCGCGGGTTGCTCACCGTGTCGATGCCCAGGATGGGCCGGTGCAGCAGGCCGATGGCCCCTTCCGGCACGATGCCGTCGGGGCCGTCGATCAGGGCGGAGACGGGCACATCGACCGACAGCTCGCCGCGCCGCAGGGTGCGGGCTTCGGACACCTCGAAGATCACCTCGGGCGTGTCCACCGTCGACAGCCGCACCCCGGCCGCGATTGAGATATCGCCCGGCGCCGGCGTGGCGCGCGAGAACACCACCAGCCCGGTGGCGGCGCTGGCCCCGCGCCGGGTCACCCCCACCAACGCCACCACCTGGTCCAGATCGCGCCCCTCGGCGGTCTCCAGGAAGGCGGCGCGGTAAACCGCCTCCAACTGCCCCGACAGCACCGCGTGCTCGCGGCCCATGCTCTCGGCCAGCAGGCGGGTCACACTGCCCGGGTTGCGGTCGGTCAGGCGCGGCGTCGACTGGAACAGGCCCCGGTGTTCGAAGTTGGCGTAGAAGCGCGTGCCCGGGTCGGGCCAGACGGCGGTCTCGCGCCGGCCGCCGTCGGGTCCGGTCAGCCAGACAATGCGCGTCTTGTCGACCTCGAAATCGCGGGTGCGCTGGAACACGCGGTGCGCGCCACCCGCGATGCCGTGGACCCGCACGGTCTTGGCCAGCACCTCGGCCGGAGCGCTCAACTCGAACGGCTCGTTTTCCGGCAGGAAGCGGAACACCTGCCGGATCGACCCGCCGGTGAACGCCGTCAGCAGGTCATCGACGAACAGGGCATAGGGCTCGGCGACATAGGTCATCTAGGACGCCTCCAGCGAGAACGGGATGACGAGGTTGGCCGGCGCCTGCACGCCGATCAGCTTCAGGCCCAGGGCGATCCGCACCACCTCGCGCGGCGGGGTGTGGGCCGCCGTGACGTCGCAGCGGATCACCTTTTCGATGCGCGGCTCGCGCTTCAGCGCCTGCAACACGTACAGCTTGATCAGGTTGCGCGTGCGCTCGACGTTGGGCTCGCCCAGCAGTTCGTGGTGGCGCGAGCCGTAGTCGGGGTGCCCCAGCGGCGCCAGTTCGCCCTTGCGCGTCTTCAGCCGGTTGGCGACCGCCTGGATCACGGTGTCCAGCTCCGGCGCCACGGTCAGGTCGGCGAGGCGGCCCGGCCCGGCCGAGCGCTCGGCGATCACCAGGTCGGCGTCCTCGTAGAATCCGCCATGCCGGTAATCGAGCAGGAGGTCGCGCCCCCAGACGGGCCGCTGGGTGATACTCATGTCACGGCGCCCCCTGGTCGGTGATCCACGGCGCGGCGGGCGGGCCGAGGATGGTCATGATGCCGCTGCCGGAGGGGATCATGTCGCCCATGCGTACCAGGGCCTTGCCCTCGACAGTGACCACGGTGGAGCCGCCGGCCGAGCCGATGGGCAGCGGATAGGGCGCGCCGCTGACGGAATTGACCATCTGGCACAGGCTCCCGGTGGTGGCGAGCGGCATTCCGCCCGCCGAGATGAACGGCGGCAGCACGGTCATGATCACGCCGGTATCCGGCGGGCCGGCGGCCCCCGGGCTGACGGTCACGGCGCATCCGATGGAGACGGGCGGTCCTGGCATGGCGTTGCCTCCTCACGCCATCTTGAAGCTGGTGGTGCCGGCGAGGGTCAGGAGTGTCCCCTTCACCGAGGTCTCGGTCTGGCCCTCGACGGCGACCTTTAGGCCCTTGAGCGTCAGGTCGGTGGCCGCCTGCAGCGTCAGGGCGGCATCGCTGGAAACCTCGATCCCGGCGGCCGCCTTGATGGTGATCGACCCGGCGGCCTCGATGACGATGTCGCCGTCCTGCTGCACCTCGACCTTGGTGCCGCCGGCCTCGATGGTCGTGCCCTGGTCGCCGATGGTCACCGATCCGCCGCCCGGGGTTTCGATGTGGAAGCGCTTGACGGCGTCGTCCGGGTCGTCGGGCGGGACGAAGGCGGTATCCAGCTTCTCGGCCGGCGGCGGATTGCGGTCGCTGTCATAGACCGAGCCGACGACGATCGGCCGGTTGCGATCGCCGCCGATGAACACGACCACCACGCGGTCGTCCACCCGGGGCAGCATGGAAAAGCCGAGGCGCGGCACGGCCACCGGCACGTACGGCAGGGCGGTGCCCGAGGCGAGCAACTGCACGCTGACCTGGTGGTTGCCCGCGCCGCCGGCCGGATAGACGTCGGTCACCACGGCCAGTTCCGCCACGCGGATGTTGGCCAGTTCGTCGCGCACGATCTCCCGCAGGATGTCGACGAGTTCGGTCATAGGCCCACCCCGCCCAGTCCGCCGGCGCCGCCGCCGGCCTCGTCAGGAGCCGTCGACCCGCCCAGGTCGAGGACGGTGACGAAGCCGGCCTCGCGGTTCATGTGATGCGACAGGCCCACCACCCGGTACGGCGGCTTGGACGCGCCGCCCAGCCCCCCCAGGGCGCCAGCCACGGCGTCGAGCAGGCCACCGCCGGCCTGCTCCAGCGCCAGGTCGACCGTGTCGCCGATGCGCACCGCCGGCCGTCCCCACAGGCGGGCGCGGGCGCGCACGGCGGCGTTGGCCGCCCGCGCCGCCGCCGCCGCCGTCGCCGCCTCGGCCGCGTCCTTGGTGGCGAACGCGCCGACGACGCGGCTTTCGCCCGTGTCCGCGCCCTTCACCTCGGCATCCAGCCAGTGCCACTTGTCCGACCCGGCGCGGCTGCCCGCCCCGTGCACGGCGTAGGTCTCGGCCGGCGCGGCGGCCACGGCCAGCGTTTCCCACGACAGCAGGTCGATCCCCTTGTGGAAGGTGTGCGTCTCGCCCGCCCCGTACGGCGCGAACACCAGCCCGCCGTCGGGCGCGCAATGCAGGTCGGCGCCGGCCATGTCGGCCAGCTCGCGCAGATGGGTCCAGACGCTGCGGCGGCCCTCGACGGCGTACAACGAAAGCTGGATATCGCTCTCGGCCGCCGAGACGGACACCTCGCCGGCCAGCCCGCGCACGATGGCGGCGATGGTCTGGTTGACAAAGGACTGATTGACCCGGGCCGACAGCAGCGGCGCCGGCGCCTCGCGGGCTTCGATGACGACGGCCTGGTGGTCCTTTCGCACGGTCTCGACGGTGCCGCTGAAGACGGGGTCGAGAGCATCGGCGGCGCCCAGATTGAGGGTGATCTGCTCGCCCGGCGCCGCGTCCTTGAATGCCGAGTCCGGCCACAGGCTGATGCGGGCGGATCCCACGGATCCGGTGGCCAGGTCGATCACCAGGCCGGCCATGGCCGCCTCCGCCGCCGTCAGGGCGCGGCCGGCGATGTCGATGGAGGCATCCGGTTTGAGCACCCAGGTCATCGGCCGCGTCCTCCGATCCCTTGGGCGCGCGCCTCGCGGCGCAGCAGGTCGGCGAGGCGTTCGGCGAAGCGCGCGTCGTCGTCGAGACTCCCGGCGACCGCGTCGGAGCGGGGCCGATCATTGGCGCCGGTCAGATCTACGGACGAGGCGGCCTCGGCAGGCGGTGGCGCCTCGGCGTGCGGGGGCGCGACCGACGCCGGGATCGCCCCCGCCCGCTCGGCCAGACGGCGCAGGCCCGACGGCGCGGTGCCGATCAGGATGGGCGCGGGCGTCGGCGACGGCGTCGGCGTCTCGAACGCCTGCGCGTGCGGCGCCCCGGGGGCGGGCGCGTCGGACAGGGCCGGCGCGGCCGGCGGCGCGGGCTGGCGATGGGGCGGAGGCGGCGCCGCCCGGGCCGCGTCACCCCGGATCCGCGCCAGCGCGTGGTCGATCCGGGACAGCGCGTCCGCCAGGGGACCGGCCGTATGGTCGGATTTCGGCCCCGCCGGCGTCGCCCGCGCCACCGCCGCGTCGAGCGCCCGCCGGTCGCCCGCCAGCAGGGCGCGGCGCACGGCCGGCGGTAGACCATCCTCCAGGCGCACCGGCCCTGTCGTCCGAGCGTCCCGGGGCGGAGCGTCCGTCATCGGCCGCGGCTCGCCCGGGGGAGCGACCGCTGCCCGGTCCGGAGCGGACGGCAGGTCGGCCGCGTCCAAGCGAGACGATCCAGACCGCCGCGCGGATCCAGCGTCCGGCTCGGCGTGCGGCCCGCGATACGATTCCAACGGCTGAGGCCACGCCTCTGAGCGGCGCGGCGCGTGCCCGCCAACCGATGGACCCCGCTCTTGTTGGGCGGAGGTCCGCTCCCGGGAGGCCCACTCCTGGTGGCGCTTCTCGGTGGCGCGCGGACCAATCCCGTCGCGCTCCGGGTCTCGTACCGTCGCCGAGGGTGGCGCGTGGGCCGGCGCAGGACCCTCGTTCACTACACGACCATGCTGTGCCAACTCTGGGCCAGGCGCGGCTCGCTCCGCCGGAGCAGTGGGTGTCCCGCCCGCCGCCAGCCGCGCCAGGGCGGCGGCCAGACGGTCGTCGGCCACCTCCGGGTCGACCAGATCGGCGAAGCCGTCCGCGCCCAGCAACAGGGGCTCGTCCAGGTCGGCCATCAGGTCGCCCAGCCGGTCACCCGCCGCGCGCAGGTCGGTCCCGGCCCGGATCAGGGCATTGGCGCCCCGGTCGAACGGCGTGCGGACGGCCGTCATGGCATCCCCTCCGGCGTCTCGCCCCGGCCCAGCATCTCCAGGTACAACAGCACCTGCCCGAGGGTCAGGCCGGCGCACTGCTCGGGCGTCCAGCCGAACTCGCGCGACAGCGTGAAACAGGCGCGCGCCAGCGGAGCGCGGAGGGTCGCCTCCAGGTCGTCCTCGCCCATGGCCAGGCCGCTGATGCGGTTGACCGCGCCCACCAGGAACCGCACCAGCCCGGCCGGCAGGGCCGAGACCTGCTCGACCGTCAACTCCGGCTCCACCAGCGCCTGCTGGGTCATCAGGACGCTGGTCAACACCTTCTGTTCCTTGGCCGCCGCCGTGATCCGCTGCACGTCGCGCACGGTCAGCGGCCGCAGCACCACCGAGCCGCCCGACGCCTCCGCGTCCGGCAGCAGGTCCGCCGGCACGTCGATGCGGTGGGTCTGGTGGGCGCCGGCCAACAGGTCGGCGGCGGTCAGGACGTGGTTCATGGAAAAGGTTCCCTTTTTCAGAACGACCGGGGCAAGTCACGCCGTCATTGCGAGCCCTCGTCGTCAGACGAGGGCGAAGCAATCCAGGGCGATTGGAGCCGTCCTCCGCCCTGGATTGCTTCGGCGCTTCGCGCCTCGCAATGACGGTCTCTTCCTGTTCAAGAGACGTGCTCCCCTAAAAGGCCTACGCCGTCGCGTCCTCGACCTTCACCCACAGCGCCTGGAAGCCGACCTTTTCCATGACGAAGTCGTCCTCCGGAATCCCATACGCCCACTCGTCCAGCTTCACGCCCATCACCGTCACCGTGGAGCGATTGCCGGGCAGCGCCGGGTTCTCCAGTTGCAGCGACAGGTTGAACGCCGGGCTGGCGAACGTGCCCTGCGGCCGGGTCTGCGCCGCCGGCCCCAGCATCAGGCCGAGCAGCGCGCCGTTGACGTGCGCCCGCTCGATGGTGCCGGAGACGTTGATATTGCCGGGCCGCAGCTCGGTGGCGAAGCGCTGGCCCAGTTCGTGGAACGGCTTGACCTCGCTGGTCACACGCACCGTGACGCCGGTGACGCGGCCGATGGGCGCCAGCCCGTATTTCTCGTCGACGGCGGCCGCCAGGTCGCCTTCGGGCGTGGACTCGACGGCCACGGACAGGGTGCCGTCGGAGCCGCGATAGACATTGGTTGCCATCTCTCAAAAGCCTCCCCGCTCATTCCAGGATCATCGTGACGCGGACGAAATCGATGGAGAACGTCGGCCGCAGCGTCAGGGTGACGGCGGCGATGCCGTTGATCTCCTGGGCGCGGGTGGCGCTGACGTCCAGTTCGTAGCTGACCAGCATCTCGTCCTGGACCATCTGCGCCAGGAAGCCGTCGAGCGTGGCCTTCAGGGCCGCCCGCACGCGGATATTGTTCAGCCGGCCGATGTAGGGGTTGGCGCCCTTGCGCACGCCGGCCTTGGCGTAGTCGACGATGCGGCGCACCGAGATCTGGGTGAAGGCGCCGGTGTCCGTGGTGATGCCGCGTAGCGCCCGGAACCCGAGGTTCTGCATCAGCACCATGATGCGGTTGCCCAGCAGCACCTTTTGCTGGGCGCGCGAATAGACCGTGGTCAGGCCCGAGGCCGGCACGTCCTTGTTGGTCAGGCTGATGTGCGGCGCCAAGCCTGAAAGCCGCCCGGCCACCAGCGCGGCGGCGTAGGCCGGCGGCAGGTCGACCGAGGCACCGTTGTCGGCGGCGTCGCCGGCCTCGATCCCCGGCGCCACCAGCACGATGCGCTTGTTGGAGACGGCGTTGGAATCCTGCGCCACCTCGGCCAGGCTGTCGCCGCGCGTGCCCAGGATGGCGATGCGCTCGCGGCCGTCGTTCTCGGTGCGCTCCAGGTGGGCGAGCACCGTCCCGGCCACCGTGTCGGCGCCATAGCCGGCCACCAGCAGGATGTTGACCGCGCGGCTTTCCAGCAGCGCCAGCCCCTCGGCGATCTGCGGGATCAGCGCGCCCATGGCCCCGGCCCCGTCCGGTCCGCCCACGTCGTTGCCGGTGGCGGCGGTGACGGTGTCGGGCTGCGCGCCCTCCTGACCGGCCTCGACCGCGCCGGCGCGGACCAGGGCACTCTCGGAGTTCACCTCACGCGCCAGGCTCTCGGCGTCCGCCGCCTCGTGGGTCTCGCGCTGGCGGCCGTGGGTCAGCGTCAGGCGGATCGGGTCCGTGTCCGTCGCCGCCTGGATGGCGACCGTGATGTCGTTGGCCCAGGTGCCGGGCGAGGTGGCCGTCAGCGTGAACGCCGGGGTGCCGCCGGTGGCGACGGTCCAGCTCATGGCGTTCATGGTGACACCCTCGGCCAGGTTCGCCACCCGCACCGCGTGCACGGTGGAGGCACCGCCCCGGAACGCCTGTTCCAGCGTGCGCACCAGGGTCAGGTGCGCGCTCGCCGCCGGATCGTCTGGCCAGGCGTCGTAGGTGCCGAACACGGCCAGCGCGTCGGCGTAGGAACCGAGCACCACCACCTGGTTCAGGGGACCGCGATTGGCCGTCCCGACGATGCCGATGTTGCCGGTGGCGATGCCGCCGACGCCGATCAACCCTTCCGCCCGGACCTCGATGTAGGTCCCCGGCAGGATCATTTCGCCGATGCTTTCGCTCATCTATGCATCCTCTTCCTGGCCAACGAATGTCTCGGTGTCGGTCTCGACTCCGTCGACCGCGACACCGGTGTCGGGGTCGACGGTGACGGTCCTCAGGGTGCTGGTGATCGGCACGCGGGCGATGACGCCGCCGGCGGACAGCGGCCGGTCGGCCACGTGGTCGTAGGCAAAGCGGAAGTCGGCCTCGCGCGTGCGGGCGCGCGCCCGGTCCTGGATCTCCGGACCGACCGGCCCCAGGCGGGTCAGCGCGATCCGCTTCAGGCCGGCCGGCCGGCCGGCACCAGTCAGCGCGGCGATGGCCTGATCGGAAACAGTGGCCACGTCGGCGCCGGCGACGTCGAGCACGGTCAGGCGCAAGACGCCCTCCAGGCGCACCATTTCGCGCTCCCACGACCCGACGAAGTAGTTGGCGCGCAGGGTACCGGAGGCGGGCTGGGCCGAGCCAAAGGTCAGACGGCCGGCCAGCGGATCGGCCGCATACTGGTTCTGTGTCGTCGGCGCGCTGGTCAGGGTCAGGGCCTGGCCGCCGCGTTGCACCTGGATGTCGGCCGTGCCCAGGTCGCCGTGCGTGCCGTCGGCCCGCACCAGGCCGCCGTGCGGCAGGGTCAGGCGCAGGCGGTCCTCGCTCAGCAGGTCCAGGTCCGGCACCTCGGGCACGGTTGGGTTGGTCAGCGAGATCACGGTCTCCACCGCCAGCGCGCCCTCGACCGTGTCGACGCCGCCGCCCAGGCCCATCTCCAGCCGCGCCACCTCCGGCAGGTCGAGCACGATCGCCGGCAGGTCCTGCGCGCGGTTGGCGGGATCGATCACGCCAACCATCGCCGGGGCCGGGGTCAGGCCGGCGCCGGTCAGAAAATCGCTCAACGCCGTCAGCATCGCGGTTTCGGCCATGGCTACGGCCCTCCCGGTGGTGGACGGCTCGGGTCGGGCCGGTCGAACAGATAGGCCATGGCCCGGCTCAGCGTGCGCGTGGGGGGCGTGTCGTCGCCCGGATCGGTCTCGTCGAGCGCGTCGGTGTTCGGATCGGCGATCCGCTCCAGCCAGGTGCGCAGCATCGGCACCCAGCCCAGCCCGCGCGCCGCCGTGTCCGCCGCCGCGATGGCCGCGCCGGCGCCCATCGGATGCTCCCAGGTCGCGGGCGTGTTCGGGCCGTAGGGCGCGGGCGGAAGGGCGCCGTCATAGGCCTCGGCGGCGGTCTTTTCGGTGCGGGCGTTGCCGGAGACCAGCAGTCGCCACTCGTTCACCCGGCGGCGGTCGAGGTTCCAGTTGCGGAACACCTGGTAGACGCGCGGTTCGTCGGCCCCGGCCGCCAGGGGATCCGGCGCTGGCGGATCAATGTGCCCCATGGCGCCCAGGCACAGCATGGCGGCGAAGTCGCCGGCCAGGGCCATGATCGAGTCTTCACTGTCCTGACGGCCCGGCTCGACCACGTAGGCGTAGCCCTGGGCGGTCTCGAAGGCGCCGGCGGCCGCCTCGATGTCGGCGAAGGGGCGCGGCATGATGCGCGCCTTGCCGGCGCGCACCGACTGCCAGGACTTGGGCGCGTGATAGAGGGCGTAGGCGTCGTCCTCGTCGTCCTCGCTGCCCAGGTCCTTGAACACCGCCGACTGCTCGCGGATCGCCTCCTCGGTCTCCGCCGCGTCGCCGTGCGCGGCGAAGGTCGCCCCCGGCGGCAAGAAGACGTCGTTTTCTTCGTCGACGGGCGCGGCATTCAGCGAGCCCGTCGCGCCGCCGGAGTCCTGGACCGTGGCGGTGAGGAAATCGAGGTATTCCGACAGGCGCATGGGCGCCAGCGGCGCCGGCACCGCCTGCTCGTCGCCGCCCTCGGGGCGGAAGGTCAGACCGTAGCGGTCGGAGCGGACCTGCATGGTGCCGCCGCCGGTCCACCACAGCCGCGCCAGCTTGCGGCGGCCGGCGGGGTAGAGGGTCTGGTCGTCGACCGGGTTGCCGTCGTCGTCCAGGTCGGGCGCCATCGCGTCGTCGTCGAACAGGCGCACGGCGTGGCGCTGGCGGGCGAGGAAGTGGTCCGGCTCCTCGGGGATGCGGATGTCGCGCAGCCACTTGCCGCCCAACACCCACAGCGTGATGACGCCAGCCAGCCAGATCACGGTGGTGGTCCAGAACGAGGCGGCCTTGAAGTCGAATTCGGCGCCGGCCAGCCCGGTCAGGCCGTTCACCCCCCACAGGATCAGGGTGAAGATGCCGAACAGCGCCAGAAAGGCGACCATCGGCCCGAATGCCAGGGCAACGGGGATGATCGTCGCCGCCGAGCGCCGCTCCAGGCCGTCGTGGTCGAGGTCGTACAGGGCGAAGCCGGCCAGCACGGTCATCAGAACCAGGGGCAGGCCGAACAGGATGCTCCAGCGCGCCCCCTTGGGCCAGGCGCGCACCCCGCCCTCGATCAGGAACAGCACCAGGAACACGGTCATCAGAATGGCCGCGATCAGGCCGAACAGCATCCGGTCCTCGACCCCCTTGGAGGCCAGGGACATCACCCACGCCTGCAACCCGACCGCGCTGCCCGAGCCGATCAGCATGGGCAGGGTGACCAGGTTGAAGGCCAGCCGGTCCTCGTGGCCCTCCTCCGTCTCCTCGAACGACAGGCCGGCCAGCGGCCGCGTGTCCGGCAGGGCCAGGAACAGGAACGGCAGGGCGATCAGCGGCAGGGCCACGGCCGACAGCACGCCCGACCAGTCGCCCCAGTCCAGCTCGTAGACGACCGAGATCACCGCCCGGCGGTAGGTCTCGTAGCCCTCCTGGATGAAGGCCGCGTCGGCCACGGGCGGATCGAGCGCGGCCAGGGCGTCCTCGAACGGGTTGAACCCCGTCGGCCGCTCGCTCCGCGCCGTATAGACCTCTTCCAGCGCGTCGGCATAGGCGCCGTACAGCTCCGGCGGCACCTCGTCCTTGGTCGGCCACCACGCGTCCCAGCCGCCGCCCGCCCGCACACCGGCGCGGCCGAACACGCGTTGCGCCACCAGGGCGTCGAGCGCGCCCTCGGCATCGTGGTGCTCGTAGGTGCGGCGGCCGTCGGTGCCCAGGTGCCATTCGATGTCGTTGATCAGCGGGTGAGAGATGATGTCGCCGGCGCCGTGGCACAGGTGCCCCAGGACGAACGCCTTCAGCTTGTTCATCGGGTCGGTGCGGTCGCCCCCGGCGTAGGCGCCGGTGATCTGGTCGCGGCCCTTGGCGAAGAGCGACAACGCCAGGGTGCTGGTGCCGGCGCGCATCCGCTCGCGGTGCGTGTCGGGCGTGCCCTTGTGGATGGTGTCGAACAGCCAGCCCTGCCCCGGGCGCAGGATCTGGGCGAAGGCCGGAATGTCCGGCCCCATGGCGCCCATGACCGCGAACTTCGACAGGCTGTCGGCGACGGTCTGGCCGGCCAGATTGCCGGGCACATGGGCGTCGACGTGCGGCGTGGTCTTGAACACCTCCAGCGCCGCGCGGGCGAGATCGCGCAGGCGCACCTCGACGTCGGTGGCGGTCTGCCCATCCGGCGCCGCCGCGATACGCGACGACAGCACGCGCTCGACCTGGCCCAGGCGCTCGCGGGCCAGCAGCATGATCGCGGTGTGGGTCAGGACCGATGGCATGGCCGCACCTCCCTCACGCTGCCTGGACCGACACGGACGCGGACACGCTGGTCGACCCCACCTGATCGGGCAGCGCGTCCTGCAGGTCGCGGAAGGACTCGGCCGTCTCGTCCAGGCCCTCGCTCACCTGGATGGCCAGCCGGTCGAGCTGATCGAACACGCTGGCCATGAGCTGGGTCACGTCCAGGCGTTCGATCTCCGCGACGATGGCCGCGTGCAGGTCGATCACGCCCGCCAGAATCTCGGACGGGGTCAGCTTGGCGACGGTGCGGTCGGCCCGCTCGGCCAGTTCGTCCAGCAGCGCCTGCACCGCGCCCAGCGGATCGAACGCGGCAAGTGTGTTCTGCGCGTCGGTGAAGGCCCCCAGGGGCTCGGCCAGAATGGCGGACGGCCGCAGGGCCTCGATCCGCTCCACCAGATCGCCGTGGATGTCGGCCAGCTCGTCGCGCAGGGGGCTCAGGTCGATGACGTTGATCGCCGCGATCAGGTCGGCCACCCCCTGTTGCAACGGATCCAGCACGGACTCGATCAGCGCGTCATAGCGCGCGCGCACGGCGGCGAAGATCGGCGTCAGCAGGCCGGCCAGCCGCTGTGGCGGCACCACCTCGAACAGGCGCTGCAACAGCCCGCCCAGGCCCGGTTCCTCGCCGTCGAGCCCGAGCGCCTCGATCACGTCGACAAAGGGCGCCTTCAGCGCCGCCAGCGGCGAAAACCCGCCGCGCAGCCGGTCCAGCGCCGCCTCGGCCTCGCCGAAGCCGCGCTGGGCGACCGCCTGCAAGGCGGCGGACACGGCGTTCAAGCGGTCCAGATACGCCTGACGCGGCGCGGCGATGAGCTGCAACTGATCGACACTGACCTGGACGGAGAAACTGACCTGCAGCCGGCCGCGCAACACGGGGTCGGCGGTGCCGTCGATGGCCGCCTGGATGGGCGCTGCGCGGCCGGACATGCGGCTGTCCAGGGCCGCCGGATCGACGGCCTGCACGGCGGTCAGGGTGGCCGTCACCCGCGCCGCGATCGCCGCCGCGCGGGCGTCCAGCGCGGCCTGGGCGCCACCCTGCGTGACCCAGCCGGCCACCGCGCGGAAGGCGCGCGGCTGGGCGCCGCCCGCCCGGTCGGAAAACAGGCCGCCCAGGGCGACGATCCAGCCATCGACCAGCGACAGACGCGGATCGGCCTCGATGCGGTTCCGGAACGCCTCCATCTCGGTCTTGATCAGCGGTTCCAGCAGCACCGGGTCGACCGCGTCGAGAATCCCCTTGGCGGCGGTCTCCAATTCCTCCAGCCGGGTCTGGATCTCCTCCAGGCGCGTGGCCTCCAGCACCTGCCCGCGCAGGGTGTCGACACGATCGTCAAGCGGGGCGATGAGCTGGTCGGGGGCGTACTGGTTCAGCGCGGCGACGATGTCGTCGAACGCCGTTTCGGCCGGCGCCAGCAGCGCCGCCGCGTCCAGGGCCGTGACCTGCGATTTCGCGTCCTCGAACATCTGACGCAGGCCGGACAGATCGATGCCCTGGTGAATCTCGGCGATCGCCGCGCGCAGGTCGGCCATTTTCGGGTCGAGGTGTGCGAACGCCTTGGCCGGGTCCAGGTCGTCGCGCACGAAGGCGATCAGGGCGTCGATCTTGGCCTGGATCTCGGCCAGCCCGTCCTCAAGCTCCTTGGTCAGGGCCAATCCCTCGTCGCTGAGGCCGAGCGTATTCTTGAAGCCGTCGATTTCACCCTGAACGTCGGTCTGTTTGATCGGCCGGATGGCGTCGACCACGTCCTGTTCCATGTCGTCGGGCAGCAGCGCGAAGGGCACGGCATCCACGACATTGGCGGCGGTGCCGATGGCGTCGCTGGCGGTGTCGAAATAGGGCGCCATGTCGGCCTTGGCGATCTCGGCGGCCAGGGCGTCGATGCCGGCCTGGACCTGCCCCAGCAGCCCGTCGATGTCGACCGCCTCGACCACGTCCACGGCATTGCCGAAGGCGGTGTCCAGGTTGGCCTTGACGGTGTCGACCCCGGTTTCGATCGCCTCCAGTGCCGTGATCGCCGCGTTGGCGCCGGTGTCGATGGCGTCTTCCACCACCTCGACCAGCCGTGTGAGGGCCTCCAGCAGGTCGGCCACCAGCCCCGCCACCCGGCGCAGCGCATCCACGACGGTCTCGATCGGCAGGGCCTCGACGGCGGCGCGGATCGGCTCCAGCGCCGCCCGCACCGTCTCGGCCGCCTCGGTCATGGTCTCGGCCAGTTGGGCGGGCACGGCGGTGACCGCCGCCATGGCCTCGTCCAGCGGCCCCGTCAGGCCGGACAGGTCGAGCGCGGCGATGGCGTCCGCGAACTCGTCCATCCGGTTCTCGATCTCGGTGACCAGCCCGTCGAGCCCCTGGTCAGGCGGGTCGGGCAGGTCAAAACTGACCAGTTCACTCAGGCGCGGGGCGTTGGCGGCCATGAAGCGCTCGATCGCGGAGACGTCGGCGCCGCGCACCTGCTCCAGCGCCCGGTCGAGGTCGGCGGCCAGCCGGTCCGGGTTGAGGTGGACCAGAGTGGCATCGCCGAAGCCCATGGCCTCGGTCACCTGCCGCACCAGGTTCGCTTCCGTCTCCGACAGCGTGCGCAGGCGGGCCATGACCGCCGCGACGGCCGCCGAGTCCGACGGGTCCAGCGCGGTGATGGCGGCGGCGAGGTCCTGGCCGCCCTGGATGATCACCGCCTCGGCGATCCCCTCCAGGCGGGCGATGCGCTGCGGCGCCAGTTGCGCGGCCATGATGCCGGTCAGGCGCTCGGCCTCCTCCAGGCGGGTTTCCAGCGCCGCCAGTCCTTGCAGAAGCTGGATCAGCCCGCGCACCGCCGCCATCAGGTCGGCCAGATCAAAGCCGTGCGGCATGGAGGCATCCGCGCCCAGCGCCGACTTGATGGCCGTGAAGGCGGCCCCCAGGCGCGCGCCCTCCGGCGCCGACAGCAGGGCCTCGATGGCCCGCAACACGGCCTCCAGCCGGCCGTCCTCGCCGCCCTTCAGGTCGGCGGACAGCCGCTCCACCAGCGCGGTGAGTTGCTCCTCGATCGTGCCGTCCGGCCCGCCGATGACCGCCTCGATGCCGTCGAGCACGGCGGTCACGCCGGAGATCACCTCGGCCGCGTCGGGCACTGTGCCGGTCAGGGCACCGATCTCGCTGACCAGCCCGGCGATCGGCCCTTCCAATGCCGACAGGTCGAGGGCCGCCAGGGCCGCCGAGGCGTCGCCGGTCTCGGTCGGGGCGTCGGGCAGGCTGATGGCCGTCAGGTCGCCGGACCCTGTGGTCAGGGTCACATCCAGCGAGGCGGCGAACCCGCCGGTGTCGACCTCTGCCTGGAGTTGGGCCTGCAACGCCATCGCTCGCCCCCCCCTCAATCCAGGATCGCGTTCAGGGGATCGAGCAGGCTGCCGGCGCCGCCCAGCGCCGACTTCAGGCTCTCGGCCGCCGTGCCGATGGGCGACAGCATGTCGTCGAAGGACGGCACGTCGAACAGCAGGCCCGGCAGGTCGAGCAGGTCCAGCCCCAGGTCGATGTCCAGGCCCAGATCCACGTCCAGGCCCAGGTCCAGCCCCGGCAGGCCGGGCGGCTCCGGCGGTTCGGTGTACTCGACCAGCGTGATGGCGTAGCGGAAGCTGTCGGCCGACCCGGCCACCTCGCTAAGCCGGAAGTCGCGGATGAGAACCTGTTCCAGGTCGCTGTCGGTCAGGATGTCGGCGACGAAGTCCACCGGTTCGCCGGCGGCGAACTGCTCGCGCAGGCTTTCCAAGAACCCGTCGCGGGCCTCGTCGCCGGCCAGCGTGCCGGAGAGGGTGACGGCCAGCGCCGCCCGGCCCAGGTCCTGGTGCAGGTCCCCGGCCAGCCCGGGCACTGGCATCCGCACCAAGTGGCGTGCCTCGGCCGTGGCAACGGTCTCGATGCCGCGCGGCTCCCACTCTCCGATCATGGGTCGAACGAGCACGGTTCCCCCCTCGGTAGACAGACTCGGGTCGGGACTCGACTGGGGGCTGTTCTAGCCAAAGCGGGTACTGGTGAGGCCGGCGCGCGCGGTGTGGCGCCCCCGTCGCGGGGGCGGCGCGCGTCAGTTGCTGGATTTGGCGCTGTATCGGGATGCCGTGAGGGGCGCGCCGAACAGGCCGCGCGCCACGTGAACGATCAGATCAAAGACGAACCACGTCGCCAGAAAGGCGAGGCATTCCAACAGGAAGCTGCCGAATTTGTAGAACAGTTCCGCGACCAGGAAGGCGGCCGCCAGCACGGGCAGGTGGGCGGTCAGGGCGTCGCGCACGGGAACCAGACGGAACAGCGTGAACATCGGCCCCCCTCGGCGTGACCACCTTTATATCGTTCGTTATACGCTAGCATGGGTTCCGGGGGAAAATAACACCAAATTCTCTGTGCCGGCTTATCCCCCCTGTACCGGGAGCCACAGGATGTCGGGGGCACGTGGACGTGATCCGCACTCCATCGTGGGCCGGCCTGAAACAGGAGGATAAGCCTTTCTCTCTCTTCTCTGTAAGCGTGTCAGGGTGCGCTGCTGGCCGGAGGTGTCTCGCGCTCCGCACCCGGCGTGAGCCCGGCTGAACCGCCGGCACCTTGCATGACAGCGCGCCCCAACCATGGTAGTAAAAACGAAGGGGGATCGTTCGTGGCGCAGGTTGGCGGCGACCATGCCCCCGCTGAGGCACCACGATCCACGGTCGGACACCATGTCTCGAACCCGCCCTTCGCCGTTCCGTCGTCCGTTCCGTGCCGCCGTTCTGGCGCTGGCCGTTGGTCTGCTGGCCGCCTGCGGCGAGGAACCGCCCGTCGTGATCGGCGCCATTCTGCCCCTGTCGGGTCCGGGCGTCTCCGTGGGGGCCGACATCCGCGACGGCCTTGCCCTGGGCGTGGAGGAGGTCAACGAGAGGGGTGGCATCAACGGGCGGCGTCTGGTCCTCGCGGTCGAGGACGGCGCGGGCGACGAGGAGGCCTCGCGGGCGGCCTGGGAGGCCATCGTGTCCGGCGCGTCCGGTGGGGATGATCCGCTTGTCGTCCTGGCGGGCACCAGCGCCCTGTCCCTGTCCCTGAAACCGTTGGCCGAGGAGCAGAACCGCCTCCTGGTCGGTCTGGTGGCGGCGGCGCCGGCGCTGACCGAAGACGCACGGTCGGTCTACCGGTACTGGCCCACGGCGGAACAGGAACTTCCCGTGCTGACCTCCGTTCTGCCGCGCGATGCACAGACCCTGGTGGTCTACTACCTCGACGACCCGTATGGGAACGCGGTGTTCGACCGGACCAAGGCCCGCCTGGCAGAGACCGACATGCGGATCGCGGGCGTCGCGTTTCCGCTCGCCGTCACCGATTTCACCACCCTGGTGTCCGCCGCCTCCCAGGGAGACGCCGTTTTGGTCGTTGGATTCGCGCCCCACATCCGGGGCGTGCTGGGTGCCCTGGAGGCGCAGGGGTACGACGGCCCCATCGCCGCGACGACGACAGCGACCCTGCCCGAGGTGGTGGGGGATCCTGCGGCCGACGGCGTTCATGTGGTCGCTCCCGCAATCTTCAACCGCAACTTCGTGTTCGCCGACGAGGTCCGCGTCCGCTACGAGGCGCGCCACGGCAAGTCGTTCAACCACTACGTGGCCAACGGCTACGACATCATCGTCATGCTGGCGGGATTGCTGGACGGCCGCGTCGCGGACGAGCCGACTCTGCGCGCGCAGCTTGAGAACGGCTTCCGGTATTCCGGGCTCTTCGGTAATGTGTCACTGGCATCCGGTGCGCGCGACATGGACTTTCCGTTATTTCCTGCGCGTATCCGCAAGGGTGAGCTCGTCTACCGATAAGTAAACATATGGCCACGCCACTGAACAGACTTGGGATTCGCTTTCGGCTGATGGCCATAGCCGCGTCCGCTCTTATGGTTCTCGTCCTGGCGGGCGCCTATACCGTGCAGACGAGCGTCGCCCACCTGGAGCGGACACACGGCGCGCGCGCCGTGGAAACCGCCGACATCATCCTTGGCCAGATGGGTGCCAACGTCGCGGCCCGCATGGACCAGATCGTCCGCGCGACCCGCAACGGTATCGTCCGTTTGGCCCTGAACGAGGCCAACGAACGGCGGGGGGGTCCGCCGCTCGTTCATGGTTTCGCTGTGGGCACGCGGGCGTCGCGGACCCTGCGGGACGTTTTCATGGACTACGAGCAGCGTGTCTTCGGCCGCACGGTGTTCGCGGCGGTCCTGCTTACCGACCGTCGCGGATGGGTGGTCGCCGACACAGGCCCGTCGTCCGGTCCGGTGGACCTTTCCGGTGCCGCCTGGTGGACGGCGGCGCGGGACAACGGTCGCCACGTGTCAGAGGTGGAGGAGGGGACCGGCCCCCTGCCGCCCGGCCTGGGGGTGGCCGTGCGCCTGGATGACGAGAACGGCCGCATGATCGGCGTGGCCCGGGCCGTGCTGTCGGTGGCCTGGATCACGCGAGAGGCCGCCCTTGCGACACAGTTGCGGCACCCGGTCGACATTCTGCTGACGACCGGTGATGGCAAGCTGGTCTTCTCCCGCCTGCCCTTTCGGTTCCTTGAGGACGTCTCGGACCGCCCGTTCTTCCAGGCCATGACGGAACCGCGCGGTTTTGCCACGGTGACCATCGGGTCCCGCTCGCGCCTGGTGGCCTACACGGCCAATCCAAGCGCGCCGGCCATCGGCCCCCTGGACTGGACGCTGTTCATCCTGGCCGACCGCGAGGCCGTGCTGAAGGACCTGAACACGTTGCGCCGGCGGCTGCTGATCCTGCTGGCGCTGATCACGCTCGCCACGGCGGTCGGCACGGCGATTCTGGCGCGGTCGTTCCTGCGGCCGCTGAGCGAGCTGCGGGAGGCGGCGCGGGCCATGGCGGACGGAGACCTGTCCGTGCGCGTGGGGCCGAAGGGGCGCGACGAACTCACCGACCTGGGCCTGGCGTTCAACAGCATGGCCGACCGGTTGCAGGCCAACGAGGCCACGCTGCGCAACCTCGCCGCCACCGATGCCCTGACGGGGGTGCCGAACCGGCGCGGCTTCATGGCGCGCGCGGCGGCGGAATGGGATCGCCGCCGGCGCTACGGTGCGGGGCTGAGCGTGCTCGTCCTGGACATCGACCATTTCAAGCGCATCAACGACATCCACGGGCACGACATCGGCGATGATGTCCTGGTGCATGTGGCCGCCATCTGCCGGGACGGCGTGCGCACCTCGGACCTGTTCGGCCGCCTGGGCGGCGAGGAGTTCGCCGCCATCCTGCCGGAGGCCGGGATCGACGCGGCGAAGACGCTGGCGGAACGGCTGCGCGAGGCCGTGGTGAGCCGGCCGTGTCCGTGCGGCGACATGCCGATCACCGTCAGCGTCAGCATCGGCGTGGCCGTGGTGGGGGAGGCCGACGGTTCCTTCGAAGCCGTCCTGAAGCGCGCCGACGAGGCCCTGTACGCCGCCAAGCGCGCCGGCCGCAACCGAGTCGAGGTGGCGGCCTGACCGGTACGGCCCGATCGTGCGACTGCCGGTATCATTCGCACTCAAGTAATACAATTTATGGCGTCTTCTTTCTTGCGGTCGACCACGCGGGCAGTGCTCGATCGGTGGAATATAAGTAAGAATTCAATATAAATATGCCGAATTCGTAACATTGCCATCGCAATAACTTCACGGTTCGGCCTCTTTACAGACAAATCCCACTATGGTTGATCCCTCACCCGTGCAGGCTTGGCACAGAGCGCCGGGCGGCGTGCTCCGCGTTCGTGCGCGCACGCAGGGCCATTCCCGCCGCCGCAGGCCCGCCCATCGGCCGATTTTCAGGGGAGTCGTTCGTGAAGGTCTCGTACCGCATTCTCGCCGGCTTCGTTGCCGTGCTGTCCCTGACGGCCTTCGTGTCGGTGGTGGGCTGGCAGTCGCTCGAACAAAGCAGCGGCGGCTTCGAGACGGAACGAACCGGCCTGCGCGCCCTGGTCCGACTGGGGCAGACGGTCAAGACAGAGTTGCACGGCCGCCTGGTCGGCGACCTCGACGCGGCCGACGACGTGCAAGCCGGCCTGGCCGAGATCGAGGCCACCCTTGCCGTCCTGGCCCAACGCCCGGGCCTGCGCCAGCCGGTGGCGGCGGCGCAAGAGGCGATCGCCACCTACCGCGCCGACTACGAGGCTTTCCTGGCCAACGCCCGGGCGGTGCGGACCGCCGAGGCGCAGGTGGTCACCCTGGACGCCGAATTGGGGGGGATCATCGCCGGCGTGGTTGAGGAGCGGGTCGGCCAGTTGCAGGCGGCCCGCGATAGCGCACACGCGGCGATGGAAAAACGGGATCATGCCGATGCCCTGGCCCAGGCGCTGACCGCCGTCAACCAGGGTCTGTCCAAGTCGTCCAAGGCGCTTGAGGACGTCGAGCGCGAGAACACCGAGGCGCGGAGTCTGCGGGCCGGGGCCGAGATCAAGGCGTTGGGCGCCATGGTCCAACGGCTGATCGACGCGGACCAGGGCAGCGGTCTGGTCGACGCCGCCGTCTTGACCGGTCGATGGACCGCCTGCTCACGGCGTTCCAAGCCTTCGAAGACAGCTCGGCTGAGCAGCGCGCCCTACAGGCCGAACAGACCGCCACCACGGCCGCGCTGGACGCGGCAGCGACAGTCCTGGCGCATCAAATCGCCGCCCACCGTCAGGCGGCGGAGGATGACCTTGCAACCCGGCGCCAGGCCGGGGCGCCACCGGCGGCCGTGCTGACGCTGGCCGACCAGGCCCTTCGCCTGGCCAACCTCGACCGCCGCGTCGGTCATCTGAGGGCCCTGGAGCGCGCCTTTCTCCAAGACGCGGATCCGGAGCAGGCCAAACGGATCGCCGCCGAAGCGCGACGACTCGCCGAAGACCTGAGCGGGCTGGCGGCCAACACCGATCTGCTTGAGGCGGCCGAGATACACGCGGCCGCGGTGCACGAGGGTCTTCGGATCACGCAGGCCGTGACGGCGGTCTCCGAGACACGCGCGCAGCACCTGGAGACGACCGCCGGTGCGCTGAAGGTCGTGGGCGGCAAGCTGATGAGCGCGGAATTCGGGTCGCTGGATCTCTCGGAAAAGGCGAAGCGGGCCAGCACGCAGTCCTTCAACGCGCTGGACGCGGCGCAGGATACCATCCGGGCCGCCGAAGTGCTGACGGCGGCGGCCGCCGAGGCCAAGAACATGATGGTTCGTTTCATCGAGGACCCCGAGGCGGTGAACGCGGACGCCGTGCGGGCGGAACTCGCCGAGGTGGAGGCACGCCACGTCGGGTTCATCGCCAAGATCAAGGAGCACTATCCCTGGCAGGTGGAGGACCTGGAGACGGCGTTTGGCGATCGGGTGCCGATGCTGGGCCGCCTGTTCGAGGATCTGGCCCGCGCCTCCGCCGCGATCCAGGCGGCCGCCGGGGGCATGGAACGCGCCCGGGTGGACCTGGAAGTGGCCCTGGAACAGGCCAACGCTGCGGCTCTCGACGCCGCCGCCGCCGACATGGGTTTCGCCAAGAGCCTGTTGATGGGCGGCGCCGCGTCCGCGCTGGTTCTGGGCCTGGTGGTGGCGCTGCTGATCGGCCGCTCGATCACCCGCCCCCTGACGGCGATCACCAAGGCCATGAAGCGGCTGGCGGACAACGACCTGTCGGTGGAGGTGCCGGGCCGCGCCTGCCGGGACGAGATCGGCGCCATGGCCGCGGCGGTGGAGGTGTTCAAGGAAAACGGCCAGAGGATCGAGGCCATGCAGGCCGAGCAGGCCGCCGACGCGCGCCGCAACGCGCGCCGTGTGAAGGCCGAGATGCTGGCGCTGACCAACGCGCTGGACGAGGAGGTGCGCGCCGCCATCGGCCTCGTACGCGATCGCGTGCATGGGATGCACGACGCTGCCCTGGACATGATGAAGAGCGTCGAGCAGGCCGAACGGCGCACCGAGGCGGCCGCCGGGGCGTCCCGCGATGCCGCCGCCAATGTGGACGCGGTGGCTGCCGCCGCCGAGCAGATGTCCGGCTCCGTCAAGGAGATCAACCGCCAGGTCGCGGGCGCGGCGACCATTGCCGACCGCGCCGCGCGCCAGGCGGAAACCACGAACGACCGAATCCAGGGGCTCGCCCGGGCCGCCGACCAGATCGGCGAGGTCGTCAACATGATCAGCGATATCGCCAAGCAGACCAACCTCCTGGCCCTCAACGCGACCATTGAGGCTTCGCGTGCCGGCGAGGCCGGCAAGGGCTTCGCCGTGGTGGCCAGCGAGGTCAAGACCCTGGCCAACCAGACCGCCAAGGCCACCGAGGACATCGGCACCGAGATCGGGGCCATGCAGACGGCGACCAACGAGGCGGTCGAGGCGATCCAGGGGATCGTCGCGGTGATCGCCGAGATCAACGAAATCACCTCAGCCGTCTCGGCGGCGGTGGAACAGCAGAGCGCCTCGACCGGCGAGATCAGTCACAGCGCCCTGCAGGCCGCGGAACGCACCCAGGACGCCTCCAACAACATGGGGGACGTCTCCGACGCCACCGCCGTGACCGGGCAACGGGCGCGTGACGTGCAGGGCGCCGCCCAGGACGTGCGCGAACACGTCCAGCACATGCTGGCGGCGCTGGACCGGATCATCCACTCCAGCGACGACGAAGACCGGGAGACCGCGCGCCTGCGCACGGTCAATCTGGCGGTGACCGTCGACCTTTCGGGTGGCCAGACCCAATCCTGCCTGTTGAACGAACTGGCCCTGAGCGGCGTGGCAACCCTTGACCGCTCCCTTGACGGCGACCGTGGCCAGGCCATGACCATCGATATCCCGGGGCTGGGGCCGGTGCCCGCCGCCCTGGTGGCCCGCACCGGGCAGGCCACCCATGTGCGCCTGGACCTGCCGGACGACCGGCTGGGCGCGCTAGAGACCATCCTGCGGACCCGCGACCCGGGGACGCCGACCGCCCGACCGTGGCGCATGGCGGCCTAAATCAAATCGTTAGGGCGTCCACACACGCCCTAGGGTCGTCGCGCGTCCGAAAAAACCGGCGGCGGACGAGTCGCCCTCATCCGCCGCCGGTGCTCGCTAATTGGCTTGGCGTCGCAGGAACGCCGGGATTTCCAGTTGATCCTCCTGGTGCGACGTCACCGGCCGGTCGTCCGGGTCGACGCGCATGGCCCGGGGCGAGGTGGTGTCTTGCCCCCGGTCGGCTCCGTGGTGCCCCTGGGTGTGCCCCTGGCCGTGTCCATGACCGTGCTCCTCGTCGGCGCGCGCGCGCCCGAACCCGGTCATGCGCTGGAACAACGACGGCCGGTCGCGGCGCGACTCGCCGTGGTCGGCATCACGGCCGCCCACCGGCTCGCCCCGCCCGTGCGCTTGGCGTGGCTGCGGCGCCGCGCGCAGGCCGGGTTGCACCGGAGCCCGGTGTCCGCCCGCGTGTCCGCCTGCGTGCTCACGCTGGGCCGAACCATGGTCCAGGTCCCGTTGCGTGTAGCGCGGGTCCAGCGCCGTCTGGCCATGCACCGGCGGCGGCGTCTCCATGTGCCCCACCGAGCCCTGATCCCGGTTGCCGCCGCCAAAGGCGGCACCGCCTCCGGCCGTGCCCGGCGGCGTCAGGCGCGCCGCCGGCGCGGCGGGCGACTGGGCCGGCGGTTGCGGGATGAAGGCCCGGTTGCCGACGGCCGCCTGTCCGTTCGACGGAACGGCGCTCGGCTGGGCGCGGAACGGCGGCCGGGCCGGCTGCGTGGGTGCACCGCCCTGGGCCGGGCGGGGCGCGCCGGCGGCGGGGCGAGGCTCTTCCTTTGCCGCCGCCGGGGCCCGGGCGGGCGCCGCCTGATCCGAGCGGGGTCCGGGGTCGGCTCCAAGCACGAGGGAGGGATCCACAAGGTCGTCGCTGTCCGCCGCACTGGCCTCGTGCTGGACGGGCGCGGCCCGCACCGGCGCGGCGGCGGGCCGGGCGGCGGCCGCCGGGCGGGCTCCCTGCTCCGCCCCACCGGCGGCGGCGGCGACCTTGCCGGCCGCCGCCAGCCCGAGGCCGAACCCGCCGGCGCCGTCGCGGTCCTCACCCAGCCGCGCCTGGGAAACGGCGTCGATGCCGCTGGCCACCACCGAGACCCGCATGGTGCCGTCCAGGCTGGCATCCAGGCAGGAACCGAAGATGACGTTGGCGTCCTCGCACTTGATCTCCTCGCGGATGCGGTTGGCCGCCTCGTCCAGCTCGTACAGCGTCAGGTCGTTGCCGCCGGTGATGTTGATCAGCACCCCGCGCGCGCCGCGCATGGAGGTCTCCTCCAGCAGCGGGTTGGCGATCGCCGCCTCGGCCGCCTCGATGGCGCGGTTGTCGCCGCTGGCCTCGCCGGTGCCCATCATGGCCCGGCCCATGTCCATCATCACCGTGCGCACGTCGGCGAAGTCCAGGTTGATCAGGCCCGGCATGATCATCAGGTCGGTGACCGAGCGCACGCCGGCATACAGCACGTTGTCGGCCATCTTGAAGGCGTCGGCGAATGTGGTCTTTTCGTTGGCCACGCGGAACAGGTTCTGGTTGGGGATGATGATCAGGGTGTCGACGTACTGGGACAGTTCCTCGATGCCGCCTTCGGCTAGGCGCATCCGATGCGAACCTTCGAACTGGAACGGTTTGGTCACCACGCCGACGGTGAGAATCCCCATGTCGCGGGCGCAGCGGGCCGCCACCGGGGCCGCGCCGGTGCCGGTGCCGCCGCCCATGCCGGCGGTGATGAAGCACATGTGACTGCCCTTCAACTCGCTGGCGATGGCCTCGTAGCTTTCCTCGGCGGCGGCGCGACCGATGTCCGGCCGAGCGCCGGAGCCGAGACCGTGCGTGGTCTCACCACCGAGCTGGATGCGCCGGTCGGTGCGGGCCTGGGCCAGCGCCTGGGCGTCGGTGTTGGCGACGACGAACTCGACGCCTTCCAGCTTCGCCTCGATCATGTTGTTGACCGCGTTGCCGCCGGCGCCGCCGACGCCGATGACGGTGATGCGGGGCTTCATTTGCGGCTCGATGTCGTCGGGCACGCCAAGATTGATGCTCATGCTTGCCTCCGTGAGAGTCTCAGGCTGTGGCGGGCACGTTGTGTCGTGCCGCTTGTGCCGGTCTGCTGGGTGGTCGGGGGCTCGGTTGGCCGAGTCTTGGTCGGTCTTGGTCGGATGCGCCCCGAAGGGCGAAGCGGCCGCGCGTTCTGCCTGAGGCCTGGTCCCGGTGCGGTCGGGCTCCGCCGTCGCGGCGGCGCCCGGAGGATCCCCCCAGTCGGCGACGAGCCGGTCCGCCAGCGTGCCGGCCATCTCCTCCCCGGCCGGGCTGGCGGACGGTCTGCCCTGTCGAGACGCGGCCGGGGCCGGGATCCCGGCCCGCTCGAACAGGTCGTCGCCGTGGTGGGTCATCAGAAGTTCTCCTTCAGCCAGCGGCCGATGCGGCCGACGGGCGCGAACAGCCCGCCGGAGCGGGGCGGCTCGTCCAGCATCGGCCGTTCGACGTGGTCCTGGATGGCGTGGCTCAGCAGGCCAGCGCAGGTGGAGAAGGCCGGCCCGGCGGCGCTGTCCGCCAGATCGCGCAGCCGCAGGGGCCGGCCGGGGCGCGCCTGCTTGTCCAGGATCGCCTCGGCCAGTTCGCGCACGCCGGGAAGCTGGCTGGCGCCGCCGGTCAGCACGGCGCGCCGCCCGGCGATGCGGTCGACGCCGGCGGCCTCCAGGTGGGCGCGCACCAGTTCCAGCGTTTCCTCGACGCGCGGACGGATGATCTGCACCAGATACGAGCGTGGGATTTCCAGCGCCGGCTGGTCCTCCTCCTCGCCGACCAGCGGCACGCGCAGGATCTCGCGGGCATCGGCCGGCGAGGTCAGGGTGGCGCCGTACATGGTCTTCAGGCGCTCGGCCGTGGCCAGGGGTGTGGACAGCCCCTGGGCGATGTCATTGGTGACGTGACCGCCACCGATGCCGATGACGCCGACGTGGATGACATGGCCGCCCAGGAACACACTGACTGTGGTGGTGCCGCCGCCCATGTCGATGACGGTGGCGCCCAGGTCGCGTTCGTCCTCCACCAGGCACGCCAGACCCGAGGCATAGGGCGCGGCCACCAGGCCGTCGACGTCCAGCTCGCAGCGCTCGATCACGGTCGACAGATTGCGCAGCGGCCCGGCGGCGGCCGAGACCAGGTGAATGCGCGCGCCCAGGCGGTCGCCGTACATGCCGCGCGGGTCGAGAATCCCGTCGGTGCCGTCGATGGTGTAGCCGACCGGGATGCAATGCAGCAGCTCGCGGTCGGGGTCGCTCGGCTGCTGGCGCCCACAGGTGAGAATGCGCCGCACGTCGGCGTCGCGAATCTCGTGGCCGGCCACCGCCATTTCGACGTCGATGCGCCGGCTTTCCGGCGCACCCCCCGAAACCGCCACGACCACGCCGTCGATGCGCTCGCCGGCCAGTTCCTCGGCGCGGGCGACGGCCTTGCGGATCGACACCCCGACCTCGTCGAGATTGGCCACCCGGCCCGAGCGCACGCCGCGCGACTGATGGTAGCCGACGCCCAGAACGCGCAGGCCCTCGCCGGACTCGTCGGCCCGGGCGATGAAACACGCGACCTTGGTGGTGCCGACGTCCAGCGCCGCGATCAGGCCGCCACGGCGCCGCACGGCGGACAGGTGGCCGTCGGCGTGTCGGTCTTTCTCGGTGCGGGTCAGCATCAACATGGCGCTCACGTATCCTGTCCAGGCGTGGAGACCAGAACGCGGCGGGCGCCGGTCGGGGCCACGGGCTTCGCCGGGTCCTCGCCGCTGGTGCCGGGCACGGCGCGCGGCCGCACCACCAGGCGGTCGGGCAGGCGCAGGTCGACGCGGTCGATGTCGCGGGCCAGAAGGCGGTCGTCCCGCTCCAGCTCGGCCAGGCGGGCCAGGGCGGCGGCGGGATCATCCTCCGGCAGGCGCACGTCGATGCCGGTGGCGACGTCGTCGAGGTGGAGGGTCCAGCGCCGGCCGTCGACCCAGGTGGCGGCCCGCACCCGGTCAGCGAGGGCCGGCTCCAGCGCCAGCAGGCGCATCAGTTCGGGCACGGCGGGCGGCGCGTCGGCGCCGACGATCACCGGCAGGTCGGCGAAGGGACGCGTGTCGACCTCCACCACCGCGCCGGTGCGGTCGATGATGGCATAGTCGGCGCCCGGCACCCGCTGCCACAGGGCCAGCGGCTCGCGTTCGCTCAGCACCACGTGGATGCTGTCCGGCAGGCGCCGTTCGACGCGGGCCGTGGCCACCCAGGGCAGGGCCTCGACGCGGGCGCGGGCGGCGTGCGGATCGAAGCGCAGGATCGGCTCGCCGCGCGCCGTGCCCAGCGCCGCCAGCAGGCGGGTGGGGTTGGTGCGGGCGCGGCCCTCGACGGTGACCGAGCGCACCACCAGCCCGCCGCGCGCGGCGATGCGTTCCAGGGCGGCGCCAGTGGCCTCGATCTGGCGGCCGATGATGCCGGAGTCCCACACCCA
This sequence comes from uncultured Rhodospira sp., assembly GCF_937138205.1. Lineage (GTDB taxonomy): Bacteria > Pseudomonadota > Alphaproteobacteria > Rhodospirillales > Rhodospirillaceae > Rhodospira. Next base: position 18,625 of record NZ_CAKZOT010000081.1, on the reverse strand, counting down.
CAGGCCGCCGCCCGTGAGCGCGATCAGCGCCAGCAGGCCGGCGACCAGACGACTCCCGCGCGCGATCTCGGCCCAGGTCATCGGGCGCCGCTTGGGCGCGCCGCGCCGACTTTTTGTTCGTCCCTTGGCGGCGGTTCGTTTGCGTGCCGGACGGGCCTTGTCAGGGCGCCCGGCGCCGAAGCTCAGCCATCGCATGTCGCGTCCTCCACCATCCAGGCGCACAGCTCCGGGAACGGAATGCCCACCAGGGCGGCCTGCTCCGGCACCAGCGAGGTGGCCGTCATGCCGGGCTGGGTGTTCACCTCCAGCACCACCAGCCGGTCGCCATCGCAGCGCAGGTCGGCGCGGCTGACGCCCCGGCAGCCCAGCGCCCGGTGCGCCCGCGCCGCCAGGTCCATGCAGGCGGCGGCCACGGCCGGGTCCAACTCGGCCGGCAGGATGTGGCGCGAGCCGCCGACCACGTACTTGGCGTCGTAGTCATAGAAGCCGCGCGCGGTGGTGATCTCGGTGATCGCCAGCGGGCGCGCCTCGGCGCCCCGGCCCATCACCGAGACGGTGAGTTCCCGCCCGGGCACGAAGCGCTCGACCATGGCCCGCTCGCCGAACGGCCAGTCGGCGCGCAGGCGTTCGAGCACGTTGCTGCCCTCCTGCACGACATAGACGTCGACGCTGGAGCCCTCGTTGAGCGGCTTGACCACATAGGGCCGTTCCATCGGCTCCAGGGCCGGGTCGGCGAAGGCGTCGCGTCCGACCACCACGTCTTCGGCCACCGGAATGCCGGCGGCGGCGAACATCGCCTTGGCCGTCGGCTTGTCCATGGCGATGGCGCTGGCCAGCGCGCCGGAGTGCGTATACGGCAGCCCCAGAAGGTCCAGCAGCCCCTGGATGCGGCCGTCCTCGCCGTAGCGGCCGTGCAGGGCGTTGAAGACCACATCCGGCCGACTCTCCCGCAATACATTCAAGAGGGCGTCCATGTCGCGGGTCACGTCGTGGCCGGTCACGGCATAGCCGGCCTGTTCCAGCGCGGCCATGGCGGCCCGGCCGCTGTTCAACGACACCTCGCGTTCGGCGGAGAACCCGCCCATCAGCACCGTGACGCGCCGGGTCATGAGTCACCTCCCCCGGTGGAACCCGGCAGGGGCACGCCGATCCGGCGGATTTCCCAGCGCAGCTCGACGCCGCTGGCCTCGCGCACGCGCCGGCGCACCTCCTCGCCCAGGGCTTCCAGGTCGGCGGCGGTGGCCTCGCCGGTGTTGAGCAGGAAATTGCAATGCTTTTCGGAGACCTGTGCCCCACCGCGCCGCAGGCCCCGGCACCCCGCCTTGTCGATCAACTCCCACGCCTTGCAGGTGGGCGGGTTGGCGAAGGTCGAGCCGCCGGTGCGGCCGCGGACCGGCTGGCTGGCCTCGCGAGCCGCGCGGATGGCCTCCATGCGGTCGTCGATCTTGGACGGATCGCTCGGCTTCACCGCGAACACCGCCGAGATGAAGATCCAGTCCTCCGGCGCACCGCAGTGCCGATAGGACAGGTCCAGGTCGTCCGCCGTGACCTCGAACACGTCCCCGTGTCGGTTCACCGCGCGCGCCGAGACCAGGCATGTCTTGACATCGCGGTCGAAGGCGCCCGCGTTCATGCGCAGACCGCCGCCGATGGTGCCGGGAATGCCCGAGAAGAACTCCAGCCCCGAGAGGCTCGCGGCCTGGGCGACCTTGGCCACCGTGGCGCCCAGCGCGCCCGCGCCGGCCACCACGCGGTTGCCGTCCACGCGCACGTCGGCGAACCCGCCCGTCAGCCGAACAACGACGCCCGGCACGCCGCCGTCGCGCACCAGCAGGTTGGACCCGACGCCGATGACCGTCACCGGCACGTCGCCGGGCACCGCCGCCAGGAAGGCCGCGAGGTCCTTGGCGTCGGCCGGGCGGAACAGGACCTCGGCCGGGCCGCCGACCCGGAACCAGGTGTAGGACGCCAGCGGCGCGTCGGCGCGCAGGCGCCCGCGCACCGGCGGCAGGCGCTCGATCAGGTGGGTCGGGGCATCCAAGCGTTCGGCAGCCATCATTGACGTCCTCCCAGGCTGGCCGCTGTGGGAGAGCCGGCGGCGGCGCCGCGCGCCGCCTGGGCCTGCAACTGCTCGGGCAGGGCGTTGGCCCAGCCGGAGATGCTGCCGGCCCCCAGGCAGACCACCAGGTCGCCGGGCCGGGCCATGGCGGCGATCACCTCGGGCAGCACATCAGGGCTGGCCAGCGGCGCCACGGTGCGGTGGCCGCGCGTGCGCAGGCCGTCCACCAACGCGTCGCGGTCGACGCCGGGAATCGGCGCCTCGCCGGCCGGGTAGACGTCGGCCACCAGCACCTCGTCGGCGTCGTTGAAGCAGGTGCAGAAGTCCTCGAACAGCGCCTGAAGGCGGGTGTAGCGGTGCGGCTGCACCACGGCGATCACCTTGTGGTCGCCCGCCACCTCGCGCGCGCCGTTGAGGACGGCGGCGATCTCCACCGGGTGGTGGCCGTAGTCGTCGATGACGGTCACCCCGTTCCAGGTGCCGGTGTGGGTGAAGCGCCGCCGCACGCCGGCAAAGCCCGCCAGCCCGGCCCGGAGGGTCTCGCCGGGAATGCCCATCTCATGGCCAATGGCCACGGCGGCCAGGGCGTTCTGCACGTTGTGGCGCCCGAACATGGGCAGCGTCAGGTCGCCCAGGGTCTCCGACGCGCCGCTGATCCGATCGGTCAGCACCACGTCGAAACGCGCGCCGTCGGTGCCGCGCCGCAGGTTCACCGCGCGCACGTCGGCCTGGGGGCTGAAGCCGTAGGTGATGATCTTACGGTCCAGCACCTCGGGGATCAGCGATTGCACCTCCGGGTGATCGATGCACAGGGTGGCGAAGCCGTAGAAGGGCAGGTTCTGCACGAAGGTCTTGTAGGCCTCGCGCATCCGCTCGAAGGTGCCGTAGAAGTCCAGGTGCTCCGGGTCCATGTTGGTGACGACGCCGATGGTCGCCGGCAGCTTGGTGAAGGTGCCGTCGCTCTCGTCGGCCTCGACCACCATCCAGTCGCCGTGCCCCAGGTAGGCGTTGGTGCCGCGCGCGTTGAGGATGCCGCCGTTGATGACGGTGGGATCGAACCCGGCGGCCTCCAGCAGGGCGGCCACCATGGACGTCGTCGTGGTCTTGCCGTGGGTGCCGCCGATGGCGATGGCCCACTTCAGGCGCATCAACTCGCCCAGCATCTCGGCCCGGCGCACCACCGGCACGAGGCGGGCGCGGGCCGCGTCCACCTCGGGGTTGCCGCTTTTCACGGCGGACGAGATCACCACCACCTGCGCCTCGCCCAGATTGGCGGCGTCGTGGCCGACGGCGATCGGCATCCCCAGGTCGCGCAGGCGCTTGACGTTGGCGTTCTCGGCCAGGTCGCTGCCCTGGACGGCATAGCCCAGGTTGTGCAGCACCTCGGCGATGCCGCTCATGCCGATGCCGCCGATGCCCACGAAGTGGATGGGGCCGATATCGAGGGGCAGGGCTCTCAAGGGGCGATCTCCCCGGGTTTGGTAAGGGACAGGACGAGGTCGGCGAGCCGCTCGGCGGCGTCCGGGCGGCCGAGGTCGCGGGCGTTCGCGGCGGCGGTGGACAGCGCCGGGCCGTCGCTCAGCAGCGCGGCCAGACGTTCCGCCAGCGTGGCGGCGTCCAGGCTGTCCTGCGGCATCAGCCAGGCGGCGCCGGCCTCTTCCAGGGCGCGGGCGTTGGCGGCCTGGTGGTCGTCGATGGCGTGCGGGAAGGGGATCAAGACCGCCGGCCGGCCGACACAGGTCAACTCGGCCACCGTCGAGGCGCCGGCGCGGCAGATCACCAGATGCGCCGCCGCCAGCCGCCGCGGCATGTCGTCGAAGAAGGTGGCCGTCTCCGCCGTGATGCCGGCCTCGGCATAGGCGGCGCGGGCGCGTTCCAGGTCCTCGGGGCGGCACTGCTGGGCCACCTCCAGCCAGCCGCGCAGGTCATCGGGCAGCGTGGCCAGCGCCGCCGGCACCAGATCGGTCAGCGCCCGCGCGCCCTGGCTGCCGCCGGTCACCAGCACGCGGATGGGGCCGGCCTCGTCCGGCGCGGCATAAGGCGCCTCGCGCACCGCCAGCATCCCCGGGCGCACCGGGTTGCCGACATGGCGGGCCTTGGCCTCCGGCAGGAACCGGACCCTCGGCAGCGCCGTGGCCACCACGGTGGCGCGCCCGGTCAGCATCCGGTTGGCGCGGCCGAGAACGGCGTTCTGCTCGTGGATGACGGTCGGCCGCTTCAGGCCGTTGGCGGCCACCACCGCCGGGAACGAGGCATATCCGCCGAACCCGATGACCACGTCCGGCTTCAGCTGCGCCATCAGGGGCCACGCCTGGAACACGCCCTTGGACAGCTTCATCATGCCCGACAGGCGCCCCGTCAGGCCGCGCCCGGCGATGCCGCCGGCCTCGACCCGCCAAGTCTCCAGCCGGCCAAGCGCGCCGCCGTGCGCCTGGCCGCGCGCGTCGGTCATCAGGCCGAGCCGGCAGCCGCGCGCCTCCAGCACGCCGGCCAGGGCCTCGGCCGGGAAGACGTGACCGCCGGTGCCGCCGGCCGCCAGCAGGATGAAGGGACAGTCGGTCATGGCCGGTCCTCCGTCCGGGCGCGGCGGCGGGTCAGCGCCAGGATCATCCCGGTGGCCAGCGCCACGCCGATCATCGAGGAGCCGCCGTAGCTGAGGAACGGCAGCGTCATGCCCTTGGTGGGCATCAGGTGCAGGCTGGACGCCATGTTGATGACCGCCTGCATGGCGAGTTGCACCGACAGGCCGCCCACCGCCAGCATCACGAACAGGTCGCGGGCACTCATGGCCCGGGTCAGCGCCCGCAGGATCAGCAGAGAGAACAGCGCCACCACCAGCAGGCACAGCCACAGTCCGAATTCCTCGCCGGCGACGGCGAAGATGAAATCGGTATGGGCGTCGGGCAGGTCCTCCTTGACGCGGCCCTCGCCGGGGCCGCGCCCGAACAGGCCGCCCTCGGTGAACGCCTTCATGGACTGCACGATCTGATAGCTGTCGCCGCTGGCGGGATCGAGGAAGCGGTCCACCCGCGACGCCACGTGCGGGAACAGGACGTAGGCCGCCGCCAGACCGGCGAGCCCCGTCACCCCCAGAAGGGCCACCCACACCAGCGACAGGCCGGCCATGAACATCTGCGCGCACCAGATGGCGGCGATCACCAGCGTCATGCCCACGTCCGGCTGCGACAGCAGCAGGCCGGCGACGACCAAAGCCAGCCCGATGGAGATCAGGGTCCCGGGGACCTCCTCGGACTGGGCGCCGCCGGCCAGCATCCAGGCCACCACCACGGCGAAGAACGGCTTGAGAATCTCCGACGGCTGCACGGTGAACCCGGGCAGGGAGAGCCAGCGGGTCGCGCCGTTGATCTCCGGCCCGATCAGCGGTGTGAGCGCCAGCATGACGAACGTCAGGCCGAAGCCGACCACCGCCAACCGGCGCACGCCGCGCGGAGACAGCAGCGAGACCGCGAACAGGACCATCAGGCCGAGCGGCACGAACACCATCTGCCGGGTAACGAAGTGGAACGGATCGGCGCCGATGCGCCCCGCCGCCGGCGGCCCGGCGGCCATGATCAGCACCACGCCGATGACCACCAGGGCGGCGATGGTGGCCAGCATCAGGTGATCGACCGACAGCCACCAGCGGCCGATGACGCTGCCGTCGCTGGCCCGGAATCGCACCCGCCGGGCGTGCCCGCCCGTTCCCGCGGCTGGCGCCGGCGGGGGGGCGAGACCGCCGCTCGGGCCAAGGGCGGTCGCGACCAGCGGGGCGGAACGGGCGGGGCGGCGGCTCATCCGTCCTCCTCGGCCTGGGTGTCGTCGTCGGTCTCGTCGGTCTCGTCGGCGTCGTCGGCATCATCCTCGGCGTCGGCGGCCAACTCGGCCACCAACGCCTTGAAGGCATCGCCGCGCGCCTCGAAGTTCTCGAACTGATCGAACGAGGCGCAGGCCGGCGACAGCAGCACCACGGGCGCCGCCTCGCCGTCCTCAAGAGCGTGCTGGAAGGCCAGATCCACGGCCTTGTCGAGCGTCCCGCACAGCGAGAACGGCACCTCGTTGCGGTCCAGGAAGTCCCCGAACGCCTCGGCCGCCTCGCCGATCAGGTAGGCGTGCACAATGCGGTCGAGATGCGGTTCCAGGCGGTCGATGCCGCCCTCCTTGGCGCGGCCGCCGGCGATCCAGTAGATGTCCTCGTGACGCACGATCGCCGTCTCGGCCGCCTCGGCGTTGGTGGCCTTGCTGTCGTTGACGAACAGAATGCCGTCGATGGTGGCCACCTCTTCGTGGCGGTGTGGCAGGCCGGGGTAGGTGCGCAGCGCCTCGACGATCAGGGCCGGCGCCACGCCGCGCGCGCGGCAGGCGGCGTAGGCGGCGGCGGCGTTCTGGGCATTGTGGGCGCCCGACAGCACGGTCAACTCGGACAGGTCGAGCACCCGGACGGCCTTGCCGTCGACGTCGTCGACCAACACGCCGTCCTTGGCCGACACACCGCGCGGCACGGCGCGGCCGGCGGCGAAGGGGATCAGGTCGCGGCTGTCCTGCCGGGTCAGCTCGGTGTGGATGTTGCGGCCGATGGTGTCGTCGAGGCCGATGCAGATCGTGCGGGGCGGCAACACGCCCTGGAAGATGCGGCGCTTGGCGGCAATGTAGCCCTCCAGGCCGCCGTGCCGGTCCAGGTGGTCGGACGAGACGTTCAGCAGCACGGCGACGTCGCACACCAGCGAGGGCGTCAGTTCAAGCTGGTAGCTGGACAGTTCCAGGACATAGGTGCCGAACGGACCGACGGGGTCCAGGTCCAGGACGGGCGTGCCGAGGTTGCCGCCCACCTGCGGCGCATGGCCGGCGTGGTGCAGAATGTGGCCGATCAGGCTGGTGGTGGTCGACTTGCCGTTGGTCCCGGTCACGCCGACGACGAAAGCCGCAGGCTGGGCATTGGCCAGCAGCTCGATATCGCACACAAGCTGAGCGCCGGCGGCGCGGGCGCGCGTGGCCACCGGGTGCGGCCGTGGGTGGGTGTGCGGAATGCCGGGGCTCCACACCACGGCCCGCACGCCGGTCAGGTCGGCCGTGGTCAGGTCGACGATGGGGATGTCCTCGGCCGCCGCCACCTCGCGCCGCGCCGGTGCGTCGTCCCAGGCCATGACGCGGGCACCCCCGGCCTTGAGGGCGCGCGCCGCCGCCAGTCCGGACCGGCCCAGGCCCATGACGGCAACGGGTTCCATGGCGTAGGTGTAGACGGGGATCACGGTCGGGGCCTCCGGTGGTCTATCGCAGTTTCAGGGTGGACAGGCCGATCAGCGCCAGGATCATGGCGATGATCCAAAAGCGGATGACGATGGTGTGCTCGGCCCAGCCCTTCTTTTCGAAATGGTGGTGCAGCGGCGCCATGCGGAAGACGCGCTTGCCGGTCAGCTTGAAGCTCGCCACCTGGACGATCACCGAGACCGTCTCCAGCACGAACAGGCCGCCGACGATCGCCAGCACGATCTCGTGCTTGGTCACCACGCTGATGGCGCCCAGCGCGCCGCCCATGGCCAGAGAGCCGGTGTCGCCCATGAACACCATGGCCGGCGGCGCGTTGAACCACAGAAAGCCGATGCCGGCGCCGATCAGGGCACCGCAGAACACGGCCAGCTCGCCGGTGCCGGGAACGTGGTGGATCTGCAGGTATTCGGCGAAGACCGTATTCCCGACCAGGTAGGCGATGAGCGTGAAGACGGCGGTGGCGATGATCACCGGCACGATGGCCAGGCCGTCGAGGCCGTCCGTCAGGTTGACGGCATTGGAGGCGCCGACCATCACGAAGGCGGCAAAGACCACATAGAACCACCCCAGATCCAGAAGAACGTCCTTCAGGAAGGGGAACGCGAGGCCGGTGCTCTGGGTTGGGGCGCCCAGGACCACGATCCAGGCGGAGGCGCCGACGGCAATGAGGATCTGCCCGATCAGCTTGGACCGCCCCGGCAGGCCGCCGTGATGGCGCCGCGTGACCTTGAGATAGTCGTCGGCGAAGCCCAGGCCGCCGTAGCCCAGCGTCACCAACAGGACCGCCCAGACGTATCCGTTGGACAGGTCGGCCCACAGCACGGTGGCGATGGCCACCCCGAACAGGATCATCACGCCGCCCATGGTCGGCGTGCCCTGCTTGGTCAGCAGGTGGCTTTCCGGACCATCTGCGCGGATCGGCTGGCCGTTGGACTGCCGGCTGCGCAGCCAGCGGATGATGGCCGGGCCGAAGACGAAGGCGAACAGCAACGCGGTCATGACGGCCCCGCCGGTGCGGAACGTCAGATAGCGAAAGACGTTCAGCGCGCCGAACTGGTCCGAGAGTTCGTACAGATAGTACAACATGACCGTATGCTTTCCCTATGTTGGAGGACCGGCCCGTGTCTCAGGCGGCCGTTCCCTCCGCGTCCTGGAGCGTCAACAGCGCGCCCACCACCCTGTTCATGCGGCTGCCCAGCGAGCCCTTGACCATCACCACGTCGCCCGGACGCACCGCCGCCGCGACCTGCGACGCCAGGTCCTCGGCCGTGGGGGCGTGACCGGCCCGCAGCCGCGTGGGCAGGCTGTCGTGCAGGTGCGCCATCAGCGGCCCGGCGGTGAAAACCATGTCGACGCCGTGTTCCATCATCGTGGTGGCCAGATCGGCGTGCAGCGCCGGGGCGAGGGCTCCCAGCTCCAGCATGTCGCCCAGCACCGCCACCCGCCGGCCGCCAGGGTCCGGCCGCGCCAACGCCAGCGTGGCCACGGCCGCCTTCACGGAGGCCGGGCTGGCGTTGTAACTCTCGTCGATCAGGTGCAGGCGTCCGCCGGGCATGTGGATCTCTCCCCGTTGCCCGCGTCCCTTCGGCGGGGCGATGCGGCCCAGCGCCGCCAGCGTGCGGGCGGGATCGCCGCCCACGGCCTGCACGGCGGCGATGACAGCCAGACTGTTGATGGCCCAGTGGCGCCCCTCGGCCGCCAGCCGGTAGCCCAAGGGCGCCCCGTCGGCGACCATGAACACGCGGGTGTTGCCGGGATCGAGCGCCAGATCGAGCAGGCGGGCGTTGGCTTCCGGGTGGGCGCCGAAGCCCACCACGCGCCCGGCCCCGGCGGCCAGCGCGGCCTTGCGCAGGCGGCGGATATGGCGGCTGTCGCGCGGCAGGATGGCGGTGCCGCCGGGCTCCAGGCCGGCGAAGATCTCGGCCTTGGCGTCGGCGATGGCTTCCTCGGAGCCCAGAAACTCGATGTGCGCCGGGGCGATGGCGGTGATGACCGCCACATGCGGGCGGGTCAGGCGCGACAGGGGCTCGATCTCGCCGGCGTGGTTCATGCCCATCTCGATCACGGCATGGGCCGTGTCGGCGGCCATGCGGGCCAGGGTCAGCGGCACACCCCAATGATTGTTCAGGTTGCCTTGGGTGGAATGCGTCGGCCCCAACGCGCCCAGGGCCAGCGCCAGCATCTCCTTGGTGCCGGTCTTGCCGACGCTGCCGGTCACGCCGATGACGCGCGCCCCGCCGGCCCGGTCACGGGCGAAGCGACCCAGGGCGCTGAGGGCGTCGAAGGTGTCGTCCACCACCAGCAGCCGCGCCGGATCGACGCCGTCCGGCACCCGGTGGACGACGGCGGCGGCGGCGCCGGCCTCCAGCGCGGCGGCGACGTGGTCATGGCCGTCGTGGGTGGGACCGCGCAGGGCCACGAACAGGTCGCCGGGCTGGACGGTGCGGCTGTCGATGGACACGCCGTCGGCCGACCAGTGCCCCTCGGCGCGTCCACCGGTGGCACGCGCCGCCTCGTCTTGGGTCCACAGCGGGCGATGGGTCGTCATGCCGAGCCCTCCCCGTCGCATTGGTGCGCGGCGATGGCGGCGCGGACGTGCGTGGCGTCGTCGAACGGCAGCACGGTCCGGCCCACGATCTGGCCCTGCTCGTGGCCCTTGCCGGCCACCAGCAGCACGTCACCGGCCCCTTTCAGGGCGGCGACGCCGGCGCGGATGGCCTCGGCGCGGTCGCCGATCTCCACCCCGCCCGGGCAGGCGGCCATGATGGCGGCGCGGATGGCGGCCGGGTCCTCGGAGCGCGGGTTGTCGTCGGTGCAGATGGCCAGGTCGGACAGGCGGGCGGCGATTCCGCCCATCAGCGGCCGCTTGGCGCGGTCGCGGTCGCCGCCGCAGCCGAACACGCACACCAGACGGCCGGTGGCGTGGGGGCGGAGCGCGGTCAACGCTGTCTCAAGGGAATCCGGCGTGTGGGCGTAGTCCACATAAGCCACGGCGCCGCCGCGCAGCACCGCCACCTTCTGCAACCGGCCGGGCACGCCCTCCAGCCGTTGCAGAGCGGCGACGGCACGGTCGGCGTAGACCCCCGTGGCCAGCGCCAGCCCCAGGGCGGCCAGCGCGTTCATGGCCTGGAAGCGCCCGGCCAGCGGCAGATGCACGCGCCGCGCCTGCCCCAGCACCGTCAGGCGCAGGTCCTGGCCGTCCACGGTGGGCACGGCCTCGTCGAGCCGCAGGTCGGTGCCGTTGGCGCCGTAGCTGAGGATGCGGTGCCCGCGCCCCCGGCACAACTCCGCCAGGGTCTCGTATTGCGGCACGTCGGCATTAAGCACCGCCACCCCGCCCGGCGCCATGACCTCGCTGAACAGGCGCATCTTGGCCTTCAGGTAGGCGGCCATGGAGCCGTGATAGTCCAGGTGGTCGTGCGTCAGGTTGGTGAAGGCGGCGGCGCTCACCGACACGCCGTCCAGCCGGTACTGGTCGAGCCCGTGGCTGGACGCCTCCATGGCCAGGTGATCGCAGCCGGCCTCGGCCATCTCGGCCAGGATCTGGTGCAGCAGCACCGGGTCCGGCGTGGTCAGCGTGCCGTCGCGGCCGTAGCCGGGCGCGGCGGCGCCGAGCGTGCCCAGGCTGCCGGCCGAGCGCCCAAGCAGCGCCCAGATCTGGCGCGTGAACAGGGCGGTCGAGGTCTTGCCGTTGGTGCCGGTCACAGCCACCACGGTGGCCGGCTGGGGACCGTGGAAGCGCGCCGCCATGCGGGCGAAGGCGCGGCGTGGATTGGTCTCCAGGATCATGTGCACCGGCGGCTCGCCTGGGTCCAGGCGCGTGCCGGTGGGGGCCAGCACGGCGACGGCGCCGCGCGTCACCGCGTCGTGGATATAGGCGCGGCCGTCCGCCTTCGCCCCCGGCAGGGCGGCGAACAGGAAGCCGGGCGCGACCTGACGCGAATCGGCCGTCAGCCCCGTGATCTCCAGGGCTGAGTCCCGTCCGTCCCGGCCGATGTGCAGCGCGCGGCCCATGTCGTCTCCCGTCTCCAATTCCAGCAGATCACTCAGTCGCACCGGCGGCTCTCCTCGCCGCGACGAGTCGGATGTCCTCCTGGTTGGCCATGGCCTCCAGGCTCGGCATCACGCCCAGCAAGGGCGCGATGCGCGCGATGATGGCGCCCACGGTCGGCGCGGCATTCCATCCGGCGGTGGCGAAATTGTGGGTTTCCGGCAGGCCCTGGGGTTCGTCCAGGGTCGCCAGGACCACGTATTGCGGGGCGTCGATCGGAAAGGCGGCGATGAACGAGGGCATCAGCGCCTTTTCGCGGTAGCCGCGCCCGACCACCTTCTCGGCCGTGCCGGTCTTGCCGCCGATCCGATAGCCCGGCACGTCGGCGTTGCGGCCGGTGCCGTCGGTGACCACCCGGCGCATCAGGTCACGCATGGCCGCCGAGGTCCGTTCGCTCACCACGCGGCGCCCCGGGTCGACAGCCTCCGGCGGGCGGTGCAGCAGCGTGGCCGGGCGGGACAGGCCGCCGTTCACCAGCGGCGTCACGGCGTTCACCAGGTGCAGCGGCGTGACGGCAATTCCATGGCCGTAGGAGATCGTCACCGTGTTGATGGGCCGCCAGGGATCGGGAACCAGCGGCTCGCCCGCCTCCGGCAGTTCGATGCTCAGCGGCGACAGCAGGCCGAGGCGGTCCAGAAACGCTTTTTGCGCCGGCCCACCCACCGACAGCGCCAGCCGCGCCGAGCCGATGTTGGACGAATGCACGAGAATCTCGGGGATCGACAGCCACCGGTTCTCCGGATGGTAGTCGCGGATGGTGTAGCCCGCCATGCGCAGCGGTTCCGAGGCGTCGAAGCCGTCCGACAGCCGCAGACCGCCTTCCTCCAGGCCCAGCGCCGTGTTCAGAAGCTTGAACGTGGACCCCATCTCGAACACGCCGAGCGTGGCGCGGTTGAAGCGGGCGTCCTTGGCGGCTTGGCCGTAGCCGGCGGGGTCGTAGTCCGGCAGGCTGACCAGGGCCAGGATCTCGCCCGTGCGCACGTCGGCCACCACGGCCGCGCCGGCGATCGCCCGGAAGCGGTCGACCGCCTGCGACAGCACGTCGTGCACCGCGTGCTGCACGCGGATGTCGAGGGACAGGCGAACCGACCGGTTGTCCTCGCCCAGGCGGGCGTCAAATGCGCGCTCGATGCCGGCGATGCCCCGGTTGTCGACGTCGGTGGCGCCCAGCACGTGCGCCGCCAGCCGGCCGTGCGGATAGACGCGCCGTTCCGCCGGCTCGAAGTCCAGGCCGGGCAGGCCCAGGCGGTTCACCTGGTCCATCTCCAGCGGGGTGAGGTTGCGGCGCAGATAGGTGAACGTCAGGCCCGAGGCCAGCTTGCGCCGCGCGGTCTCGAACGGGATGTCGGGCAGCACCTTGACCAGCCGCGCGGCGGTCTCGTCCGGATCCAGAACCTTGGTGGCGTCGGCGTACAGGTTCACCGTCGGCAGGTTGGTGGCCAGGATCTCGCCGTTGCGGTCAAGGATGTCGCCGCGCTGCACTACGGCCTCGACAGGAGCGCCCCCGCCGGCCGCCATGCGCGCGGCCGCCTCGCCACCGTTCAGGGCCATCAGGTCCACCAGACGAACGGCGATGACGCAGAACGCCAGTGCGAACACGCCGGCGGTGATGGCCAGCCGGAAGCGGCCGACCTCGACCGCCGCCTTGATCTGTCCTTCCATGCTGACGCGCTCGGCGCGGCCCCGGCGCGCGTCGTCGGGCGCGCGAATTTCCGCGCCCGGATACAGGAACGCGCCGCGTTGACGGCGGCTGTGCAGCAGGTCAAGCATCACCGTCTCCCCATGTCCGCGACGATCGTGGGCTTGCGCCCGGGCACCGGAATGGCGTCGGCCTCGCCTGGGTTCAGCACCCGGGGCGGCCGCGCCGGCGGCTCCGTCCGCTGCGGCTCGGCGGACGCTCGGGGCCGGAACGGCAGGGCGTCGATCACCGTCACCCGCTCGGGCGAGACCGGCACCAGGTCCAGGTGGTCGGAGGCCAGCGTCTGCAGCCGGCCCGGTTGGTTCATGTAGCTCCACTCGGCCCGCAGCACGTGGATGGCTTCGCGGTGGCGCTCGTTGGCCTGCTCGATCCCCGCGAGTTCGGTTTCCAGGGCCTGCACCTCGTACTTCAGCAGGAACAGCCCGGTGGCCGCGACCAGCGCCAGGACCGCCCACACCACCGCGCCGCCGCCGCGCATCAACATCCGGATCATGACGCGCCTCCCTCTGCGGGGTCGGGACGGACGGGCGCGTCGGTGCGCTCGGCCACCCGCAGGCGGGCCGACCGGGCGCGCGGATTGGCGGCCACCTCGGCCTCGTCCGGGCGCAGCGCCCGGCGGCCGACGGCGCGGAAGGTCGGCGCCGGGGTGCCGGGATCGTTGGCCGCCGCCGGCAGATGGCGCGACGGGTTGGGCCGGTCGCCGGTGCGTTCGCGCATGAACTCTTTGACGGCGCGGTCCTCCAGCGAATGGAAACTGACCACCACCAGCCGCCCGCCGGGGGCCAGCAGCCGTTCCGCCGCCGCCAGACCGGCCGTCAGTTCGCCCGCCTCGTCGTTGACGTGCAGGCGCAGCGCCTGGAACGTGCGCGTCGCCGGGTCGATGCCCTCGCGCGCCTGCTGGCGCCCCGCGCCCGGGATGGCCGCGCGCACCACCTCGGCCAGCCGCGCCGTGCGGGTCAGCGGTGCCTCGGCGCGGGCGGTGACGATGGCGCGGGCAACGCGCCGCGCGTGGCGTTCCTCTCCCAGGGTGCGGATCAGGTCGGCCAGGGTCTCTTCGTCCTCGGTGTTGACCACGTCGGCCGCCGACGGCCCATCGCATCCCATGCGCATGTCCAGCGGGCCGTCGTGCTGGAAGGAAAAGCCGCGCGCGGGGTCGTCGATCTGGAGGGAGGAGACACCGAGATCGAGCGCGACGCCGTCCACCGACGCCACCCCGCGCGCGGAAAGAAGGGCATCCACGGCGCCGAAGCGGCCCTGGACCAGCGTGAAACGGTGCGGATGCTCCGCCGCCACGGCATCGGCGAAGCGCGTCACGGTCGGGTCGCGGTCGATGGCCCAGACGACGCAGCCGGGCGCGGCGGCCAGGATGGCGCGGCTGTAACCGCCGGCGCCGAAAGTGCCGTCCACATAGACGCCGCCGTCGCGCAAGGCCAGGGCCGCCACCACCTGGGCGGCCATCACCGGGATATGGGGGGGCTTCGCGGTCGTCATGACGCCCCCTTCGGTGCCGGGCGCGCCGCCTCGGCCAGGGCCGGGGCGGTCGGGCGCCGGCCCTTGCTGCGCGCGCGCAACGCGGTGATGTGCTGTTGGTAGGTTTCCGGCTCCCACACCTGGAACGTCTTGCCCAGGCCGACGAACGCCGCCTGGGTGGTGATGCCCGTGGCCTCCATCATCTCGCGCGGCAGCATGATGCGGCCGGTCTGGTCATAGGGAAGCTGCGCGGCGGCGGCGAAGACGAAGTGGTTGATCGTCTCCTGCTCCTCGGAGAACGTGGGGAGCGTTTCCAGTCCGGCGCTCAGTCGTTCCAGGAATTCCATACCGCACCCTTCCAGGAATTCATGCTGGTCTGTGTTGCCGGGGAACAGGATGACGCCTTGGAATTCCTCCTGCTTGAGAGCCGCACGGAAGTTGGCCGGGACGGAGACCCGTCCCTTGCTGTCCACCTTGTTGATGACTGTGGACAGGAACAGCCCCATGGCCGTTCGCCTTTCGTGTCCGTGTGTCGTTCGGCTCCGTGTCCCGCCGCCGCTCTCCCTGCTTCGGAGACACCACGAGTTCTGATCCAGCTTGGGAATTTATGGTATATCGTGGGATAGGATGGTAGTCAATGCCCTGACTGGTCAAACACATGGGATCGAAAGTTTGAGCAGACAGATCACAAGATATTGAGAAAGAAATTGAGAGATATGCGGCAACACGTTGGTATTTTGGCGGGAATCGGCATTCTTCTAGACTCACCCGCAAGACGCGTTCTCTTTATGTTCTCTGTCCGGGAAAAAGGCGTCAGCCCGGGCCGTCCATGGGATGGCATGGGACGAGGCGCGTTCTTTGGATGTCAGAGGGGGACGTCAGAGGGGGCTTAAAAAGGGGGGCGATGGCGCGCAAGGGCGGCTGGACAGGCCGTCCCATGCCGTCCCATGGGGGAGGACCTTGCGGCCGGCCTACTCGTCGCGGCCGCGAATGGAGCGCAGCAGCACCAGCATGAGCACGATGGCCACCACGTTCAGGACGATGATGAAGGCCACCCCCAGCAGCAGGATGGACATGCCGCGCCCGACCTGCATGATCAGGTCGCCGGTCATCCACACCCCGGCCAGGATCAGGCCGATGGCGACGAAAAACAGCACGGCCACCACAGTCAGGCGCGAGGGCCAGCCCGTCCGCCGGCCGTCATCTTCGCGTCCCGCCTCGTCGCGGTCCGTGTCATCACCGTCGTCGGTCATCGCCGGTGCCCATCGCGGGAAAAGGAGGAAGGGGGTCAGTGTGGTGAGCCGCTCAGATTAAGGCCGATGACCCCAATCAGGATCAACAGGATCGAGACTGCCCGCGCCCAGGTCAAGGCCTCGCCGAACCACAGGATGCCGACGACGACGATCAACGCCGTCCCCAGCCCCGACCAGATGGCGTAGGCGACCGAAACGTCCCACTTCTTCAGCGCCAGGGTCAGCATCGCCAGGCTGGCGCCGTAGAAGACGAACACCGCCACCGACGGCACCGGCCGGGTGAAGCCGTGGGCGAGCTTCATGGAGGTGGTACCCATCACCTCCAGGACGATGGCGCTCATCAGGGTTAGCCAGTGCACGGGCGGGTCCTTCCTTGGGCGGTTCGGCACGGCGGGGCACAGGTGCTCCGCCAACCGCGCACCATGAGGGAGCCACGTCCCACTCCGCAAGGGCCATCGCGGCCACGCGCCTATTGCTGCGCGTGTTCCGGCGCCGGATCGTTGTTCGTCCGGGGCTGGCCCGCTCCGCCGTTCAGGATGCGGTCAGGGCCAGGCGCGAGGCGCGGACCGGAATGAACGCGGGTCCCGCGCTCATGCGCTCTCCGACAGGTCCTGCGAAAAGCCGATGGCCGCCCCGGCGGCGTCGCGCAGGATGACCATGCGGTAGCCGGCGGCCTCGAACGGCTCGCGCAGCACCTGGGCGCCGGCCGCCCGGGCTTTTTTCAAAGTGGCCTCCAGGTCGTCGGTACCGATGTAGCAGAACCAGTGGTCGGGGATGCTGTCGAATGCCTCGCCCTCCATCAGGAACAGTCCGGCGACCGGCCGGTCGTCCTTGTGGGCGACCCAGTAGGTCCCGGCGTCGTCATGAGGGGTGAAGGTCCACCCCAGCGTGGCCGCATAGAAGGCCTTGGCACCGTCCAGGTCGCGGGTCATCAGTTCGGTCCAGCAGAACTCGGCGTGCGGATGCGACATGGCCGTAGCCTCCCTTGCTTGTCACGAAACCGGTGTCGAACGGCGGCCCGCCGATCACGGCAACAGCGGCGACCAGGCCGGGTCGGAGGCATCCGTCGGCGTCGGCACCGGGCGTTCGCTGAAGCCGGTCAGGTCGATGCTGTACAGGCGCGTCGCCCCGCCCGGCTGCTGGCGGAAGAACATCAGCACCCGGCCGTTGGGCGCCCAGGTGGGGCCTTCCACCAGGTACCCCTCGGTCAGGATGCGCTCGCCGCTGCCGTCGGGGGCCATGACGCCGATGTAGAATGTCCCGCCCTTCATCTTGGTGAAGGCGATCAGGTCGCCGCGCGGCGACCACACCGGCGTGGCATAGCGGCCATCGCCGAAGCTGATCCGTTCCACCCCGCCGCCATTGGCGCCCATCACATAGATCTGCTGCGAGCCGCCCCGGTCGCTGTTGAAGGTGATGCGGGTGCCGTCGGGCGAGAACGATGGCGAGGTGTCGATGGCCGGATTGTCGGTCAGGCGGCGCGACTGGCGCGTGCGCAGGTCCATCACATAGAGGTCTGAATTCCCGCCGTCGGCCATGCTCATGACGACGCGGTTGCCGTCGGGCGAGAAGCGGGGCGCGAACGTCATGCCGGGGAAATTGCCGAGCAGCTCGCGCCGCCCGGTGTCGATGTTGAACAGGTACACCCGGGGCGTGCCCTGGAAGTACGACATGTAGGTGATTTCCTGCGCCGTCGGCGAGAAGCGCGGGGTCAGCACCAGCGCCTGTCCGTCGGACAGATAGCGGTTGTTGGCGCCGTCCTGGTCCATGATGGCCAGGCGCTTGGTGCGGTTGGTGGCCGGCCCGGTCTCGGCGATGTAGACGATGCGGGTGTCGAAGTACCCCTCCTCGCCGGTCAGCGCCTTGTAGATCTCGTCCGACACCATGTGCGCGGCGCGGCGCCAGTTGGCCGGCTCGGTGACGATCTGCGTGCCCACCAGCTGCTGGCCAGCGAACACGTCCCACAGCCGGAAACCCACCTGAATGCGGCCGTCGGGCAGGGTCTGCACCTGCCCCTGCACCAACGCCTGGGCCTTCAGGGTGCGCCAGTCCTCGAACCGCGGGCGGTCGTCCAGCGAGGTGAAGGTCTGCAGGAACGCGGCCGGGTCGAGCGGCCGGAACAGGCCGGATCCGCGCAGGTCGTTGGTGATGACGGCGGCCACCTCGCGCCCGCGCTGGGCGGCGGCGGCATCGCCGGCCGCGCCGAAGTCGGGGATGGCGATGGGCAGGGGATCCGGGCGCCCGCCGGTGATGTCGATGCGCACTTGGGCGGGGGCGGGTGTGGGCGCGCCCGCCAGCATCAGCGCCACCAGGATCAGGGTGGCCGCACTGAGGGTGGCGCGCAGACGCACGAGGGAGTGGGAGACTCGGAGCATGGCGTCGACCTCTCGTCGCCGGACAGAAGGGGAACTCGTCCCGCCTTGATGACCGGAGAATGGGGCATGATTGGGGCGTGGCGGGACGCATGTCATGGCGGTGGTTTTTGGACGCCGCGAGGTCTTTATCATGGTGCGCGTTAAGCGTACAATCTGGCCATGGTCTCCGAAATGCCCCCCGAAATGCCCATTGTTTTCGACCCGGCAAAGGATGAGGCAAACCGCGCCAAACATGGGCTGTCCCTGACCTTTGTCGGCCCGGTCCTGAAAGGCAGAGTGTTTTCCCGCCTGGATGACAGGTTCGACTACGGAGAGGATCGCTTCGTGACCTTTGGCTGGGTGAGTGGGCGCTTGTATGTCGCGGCCGGCTTATTCACTTGGCTCCGGTGAGCACAGCATGTTGTGCCGCAACGCGACCCCGTCGTACCAGATCGCGCTTCTACCGGAGCCAAG
>NZ_CAKZOT010000080.1 GCF_937138205.1 uncultured Rhodospira sp. | reverse complement strand
CGACTACCTCGCAAGCGTCGTCACGGCATGACCCGTTCACCCGATTCCCCTGCCGCTCAGGTCGGAACAATGGGGTCCTCGGCCCGGTGCTGACAGTCGACGCGCGGACAGACCCGGCAGGAGACGCCAACGGGCTCCGCCCGCGCCCGTCCGGACAGGTCCAGCCCGTCGCCATACACCAAGCGATCCGCATACTGGGCATGACAGACGATGGCCACCGAAAGCTGCCGCGCGGGCACGGCGAAGCTGTCCACTCCCTTGCGCACGACCCGGGCAACAAACAGGAACCGGTCACCGGCCGGCAGTTCAACCAGCTGCCGCACCACCGGCCCGGGCGTCTGGAAGGCCCGATAGACCGCCCACAGCGGGCAGGCCGCGCCGTGCCGGGGCATGGGAAGACGCGGCAAGGGAAAGCGTTTCGACAGGTTGCCCGCCGGATCGACCCGCAACATGGCAAAGGGCACGCCCTCCGCCCCCGGCCGCCGCAGGCTGACCAGCCGCTGGCAGATCTGTTCGAAACTGGCCTGGTAGCGCCGGCGCATCAGGCCGATGTCGTAACGCAGGCGCTCGGCGTCCTCCAGGAATGGGTCGTAGGGAAACAGCAGCGCGGCCGCGCCATACGAAGCCAGGACACTGACCACGCGCTGCCGAGCCTCCTCGGAAATCAACTGCGGCGCCTTCGCGACAAGGTCGTCGATGGTGTCCTTCAGATCATGCAGCACGGCGTGGCGAGCCATCGCGAACCGCCGCCCCGCCTCGCTGGCCGTCTCGTCCCCGTCCCACAGCGGGTCCTCGCCATGCCCCCCGTTTCGATACCCGGCCCGGGCGCGGCGCGGCGCACTGAGCGGGCGGTGGTTACCCTCGGCGACGTCCTTTCTGGACGCCAGAACCGCGGCCAGCGCCACCGGTCCGCCCGCCGCGTTGGCGCCCAGGCGCGCGCGCAAGCGGGCGGTGCCCTCTTCCAGGGCCGGGAAGTGATTGCCATGGGCGATGATGAAGTCGTCCACCTCCTCGCCCGGTGTGATGGCCTGCTTCGGCGCCTCCGAGCGGTCGAAGAAGTCCGCCAGGGCCTGAGCCGCCTCGGACAGCCGCGTGCTTTCGGCCGCCAGATTGGCGCGGAAGCGCCGCGACTGGGTCGCCTCCAGGTCATCCACGCTGTCCAGGATCTCGGCCGTCGAGCGGATGCCGGCGATCGTCGTCAGCATCCGGTGCACGACGTCGGACAGGAACGGATCCTGACTGAGACGATCGGACATGGCGGAGATCACCTCGCCGCGATCGCGGCATTCTCGGTGCAGCAGGGCCAAGGCGCGCGCCCAGGCGGGATGGCGCCCGACCAGGGCCGGCACCGCCGCCGCATCCAGGTCAAGACCGCTGAGCAAGGGATCGGCCGCCGTTTCCGTCAGTTCGGTGACCAGCCGGCGTTCCGCGTCGTCGTCCAGCGCCGCCGGATCAAGGTCCAGGGCGCGGGCGATCCGCAACAGCAAGGCCCCGCCAATGGATCGCTTGCCGCGCTCGATGAGATTGAAATACGACGTGGAGATGCCCACCGACCGGGCCACCTCGGCTTGCGTCAGGCCGAGGGTCTTGCGCTTTTCCCGGATCTTCAGCCCGAACCCGCTCTCCATCCAGGCCTCCCATCCCTCGCCCTTGTGCGCCGCAAGGTGGAAAATTTGACAAACTCGGCGCTCCGCAAAGACAATTTGTTACAAAAAGCGGCTGGCAAATCAATATTTTATTGTCATTTTTACAAGGGACCTGTAACACAACGCCAGAAAGCCCGGATGAACCGCCGCAGACAGAGCGCGGAGCGGGCTTCGATCGCGTGGGCGCCGGGCGGCGGCAGCCATGGCCGGGACACCCCTCGGGCCGAGCCACGCCGTATGATCCACAGGGAGGAACGCAATGGTTGATTTCTTGAATCCCAGCCGTCGTGGTGTGCTCAAGGGCGGCGCCGCCGTTGGTGCCGGTCTGGCCATGCCGACCATCTTCAGCTCCAAGGCCTGGGCGGCGGACTACCTGAACAAGCCGACCGGCGACACCGTCACCTTCGGCTTCAACGTGCCGCAGACCGGCCCGTACGCCGACGAGGGCGCCGACGAGCTGCGCGCCTACCAGCTTGCCGTCAAGCACCTGAACGGCGAGGGCGACGGCGGCATGTTGAACACCATGAACCCGACCGTCCTGACCGGGAATGGCGTTCTGGGCAAGAAGGTCGCGTTCGTCACCGGTGACACCCAGACCAAGTCCGATGCGGCCCGCGCCAGCGCCAAGCGCATGATCGAGAAGGACGGCGCCCTTATGATCACCGGCGGCTCGTCCTCCGGTGTGGCCATCGCGGTGCAGTCCCTGTGCCAGGAAGCCGGCGTCATCTTCATGGCCGGCCTGACGCACTCCAACGACACCACCGGCAAGGACAAGCGTCGCAACGGCTTCCGCCACTTCTTCAACGCCTACATGTCCGGCGCCGCGCTGGCCCCGGTGCTGAAGGACGAGTACGGCAACGACCGCAAGGCCTATCACCTGACCGCCGACTACACCTGGGGCTGGACCCAGGAAGAGTCGATCAAGAACTCCACCGAGGCCCTGGGCTGGGAGACGGTCAACGCCGTCCGCACGCCGCTGGGCGCCGGTGACTTCTCGCAGTACATCACGCCGGTGCTGAACTCCGACGCCGACGTGCTGATCCTGAACCACTACGGCAAGGACATGGTGAACAGCCTGACCCAGGCCGTGCAGTTCGGCCTGCGCGACAAGCAGGTCAACGGCAAGGACTTCGCCGTGGTCGTGCCGCTGTATTCCCGCCTGATGGCGCAGGGCGCGGGCGAGAACGTCAAGGGCATCCTGGGCACCACCAACTGGCACTGGTCGCTGCAGGACGAGGGCTCCAAGGCCTTCGTGAAGTCCTTCGGCGAGGAGTACGGCTTCCCGCCGTCCCAGGCCGCGCACACCTGCTACGTCCAGGCGATCCTGTACGCCGACGCCTGCGAGCGGGCCGGCACCTTCGCGCCGTGCGGCGTGGTCGAGGCGCTGGAAGGCTTCGAGTTCGACGGCATGGGCAACGGCCCGACGCTGTACCGCGCCGCCGACCACCAGTGCTTCAAGAAGGTCCTGGTGGTGAAGGGGAACGAGAACCCGACCTCGCAGTTCGACATCCTGGAAGTCGTCCAGGAGGTTCCGGCCGAGCAGGTCACCTACGACCCGTCGATCTTCGGCGGCGAACTGGGCGAGTGCAACAACGGCGCCTAAGCCGGACCCACACCCATCCCAGGCGCGGTCGCTCCGATCCCGGGGCGACCGCGCCGCGTCTCCGGCCGCCGCAAGCCTCTTGCGGCGTCCTTGGTCGACGTCATTCGGTCCACGGCCCGGTCGCGCGTCCCGTTCCCGATGACGGAGCGGCCGCAGGCGGGCCCCCAAGGAGCGTTGGCGAATGGATGCGATCCTTCTCCAAATTCTGAACGGGCTCGACAAGGGCGGTGCCTACGCCCTGATCGCGCTCGGCCTGACCCTGGTGTTCGGCACCCTCGGGGTCGTCAACTTCGCCCACGGGGCGTTGTTCATGCTGGGGGCGTTCTGCGCCGTCACCTTCAATCAGTTGATCGGCCTGGAGAAGGTCACCATCGACCCGACGCAAACCACGCCGTGGGGCTCCCCCGTCGAGATACGCGTGCCGATGATCGAGGAGTGGCTGGGTCCCACCGGCACCTTCATCCTCGATTACTCGGTGCCGTTCTCCATCCTGGCCGCGATCCCGGTGATGATCGTCATCGGCCTGATCATGGAACGGGGGCTGATCCAGTTCTTCTACCGGCGACCGCACGCCGAGCAGATCCTGGTGACCTTCGGCCTGGCGATCGTCCTGCAGGAGATCATCAAGTCCTTTTTCGGCGCCAACCCCATTCCGCAAAATCCGCCGGACACGCTTCGCGCGGCGGCGGATATCGGGGCGCTGTTCGGATTCGAGCCGGGGAACATCGTCTATCCGTACTGGCGACTGGTCTACTTCCTGTTCTCCGCCATCGTCATCGGCTGCGTCTTCGCCTTCCTGCAGTTGACCACGTTCGGCATGGTGGTGCGCGCCGGCATGGCCGACCGCGAGACCGTGGGCCTGTTCGGCATCGACATCGAAAAGCGCTTCACGGTCGTGTTCGGGCTGGCCGCCGTGGTCGCCGGCCTGGCCGGGGTGATGTACACGCCCATCCTGCCGCCCGACTACCACATGGGCATGGACTTCCTGGTGCTGTCGTTCGTGGTGGTCGTGGTGGGCGGCATGGGCAGCCTGCCGGGCGCGGTCGCCGCAGGGTTCATGCTTGGGATCCTGCAGTCCTTCGCCTCCATGACCGAGGTCAAGAGCATTTTCCCCGGCATCGACCAGATCATCATCTATCTGGTGGCCGTCATCATTCTGCTGGTGCGGCCGCGCGGTCTCATGGGCCGCAAGGGCGTGATGGAGGGCTGAGGTCATGACGAAAATCGTACGAGAGACGGCCCACGGGGACGCGATTCGCTTCAGCCTCTTCGCCGTGTTGATCCTGGCCATGCCGGTGTGGCTGGTGCCGTTCGGCGCCGCCTATCCCGACCTGATGCAGAAGTTCGCGATCTATGGCCTGTTCGCCATCGGCTTCAACATCCTGTTCGGCCTGACCGGCTATCTGTCCTTCGGCCACGCCGCGTTCCTGGGGGTGGGGTCCTACACCGCCGTCTGGAGCTTCAAGCTGCTGGGCATGAACCCGTTGCCGGCCATCGCCCTGGCCATTCTGCTGGCCGGCGCGTTTGCCTGGGTGATCGGCTACGTCAGCCTGCGCCGGACCGGCATCTACTTCGCCATCCTGACGCTGGCCTTCGCCCAGATGTCCTACAATCTCGCCTACTCGGTTCTGACGCCGATCACCAATGGCGAAACCGGCCTGCGGGTGCTGAACAGCGATCCGCGCGTGCTCGACCACATGATGGGCGCCGGCGAGGTCGACGGGCCGCTGGTCACCAATCTGTTCGGGATGGAAATGAGTGGCCTGCCCGGCTTCTATTTCTGCGCGGTCTGGCTGCTGATCGGCATGTTCATCTCGTTCCGGATCTTCCGCTCGCCGTTCGGGCTGATGCTGATGGCCATCAAGTCCAACCAGAACCGCATGAACTACACCGGCATCAGCACCCGCCCCTACGCGCTGACCGCGTTCGTCATCTCCGGCATGTACGCCGGCCTGGCCGGCGCCCTGCTGTGCGTGACCGACCCCCTGGCCGGCGCCGAACGGATGCAGTGGACGGCCTCGGGCGAGGTGGTGCTCATGACCATCCTGGGCGGCGCCGGCACCCTGCTCGGCCCCATGCTCGGCGCGGGCATCATCAAGTATTCCGAAAACATCTTCTCGGCCTTCAACGAGCAGACCCTGCATAACATCTTCGGCTTCCTGCCCGACGGGATCGAAGGCGCCGTGGTCTCGGTGGCCGGCCTGTTCGTCGGCGAGGGCTGGCACCTGACGCTCGGCCTGCTGTTCATGCTGATCGTCATCTTCCTGCCCGGAGGCCTGATCGAGGGCGGGCACCGTATCCAGGCCGCAGTGGCCCGTCGCGGCAAGGGCGGGGGCTCAGGCCACCAGGCCCAGCCGCAGGCCGCCGAATAGGGTCGAGGGAGACACACCGATGGGCATTCTCCAGGTCCAGAACGTCAACAAGAGCTTCGGCGGCCTGAAGGCGCTGAACAACGTCAACCTCGACATCGAGGAAGGCTCGCTGCACGCCATCATCGGCCCCAACGGCGCCGGCAAGTCGACGCTGCTGAACTGCTTCGTCGGCCGCTTGCGCCCGGATACCGGCACGGTCAAGTTCAATGGCCGCTCGCTGTTGGGCTTGTCGCCGCACGAGATCAACCAGGCCGGCGTCGCCCGGGTGTTCCAGACGCCCGAAATCTTCAGCGACCTGACGCTGCTGGAAAACGTCATGATCCCGGCGCTGGCGGTGCGCGACGGCGCGTTCCGCATCAACACATGGCGCCGGGTGGACAAACAGCCCGACGTGCGCGACCGCGCCGAGGCCATGCTGGCCGACGTCGGCCTCGCCGACAAGCGCAACGACCACTCGGGCAACCTGTCGCGCGGCGACAAGCGCCGCCTGGAGCTGGCCATGTGCCTGGTGCAGCGCCCCAAACTGGTGCTGTTGGACGAGCCCACCGCCGGCATGTCGCGCGCCGACACCAACAACACCATCGACCTGCTGGCCCGCATGTCGGAGCAGCACGGGGTCACCAAGATCATCATCGAGCACGACATGCACGTCGTGTTCTCGCTGGCCGACCGCATCACCGTGTTCGCGCAGGGCCACCCGATCGTCGAGGGCACGCCGGAACAGATCAAGGGCGACCCCAAGGTGAAAGAGGCCTATCTGGGAGGAGCACACGTATGAACGCCCCCACGCCCCTCGACCGCGTCATCCCGGCCGCCGCGCCGGCGGGCGGCGCCGCCGCCGCCGCCACCTCGCGCGCCGACGCGCCGTACTTCCAGGCCCACGACTTGCACGCCTATTATGGCGAGAGCTACATCGTCCAGGGTGTCAACTTCTCCATGAAGGAAAGCGAGATCCTGGCCCTGCTCGGGCGCAACGGCGCCGGCAAGACCTCGACCCTGCGCACCATCGCCCGCCTGGCCGAGCCGCACCTGACCCAGGGCGAGGTGTGGCTGGCCGGCCAGCCGCTCCACCGCATGAAGGCCTATCAGGCCTCCCGCCTGGGCGTCGGCTTGGTGCCGGAAGACCGTCGCGTCATCCAGGGCCTGACGGTGCAGCAGAACCTGCAACTCGCCCAGATCGCGCCGCCCAAGGGCTGGTCGCTGGAGCAGATCTACGAGCTGTTCCCGCGCCTGGGCGAACGCAAGAACCAGGAAGGCACCACCCTGTCGGGCGGCGAGCAACAGATGCTGGCCATCGCCCGCACGCTGGCGCGGGACGTGAAGCTGCTGCTGCTCGACGAGCCGTACGAGGGCCTGGCGCCGGTCATTGTGCAGGAAATCGAAAAAACGCTGCAGAAGGTCCGCGACCTGGGCATGACGACGATCATCGTCGAACAGAACGCCCTTGCCGCCCTGCACCTGGCCGACCGCGCTGTCATCCTCGACATGGGCGAGGTCGTCTACGACGGCACGGCGAAAGAGGTGCTCGACAACGAGGACCTGCGGCACGAGTATTTGGCGGTGTAGTGCGGTGCGGCCCGAAGGTGGCGCAATACTTCTGACGCGAAAGTGTAATTGTTCCGACGCCAAGGCGTCGCTCAATCTTCACAGTGTTCCGATTGCGGGCATGGGGAGGCCAGCCTAGACTCCAAACGATGATGGTTCGCGCGATGGTGGGGGCGGAGGCGATAATATCCGCCCCGGTCGCGCGAAAGATCTCTTCCGCGAAGAGCATCCAACGGAGTCTCCCATGCACGACCACTTGACCTTTGGCCAACGCCTTGAAGCCGACGACGATGTCGCCGTCAACCGCTCGACCGAGCGGCCGTTCGAGTCCATTCTCGCCGCCCGCCTGAGCCAGATCGGCACACCGGCCGGCGTGGCCGCGACCGCCGTCGGTGGCGTCGTCGCCGCCAGCCTGTTTAGCGGCAAGACCCTCAGTCGTCGCGGCCTGATGAAGGGCGCCGCCGCCTCCGTGGCGCTGGCCAGCGCGGCCGGCGCCTTGGGCACGGCCATTGCGCCGCGCGCGGCCCAGGCCGCCGAGGGCGCCAGCACCCTGACCTTCCCCGGCCTGCCGCACAGCTATGACGAGAATAGCCACGTCGCCGAGGGTTACGAGATCCAGACGCTGATTCGCTGGGGCGACCCGGTGGTCGCGGGCGCGCCCGAGTTCAACCCGATGAACCAGACGGCCGAGTCCCAGTCCAAGCAGTTCGGCTACAACAACGACTATGTCGGCTTCATGCCACTGCCAGTCGGCTCCAACACCTCCGACCACGGCCTGCTGTGCGTGAACCACGAGTACACCAACCCGGACCTCATGTTCCCGGGCAGCCCGAGTGCCGAGGACCTGACCGCCGAGCAGGTTGACATCGAGATGGCCGCCCACGGCCATGCCGTCGTCGAGATCAAGCGCGAGGGCAACACCTGGAGCGTGGTCAAGGACAGCCCGCTGAACCGCCGCTTTACCGCGTTGGAAACCGAGTTCGAGTTGACCGGTCCGGCCGCCGGCTCCGACCGCCTGAAGACCAGCGCCGACCCGACCGGCACCAACGTGATCGGCACGGTCAACAATTGCGCCGGCGGCAAGACCCCCTGGGGCACCATCCTGTTCGCCGAGGAGAACTTCCACGGCTACTTCATGGGTGACGTCACCAAGACGGCGGAGGCCGAGAACTACGAGCGCTACGGCGTCGGCGGCGGCCGCTATGCCTGGGGCAACTTCCACGACCGCTTCAACGTCGAGAAGGAGCCGAACGAGCCCAACCGGTTCGGCTGGATGATCGAATACGACCCGTATGATCCCAATTCCGTGCCCAAGAAGCGCACCACCCTGGGCCGCTTCAAGCACGAAGGCGCCACCACCGCCCTCGACAAGAGCGGTCATGTGGTGGTCTACGCCGGTGACGACCAGCGCTTTGAGTACGTCTATCGCTTCGTGACCAAGAATAAGTTCAACCCGAACGACCGCGCCGCCAACATGGACCTGCTGGACGAGGGCACGCTGTCGGTCGCCAAGTTCAATGAGGACGGCACGCTGGACTGGAACCCGCTGGTGTTCGGCGAGGGTCCGCTGACCCCGGAGAACGGCTTCAACAGCCAGGCCGACGTTCTGATCGACACCCGCAAGGCCGCCGATCTGGTGGGCGCCACCCCGATGGACCGCCCCGAGGACGTCGAGCCGAACCCGGTCAACGGCATCATCTACGCGATGATGACCAACAACACCAAGCGCGAGGGTGACGACCTTAACGTCGCCAACACCCGCGCCCACAACCGTCATGGTCACGTGGTAGAGATCATTCCGCCGGGCACCGCTCCGGACGGCGACGGCGCCAACGCCGACCACACCGCCGACCAGTACACCTGGGACATTTTCCTGCTGGCCGGTGACCCGGCCAAGGACGAGGATGGCGCCAAGTACGGCGGTGATGTCGGCGAGAACGGCTGGCTGTCCTGCCCCGACAACGTCGCCTTTGACAGCAAGGGCCGCATCTGGATCTCCACCGACGGCGGTCCGAAGAGCGGCATCGCCGATGGCGTCTGGGCCGCCGACGTGCATGGGCCGGGTCGCGCCATCACGCGGCGCTTCTACGCCTGCCCGCGCGGCGCGGAGCTGTGCGGTCCGGAGTTCACCCCGGACGACAGCGCCTACTTCGCGGCCGTCCAGCACCCGGCGGACGAGAAGGGCAGCACCTTCGAAAACCCGTCGACCCGCTGGCCGGACTTCGACGAGGCCATGCCCGCGCGCCCGGCAGTGCAGGTTCTGGTGAAGACGGGCGGCGGCGCCATCGGCTGATCCCGACCGACGGCTGACGTCCGACCTTGAGAGGGCCGGCCGGGGGATGACTCCGGCCGGCCTTTCCGTCGGGGTGACCGCTCGGGGTGACCGGTCTTGATGACAGGATGACGATTGGATGACACGCGCTGCCGCGTTGCGCGCCGTCAAGGCCGCGCGGTCGCACGAGGCGCATCCTGCCCCCCACGACGATAGCGCATTGTGAGAAAAGGCAACGGAGGTGATCCCATGACCTTCTCCCGTCTCAACTCGGCCAGCCGCCGCGCCCTGTTGCGCGGTCTACCCGCCGCGCTGCTCGGCCTGTGCGCCCCCGCCCTGGTGGGCGTGGGTCCGTCGCGGGCCAAGGCCGGAACCGATGCGGCGAACGCGTCCTATGACCCTCTCAAGCAGGTGTGGGTCTGCACGTTCAACGAATGCGACCCCTACTATTATCACCCCGAGAAGGGCGACCCTGTAAACATCGTCGGCGGTCACCCCATCCCGCCCAACACGGCGTTCGAGGATCTGCCGAGCGACTGGCGCTGCCCGATCTGCGGCGCCGGCAAGGACTGGTTCGTCAAGGAGACGTGATGGGCGCGGACGAGGGCGGATCGCTGCTGCACCCCGCGCGAACCAGCCCAAGGGCCGCCTCACACCGGCGCGCCCTGAGGCACGCCCTCGCGCAAGTGGCGCACGATGTCCTTGAGCGAGGCTGGTTTTCGCAAAAGGGCATCGGCCCGCTGGCGCAAGCGTTCGAGTTCCCGGGTTGAGCGGGCGGCCTAGGGCCTCTGCCCAAGGTCTATTGGCGGGTACACCCCGGAGGTGGAGCGCATCGGCAAGGGCAAGGCCCACAAGACGTACGAGTTCGGCTGCCAGGTCAGCGTGCCATGACCCCTACCCGGGCCACGTGACAATCGTGCCAATGACGGCCACCCCCAGGCACACGGCACCCAGGATCAGCCCGCGCCGGCGCCACGTCGGCGACATCGGGAACGCCTGTACGCCAATGAACAGCGCCAGCGACAGCAGGACCAGCACTTCCATGGCCTGCGCTTCACCGGTGGTGACGATCATGGCCGCCTCGCTCCGGCAGGCAATCGCTTACGCCCCCGTGCCACCCACCGTCAGGCGGTCCATCAGCACTGTCGGCTGGCCGACCCCCACCGGCACGCCCTGCCCGTCCTTGCCACAGGTGCCGATTCCGGGGTCGAGCGCCAGGTCATTGCCGATCATGGAGACGCGGGTCAGGGCCTCCGGCCCGTGGCCGATCAGGGTGGCGCCCTTGACCGCAGGGCCGACCTTGCCGTCCTCGATCAGGTAGGCTTCCGACGCCGAAAAGACGAACTTGCCGGAGGTGATGTCCACCTGCCCGCCGCCGAAGTTCACGGCGTACAGGCCCTTCTTGACCGAACGAATGATCTCCTCGGGGTCCTTGTCGCCGGCTTCCATCGTGGTGTTGGTCATGCGCGGCAGCACCGGGTGCGCGTGCGACTCGCGCCGTCCGTTGCCGGTGGGCGCCACGCCCATCAGGCGCGCGTTCATGCGGTCCTGCATATAGCCCTTGAGGATGCCGTCCTCAATCAGCACGGAGCGCGAGGTCGGCGTGCCCTCGTCGTCCACCGACAGCGAGCCGCGCCGGTCCGGCAGGGTCCCGTCATCCACCACCGTCACGCCCGGCGCCGCCACGCGCTCGCCCAGGCGGCCGCAGAAGGCCGAGGTCTTCTTGCGGTTGAAGTCGCCTTCCAGGCCGTGCCCCACGGCCTCGTGCAGCATCACCCCGGGCCAGCCGGAGCCCAGCACCACCGGCATCTCGCCGGCCGGCGCCTCGACACTCTCCAGGTTCACCAAGGCCTGCCGGAACGCCTCGTCGACGGCGGCCTGCCAGCGCTCCTCGGTGACGAAGGTATCGTAGACCATGCGGCCGCCGCAGCCATGGCTGCCGCTTTCCATGCGCTCGCCCTGACGCGCGACCAGGGCCACGTTGAGGCGCACCAGCGGCCGGATGTCCGACACCGCCACACCCCCGGGGCGCAGGATGGTCACCGCCTGCCACGACGCGGTCAGGCTGGCCATCACCTGCACGATGCGCGGATCCTTGCCGCGCGCGTAGGCGTCGATGGCCGACAGCACGGCGACCTTGCGGTCCATGGCCAGGCCGTCGATGGGGTTGTCGTCGGTGTACAGGTGCCGGTTGGTGCCCTGCGGCGGTAGGGCCAGGGTGCCGCCCGATCCGATGCGCACGGCCTTGACCGTCTCGGCCGCGCGGGCGATCGCGTCGTCGTCCAGCAGCGTCGCGTGGGCGAACCCGACCGTCTCGCCGGCCTCGGCGTGCAGACCGAAGCCCTGCGCGGTGTCGAACGAGGCACTGCGGATGCGCCCGTCGTCGAGCGCGAAGCTCTCCGACTGCTTGTATTCCAGGAACAAGGCCCCGTCGTCGCAGCCGCTCAGGGCATCGTCGACGATGGTGGTCACCCGTGCTCGGTCGAGACCGGCGCGGTCAAAGAACAGGGCCTCGGCCTGGGCATCATGCGGCATGGAAACAGTCTCCCGGAACGATCACGAGTCGGGCGCGGGACCGCCCCTGGGAACGGCGCGCACCCCGCTTCCTAGCAGATCGGGTCCTGGGCGGCCACGTCAAGGCACCGGCGCAAACCCGCGATCGAGGGGCGCGACGGCCCCGAACCACGCGCGCGGTGACGGACGTTAGGCGCAATGGCTTCAGTTCTTAACGACTTCGTGACATTAATTGGGAGACATTCCAAGGAACAAGGCCCGTCCAGAACCGTGTCGCGGTCGGGCATGGGGACCCATCGACAAGCGATGGGCGGATGCCGGGGGTGCTGTCGGTCGTATGGCCTATCTGAACGAAACACACTTCGCGCCGCCGGAACGGCTGGACCGGGACACGCTGGAGGCGCAGGCCAAGAAGGTCGCCGGAGCCGACTATCCGGCGGCGATCCTCGACGGCGTCAGCACGCCGGTGTTCATTCTCAACAGCAACCGGCAAGTCGTGTTCGCCAACTCGGCCTTCCGCGAATTCGTCCCCGGCGGCGAGACGCTGGATTTCATGGGCCAGCGGGCCGGCGAGGCGGTGAACTGCATCCATGCGGACATGGACGAAGCCCCCGGCGGGTGCGGCACGGCGATCGCCTGCCGCAACTGCGAGGCCATCGCCTCGATGCTGCGCGCCCAGTCCACCGGCCGCGACCAGCGCCCGTTCCAGCTGGCGCTGCGCGGCGGCGACGCCGTCAACGCCGTCATCCGCACCACCCGGATCACCGTCGAGGGCGAAATCTTCATCATCGTCGCCCTGATGGACATCAAGGACACGCTCTGGCACCGCGACATCGAACGCGCCTTTCTGCATGACGTCATGAACATCGCCGGGTCGATCCGCAGTTCGTCGGAGGCCCTGCCCCATTTCGACCCGGAGACGCAGAAAGCCTACATGGAGCGGATCGTCGTCGCCTGCGACACGCTGATCAACGAGATCCAGAGCCACCGGCTGATGATCCATGCCGAGGACGGCATGTTGCAGCCGGTCTACGAAACGCTGAATTCGATCGAGTTCCTGTCCGACATGGTGGCCATCATCAGTCAGCACACGGTCTCGCGCGAACGCCGACTCGAGATGGCGCCGGAGGCGCGCGGCGTCGCGTTCGCCTGCGATCGAGGCCTGCTGTCGCGGGTCCTGATCAACCTTTTGAAGAACGCCCTGGAAGCCAGCCAGCCCGGCCAGACGGTCACGGCCAGCACCGGCGGGTCCGGCTCCGAGGTCTGGTTCTCGGTTCACAACGAAACAGCCATGCCGGAAGCCGTGAAGGGCAAGATCTTCCAACGGTTCTTTTCGACCAAGGGCAAGGCGCGCGGCGTTGGCACCTACGCCGCCAAACTGTTGACCGAGAAGTACCTGCACGGGTCGATCGGGTTCACGACCGCCCCGGACACCGGCACCACCTTCACCGTCAGTTATCCGCCCGGGCCGGGCCCCAGTGCCCCGGATGTCGAAAACAGGTCGGCCTGACCCACGCCAGCGCCGGAGGGGCCATCGGGATCGGCGGTGACGGCCAGCGGTCCGTCCCACGCCGAGAGCAGCCCACGCACGTCGGCGAACGGGCGCTCGGGGTCGAGCCAGGCCGCCTCGGCCCTCGCGTCGCCCAGGATGGCCGGCATCCGCGAATGCAGCCCCTCCATGGCCGCCGTGGCCGCGCGGGTGATGACCGTGAACCGCCCCTGGCCGTCCACCAGGCCGGCCATGGCCCACAAGGGGGCATCGGGCCGCGCGATCCGATGGCGCCGCTTGCGCGCGCGGGCGGGGGCGCCGGGCACGGCGGCCCATTCGAAGAACCCGGTCGCCGGCACCAGGCATCGGTGGCCGACGAAGCGGCGGAACGTGGGCTTCTCGGCCAGGGTCTCGGCCCGCGCATTGATCAGCGGCTTGGCGTCCCAGTCCACCCGAAAGCCCCACGACAGCGCCACCGGCACCCGCCGTGGCCCGATCACCGGCGCCTGGTCGGTCGGGCGGATTTCGGCCTTCGGCAGCCCCGCGAGCACGCTTCGGGTGGCCGCGTCGTCGTCGGGCGGCGCCTCCAGGCCGAACCGCGCCAACAGATCGTCCGGCGCCACATTCAGTTCGAAACGAGAGCACATGAACGATAGGATGGGGCTTTTCGAGACCACCGCAAGGACCCTCGCCCATGACCGACGCGACCGACCCCCTCGCCGAGCCGAAAAACCGACCGGCGCCGGACGAACCCCGCTACACCGGTCACTCGGTGGTCATCACCGGCGCCAGCCAGGGCATCGGTCATGCCATCGCCTCGCGCTTCATGGCCGAGGGCTGGCGGGTGATCACCTGCGCGCGGCGCGACGTGCCCGCCCATTGCCGGCGCGACCCGCTGTGGACGCACCACTTCGTGGCCGACCTGGCGCAAGCCGAGAGCCTGGACAGCTTCGCCCGCCAGACCATCGAGGCCCTGGGCGACGAGCCCCTGCACGCCCTGATCAACAACGCGGGCGTCTCCCCCAAGACGCCGTACAAGGAACGCCTGGGCATTCTCAACGGCTCGATCGAGGGCTGGCATGAGGTGTTCGAGCTGAACTTCTTCGCACCGCTGCGACTGGCCCGGGCGCTCGGCGTCAAGCTGTCGCGCGGCAAGGGCACGATCATCAATATCACGTCGATCGCCGGTCACTATGTGCATCCGTTCGCCGGCTCGGCCTACTCGACCTCGAAGGCCGGGCTGTCCGGCCTGACGCGCGAGATGGCCGCCGAATTCGCCCAGTTGGGCGTGCGCGTCAACGCGGTGGCCCCCGGTGAGATCGCCACCGAGATGATCAGCGAGGAATACGAGGCTCTGATCCCGCGCATCCCGCTGGACCGCATGGGCACCGTGGCCGACGTGGCGGGGGTGGTGTACCGCCTGTGCGACGCCGATTTCAGCTATGTGACGGGCAACGAAGTGTTCGTGGATGGGGGACAGCGGCTGTTGTGACGGTGGTCGGGCTGTGGGACCCGTTGGAACGAGAGACCGGCGCGGCGCGTTCCAGAGGTGACACTCACAGAGCCGGTTCGACACCGGCCCGAACCACAGGACCGTGCCCATGACTCTCACCATCCCCGGCATCGAGCCGATTCTCGCCATCGTCGCCGGCATCGCCATCCTGATCGTGCCGCGGCTGCTGAACTACATCGTCGCCGCCTACCTGATCGTGATCGGAATCCTGGGGCTGGGGTTCATCAACATCTAGCGGACCCCTCTCGATGGACACCGACCAGTTGCTTCCGGCGCGCTCAGAAAGATCGGTCGGGCATCCCGCGCCGCAACCAAGTCTCGTATTCCACCAGGATGTTGAACTGATCCAGGGCAACGACGGCGCCCGCCACCGCAAGGGACAGCCCGACGAGGCCCCAGGATAGCCCGCGCCGCAGGCGATGCGGTGCACGCAAACCGGCCAGTCCCATGACCAAGCCCGGGAGGGCGACCATCAGGGCCAAGTACGGCGAAGCCCCGATGTGATTGACCGAGGAGCCGGCGATCCTGACAAACAATGCAGCCACGATCCCGGCCTCAAGGACCAGGACGGCCGCGATGGCCAGCAGATGCAGGCGGCGAAGGCGTGTGGATCTCGTCATGGTGATGGCCTGAAAGGTAGGGTCTCAAAGTAACTTGTATTATACCGGGCGACGATAGGAATGACTCGTCCCCGTTCGCCGGGCGCAGTGCCGAGGCGGGAGATCCCTCGGCTCGCTGTCGCTCGCTCGGGATGACGATTTTCTTAAAAAAACAAACACCTACGTCATCCCGAAGCGTCCGTTAGGACGCGAGGGATCTCCCAAGGTGGTGTGCCGACGGTCCGGAAACCGTGTCACGATTTCCGTCGCTTGGTATTAAAGGTCGTCTGATGCAACGCCAGAAGGCGAACCGGCCCACACCATCCGCGCCGCATAGAACCCATCCATGCCACCCTGCTCGGCCAGATGGCACGGCAGCGTGCGCAGGTCACCCTCCGGCGTGACCACGTCGGCCTGGCCGCCCACCTCGCCCGGCGCGATCGGGTCGCGGGCCAAGTCGGGGTGACGGCCCAGGGCGGCGGCGACCACGGCCGGCCCTTCCTCCGGCTGCAACGAGCAGACGCAGTACACCAGCACGCCAGCCGGCCTGACCATCCGCAGGGCCGCGTCCAGCAGCGCCGCCTGGGTCTCGGCCAGGCCGGCCACGGCCTCCGGCGTCTTCAGCCACAGCGCATCCGGATGGCGGCGCAGTGTCCCCGTCGCCGAACAGGGCGCGTCCAGCAGCACGGCGTCGAACGGCGCCTCATCGGGGGTCCAGGTCAGGGCATCGGCCGCCACCAGCCGGGCTGTCAGGCCGGTGCGCGCCAGATTCTCCCGCACCCGCGCCAGTCGTCCGTCCGAGCGGTCGAGCGCCGTGACTTCGGCGCCGGCCGCCGCCAGGTGCAGGGTCTTGCCGCCCGGCGCGGCGCACAGGTCGAGCACCCGCACCCCCGGCCCGGCCCGCAGCAGTGGCGCCGGCAACGCAGCGGCAGCGTCCTGGACCCACCACGCCCCTTCGGCGTAGCCGGGAAGCTCGGTCACCGGGGCATGGTCGGCCGCCAGACGCAGGCCCCCGGCGGGCAGCACCCTGGCCCCCAGGCGCTCGGCCCACTGCTCTGCTTCGGCCGAGTCACGAAGTGTCAGGTCCAGCGGGGCCGGCGCCAGGTGCGCCGTGGCGATGGCCCGCGCGGTCGCCTCGCCATAGGCCGCACACCAACCTTTCCACAGCCAATTCGGCGTGTTCATGTGGGGCGCGTCCTGGGCCGCCCACCACGCCCGGCCCTCCCGATCGAGCCGGCGCAGCACCGCGTTGACCAGCCCCTTGTGCCCGCCCTGCTTCGCCGCCACGCACAGGTCGACGGCGGTCGACACGGCCGCGTGCGACGGCATGTCGAGGACCAAGAGCTGTGCCGCGCCCAGGCGCAGCACATGCCGCACCGGTCGCGCCTTCGGCGGCAGCGGTCGTTGCAGGCAGCGGTCCAGCAGGGCGTCGAGCCGGCCCAGATGGCGCAGGGTCGCCGCCACCAGCGAGTGGACGAACGCCCGGTCGCGGGCGTCGAGGCCACCGGTGGCGCCGCCCAGCACCTCGTCCAGCGGGCGGCGGCGGTCCAGAACCTGGCGCAAGGCGACCAGGGCGGCATGGCGGGAGGCGGTCATGGGCTCCGCTTACGCCCCGCCCGGACCGCCGTCAAGGCACCGCTTGGCGCGAGCTCTCACCCCAGGATGACGTGCGCCTCCAACGCCTCGGAATGGTCGAGGGCGATCATGGGGCCGTTGGTGGGGAACAGCCAGCCGCGCACCTGGATGAACTGGTGCTTCAGGTCGAGCAGATCGGCGACCGCAAGGCCTGCGTCGCGGGGGCGCTCGACCATCACCGTGAAGTCGCGGCGCCAGTCGGGGCCGAAGTTGAGATAGACCCGCCCCCGCACGCGGGCGGCGTCGCGCACCGTGCCGCGCACGATCTGAAAGGTGCCGATCCAGGGCCAGGTCTCGGTGGGCGCGCGCGGCGCATAGAGCGGATCGTCCCACAGGCCGCGTCGCGCGATACGCGCCCGGGCCTCCAGCCGCAGCAGGCGGTCGGCCCCGGCGGCGGCGCCGGGCATGGTGGCCACCCGCGCCAAGCCGCGCCCGATCAGGTCCGCCTGCAGCCAGCCAACGCCGGGCGACAGCACCACCTGAGCCACCACCCGGCCGTACCGATCCCGCGCCACCCGCGGCGTCCACAGGCGCACCGGTCGGCCGACGCAAACCGCCCGCAGTCGGTCCCGCGCCGCCCCTGCCCACGCCGCGACCCGCGTTCGCTCGTCCGCCGACGCATCCGGTGGAAGGTCGGTGGCATGGGGCAAACGGAGGGCCGCCAATCGCACGCGGCGCGCATCCTCCAGCACCAGCACACCATCGTCGCCCACCGCGCGGACGACCCCGTCGGCGGCCGGGCTCAATCCGGCCGCTGGGGCCACGTCGTCGCTCCCCCAAGCGGCCCGCGCGCACACAGCCGAGACGCCCGCCAGCGCCACAAGAGCGCCTCGTCGGGTCCACGGCTGGCCGGGTGTCATGGGAAGCCTCACCGAACCGGGTCGGCCGGCGCCCCGCCACCCAGGGCAGGGCCACGGCCCCACCCGCGACGGCCCGCCAGCAGGCAGATCAACTGTTCATCGACTCGAAAAAGTCGGCGTTGTTCTTGGTTTCCTTGAGCTTGCCCAACAGGAATTCCATGGAATCCTGCACCCCCATCGGCATGAGGATGCGCCGCAGCACCCACATTTTCGACAGTGTCGGCTTGGGCACCAGCAGTTCCTCCTTGCGGGTGCCGGAGCGGGTGATGTCGATGCTGGGGAAGATACGCCGGTCGGCCAGCTTGCGGTCGAGGATGATCTCGGAGTTGCCGGTGCCCTTGAACTCCTCGAAGATCACCTCGTCCATGCGCGAGCCGGTGTCGATCAGCGCCGTGGCGATGATGGTCAGCGAGCCGCCCTCCTCGATGTTGCGGGCGGCGCCGAAGAACCGCTTCGGCCGCTGCAGGGCGTTGGCGTCGACACCGCCGGTCAGCACCTTGCCGGAGCTGGGCACCACGGTGTTGTAGGCGCGCGCCAGGCGGGTGATGGAATCGAGCAGGATGACCACGTTGCGCTTGTGCTCGACCAGCCGCTTGGCCTTTTCGATCACCATCTCGGCCACCTGCACATGGCGGCTGGCCGGCTCGTCGAAGGTCGAACTGACCACCTCGCCCCGCACCGAGCGATCCATGTCGGTCACCTCCTCGGGCCGCTCGTCGATGAGCAGCACCATGAGGTAGACGTCGGGGTGATTGGCCGAAATGGCGTGGGCGATGTTCTGCAGCACCATCGTCTTGCCGGTGCGCGGCGGCGCGGTGATCAGCGCGCGCTGCCCCATGCCCAGCGGCGTCACCAGGTCGATGACACGGGTCGTGTAATCCTTGCGGGTCGGATCGTCGATCTCCAGCCCCAGCTTCTGGTCCGGATACAGCGGCGTCAGGTTGTCGAAGTTGATCCGGTGACGGACCTGATCCGGTTCCTCGAAGTTGATGGTGTTGACTTTGAGAAGGGCGAAGTACCGCTCGCCGTCCTTCGGCGCCCGGATCTGGCCCTCGACAGTGTCGCCCGTCCGCAACGAGAAGCGGCGGATTTGACTGGGCGAGACATAGATGTCGTCGGGTCCGGGAAGGTAGTTGGCCTCGGGCGATCGCAGAAAGCCGAATCCATCCTGAAGGATTTCCAGCACGCCTTCGCCAAAGATGGCCGTATCGTTGTCGGCCAGTTGCTTGAGGATCGCGAACATCATCTCCTGCCGCCGCAGGGTGCTCGCGTTCTCGATTTCCAGTTCTTCGGCAAACGCCAGAAGATCCTTGGGCGTTTTCTTTTTCAGGTCTTGAAGCTGCATGATTGTCTCGAAGGTGGCACCGCAAGGGGGGTGTGCGGCTGGGCCTGTCGCGGGTGAGGGGCCGACCCGACCCGCCATTCGCTTCGACGCGGTGCGGCGACGTCGGACCGCTGGCCAGGACATGGGCCATCAGGCCCGTCGACAACGGAAAGCGAAAGACCGATCCGGGTGGCCGGAAACGGGACGCCGGGGGCCTGGACAGGGCCGCGAAGACCAGCCGTCGCGGAGGTGGCCGCGCATGGCCGGTGGGCCTTCATCATCCTGTTCATCGCCGATCGCTCGCTTCAGTGCGGAGCGACGCAGACGGCCTGGATGATTTCTTTTTTGGAGGGATCGTGTCCGTCCGGGAAGAACCGAACGAACACAACAGTAGGAAAACCGAGCGTGCGGCGCAAGCAGAATCTCCACGCCTTTTGCGATTAGTCACCGAAGGGCGTGGCCGTCCGGTTGGCCGTCTTGGCGGCCGCCCGGCAGTCCAGCCGCTGTCCGGCGCGCCCCGCACACAGCGGAAAGCCCGTCACCCGGATCGAGCCGATGCGCGAACAGGGCCCGTCAAGGGCCGGAAACACCGCCGGGGTGGCCTCCCCCGGGATCAACGGCATGGCCAGGACGTCGACCTGCCGCAGAACGCCCCCATCCGGGGCGAACAAAAGCAGCCGCAGACTGAACGTGCTCACCGGCACCGCGCCCGCGTGCTCGATGCGCAGGTGCGCCCGGCAGGGATCCGCGCCGCCGCCGTCCTCCAGCGCGGTCAGGACGATGGTCAGATCGCCAGGGGACAGGTCGGGGCCGCTCTCCGCCGCCCGCGCCGGCGCCAGGTCGTTCGCCGTGCTCCACGCCAACGCCAAGGCCAGGACAATGGCCAGGGCCTGCGGGGTCCGGCGACGGACACGCGCGAGCGGACACGACGGAACGGCGGGCATGGTCGGTTCCCTTACGATCCGTGGGGACTTGCCATGCTACTGTAGCACGCCCGTCACGGAAAGGAAGGCACCGGCCCCCTGCAAGCCTGCCGCAAGCGCCCCGCTCCCCCTACACCCGCAGAAACCCGACCGTCTCGTAGACCTCGTCTAGCACCGGGCCGGCGATGGCCTGGGCGCGTTCGGCGCCGCGCCGCAGAATGGCATCGATCTCGCCTGGGTTGGCCAGCAGGCGGTTCATTTCCGCGTTCATCGGCCCCAGGGTCTCAACCGCCAGGTCGGTCAGGGTCTGCTTGAAGGCGCTGAAGGG
Organism: uncultured Rhodospira sp.; assembly: GCF_937138205.1. GTDB lineage: Bacteria > Pseudomonadota > Alphaproteobacteria > Rhodospirillales > Rhodospirillaceae > Rhodospira. Next base: position 67,336 of record NZ_CAKZOT010000080.1, on the reverse strand, counting down.
CTGCCCGCCGGCCTCGGCCAGCACGTCGGCGCGCGAGCGATCAGCCAGGGCGGCGAAGATGCCCACCAGGTTGGCGGCCTCCGGCCGGCCCTCCAGCTCGGCGGCCTCGCTCGGCAGCGGCTCCGGGTCGGTCTTGGCCTTGCGAATCTTCTGGGCGATCAGGTCGGCCTCGTCGGTCAGGTTGATGCGCGAGAAGTCCGAGGTGTCGGACTTGCTCATCTTCTTGGTGCCGTCGCGCAGCGACATGACGCGCGTCGCCTCGCCCAGGATCAGAGGCTCGGTCAGCGGGAAGACCTCACGCTCGAAGTCATAGTTGAACTTGGCGGCGATATCGCGGGCCAGTTCCAGGTGTTGCTTCTGGTCCTCGCCGACGGGAACGTGCGTGGCCTTGTACAACATGATGTCGGCGGCCATCAGCGCCGGATAGGCGAACAGCCCGACCGACGCGTTTTCCTTGTGCTTGCCGGCCTTCTCCTTGAACTGGGTCATACGGTTCAGCCAGCCCATGCGGGCCACGCAGTTGAACACCCAGGCCAGTTGCGCGTGTCCGGGCACCGCCGACTGGTGGAAGATGATGCAGTCCTCGGGATCGATGCCGGCCGCGATGAAGGCGGCGGTGACCTCGCGCGTGCTTGTTCGCAGCTCGGCCGGATCCTGCCACTGGGTGATGGCGTGCATGTCGACGACGCAGAAGATGCTCTCGTAGTCCTTTTGCAGGCGCACCCAGTTGCGGATGGCGCCCAGGTAGTTGCCGAGGTGCAGGTTGCCGGTGGGCTGGACGCCCGAGAAGATGCGCTTCATCGCGGAGGCCTGTGCAGCGAGGGAACGGGAGCGTGTCGGCGCGGAGGTAGCCCAATCCCCGCCGCCGGTCAACGGGGCTGCGCATGGGGCCGCCGCGATTTCCGGCTGCCCTCGCGTCGCCCCGTCATGTTAAGAGACGATGACAGGCGGGCGACCGCCGCCGGCCCGCGTTCTCATGACCCAAGCAGAAGACCCCCGCCCCGATGATCGTCGAGTGGATCCGTCACACCGTCACCCCGGCGCCGCGTCCGTTGCGCCGCATGGGCGCCCTGCATGACCTGATCGCCATTGATGCCCGCCGGCGCCGCCACCCGCGCGCCTGGGCGCCGCATCTGCGCGCCACCCACGGCGTCATCCTGGACTGCGCCGCCCGCCTGGAGCGCTGGGATACCGTGGTGGTGATCGGCGCCGGGCTGACCGCCGACATCCCGCTGGTGAGCCTGGCCCTGTTGTTCCGCCGCGTGGTCTTGGTGGACCTAATGTTCATGCCGTCGGTGCGGCTGTCGGCCATGCGCATGACGGCGGTCGAACTGGCGCCGTGCGACGTGACCGGCGTGATCGAGGCCGTGCGCGCCTTGCCGGAGGGCGCCGAACTCCCCGCGCCGCAGGGCGCCGTGCCCGAGATCGACAGGGCCGACCTGGTGATCTCCTGCAACGTGCTGTCGCAACTGCCGCACCTGCCCGCGCGATGGCTGGGCCAGCACCACCATCTCGACGAGGCGGCGCTGGAGCCGTTCCGCCGCGCCCTGATCGCCGATCACCTGCGCGTGCTGAGAGAGGCCCCCTGCCCCGTCTGCCTGATCACCGACACCGAACGCCAGGAAATGACCGCCGACCGGCCGACCGCCGCCGAGGACCTGCTGTACGGCGTCGAGCCGGAGGTTGAGGGGTCCGCCTGGTGGTGGAACATCGCCCCCAAACCCGAGCAACGCTGGCTGCACGACGTGCGCCACCGTGTCATCGGCGGCTGGTTGAAGGGCTACAGCATGCGCGACGAGGCGCCAACGGATGTGGGTCCGGGCCCGGCTCACGGCGGGGCGGGGTGAGGATTGAATCCGCCGGGCGTCAGGTTTCGTCCGGCGCCGCCCGAACCTCCCGCGCCCGTCCGCCTACCGCTCCATCACGCCCAGGAACCGCTGGAACCGGTCGCAGGTCCGGTTGGTGGGCGGCGAGACGTTGCAGCCGCACGCGAAATAGTCCCAGCCCACCGTGGTACAGTCGCGGCCCCTGAGGCGCTGCCGCACGCCACGGCTCAGGCACACCTCCTGCGCCTGCCGCGCCGAGGCCATGGGCGTGAAGGTACCGCCCGGCTCCACGTAGTACATCGTCGGCGCCTCGGACTCGTGCCACACGAAAGTCGGCTTCTTGTTTTTCGAGGTGCATTCGGTGATGTCGGCGGCCTCGGCCCCGCCCGCGATTCCCATGGCGACCAGCACCGCGACGGCCCATCCCATGCCGCGCCCCATGTGAGTGTTTCCTCGTCTCTTCATCGTCCTGTCCGATCAGCGCGTGGCGGAGGCCCCATGAGCTCCCCGCATTGTCCTGTGGTCAAATCATGGCGGCGGTGTGGCGGGACCCCGTGTGCGCGCCGGTCACGCCGCGCCTACATCCGCAACGTCCGCCGCCGGGGAGAAAACGCCGACAGGGCGGCGCGTGCTTCATCCGACAACGCCCGCTCCAGGGACCGACGGGTGTATCGGTCGTGCAGCATGTGCGCCAGCCGCACCGACGGCTTGGCCGTGAACAAGACGCTGCCGACCACGAAGAGCCAGATGGCTGGGTTCTCGGTCTCTTTCCAGAAGAACAGCACGCTGCCCACCGTGAAGGTCAGGCCGGCCAGGAAATCGACCACCAGATGACCGAACGCGTACAGGTCGTGCAGGTGTTGGACCCGGTCGCGGGCTTCGTCCAGAGACGAGTCATTCGCACCCGGCGCCGAGGCCTTTGCGGTCCGTTCAGACGCTGCACTGGAGTCATACATTGTGGGCTCCGTCCAATATCAGCGGCAGACGAGTGTTTGGGCCGAACTCCGTGAGGCGTGGACAGGATTTTGGGGAGCGCGCCCGGCCGGTGCAAGAGGGCCAAAGGGGGCCACCGCCCGCCCGGAAGGGGGATTCGTTTTCCTCGCGCCGGCAACAGCGTTAGGATGCGCGCCACATCTGCGAACCGCTGGACGACGCTTCGGTCTGCTGGTCGATCGCCCCGGTCCCCTGCTGAGGAGCATGTTGCCATGAACGCTCCGCCGTTTTCCCTCCGCCTGCCCCCGGATCTCAAGGCCGCCGCCAGTGAACAGGCCCAGGCCATGGGGATCAGCCTGAACCAGTACGTGGCCACGACCCTGGCCGCGCGTGTCGGCGCCCAAGCCGAGGCCGCGCGGTTCTTCCGCCAGCGCGGCGCCCGGGGTGATCCGGCGACGGCCCTGACGCTGCTGGACGGCCTGGGCGACCCGGATGTCGTGGCCGACGACGACCGGCTGGACGCGCCGTCCGCCGACGCGGACGACATCGACGACGAGGGACGCGACACGCCGGCGTGAGCCGCCGCCCCACGGTTCCCTCGCGGCGCCAACGGCGCTAGGATAGGCGCCGGCTGACCCGTCCCCGACACCGCCCGTTCCCCGCTCCCTCTCGCCGCCTGGAGGTCCCATGCCGCGCGCGCGTAAAGCCACCCCCGCCGCCACCCTGTCCGACGGTCCGGCCTGGACGGCGCTGGCCGCCCACCGCGACGCCCTGGCCGGCACGACCATGCGCGAGATGTTCGCCGCCGACCCCGACCGTTTCGAGCGGTTCTCGCTCCGGCTGGGCGACGTGCTGCTCGACTACTCCAAGAACCGCATCACCGAGGAGACGATGCGCCTGCTGCTCGACCTGGCCGCCGAGACCGGGGTCGAGGCCAAACGCGACGCCATGTTCGCCGGAGAGGTCATCAACGCCACCGAGGGCCGGGCGGTGCTGCACGTCGCCCTGCGCAACCGCTCCAACCGGCCGATCCTGGTGGACGGCGCCGACGTCATGCCGGAGGTCAACCGGGTCCTGGACCAGATGCGCGCCTTCTGCGAGGCGGTGCGCGGCGGCGCCTGGACCGGCGCCACCGGCCAGGCGGTGACCGACGTGGTCAACATCGGCATCGGCGGTTCCGACCTGGGACCGGTGATGGTGGCCGAGGCGCTGAAGCCCTATTGGCACGACCGCATCCGGCCGCACTTCGTCTCCAATGTCGATGGCACCCACATCGCCGAGACCCTGCGCGGCCTGAACCCGGAAACGACCCTTTTCCTGGTGGCGTCTAAAACCTTCACCACCCAGGAGACGCTGACCAACGCCCACACGGCACGGCGCTGGCTGACGGCGGCGCTGGGCGAGGGCGCGGTGGCCAAGCACTTCGCCGCGTTGTCCACCAACGGCCCGGCGGTGGAGGCGTTCGGCATCGACACCGCCAACATGTTCGCCTTCTGGGACTGGGTCGGCGGGCGTTATTCGCTGTGGTCGGCCATCGGCCTGCCCATCGCCATCACCATCGGCTTCGACCGGTTCACGGACCTGCTCGACGGCGCCCACGTCATGGACGAGCACTTCCGCGCGGCGCCCCTGGCCGAGAACATGCCGGCCATCCTCGGTCTGCTGGGGGTATGGTACGTCAACTTCCACGGCGCGGCGGCGCACGCCCTGCTGCCCTACGACCAATACCTGCACCGCTTCGCCGCCCATTTCCAGCAGGTGGACATGGAGAGCAACGGCAAGCGCGCCCGGCTGGACGGCGCGCCGGTCACCTATGACACCGGCCCGGTCATCTTCGGCGAGCCCGGCACCAACGGCCAGCATAGCTTCTATCAGCTCATCCACCAGGGCACGCGGCTGGTGCCCTGCGACTTCATCGCCCCGGCCGTCAGCCACAACCCGATGGGCGACCACCACCCCATCCTGCTGTCCAACTTCTTCGCCCAGACCGAGGCCCTGATGAAGGGCAAGACGGAGGACGAGGCGCGGGCCGAGCTGGAGGCGGGGGGCAAGAGCGCCGATGAGATCGCCGCCCTGCTGCCGCACAAGGTGTTCCCCGGCGACCGGCCCACCAACTCCATCCTGGTCAAAAAGATCGACCCGCACACCCTGGGGATGCTGGTGGCGCTGTACGAGCACAAGGTGTTCGTGCAGGGCGCGGTGTGGGGCGTGAACAGCTTCGACCAGTGGGGCGTGGAACTGGGCAAGCAATTGGCCAAGGCCATCCTGCCCGAACTGGCGGGCGACGGCCCGGTGTCCGGTCACGACGCCTCCACCAACGGGCTGATCAACGCCTACAAGGCCTTGCGCGACTCGTGAGGGACGGCGCGGCCACCATCCGGGCGCTGCCGCCCACCCTGGTCAACCGCATCGCCGCCGGCGAGGTGGTGGAGCGGCCGGCCAGCGCGGTCAAGGAACTGGTGGAAAACGCCATCGACGCCGGGGCGGCGCGCATCGACGTTACGCTGGGCGACGGCGGCCGGGGCCTGATCGTGGTGGTGGACGACGGGCGCGGCATGGGGCCGGACGACCTGGCCCTGGCGGTCGAGCGCCACTGCACCAGCAAGCTGGCGCTCGACGCCGACCTGACCGACATCCGCACCCTGGGCTTCCGGGGAGAGGCGCTGCCGTCCATCGGCTCGGTGGCGCGGCTGAGCCTGACCAGCCGCGCGGCCGGCGCCGACGCGGCCTGGCGCATCGCCGTGGACGCCGGCGTGGTCGGGCCGGTGGAGCCGGCGGCGCATCCGCCGGGGACGCGGGTCGAGGTGCGGGACCTGTTCCATGCCACGCCGGCGCGGCTGAAGTTCCTCAAGGCGCCGCGCACCGAGCAGGGCCACGCCGTGGACATGGTCAAGCGCCTGGCCATGGCTCATCCCGAGGTGGCGTTTTCCCTGACCGACGGGACGCGCACGGTGCTGCGCGCCCCGGCGCTGTCCGGCGACCTGCTGGGCGACGTACACGAAGCGCGGCGGGCGCGGCTGGGCGCCGTGCTGGGGCGCGACTTCGCCGAGAACTGTGTCACCGTCGATGTGGAGCGCGAGGGCACGCGCCTGTCCGGGCACGTCGGCCTGCCCACCTTTCACAAGGGCACGTCGCAGGAACAGTACCTGTTCGTCAACGGTCGCCCGGTCCGGGACCGCCTGCTGCACGGCGCCGTGCGCGGGGCCTATCAGGACTTTCTGGCGCGGGACCGCCATCCGGTGGTGGCGTTGTACCTGGACCTGGACCCGGCCGCCGTGGACGTCAACGTGCATCCCGCCAAGGCAGAGGTGCGCTTCCGCGACGCCGCCCTGGTGCGCGGGCTGATCGTCTCCGGCATCCGCCATGCGCTGGCCGAGGCGGGGCACCGCGCCAGCACGACCGTCGCCGCCGGGGTGCTGGGCCGCGCGCGGCCGGAGGGCGGAGAGGAGCGGCCGGCGCCGCGCCTGGCGCTGCCGCAGGGGTGCTGGGGCGGCGGCCTGCGGCCGGCGTCGGACACGCTGGAAACGGCGCGCGCGTGGCAGGCCCCGGACCCCGACGCGCCCCCGGGCTTCGCCGAGGCCACGGCGCCGTTCGGGGCCGAGGGCGCGCCGGCATCCGGCCCGCCAGACGACGCCGACAGGCCGCTCGGCCGGGCGCGGGCGCAGGTGCATTCCACCTACATCGTCGCCGAGACCGCCGAGGGGCTGGTCATCGTCGACCAGCACGCCGCGCACGAGCGCCTGGTCTACGAACGCATGAAGGCCGCCCTGGCCAACGGCGGCATCGCCCGCCAGGGCCTGCTCCTGCCCGAGGTGGTGGAGCTGGACGAGGGCGCGGCCGACCGCCTGCTGGCCCGCGCCGACGACCTGGCCGAGCTGGGGCTGGTGATCGAGGGCTTCGGCCCCGGCGCCGTGGTGGTGCGCGAGGTCCCCGCCCTGCTGGGACAGGTCAATGCCGCCGGGCTGGTGCGCGACCTCGCCGACGAGCTGGCGGAATGGGGCCAGACCCTGGCGCTCAAGGACCGGCTGGCCGACGTGTGCGGCACCATGGCCTGCCATGGCTCTGTGCGGGCGGGGCGGCGCCTGAACGAAGCCGAGATGAACGCCCTCTTGCGCCAGATGGAGGCCACGCCCCACAGCGGCCAGTGCAACCACGGCCGGCCGACCTATGTGGAACTCAGGTTGGCGGATATCGAGAGGCTGTTTGGGAGACGGTAGGGGAATTGCGGCGGGTCGGACGGGCCGCTATATTTCTGGTGACCATGCCCGGCCAGACGGAGACCGCCTGATGACCGCCCCGGCGCGGCACCCCGCTCCTCCCACGCGAACGCCACGCCCGTCCGGACGCGAACTGGCACGCGTGCAGGTGCGCGCGCCCGAGGCCGACCGTCCTTTGGTGCGCGCGCTGGCCCGCCGTCTGTCGGAGGGCGGACCCGACGCCGAGCGCCTGCGCGCCCTCGTGCGCGACGCCCTGGGCACGGAGGGGGCCGAGACCGGCGGCGTGCTGGCTTCGTTGCGGCGCTCGCCCATGGCTGGGGCGGACCTGGATCTGTCGCGGGACGACGTCAGCGAATAGGCCCGTAGGGTGCGTCCGCGCCGAAGGCGCGACGCACCGTCCGGCGATGGCACGGTGCGTTGCCCGCCGCGTCCCTACGGGCCGCGACGGTCGAATGCACCCTACGGACTTGAAGCGCCCCCGGTGCTGTTCAACCCGATGCGGGCCGAGGATTGAGGCCCGTAGGGTGCGTCCGCGCCGAAGGCGCGACGCACCGTCCGGCGATGGCACGGTGCGGTGCCCGGCGCGCCCCTCTCGGGCCGCGCCGGTCGAACGCACCCTACGAGCCGCCGCGCCACACCCCCGTCTCCCGGATCGCGTCGTACAGCGCGTCCGGGGCCAGATCGGCGCCGGTGGGCCAGGTCACCGCGCCCAGATCCACCGTGGCCCCCGCGAACACGGCCGGATCGGCCAGGGCGGCGAACACACCGGCGTCCGGCGCACAAACCAGGGCCGACAGGTCGGCGATGCCCTCGGTGCCGTCGTTGAACCGCACGCGCAGGCGGTAATCCCCCAGCACCATCACGTCGGCCACCCGCCAAGGGGCAGCCGGGGTCACAGACGTCTTCATTGTCACAGCCGATTCACGCACACCACTGGAATTCCAAGGAACACCAGTGGTTTGCGATCGGCTGTGAGGGCGCGATCTTCCTCGGAGACGGCTTGCGTTCGCATTGTGCCCAGTCCTCCAGCAATTCGTCCCGGTGCTCCGCCGCCCAATCCAGCTCCAGCGCCAAGGCCCGCCGGGGCAGCCGACCCCGCAGGACCTCCAGCGTCCTTATGTTCACATGGGCCTCATGCTCGCCATACAGGGCATGGAAATGCGGCGGCGCATGGTCTTCCCAGAACATCTGGATGATGATGCCATAGAACACGCTGATGGTGGGCATGGGCGCGGCTCCGGACGGATCAACCACCATACCATATCGACGCAACGCGCGACCGCTCACCCCGCGCCGCGCGGGCGGGCGAGGCCCTTAGGGTGCGTCCGCGCGGAAGGCGCGACGCACCATTGGCGATGGCGGCGATGGCACGGCGCGTTGTCCGCCGCACCCCTGCCGGCCGCGACGGTCGAATGCACCCTACGGACTTGAAGCGCCCCCGGCTGCCCGCCGAAGCCGCGACTCTCTCAAAACGTCGGGCATCGTGCCGACGCGGGAATTCCCGTCGGGACGACGATTTTCTTCAAGAACAACCACATCCGTCACCGCGAAGCGCCGTCAGGCCACAAGAGACCTCTCGGGGCAGAGGGCCGCTTGCCCGGCTGGCGCAGCCATTTCGGCGAACGGGTCGGGCTAGCGGTTCTGCCCGGCGTAGCAGCCGTCGCGCGCGCACACCTTAAGCTGGCCCTGGCGGTTGATCCACAGCGCGGTCACGCTGTCGAGCTGGCGGTTGTCCATGGGCAGGACGCGCGCGGCGCGGTCCTGATTGCGCCAGATCCAGGCGTTGCAGACGTTGCGCACGGCGATCGGCTCGCACGCCTCCTGGCCGGCGCTGATGAACTCGGCGTCGGTGTCGGCGTCCGGACACACCACCAGGGCGATCGTCCCGTACACGCCGACCACGTTGCAGGACTCGCTGCCTTGCGCCGCCTGGGCCGAACCCGACACCGTCACCAGGCCACACAGCACGGCCAACCACTTGAGATTCCGCATCTGTCGCTCACCCCGTCGTCTTCGCCATGTCGCGCCATGGCTCGTCGTCTCTCTCCGGTTCCCGCCGCCGGCCGTTCGTTCGGCACCAGCCCACGCGCCCTCTATCCATGGACCAACGGCGGAGTCGTGCCGCCGGCCGGTCCGGGCGCAAGGTCATCAGGGGCTTGCGTGCGAGATGGCGGCACCCTGCTGGTTTGGAACGGCCACGTCAACCGTATGAATGCCGTTCATCGAGTCGCAGGCACCACAAGCCCTGCCTTAGGTCTGACAGAGTACCCTAAAGAGAATTACAGATCAATACTTTGACCGCCCCTCTTAAGGCCTAGCACAAAGGTCCAGCCTGCCGGCCCGCCACGCGTCGCCGCGCGCCCGCCTCCCCCGCCAACCGCCGGCGGGCGCGATCCGCGCGGCCGGGACTCCGCGTGGGCGCGTCGAAGTGCGAGTTCAAATGACTCGAATGTTGCCGTCGGCCGTATCCCCTGCAATACTTGACCGAAACGAATGGACATGCGGATGGCGGCTGCCCGGCGTCACCGCGCCGGAGTGGCCCGGGTCCGAGCGAAAGCCAGCAGGGATCAGGGAGAACGGGACCATGCGCAGGGTTTTCATTGGAATGGCAATGGTGGCGGTGACCGCGTTGGTCAGCGGGTGCGTCACGGTGCAACGGCCCACCATCGCCCACACCCACATCGGACACACCATGACGGCGTGGACCGACACGCCGGACAAGGCCGGGCTGCTCGACACCGCCGAGCAGGAAGCCGCCGCCGCCAGCCGTGCCGCCACGGCCGCCGCCGGCGCCGGGGATCTGGCGGGCATCAAGGCCCACGTGCGGGACATGCGCCACGCCATCGATCCGACTCTCGAGCCCAGCGGGGCCGGCGCCGGGTATGGCCTGCGCCGCGCCCTTGAGGGCGCCATCAGCCATGTTCAGTTCGCCGCCGCGTCGGCGGACGCCACCGCCAACGTGCGCGGCTACGCGCCGGAGTTCGCGGCCAAGGGCGAGGCCATCCTGCGGGACGTGGATGTCATGGCCGGCCTGTCCGACGCCGCGCTCCAGGCCAGGTCCACCACCGAGGCCCGCACCCTGGCCCAGGAACTCGCGCGCCTGGCCGGCGAGGTGCGGCGCGGTGCCGACGAGAACAACGACGGCGAGATTTCCGTCGAGGAAGCCGGCCTGATGCAGATGCGCCAGAGCATGAACGAGACCCTGGCGCAAGAGGCCCCACCCTATACAACGGTGCCCCGCCGGTGGCTGTTCAACCTGATCCGCCTGCCGTCCGGGGACTGGGCGTGGCGCGATCCCGCCGGCGGCACGGGCGGCTCGTCGATCATGGGCGGCGAAGCGGGAGGTGGTGGAGGTGGTGGCGGGTACTAGTCGTTTTTCCCGGATACCGCGTTCACTACGGCGAGCATCTATTTTGGCGCAAGTAGGACGGCGGATCGGCCTTGCGGTGCTCGCTGGGGCTCTTCTGTGGGCCCCGGCCGGCCCTGCGGCAGCCCAGTCGTTGGCGGCGCAGTGCCTGTCGACCGGTCCGGCCCAGGCCGTCTCGTCCTGCCGCCGCGCGTTCGAGGCCGACCGCAGCGACACCCGGGTCGCTGTGAAACTGGCCGAGGCGTTACGCTATAGCGGCGAGGCCGCCGAGGCGGTGCGGGTACTGGAACAGGCGCGGGCGGCAGGGGCTGGCGGGTCGGCGTTGGCGCACGCGCTCCAGGTCTCACGCAGCTATCTCGAAGAGCAGCGCTTCCAGGAGCAGCAGGCCCAATCCCGCAACGATGGCGGCGCCGCCGTCCAGCTCCAGGTGGCGCGGATCAAGTGCACCACCCTGAGCGGCCGGGCGGCCCTGGCGGCGTGCGACGAGGCCTTGCGGCTGGCCCCCAACGACAGCGAGCTTCGCGTGGCCCGGACCCGCCTGCGCGCCGCGCTGGGCGGCGCGGGAACGCCCTCCCCCGCACCAGCGTCACCCGCCCCGAGCCCGGCGCCGCAGCCGCAGGTGGTCGTTTTGCCCCCTCCCGCCGGGGTCGGTCATCAGGCCCTGGGACCCAAGCCACCGCCGCCCGGGTCGATCCCCGAGCCGATCGCGACCGCCCCGGAGACGGTCGCTGAGGCCGAAGCCGCCGAGGCACCCCCCGCGCCGCCGCCGGAGGACCCCGCACCCGCCGCGATCCCGGATCAGCAGCCCCCGGATCAGCAGCCCCCGGATCAGCAGCCCCCGGATCAGCAGGTTGTCTCGCTCCCTGAGACGGAGGCGGAGCCGGAGGCCGTCCGCGAACAGGCCCCGGCCGCACCGGACCCGGCGGACCAAGTCACCGACGCGCCGGCGGATCCGCCCGAGACGACGCCCGCCGCCACCAACGACGCGCCCCCGCCCGCGGACGCGAACACGCCGGACCAGGCGGATGCCCCTCAAAACACGCCGGCTGATGGAACACCTGATGCGGACTCGATCGCCCAGAAGCTGGAGGCCTTGAAAACCCTGCTGGTGCTCGGACAGATCAGCCGCGAGGAGTTCGCGGCCCGGCGGACCAGCATCCTCAACGCCGCGTTCGGCGACGTGACCGACCGCTCGGGCGGATCGGAAACCGCCGCCGATACGCCCGACGAGACGGCCGACGAGGGTCCCGGGGTCGAACTGGCGACCTTCTCAGACATCGACTTCGGCACCTATCACGCCCTGATCATCGGCAACCAGACGTATCGGGAACTGCCCGATTTGGGCACGGCCGCCGACGACGCGAAAGTCCTGGCCGAGATCTTGGAAACTCAGTACGGGTTCAAGGTCCGCCTGCTCCTGGACGTCGGCCGCGCCGAGATCATCGAAGCCCTGGATGCCTACCGCAACAGCCTCGGGCCGAACGACAACCTGCTGATCTACTACGCCGGCCACGGTTGGCTCGACGAAGGCGCCGACCAGGGTTACTGGCTGCCGGTCAACGCCCATCTGGACCGCCGCACCCACTGGGTGTCCAACGCCACCATCCGCGATGCGGTGCGGGCCTTGCGCGCCAAGCATGTGCTGGTCGTCGCCGACAGTTGTTTCGCCGGCACGCTCACCCGCAGCCTGACGGTGCCGGAGGCGCCGACGCCCGCCTATCTGCGCCGCATGGCCAGCAAACGGGCGCGCCTCGCCATGTCGTCCGGTGGCCTGGAGCCCGTGGCCGACAGCGTCGGCGATGGCCATTCGCCGTTCGCCAGCGCGTTCATCTCGACGTTGCGGGACAACACAGGCGTCATCGACGGCACCAACCTGTTCGCCCAGTTGCGCCGGCCGGTGATCCTGAACACCACACAGACGCCGGAGTATTCCGACATCCGCCTGGCCGGGCACGAGGGTGGTGACTTCCTCTTCGTGCGGGTGCAATAGGGCCGAGAGGGGCAATCGGGTGAACGATGCCTGTGGGAGCGAGAACCCTCCCAAGTGGTTTATTGGGGTCGCGAACACACAATCCGTCATTGCGAGGAACGAAGTGACGAAGCAATCCAGATCCTTGTGGGGCGGGGGTTGGCCCCCGCCCCACAAGGGGGCAATCCAGGGCGAATACATCATGAACAAGCCCTGGATTGCTTCGCCGGCGTCCAAAGACGCCGGCTCGCAATGACGGGTTTTGTGCGGGCCTCTGCCCCGGTGGTCCGTCTCGACGATGGGCCCACGTTCACCCGATTGCCCTGAGGGTCGAGCCCTACCCCATTGCCCGCAGGTCCTTGCGCATGATCTTGCCGGTGGTGGTCATGGGCAGGCTGTCGACAAAGGCGATGCGGCGCGGATAGGCGTGGGCGGCGTGGTGCGCCTTGGCGAAGTCCTGCAAGGCGCGAATCAACGCCGCCTCGCCGCCGTGGGCCTCGATCGCGCCCGGGACCGGCACCACGAACGCCTTGACGATCTCGGTGCGCTGGGGATCGGGGACGCCGACCACGGCCACCATGGCCACGGCCGGGTGCTTCAGCAGGCAGTCCTCGACCTCGCCCGGGCCGATGCGGTAACCGGCGGAGGTGATCACGTCGTCGTCGCGCCCGACAAACCAGACATAGCCGTCGTCGTCCATGCGCCCGGTGTCGCCAGTCAGCAGCCAGTCGCCGACGAACTTGGCCGCCGTCGCGTCGGGATTGTTCCAGTAGCCCAGGAACATGACCGGGTCGGGCCGGCGCACGGCGATGGACCCCAATTCGCCTGCCGCCACCGGCGCGCCTGTGTCCGGATCGACCACCGCCACCGTGTGACCCGGCACGGATCGCCCCATGGATCCCGGTCGTACCGGAAACAGGTCCGCGCAGTTCGAGACCACGAGGTTGCACTCGGTCTGGCCGTAGAACTCATTGATGGTCACGCCCAGGGCTTCCCGGCCCCAGTCCAGCAGGCCTTCGCCCAGCGTCTCGCCGCCCGACCCCACCGAGCGCAGGTCACCGCCGAAGCGGCGCGGATCCGGAACCTGCCGCAGCATCTTCAGCGCCGTGGGCGGCAGGAAGACATTGCGCACCCGGTGCCGCGCCATCAGGGCGAAGGCGCCCTCGGGATCGAACTTGGCGCCGCGATGGGCCAGAACCGGCACGCCGTGATGTAGCGACGGCAACAGCACGTCGATCAGGCCGCCGATCCAGGCCCAGTCGGCGGGCGTCCAGAACAGGTCTCCCGGCTTCGGGAACAGCCGTTGCGGCAACTCGACGCCCGGCAGGTGGCCGAGCAGCACGCGGTGAGCGTGCAGCGCGCCCTTGGGCTTTCCCGTGGTGCCCGAGGTGTAGATGATCAGCGCCGGGTCGTCCGCCGCCGTGTCCACTGGCGCGTGCGCCTCCGACGCGGCGGCCAGCGCCGCGTCCCAGGCGATCAGGCGTTGCGCCGGGTCCGCAACGTCGCGGGAGCCCGCCCCCAGGCAGATGATGGTGCCCAGGTCGGGCACATCGGGCAACAGGTCGGCGATGCGCTCGACCTGCGCCGCGTCGGTCACCAGCGCCCGCGCACCGCTGTCCGACAGACGGTAGGACAATGCGTCGAACCCGAACAGGGTGAACAGCGGCACGGAGATCGCGCCCAGACGCCACGCGGCGACATGGGCCACCGCCGTTTCCCATTGCTGCCCCAGCAGCACCGCCACCCGATCACCAGCCCCGACGCCCCGTCCGGCCAGGACGTTGGCCAGACGGCTTGAGGCCCGCCGCAGGTCCGCGAAGCTGTACCGGCGGACCGTGCCGTCCGGAGATTCTTCGATGATCGCCGGCGCCGCGCCCCCCTCACCGCCGGCGCAATGGCGGTCGCACACATCGACGGCCAGGGAGTACCGCTCGGGCACATGCCACGTGAACCGGCGCAGCAGGTCATCGAACGTCCCCGCCTCAGGAAGCATGGGACACATCCTCCCGGTTGGCATCGGCCCCATCGCATTGGCCCACGGTTCCGGCCCGGACCATGGCAAGAAGACAGGGGGTGGCGGCCGCCGCCTCGGACGGCGCGGTCACGGTGACCGTCACGGTCCGGGAGCCCTCGCCGTCCGGACGCGCCAGCATCCCGTCGAGCGGCGCGCTCCGCGTACCCGGCTTCGCCAGGGCGTGGGCCGTGGCCTCGGCCAGCGCGTCGCTGTCCGCCTCCGTCACGAGTTCGCCAAGCGGCCGTCCCACCAGTTGGGTGACAGACCGGCCGAACAGGTCCACGGCGGCGGGGTTCGCGTTCTCAACCCGGCCATCGGCGCTCAGGACAAGAATCGGCGCGGGCACCATGTCGAGCACGGCCGCCTGGCGGTCCGCGTACTCGCGCACAGCCTCCGCCAGGCGCCGCCGTTCCGCGTCCAAGGCACCGACGGCCTGCGCCAGAACCCCGATCTCGTCGCCCAGCAGATCGTGGTCCGGCACATTCACCGGCGCGTCGTCGCGGGCCGCCCGCACCGCCTCGGTCAGCCGCCGCAGCCGGTGCAAGCCACCGCGCCACAGCACCAGCCCAGACCACAGCGCCAGCCCGATCCCCAACAGGGCCACGCCACCGATGCCCACGGTCCACATTGGCGCCAACAGGGCTCGGTCAGCGGCGCGCACGGCGCGGGCCTGCTCCAGGTCGGCGATGATCTGGGTCACGGCGGCGCTCAGCCGATCCGACGCCTGATGCGCCCGTTCCAGCACCGCCGGCAGGTTCTGCGCCATGGTCAGGCGCTGGCGCCGCACCCGGAACACGCTGTCGGCGCCGTCCACCCCCTCGGACAGAGCCACCAGTTCGGCCTGAACCGCCTCCATCACCGGCATGGCGCCCCGATCACCGGCGCGGATGGCCGACGCGGCCCGGCGCAGGGACTCCTCGGCACGCGCGGCCAGGTAATCCAGGTCGGGGCCGCCGCCCGCGCCCGACGCCGCCAGCATCATGCCCACGGTCACCTGGGCGTGGCGCGCCCAGCCCCGGATCGCATTTGCCGCCTTGGTGCCGCTGGGACCGGGCGGAAAGGTGAGGTCCTGGGTCTCGAGCACGCCCGCCACCGCCTCCGGCGCCCGCCCCGCCAGCAACGCCTGCTCCAGGTCCGGCAACAGGTCGCCCAGCATCCCGAGCCGGGCGTTCAGGTCGGCGGTCGCCTGGCGCATCTGAAGGCGGCGGGCCACCAGGGCGTCCAGGGTCTCCAGCGTCTCCCCCACGTCCGCCACGGCGGCACGCAACCGATCGCGCGTTGCCGCCTCAAGCTGGCTGCCGTTCAGGGCGGCCAGTCGCGCCTCCAGGTCGGCCCGGGCGCGGTCGGCGGTTTCCAGGGCGGCGCGGCGCTGAGCGGTGTCGACAGCCGTGGCCAGGGCGCCGGCGGTCTCGGCAAGTGTGTCGCCGAGCCGGCTGACCTCCAGCATGTCGGAAAACCGAGGCAGAGCCGCGTCCAACAGGGCGCGCCGATCCTGCTCGTACCAGCGCTGAACGAACAACAACGCGCCGGCGAGCGCCAGACAAATCAACGCCAAGCCGCCGTGCCCAAGCAGCAGTCGCGTGGAAAAACGGGGACGGGGTGTCACGGTGGGCGGGTCCATTCTGCGACCACGGGGTCAGGGTTCGCGACCCACTATGCCATCGCCGCCGCCGAATGGCACCCATTGTGGCGAGCGCCTCAGGCCACATTCTGGCCCGTTATCCGGCAATCACCCGCGCGGTTCCAGCCGCCGCCACGCACAGAAACGCCACCGCGAGCAAGGCCCCACCCCCCACCGTGCACCAGACATGCAGCCGGTAGCCGCCCAGGAGGTCATCAAGGAGCAGACGGCGGAGGGTTTGAATGTCTTCGGGCGAGGCGCCCTTGATCGACTTGAGTCCATCGAGCCGGTCCCAGAACCGCCGCTTGCTCAGATCCATCAGAGCTGGGATGGCGAGAACGATCGAGCCCAGAAGACCGAAAGCGCCCCCGACGATCTCGATGGCAGCCAACCAAGTGGTCACGGAAGCGCTCTTCGCTTGATGGATCGATCGTTTTCCGGTTGAACGCTGACGGGCCGCGTCGCCCGCGCCGTGACGGCCAGCGGCACGAACGCCACGTCCATGCCCAGTGCTTTGGCGATCGCCCGGATCTTCCGATACGTCGGGCCGTCCTTGCCTTCGCCGCGTTCGATGGCGCTGATGGCCGATTGGTGCAAGCCGGCCGCCTCGGCGAGGTCGCGTTGCGACATCCCCGCCGCCAGACGCATCTCCCGGACCATCTCACCGATTTCCAGAGCAACGCTGGAGATGGGGGCTTCCGCCGCCAGATCCGGATGGTCCCGTTCGAGTTCAACGATCACGTCCATGACCGACGCACCATGGGTCTCCCGACGCTTCCGTCGGGGAAGGGCGGTCAACCGCTCAGACTTGGTTCGATCACTAGAGTCCTCCATGGGTATCACCCTCGCATAGACCGAGTGACAGACACCGCCGGTGGATCAGGTGCTTCAACTGATCTTTGAGGTCCTCATCGGCCCTCGACAACCGGCGAAACCCGCCGAGCACATGGATCACGACCCGCACCGCTCCATCTTCGTCTTGCTCTTCCACCGGCGCGAAGAGCGCACCAGGTTCTCCCGGAGTCTGGTACACAGGCAGGTCATCGAACCATCGCCAGACGGTGTATCCGACGAGATGGTCCAGAAGACCGTCGTATGCCATTCCTTTCATCTCAAGCAGGTCTTCAAAGACCAACTCGTAAGCCCGGTTTCTCTCGTGACGATCGCCAATCTCGATGATCCGGATCATGTCGTCCATGAACCGCCCCTCATCGTGCGGCCAGTCCATTGGCGTTTCGTAGAACTCGACCGTGATCCGCATCCGGACGTCCCAAATATAATGAATTCTGTATCACCCTGCAATGCGCCGCTCGGCATATCCAGCAATGCACGCGGACGCGCGCCATCAATGCCAGAACGAGCATTGGCACACAAGCAAACCCCCGCCGTCCGGCGGCGGGGGCGAAGACTTGCAGGAAGGGTGGGCGTGCGGATGGACGGGCGGCTAGGCGCCCCGCTTCAGGCCGCGTCCTGGTCCGTCTTGCGGTTGGCGTGGCTGGCGCCGGACCCGGCGCAGGCCCGGGCCGACTCACGGTCGGCCTTGGCCGCGTCGGCCCGGTTCATTTGCCGCCGCACGAAATCGTCGAACACCCATTGCGCCGGGCGCTGGTGCTCGAACGACACCTCCGGCGCCATGGGTCCATCGGTGCGGATGCCTTTCAGCGCCACCGTGAGCGCCTTCCACGGCCGGCGCACGGTGTCCTCGACCGCCGTCGCCTCGTAGCCGCAGTGCATCATGCAGTTGGCGCACTTCTCGTAGCGGCCGGTGCCGTAGCTGTCCCAGTCGGTGGTCTCCATCAGTTCCTTGAAGGTGGCCACCGAGCCCTCGTTGAGCAGGTAGCATGGCCGCTGCCAGCCGAACACGGTGCGCGTCGGATTGCCCCAGGGGGTGCAGTCGTAGGTCTGGTTTCCGGCCAGGAAGTCGAGATACAGCGACGACTGGTTCCAGCGCCAGCCCTTGCCCTTGCCGCGCGCGAACAGGTCGCGGAAGAGCTGTTTCGTGCGCTGGCGGTTCAGGAACACCTCCTTCATTGGCGCCCGCTCATAGGCGAAACCGGGAGCGATTGTCACGCCCTCGACGCCCAGATCGTCAGTCGCGAAGGAGAGGAATTCGGCCACCCGTTCCACCTCGACGCCCTCGAACAGGGTGGTGTTGCAGGTCACACGGAAGCCGCGCGCCCGCGCCTCGCGGATGGCCGCCGTGGCCTTGTCGAACACGCCCGTCTGGTCCACCGCCTTGTCGTGGTGCTCGCGGTCGCCGTCCAGGTGGATGGAGAACGTCAGGTACGGGCTCGGCGTGAAGTCGTCCAGGCGCTTCATCAACAGCGTGGCATTGGTGCAGAGATAGACGAACCGCTTCCGGGCCGTCAGGCCCTCGACGATCTGTTTGATCTCGCGGTGCAACAGGGGCTCGCCCCCGGCGATGGAGACCACGGGCGCGCCGCATTCCTCGGCCGCCGCGACGCAGTCCTCGACCGACAGGCGCTTGTTCAGGATGCTGTCCGGGTAGTCGATCTTGCCGCAACCGGGACACGCCAGGTTGCAGCGGAACAGTGGCTCCAGCATCAGAACCAGGGGGTAGCGCCGGGTGCCGCGCAGGCGCTGCTTCATCAGGTACGCGCCGACACGGACTTGCTGGATCAGGGGAACGCCCACGCTCTTAACCTCTTTGGAGATCGGAAGGAAACCGGCGCTTGGTCACGCCACGTGAAGGTCGGTGCGGTCGCGATCGGTATCGGGTTGAATGCCGCGTTCGGCCATGGCGTCGGCCAGGACGCGCGGCAGCTTGAACTGCATGTTTTCCTTGATGCCCTGGAGCTGCTCGACCGTCGACGGCGCCACCGCGTCGATCCGCGCGATCAGGTCGCGCACAAGTCGTTCCGGGGCCGAGGCACCGGCGGTCACCCCCACCAGCGACACCCCCCGGAACCACTCGTCCTGGACCATCGAGGCGTCGTCAATCAGGTAGCTGGGCACGCCCATCGTGACGCCGATCTCGGCCAGCCGGTTGGAGTTGGACGAGTTGCGCGCGCCCACCACCAGCAGCAGGTCGACCCGCGCCGCCAACTCGCGCACCGCCGTCTGCCGGTTCTGGGTGGCATAGCAGATGTCCTTGACGTCCGGCCCCTGGATGTTGGGGAAGCGCGTCTTCAGGGCATCGATCACGTCCTTGGTGTCATCCACCGACAGCGTGGTCTGGGTCACGTAGCCGACCATGTCCGGATCGCGGACCCGCAGGTTCTCGACGTCCTCGACCTTGCTGACCAGATGGACGCCGCCTGGGACCTGCCCGCGCGTGCCCTCCACCTCGGGGTGGCCGGCGTGGCCGATCATGATGACCTCGCGACCCTTGGCGGCGAGGTTCTGGCCCTCCCGGTGGACCTTGGAGACCAAGGGACAGGTGGCATCGATCACCGGCAGGGCACGGCGCCCGGCCTCCTTGACCACCGCCTGCGGCACGCCGTGGGCACTGAACACGGTCATGGCGCCGTCGGGCACCTCGTCCAGCTCCTCGACGAACACGGCACCCTGAGCGCGCAGGGTCTCCACCACGTGCTTGTTGTGCACGATCTCGTGGCGGACGTAGACCGGCGGCCCGTAGATCTCCAGCGCGCGCTCGACGATCTCGATGGCCCGTTCGACGCCGGCGCAAAACCCGCGCGGGCTGGCCAGAATCACCTGCAACCGTGAGGGCATCTCACCGGGAGGCGTGCGCGCCTTATCGACGGGCGGGGTGTGTTCAGGGGTGGTGGCGGTCTCGTCCACGGCGACCATCCTCGTGCAAAAGCTTGATTCCGGACCTTATCTAGCGGCCCACCCCAGGCGGATGCAAGGATGGGCTCACCTCAATCGACCAAGGGGCTTCCACCTGCGACGGATTCGCAACAGTGCGCGCCCCTTGCCCCGCACCGCCCCCCAGGGTAGGCATGAGGCCCCTGTCCCGCGGCCGAGAGACCCTTGCCCATGCCCACACTCGTCACCGGAGGCACCGGCTTCGTCGGATCCGCCGTCGTGCGCGCCCTGTTGGCGCGGGGCGAGGCGGTGCGCTGTCTGGCGCGGCCGGACGGCGACCGGCGCAACCTGGCTGGGCTGGACGTCGAGATCGCCGACGGAGACCTGACGGACCCGGCCTCGCTGAAGGCCGCCGCGCGGGGCGTGGACGCGCTCTACCACGTCGCCGCCGACTACCGCCTGTGGATCCCCGATCCCGCCGCCATGGAGGCCGCCAACGTCCAGGGGTCCCTGAACGTGATCCGGGCGGCGCTGGACGGCGGCGCGCGTCGGGTCGTCTACACCAGTTCCGTGGCGGTGCTGAAGCCGAACGACGACGGCACCCCGGCCAACGAGGACACACCGACCACCGAGGCCGACATGATCGGCGCCTACAAGGGCAGCAAGTTCCGCGCCGAGCAGGCCGTGCGCCTGCTTGTCGAGGCCGAGGGCGCGCCGGTGGTCATCGTCAATCCCTCCACGCCCGTTGGCCCGCGCGACATCAAACCCACGCCCACCGGCCGGGTGATCGTCGAGGCCGCGTCGGGCCGAATGCCGGCCTATGTCGACACCGGCCTGAACATCGCCCATGTGGACGACGTGGCGGCCGGGCACCTGCTGGCCTTTGACCGAGGCGCCGTCGGCGAGCGCTACATCCTGGGCGGCGAGGACATGACGCTGGCCGACATCCTGACCGGCGTGGCCCGCCTGATGGGCCGCCGCCCGCCCCGCGTCAGCCTGCCGCACGGCCTGATCCTGCCCTTCGCCCACGTGGCCGAGGCCGTCGCCCGGGTCACCGGCCAGGAGCCCTTCGCCACCGTCGACGGCCTGCGGATGGCCCGCAAGCGCATGTATTTCTCCAGCGCCAAGGCGGAACGGGACCTCGGCTATCGCGCGCGGCCGGCCGGTGACGCCATCGCCGACGCCGTCGCCTGGTTCAGGGCCAACGGGTTGGTGAGATGACGGCCGGCCTGATCGCCGCATGGGTCGACACCGCCCGGCGTCATCGCTGGCTGGTGCTGCTGGTCGCCCTTCTGCTGACCGCCCTGTCGCTATGGCTGGCGGCCACACGGATCGGCGTGTCCACCGACACCTCGACCATGCTGGACCCGGACCTGCCGTTTCAGCGTCAGAACCAAGCGCTGAAGGAGGCCTTCCCGCAGCTCGGCGGTGACCTGGTGGTGGTGGTCGAGGGCCGAACCACGGCGATGACCGACCACGCGGCGGCACGGCTGAGCAACGCACTGGCCGCCCGAACCGACCTGCTGGCGTTCGTGTCCGACCTGCAGGGGGACCCGTTCTTCCGCCGCAACGGCCTGCTGTTCGTGCCGCTGGACGACTTGTACGCCCTGTCGGACACCCTGGCCGAGGCGCAGCCGGTGCTGGGAACCCTGGCGGCGGACCCGTCGCTGCGCGGGGTGGCCGACCTGATGGACACGGTGGCCGACGGGCTGGCGAACCCCGGCACCGGAGCGCCGCCGGTGCCGCTGGCGCCGGTGCTCGACCGCATGAAGGAAACGACCCAGGCGCGGCTGGCGGGCGAACCGGCCCGGCTGGACTGGCAACGGCTGATCGGCGGCGAGACCGGCCCCCTGGCCGAGACCAACCGACGCCTCATCCTGGCCAAGCCGGCGCGCGACCTGACCGGCCTGTCGCCGGCGGGAGAAGCGATGACGGCGGTGCGCACCGCCGCGCGGGACCTCGGACTGACGCCGGAGAACGGTGTGACGGTGCGCCTGACCGGCGCGGCGGCCATGGAGACCGAGGAACTGAAGAGCGTGCAGACCGGGATGGACATCGCCGGCGCCATCACCTTCGCCGCCGTGGTGACCCTGTTGATCCTCGGCCTGCGCTCGCCGCGCCTGATCGGGGCCACGGTGATCACCCTGGTCGCCGGCCTGTGCTGGACCGCCGGCCTGGCGGCGGCGGTCGTGGGCACGCTGAATCTGATCTCGGTGGCCTTCGCCGTGCTGTTCATCGGCCTGTCGGTGGACTTCGGCATCCACTTCGCCCTCCGCTACAAGGAGGCCCGCGACCAGGGCGCGGACAACGCCGCCGCCCTGGACGAGGCCGCGCGCGGGGTGGGACCGGCGCTGGCCCTGTGCGCGGTGGCGGCGGCCATCGCCTTCCTGTCGTTCCTGCCCACCGACTACCGGGGGCTGGCGCAACTGGGCCTGATCTCCGGCCTGGGCATGGCCGTGGCCTTTGTCGCCAATCTGACGCTGCCGCCCGCTCTGCTCGGCCTGATGCCGGCAAGGGCCGGGCGCGGTGCCGCGATGGATGCGTCCGGGCGCCTTGCCGGCCGCCTGGAGGCCGCATTGCGCCGCCACGCGCGGACGGTGGCGCTGGTGGCGCTGGTCGTCGGCGTCGGCGCGGCGGCGCTGGCCCCGGGGGCGCGTTTCGATTTCGACCCGCTGAACCTGCGCGACCCGAACACCGAGTCCGTGGCCACGCTGTTCGACCTGATGGAAGACCCCCGGGTCACCCCCTACACCATGGACATCCTGGCCGAGGATCTCGACACCGCGGAGGCCCTGGCCGACCGCGTCGCCGCCCTGCCGGCGGTGGGCAGCGCCATCACCGCGCGCGATCTGGTGCCGGACAACCAGGACGAAAAGCTAATGGTGATCCAGGATCTGGCACTGTTCCTGGGGCCGACGCTGGCGGTCGATCCCCTGCCCTCGCCGGACGCCGAGGCACGCCGCGCCGCGCGCGCCGCCCTTGTGGACGCCTTGCGCCGGCTGGCCAGCACGCCCGGCGCCGACGCCGTCCTGCGCGACGCGGCCACCGGCTTCGCTGAGGCTCTGGCGCGGGCCGACACCGACGATGCGCTGGCCGCTGTCGCCGAGGGGCTGACCGTCGACCTGCCGCCGATGCTGGAGCGGCTGGAGACGTCCCTTGGCGCCCAGCCGGTCACGCTGGACGACCTGCCCCCTGCCCTCCTGGGCCGCTATCTGGCCCCGGACGGCCGCGCCCGGGTCGAGGTGCGCCCGGCGCTCGACCCTCGCGAGCCGGACCAGTTGGCGCGCTTCGTCGACGCGGTGCGGGCCGAGGTCCCCAAGGCCACCGGCTCCCCCGTGCTGATCCGGGAGTCCGGCCGCACCGTGGTCTGGGCCTTCGCCGAGGCGGCGGGCCTCGCGTTCGTCGGCATCACGATCCTGCTGGCCGTCACGCTGCGCAGGGGACGCGACATCCTGCTGGTGTTCGCGCCGCTGGGGCTGGCGGCCCTGTTGACGGTGGCCACGGCGGCGGTGTTCAACCTGCCGTTCAACTTCGCCAACGTGATCGTGCTGCCGTTGCTGTTCGGGCTGGGGGTGGCCAGCGCCATCCACCTGGTGCAGCGCGAGCGCGACGAAACGGACGTGAGTCGCGCCATGACGAGCAGCACGCCGCGCGCGGTGGTCTTCAGCGCGCTGACCACCATCGGCTCGTTCGGCTCCATCGCCGCGTCGAGCCACCCCGGCACCGCCAGCATGGGCGTGCTGCTGACCATCGCCATCGGCCTGACGCTGGTGTGTACGTTGGGCGTGCTGCCGGCGTTGCTGGCGCTGTGGCCGAGCCGGCGGCATCCGCCGCCCGGTTGATCCGTTCGGCCCTGCCGAACCGCACTCCTAAGCCGCTGACACCGTGGCCGCGTCGTACTCCGGCACCAGATCGCGCAGCCGCGCCAGGGCGCGGTCGGTATCACCCTCGCGGCAGGCCGCTTCCAGCGCGTCCATCAGGGCGGCCACGCGGGCGTGGTCCTGGTGGCGCGGGTCGGCGATCAAAACGCCCTCGCATTCCGTCGGCAGCGGCCGTTCGGCACCGTGGAAGATCTCCTCGAACAGCTTCTCGCCCGGGCGCGCGCCGGTGAAGACGATGGGGATGTCCTCGTCCGGCCGCAGCCCGGCCAGCCGGATCATCTGCCGCGCCACATCGACGATGCGCACCGGCTTGCCCATGTCCAGCACGAAGATGCGCCCCCGATAGGCGTCGGCGGCCGTGCCCAGGGCGGCGGCCTGCAACACCAGTTCGACCGCCTCGCGGATGGTCATGAAGTAGCGCGTCATCTCGGGATGCGTCACGGTCAGCGGGCCGCCGCGCGCCAACTGGCGCTGGAACAGCGGCACCACGGACCCGGTCGAGCCCAGCACATTGCCGAAGCGCACGGTGACGAACCGGGTGCGGCCCGGGCGATCCTGGTCGAGCACGTCCAGCGCCTGGCAATAGGTCTCGGCGGCGCGCTTGCCGGCGCCCATGATGCTGGTCGGATTGACCGCCTTGTCGGTGGAGATCATGACCAGGGTCGCCACGCCGTGAGCGCGGCAGACGTCGGCGACGTGGCGGCTGCCGGCGGCGTTGGTCCACAGGCCCTCGGTCGGGTTCATCTCAACCATCGGCACGTGCTTCAAGGCGGCGGCGTGGAACACCACGTCGGGCCGGGCCTCGGCAATGACCTGATCGAGCCGGCGCCGGTCCCGCACCGAGCCCAGGCAGCCGGTCCGGGCCAGGTCGGGGTACCGCTCGGCGATCTCCAAATCGATGGCGTAGAGGGCGAATTCACTGTTGTCCAACAGGGTCAGCGCCGCCGGCCCGAGCGCCGCCACCTGCCGCACCAGTTCCGATCCGATGGAGCCGCCGGCCCCGGTCACCAGGACCCGCCGCCCGCTGACCAGGGCGGCGATGGCGTCACGGTCCAGCACCGCCTGCGGGCGGCCCAGCAGGTCCTCGACCGAGACGGGGCGCACCTCCAGGCGGTCGGCGGCCCCGTCGCGGAGGTCGGTCGGGCGGGGCAGCCGGGCCAGCGTCAGGCCCAGCCGGTCGGCGACGTCGAGCAGCGCCTGCACGTCCTCGCCCGCCAGATTGGCGTCGGTCAGCACCAGCTTCATCGGCCGCTGATTGCGGCCGGACAGGGTGGCGACGATGTCCTCCACCTGGTCCAGCGTGCCCATGACCTCGACGCCGTGGATGTGGCGGCCGACCCGGCGCTTCTTGTGGGTGACGATGCCGACGACGCGGTAGCTGGCGCCCTGCTGGCGCTGCACGGTGCGCAGGAATAACTCGGCGCCGTCGCCGGCCCCCACCAGCAGCACCGGAATGGCGTCCGGATCGCGCCGCGCCTCGAAGCGGAAGTCCAGGCGCCCGTCCTTGAGCACCCGGTAGATGAAACGCGGCCCGCCCAGCAGGGCCATCAGCACGAACCAGTTGATGAGGAAGGCACTGCGCGGCAGGTCGTCCAGCCGCCCGGTCAGGAACATCGCCGGAACGAACAACAGGATCGTCAGCGTCACCGCCTTGGTGATGGCCACCAGGTCGCGCATCGACGCATAGCGCCAGATGCCCTTGTACATGGGCTGGTACAGGAACACGACCGCCGCGATCGCGGTGAACAGGACCGCGCCGATCGTCAGGGTCTCGGGCGCGACATGCACTTGCCATGCGTCGCCCACCCTCAGGTAGATGGCCAGCAGGAACGACAGGCCCGCCATCGCCACATCGTGGACATAGGCGATCCGAGCACGCGGCGAGGTGCTGAGGAACGGAGGCAGTAGGGCCAAGGCGGACGTCCCTGCGGTGCGGCGCCGACTCCGGATATCGGCGGAAACCCGACGAATAGGACATCGCGCCCCGCGAGGCCAAGAAAAACCCTCGGCGCCATGCCCTCGCGCCTCACCGCGCCGGGGCGTTGAAGTTGGCCGACTGGTTCACCGCCTCGCCGGTGGCCGGATTCTCGATCCGGAAGCGGAAGGGAGTCGCGGCCCCGTCCAGCGCCTCCGGCGGGGCCGAGACGTAGACGCGGAACGTGCCCACGCTGTCGCCGGTCACCGGCAGGCGGGCCGTGGCCGCATCCCCCGGCACCGTCTCGTGACCGACGATGTCCATGGTGGCCTGAGGCAGGTCCTCAACGGCGACGGTGAACGTGGTATCGGTGCGCTCCATGTTGAGGATCTTGACGGTATAGCCGTTGCGGATGGAGCCGTCCGAAAGCTGCACATAGAGCGGGCTGCGCTCGGCCAGGACGTTCACCTCCAGGCGCGAGCGGGTCACGAAGGCCGTGGTCATGACGGCGATGGCCACCACCAGCGCCGTGATGTAAATGAGGGTGCGCGGGCGCAGCCAGCGGATCGAGACGTCTTCGCCCCGCGCGCGGCGCGCCTGGTTCTTGACCGAGTCGAAGCGCACCAGTCCGCGCGGCAGGTTGAACCGGTCCATGATGCTGTCGCAGGCGTCGGCGCACAGGCCGCAGCCGATGCAGGCAAGCTGCGTGCCCTTGCGGATGTCCACGCCGGTCGGACAGACCTGATAGCACAGCGTGCAGTCGACGCAGTGGCCGCGCTGGCTGAAGTCCTCGGTCTTGCGGGCCTTGCCGCGCGGCTCGCCGCGCCATGCCTCGTAGGTGACGATCAGCGACTCGTCGTCCACCATGGCCGACTGGAAGCGGGCATAGGGGCACATGTAGATGCACACCTGTTCGCGCGCGTATCCCGCCAGCAAAAAGCAGAACCCGCCCACCACGGCGATGGTGCCGTAGGGCGCCGCGCCGGCCTGCAGCGTGACGATGTCCATCACCAGCGTCGGCGCGTTGCCGAAATAGAGCACGAAGCCCAGCCCGACCAGGAAGGCCACGGCCAGCCAAGCCGCGTTCTTCATCGCCTTGAGGCCGACCTTCCGGACCGTCAGGCGCCCCCGGTCGAGCCGCATCCGGTCGGCGCGCTCGCCCTCGATGGCCCGCTCGATGGTCACGAAGATGTCCGTGAACACGGTCTGGAAACAGGCAAAGCCGCACCAGACGCGCCCCAACAACGCCGTGGCGAAGAACAAAATGATGGACAGCAAAACCAGAATGCCGGTGAGGTAATAGACCTCCTGCGGCCAGATCTCGATGGCGAAGAAGTAGG
Organism: uncultured Rhodospira sp.; assembly: GCF_937138205.1. Taxonomy (GTDB): domain Bacteria; phylum Pseudomonadota; class Alphaproteobacteria; order Rhodospirillales; family Rhodospirillaceae; genus Rhodospira. The sequence goes on along the minus strand of NZ_CAKZOT010000080.1, from coordinate 40,521 downwards.
CCTTGCGGTCCGGCATGTCGATCAGGATGGCCTGATCGGGCGCGTTCGGCCCCCGGTCCCAACGCAGCCAGGGGCCGACGAAGAAGATCGACAGCAGAACCCAGTTGGCGATCGTCTTGAGCCGGCGGAACGGCCCGTTCACATAGCGCGGATAGACCTTTTCGTGATCGCCGTACAAGGAGGCCTTGCGCGCCGCCTCCGCCGTGTTGGCCTTGGTCGTGGTCTTCTCCCGGGTCGACGTTGCGGCCACTCCGTCCGTTGCCGTCATGTGCCCTGTGCCTTTCTGGTCGTGCGGCCCGATGGGAATCGTCCGGACCGCTCCGACCGCGATCCCGGGTCCGTTCCGTCCGCCCGTGTGGTATCTTGTGTCTCGCTGTACCGCCTGCAACGCAGTCGCGACATTGATGTCGATCAAATCTTTCGTCGCCTGCGCGGGCCGCGCGCGGCCCCAACCCTGATCACGGACCGCCGATCCCAAGGACAGGAGCCCCACAATGGACTATAAAATCACCCACGGGCCGGCCTTTGCCCTGCTGGAAATGGACATGGCCCAGGGCGAAGAGGTGCAATGCGAATCAGGCGCCATGGTGTGCATGTCCGCAACCCTGTCATTACGCTCCAGCATGGGTGGCGGCTCCGGCGGTGGTGGAGGTTTTCTCGGCCGCGCCGTCGGCGCCCTGACCCGCTCGGCCATGGGCGGCGAGAGCTTCTTCGTCACCCACATCACCGCCACCGATGGCCCCGGGTACCTGGCGCTAGCCCCGGCCACGCCGGGCGACATCCACGACGCCGAGGTCGACGCCGCCACGCCGCTGATCGTGCAGGGCGGGTCGTTCCTGGCCTCGGCCCCCGGCGTGACGGTCGATCCCTCGTGGGGCGGCCTGCGCGGGATGCTCGGCGGCGAGGGTTTGTTCATGCTGCGGGCCAGCGGCACCGGCACGCTGTTCATGGCCAGCTTCGGCGCCATCTTCCGCCGCGACCTGGCGCCGGGCGAGCGCTTCGTCGTCGACAGCGGCCACATGGTCGCCTACCAGGAGGGCATGGCCGTGCAGACGCGCATGGTCGCCGGCGCCGGCGGCTTTTTCCAGCGCATGGTGACCAGCGCCACCAGCGGCGAGGGCCTGGTGATGGAGTTCACCGGTCCCGGCCCGGTGTGGATGCAAACCCGCAATCCAGAGGCCTTCTCCGGCTGGGTGCGCAGCCTGCTGCCCAACCTGAGCGGCAAGTCGAGCGGGCAGTGAGGCGGGATAACCGCCACACCTACAGGCTGATCGGCCACACGATCCATCCACGGGCGCTGGCACCCTTCGCGACGCATTGATAGGATGCGCCGCGTGCCGGCGGCCCCCGCGATGGGCCGGTGCGCGCCGGATGAGGTGTCCTCGTCCGCCCCTGGTGTTGTCCGTCAACGGCCGCGTCCCGCGCCGCCGGGTTGGCCGCCACAACAAAGGAGCCCTCGCCCCATGCGACCCCGCATCGCCGTGGCCGCCGCCGCGCCCTTGATCGCTTTTGGATTGCTGTTCTCCACCCCCACCGCCCACGCCCAGAGCAGCGATGGGTCCACCGCGCCGCCGGCCGACGGCGGCGGGTCCGGCATCGTCAGCAACGTCACCATGGGCCAGTGGCGCATCCACCACATTCCGGAACTGCGGCTGGGCCAGCCCACCATCGACCCCGCCACCGGCGCCATCTATCACCCCGTGGCCATCACCGGCACCTCGATCTCGTTCTACGTCATCGGCGCCGGCGAGCAGGAACTGTGGGAGGTGCCCGTGATCTGGGCCGGCGACCAGCCGACCGGCAACAAGTACCACAAACTGGACTACTTCGGCATTCTTGAGGAAACGGGCGGGCTTTACATCTATAGTCGTGAAACCGAGTAGAGCCGTGCCTTCGCGCCCTGGCCGGGTCGCGGTCTGGAGCCTGTCCCTGGTCGTGGCGGCCCTGGCGGTGGCGGCCGTGGGGATGGGCACGCGCGCGGCGCTGCCGCCCGCGCCGGAGCCGGCCCCGGCGCTGGCGTTGACGCCGTCCCGGACCCTGACCGTGGCCACGGTCGGCGGGGCGCTGCCGCTGTCCGGAACCGGGCCTGACGGGCGCGCGGCCGGCCTGCATGTCGCCGTCGCTCGTGCCGTGTGCGAGCGCCTGGACATCGACTGCCGATTCACGGCGGTGGCCCCCGACGGGCTTGTCGACGCCCTGGCCTCCGGCGCCGTGGACATGATCGCCGCCGATCTGGTCGCCGCGCCGGCGCGGGCGGCACGCGTGCACTTCGCCCCGCCCCATGCCCGCGCCGCGTCGCTGCTGCTGGGCCGTGCCGCCTCCTGGACCCATGCGCAGGGAAACGAGTTCGCGATGGAACACCTGGCCGGGCGGGTGGTGGTCACCGCCGCCGGATCGGACCAAGCACAAGCACTCCGGCGCCTGGCCCCGGCGGGCGCCAGCGTCGTCTTGGCGACCACCCAGGACGAGGCCCTGGCCGCCCTGCGACGCGGCGAGGCGGACGCCGCGTTCCTGCCCCTGGCCGTGGCGATGGAGGCCCTTGGTCACGTCGCGCCCGGCGATGCCCTGGTGCCGCTCGGCCCGCCGCGTATCGAGCACGGCGCCGGCGGGCCGGTGGCGCTGGCGACGGGCGCTGGTGACGGGATCCTGGCCGAGGCGGTCGACGCCGCCCTCACCGCCTTGCGCGACGAGGGACGCCTGCGGGCGCTGGCCCGGCTCAGCCCCGACCCTCTGGCGGCGAGCCCTCACCACGGGTCCGCAGAGGCCGGCCGATGACCCCCACACCGGGAGCCAAGCGCCCGCGTCCCGTGCTGGGGCTCGTGGTGGCGGCGATGGTCGTGTTCGCCCTGCTGTGCGCCCCGGCGGCGCTGGTCGGCTGGCGCGTTCTCGATCTGGCCCCCCACGTTGACGACGGGGCGCTGGACGCGGCCCGGGCGGAGGCCGACGCGTTGGCCACTGTTGCCCGCGCGGTCGAGGGCTTGCGTGGTCTGGCGCGGCAGATCCGCCACGCCCCGGCCGGAAGTGCGGGCGAACCGGCGCGGCAGCGGGCCGTGTCGCGCTTTCGCGTGCTGTCGAGTGATCCGGCATGGCGCGCCGGCCTGCCGGCGGCGTTCGGCACGGCCCTGGACGACGCCCGCGCCGCCGTCGACCGCCTGGCCGCGCACCGCAACGCCCAGACGCCCTGGACCACGCTGATCGCCGACCGCCTGCGCACGCTGGACCGGTTCGCGACCGCGCCGCAGGACGAGGCGGCCACGCCGCGCGCCCGCCAGCTTGGCCGGTTGAGCGAGACTCTGACCCTGGCCGCCCGCGCGCAGGCGCCTGCCCTGCCCTTCCTGGACCGCGAGGCGCGGCGGCTGGCGGCCCGGGCCATCGCCGCGCCTGGCCTGCCCGCCGGCCTGGACCGCACCGGTCCGCTGGGATCAGGGACTGGCGTGCACGCGGCCATGGCCGACGCCCTGGACATTCCGGCCGCGCGCCGGGCGGCCCTGCTCGACCAGGCTGCGGTCGACCGGCTGTGGCAGAGCGCCGACGGCACTCTGACCCGCGCCGCCGATCTCGCCCACACCACCGCCGACACGCGCCTGGCCGAGGCCCACGCGACCGTCGCCACCGGCTTCGTGCGTCTTCAAGACGCCCTGATTGCCGCCCTGCTGGCGGTGTTGGCCGTGGCCCTGGGCAGTGCGGTGCTTGCCGGGACGGCCTATGCGGCGCCGCTGGGGCGAATCGGCCGCCGCGCGGAGGTCCCGGCCGCCGCCCCCGTGCAACCGACCGCACCCGACCGCGACGCCGCCACGCTGCGGACCGCCCTGCTCGGCGCGGCGACGGAGGCCGCCGCCGGGCGCGCCCTGGCCGCCACGGCTCCCCTGCTGGCGCAGGCGCTGCCCGACGACCCGACCACCGCCGCGCGGGTGGCCTCGGCGCTTGGCCACCTGACGGCGGCGCCGGACACCCCCGCGCCGCCGCTCGACCTCCTGCTGGAGGACATCCTGGCCGTGCTCGGTCAGCGAAGCCGGGCCCGGGGCGTTGACCTCACCCTGGCCTGCCCGCCGGACCTGGCGGCCACGGCCCACCCGGGTTTGCTGGCGGCCGTGATCGGTTATGCCGTGGAAAGCGTCCTGTTACGAGTCGACGGCCCCGTGGATCCGGACCAAGCCCCGTCCCGCACCGTTTCGGTCAGCGTGCAGGGGAACGACAGCGGCGGCGTCCGCCTCACGATAGAGGATGACGGCCCGCCGCCGTCGGCCGCCGCGCGGGAGATCCTGACCGCCCACACAGCGCACGGTGCGGCACCGGTCGATCCCGCCACCCTTGCCGAAGCGCTGCGCGCCGAACCCGACGCGGCCGCCCTGCTGTTGGCCGACGGCCTGGCGCGGGCGGGACTGGGGCGGGCGCTGGAGCTCACCCTGGACACCGGTCACGGGCCTCGGGTGACCCTGCCTCTCGCTTGACGCACCTGGTCGAACCGCCGCACCGCCGGCCTCAAGGTTGGCCCGGACACGATGCCGCCACGCCATTGCCCCGCTTGGCCCGCCGCGATAGACTGAACGAATCCTGAACAGGGCGGATTGCGCCGGCGACGTTGTTTGAGTTGGTTGAAAGGCCCAGGGCATGGATCATGTCACGGTTTCCCTCCCCGAGCCCCTGAAGACGTGGTGCGAGACCCAGGCGAGCGCCGGCGGGTATGCCGACGTTGGCGCCACCGTCCGCGACCTGATCCAGCGCGACCACGCCCGGGCCGGGCTTCAGCGCGCCATCGACGAGGGACTGGCCAGCGGCGTCAGCGACAAATCGCTGGACGAGATCATGGCGGAGGCGCGGGCTCTGAATGCCGCTTGAATCGACGTGAGTGCATGACCATTCACGTTATCATAAGCCGTTGTGCGATTAAATGTCGCGGCATCGAAGGCGCGTGGCTACCGGGCATGGCGGTTGACACAGTGATGCTTCACCGGAAGTTGGCGAGATGAGCAAGTCCTACGTATTTGTCGTTCAGCCGAGCGGCGGGAAGACGAAGCCCCTCGCGATCGATGATGCGATGCACCAAATCCTCGATTTGGTGGAGTGGTTGCGCGCGCCCGCACGAGCCAGGGGAAACGTGTGCCGTTATACCTGGGTCTTGAAAGCAGCCACGACCAACAGCCCCCTAACGGTGGAAATCGCACCAGAAGCGACCGAAGAGGGCACCGATGTGAGCGGCGAGGCCGACGCCGACTTTGCCCGGGCTTCTGACGCAATGAGAGGCCTTTTGGGTGACATCAATACGGGCATCCCGGACTGGTTGGACCGAAAGGGATTGGTGGTCGGAAAACGTATACTGCAACGACACCAAGAACGGATCGGCCTGACACGTGTATATCGACGTGGGGAAGACGACAACGTTATCCATATTACCCCACACATCTCCAAAACGGCCCTTGATCATATTGAGTTATATGAAATTCCTGCTGGAAGTGACATTCCGAAACATACCTCCTTTGGCGAGGTCTTCGGCCGTATTCAAAATGTTGGGGAATACCGAAATCGGCCCGCCTTCTGGATCTTGACCAAGGGCGGAGACCGCATTACTTGTCGTCTGACCGAAACGCGCGCCAAGAACGTTGGAATGGATAAGACATTAACGGATGTATGGGAAGGAAAGCGGGTTCGTGTTGTCGGCCGCAAATACTACGGTGACGGTGGTGATATCCGCTATATTGAAGCCGAGGCGTTGGACATTATTAGTTTTTCTGCTGTCGGCCTTGACGCTATTTTGGATGACACGTTTACCGGCGGCATGAAATCTGAGAACTACGTTGACATGCTAAGAGGCGGAGATGGCTGAAAAGCGCATATACTGGGATTCGTGCTGCTTTATTAGCCTTATTCAACAGGAAGATGGAAGATTTCCCATATGTCGCAGCATATATACGGCCGCAGAAAAAGGAGATCTTGTTATTGTAACTTCTACATTGACGCTGTCAGAAGTATGCAAGGTTAGGTGCGAAGACGGAAAAACGAGGGAATATTTTCAGGAACAGCACGATCACTTATTGGATCGATTTTGGGACAACGATTTTTTTGATATTATTGATCTTTCCCCTTCTATAGCTACACATGCCAGAAATCTTTTTCGTCGCCATCCGAAGATAAAAAAACCAAACGATGCCATTCACCTCGCCACTGCATTGTTCTCCAATTGTGATGAGATGCACACGTTTGACGGAAATGATCTGCTCGGGCTGAGCGGTACCTTTCGCAGACGGGACGGCGAGGCCTTGGTCATAGGGCCACCACAACCATTGCAGCATGATCTTGTGACCTTGGCAAAAAAAGAAGACGATTTGGACGGGTCGTGAACACCCAACCAAGAGACTCGCTTCGCCCCCCACCCCATTGCCCGCCCGGTGATCCTCCGTTAGAACGGGCGCCACCTGATGCGACCCAGCCACGCACGGCCCGTGTGCCCACACGGGGCCGCGTTTGGCGTCCGCCCTGTCTTTAGCCCCTCCCGGAGGAGCCCATGCCCGCCTACCAGTACATCTACGTCATGAAGAACCTGTCCAAAGTCTACCCGGGGGGGCGGGAGATCCTGAAGGGCCTGACGCTGTCCTTCCTGCCGGGCGCCAAGATCGGCGTGCTCGGCCCCAACGGCGCCGGCAAGTCCACCGTGCTGCGCATCATGGCCGGAGAGGACACCGACATCGGCGGCGAGGCCTGGGCGGCGGACGGTGTCCGCGTCGGCTATCTTGCGCAGGAACCGCATCTGGACGAGTCCAAGGACGTCATGGGCAACGTCATGGACGGCGTGGCGGAGGTCAAGGGCCTGCTCGACCGCTTCGAGGAGGTCTCGGCCAAGTTCGGCGAGGTCACCGACGACGACGAGATGAACGACCTGATGGCCGAACAGGCCGACCTTCAGGAGAAGATCGACGCCGCCGACGCCTGGGACATCGAACGCCACGTCGAAATCGCCATGGACGCCCTGCGCTGCCCGCCCGGCGATGCCGATGTCTCAAAGCTGTCCGGCGGCGAGAAGCGCCGGGTGGCGCTGTGCCGCCTGCTGCTGTCCAAGCCGGACATGCTGCTGCTGGACGAGCCCACCAACCACCTGGACGCGGAATCGGTCGCCTGGTTGCAGCGCCACCTGGAAGAGTTCCCGGGCACCGTGGTGGCCGTCACCCACGACCGCTATTTCCTCGACAAGGTCACCGGCTGGATCCTGGAGGTCGACCGGGGCCGCGGCATCCCCTACGAGGGCAACTACTCCACCTACCTGGAACAGAAGGCCAAGCGCCTGGAACAGGAGGCCCGCGAGGAGAAGTCCCGCCAGCGGGCCATCAACCAGGAACTGGAGTGGATCCGCTCCTCGCCCAAGGCCCGCCAGACCAAGAGCAAGGCCCGTATCACCGCGTTCGACGAACTGGTCAGCCGCGCCGCCGACCGGGGGCCGGATCAGCTCTCCATCACCATTCCGCCGGGCGAGCGCCTGGGCAACCGGGTGATCGAAGCCGAGGGCCTGACCAAGGGCTTCGGCGACCGCCTGCTGATCGAGGGACTGGACTTCAAGCTGCCGCCGGGCGGCATCGTCGGCGTCATCGGCCCCAACGGCGCCGGCAAGACCACCCTGTTCCGCATGATCACCGGCCAGGACACGCCCGATTCCGGCACCCTGACCATCGGCGACTCCGTAAAGCTCGGCTACGTCGACCAGAGCCGCGACAGCCTGGACGGCAAAAAGACCGTTTGGGAGGAGATCTCGGACGGTCTCGACGAGATCGATCTGGGCAAGCGGAAGATCCCGTCGCGCGCCTACGTCGGTCAGTTCAACTTCAAGGGACCGGACCAGCAAAAGAAGGTGGGCCAGCTTTCCGGCGGCGAGCGCAACCGCGTGCACCTCGCCAAGATGCTGAAGAGCCACGCCAACGTGCTGCTGCTTGACGAACCGACCAACGACCTGGACGTGGAAACCCTGCGCGCGCTGGAAGAGGCGCTGCTGGAGTTCCCCGGCTGCGCCGTGGTCATCTCGCACGATCGTTACTTCCTGGACCGTATCGCCACGCACATCCTGGCGTTCGAGGGCGACAGCCATGTGGAGTGGTTCGAGGGCAATTTCGAATCCTACGAAGAGGACAAACGGCGGCGTCTGGGCGCCGACGCGACCGAACCCCACCGCATCAAGTACAAGCCCATCACCCGATGACCCCGGCCGCGGTCGGTCCGCCCGGCAAGAGGGTTTGACCGGCGACCGGACGCCGATAGGATCCGGGGCGACACTCGCGGCGGAGCACGACCATGGTCCCCTCGGACGCTTCTGATCCCCCGATGCCAGGGCCCCCAACGGGCACGATCAGTGGCAGCTTCCTCGGGGACGATGCCGCGCGCCTGTTCGATGCGCTCGGCGATCCGGTCTATGTCCATGACCAGACGGGACGCTTCCTGGCGGTCAACGAAGCGGCCTGTGCCGCGCTCGGGTACAGCCGCGACGAATTCCTGACCCTGCGCGTCAGCGATGTCGAAACCGCGATCCCCCCCGAGACCGCAAGGGCGATGTGGGAGCGCCTCAAGACCGAGGGCGTCCCGCTCAATGCGCACGGCCGGCATCTTCGCAAGGACGGGTCTTTTGTTGATGTCGAACTGCGCGGCACGCACATGGTGCGGGACGGCCGCGACCTGTTCGTGATCCTGGCCCGCGACGTCACCGCCCAGCGGCAGGCGCAGGAGGTCCTGCGCGACAGCGAGGCCCACTTCCGTACCCTGATCGAACTCAGCCCGTTCGGCATCGCCGTGACGCTGAAGGACGGGCGGGTGCTGATGGCCAACCGGCGGCTCGCCGACCTCCTGGGCCAGACCACGTCCGCCCTGAAGGGAACGACGATCAACGACCTGTATGTCGACCCGCAGGAGCGGGCGCGGATGCTGGAGTTGTACGCCTTCCGGGGTCGCGTCCTGGAGCACGAGGTCCGCCTGCGCACGCGCGACCCCGACACGGGTGCGGACACCGCCCGCTGGTTCCTGGTGTCCTGGCAGCCGACACGGTTCGAGGGCCAGACGGCCATCGTCAGCTGGTTCCAGGACGTGAACCACCGCCACCTCGCCCAGAGCGAGATGAGCGACCTTCACGCCGAATTGCAGTACCGCATCGAGGAACGGACCCGCGAACTGGGCGTCGAGATCACCGAGCGCCGCTACGCCGAGGCGGCCTTGAAGGAGACCAACGAGTTCCTTGAACAGCAGGTGGAGGAACGCACCCGCTATCTCAAACGCGAGATCGAGCAACGCCGCCGCGCCGAACAGGAGCGGGAAAAGACCGAAATGGAGCTGCTCGACATCATCCAGACCGCGCCCATCGCCATGGGAATCGCCGCCCAGGACGGCCGGTTCCTGTTCTGGAATCCGATGTTTTACAAGTTGGGGCGTCAGAACCTTGACGATCGTGGCAAGTACAACTTCAGCCTCGACTGCTCGGACCCGGACCTCGTTCAGGCTTTGCAGAAACAGGCCATCGCCGGCAAGCTCGTGGAGCATGTCGAGGCCCATGTGCGCACCGGCAACGGCGATGCCCGCTGGGTGCTGGTCTCCATGCGCCGGCTGACGTTCGAGGGGCAGGCGGCGATCCTGACCTGGGTTTTCGACATCACCGACATGAAGGAACAGGCCGAGGCCCTGGAAGAGGCCCGCCAGGCGGCCGAGGACAGCGCGCGCGCCAAGTCGGTCTTCCTGGCCACCATGAGCCACGAGATCCGCACGCCCATGAACGGCGTCATCACCATGGCCGAAATGCTGGGCCAGACGCGACTGGACGCCGAACAGCGGCACATGCTGGACGTGGTGACGGAAAGCGCCAACGCGCTGGTGACCATCATCGACGAGATCCTGGACTTCTCAAAGATCGAGGCGGGCCGCGTCACCCTGGAGACGGTCAGCCTGTCCCTGACCCAGGTGGTCGAACGGGTCGCCGACCTGCTGGCCCCCAAGGCCGCCGCCAAGGGCCTGGACCTGATCTGCCGCCCCACACAGGACAGTCACGACCATTACGGCGGTGATCCCCACCGGTTGCGGCAGATCCTGATCAACCTGGCCGGAAACGCCATCAAGTTCACCGAGCACGGCCATGTGACGCTCTCCGTCAGCCGCATCGACGCGGCCCCCCGCGACAGCGACAACGCCGACGCGCCGCACGGGATCCGCTTCGAGGTCACGGACACCGGCATCGGCATGACGGATCAGCAGATGGCCGGCCTGTTCAAGCCGTTCTCGCAGGCCGACCACACGACCCAGCGACGCTTCGGCGGGACCGGCCTGGGGTTGTCCATCTGCCGCACGCTGGTCGACCTGATGGGCGGCCGCATCGGCGTGCACAGCACACCCGGAAAGGGATCAACCTTCTGGTTCGAGGTACCGCTCACTCCCCGGCCGGAGCGGCGCGACCTGAGCCCGCCGCCGATCCAGGGCGCGCGCGCGGTCGTGGTCAGCGACAGCGGCACGGCGCGCGACCACTTCGGCGGCATTCTCGACTGGGCCGGCGCCGAGGCCATCCCGGCCGACACGACCGACGCCCTGAAGGCCGCCCTCATGCTCGCCCTGGTGCGGGATCAGCCGGTGGACGCCGTGATTCTCGACCGCCGCGTGGAGGACGCGCCGGCCCTCCGCCTGGTCGACGACATCCTGCGCATCGGCGCGGCGAATCCACCCCGGATCCTGGCGGTCGTTCCGCGCGGCAGCAGCGAGACCAGCCGCGCCGCAGAAAGGCCCGGCGTCAGCGCCGTCATCGGCTGGCCGGTGCATGGGTATGAGGTGGCCTTCGCCCTGGCCGTGGCCCTGGGCCGCCTGGCCCCAGACGCCCAGAGCCCATGGCGCCGCCGCCTGTCCGACCGCCCGATCACCGGCACCACGGGAACCTACCAGGCCCCTGACCGGGCCACGGCGGAACGTGAAGACTGCCTCGTCCTGGTGGCCGAGGACAATCCCACCAACCAGACGGTCATCCGCATGTTGCTGGATCGACTGGGCCTGGTGGCGGACTACGCCGTCAATGGGGTCGAGGCCCTGGCTCTGTTCAAGGGCCGATCGTACGGCCTGGTCATCACAGACTGCCACATGCCGGAGATGGACGGGTACGAGTTGACGGAACGCATCCGGCGTCGCGAAGGGGAGGCGGCGGGCGCGCGGCACACCCCGATCATCGCCCTGACGGCGGATGCCATCGCCGGCACCGCCCAGGCCTGCCTGGAGCGGGGCATGGACGACTACCTGACCAAGCCGGTGGCCGTCGCCGATCTCGATGCCGCCATCACGCGGTGGCTGCCTCGCGCGCTGGATCTGCGCCACATCAAGGTGCCCGGGATGGCGGCCGACCCACCCTCCGAGGCGCCTCCCAGCGATCCCGGCGCCACGTCATCCAGTGCCCCCGCGCCCGACGTGGACTTGGTTCCGGACGCGCCGGTGCTGGACACCACCTATATGGCGGACCTGGTGGGTGGGGACACGGCCGTTCTCAAGGGGCTGTTGGCCGAGTTCCTCGAGTCCACCCAGGGCGATCTGCGGGAAACCGTGGCCGCGCTGGACGACGGCCGCCTGGAGGCGGCGCGCAAGGCGGCTCACACCGTCTCGGGCGCGGCCCGCTCGGCCGGGGCGCTACGCCTGGGCACTCTGTGCAAGCAGGTCGAACAGGCGCTCTTTCACGGCGACACGAAGACGCCGAAGGCCCTGCGCGACAGCCTTGAACCGGCGTTCCGAGAGGTCGAGGCGGCCATCCAGGCCCTGGACGGCTGAACGCCAAAGCGGATGGCCGTTGCACAGGATGGACGTTGCACAACTGTATCCGAAAGGATACGCTGAAGGCCATGTGCACGAACCTCCGCACGGACGCCTTCGACGCGGCCGACTATCTGACCGATGACGAGACCATCGCGGCCTACCTGACCGCTGCCCTGGAGGACCCCGATCCGGACGCCTTCCTGGCCGCCGTGAAGGACATCGCCCGCGCCCGGGGCATGGCGCAACTGGCCCGCGACACCGGGCTGGGCCGGGAAAGCCTCTACAAGGCGCTGTCCCCGGGGGCCAAGCCGCGCTTTGAGACCGTGGTCAAGGTGGCCCATGCCCTCGGCGTCCGGCTGGAGGCGAAGCCCCTACATCCGGCGTGAAAGGACGGCCGACGTCTGTCCGAATGGGATGCATCCCCTCCTGTGCACCGCCAGCAGAAGGCCTAGCCCATTGAAGACCCTAACGTGTCGACACCAGAAAGCGTGTCTGGGGGATGGTGCCCGGGGCGAGACTCGAACTCGCATGGTGTTACCACCGCCGGATTTTGAGTCCGGTGCGTCTACCAATTCCGCCACCCGGGCCGGGCGACAAGGTCGTCCGGAGGTTATTGCAGGGCCGCCGCCGGCCGTCAATGGCGCGCGGAGCGGCTCGTCAGTTCACCTCGGTCAGTTCACCTTGGTCGGTTCGCAGAACTGGCCGGCGCCCCGCAACTGGTCGCACAAGCGCGCCGTGCCGCCCGGGATCTCCACCGGGCCGGCCTTCAGGCGGATGAACTCGCCCTTGTCGGGGATGGTCACCCGTTCGAAGGTCGGCATCATGCCGCGCATCAGGCCGGCATAGCGCGCGCTGAGCGCCGCCCAGCCGGCCTGGGCGCTCTGCAAGGTGCGGTACGAGGCCAAATGGACGTGGTTGCCGTCAGGCTGGGACGCGGCGGCATCACTGCGGGCGCCGGTGACGCCGGAAAAGCGTTGCGTGGCCGGGTCCTCGGCATTGGCCGTCGGCGGCCCGGCGGTCACGCCCGGTTGGGTCGGCACCGGCAGCAGCGGACGCGGCCCGTCGGCGGAGTCCTCGCTCGCGTCGTCGGTGTGCCCTTCGTCCTTGGCGGGGTCGTCCATCCCGCCGTGTCCGCCCGGCGCTGGCGGCGGCACGGCCGCCGTGGCCGCCTGCCCGTGCTGCCGCGCCAGGGCGTTCAAGGCCGCGCGTTCGGCATCGTACTCGGCGTTCGTGATCAGACCGCGCCGCAAGGCGTCCTCCAGCCGGCGGGCCATGCGGGCGACATCACGGGCGTTGCGCGGCCGCATGTCCGCGGTTTCGTGGGTCACCGGCTCGGCGGGCAGCAGGGCATCAAGGATCGCCCGGCGCTCGGCGGCGTGCTGGCTGGCGGAGATGGCACCGCTCTCGAACGTGCCGGCCAAATCCCGCAGGCGGCCCACGACGGCCGTCGCGCGCGGCGCCGGCCGTGTCAGGCCGGCCGCCGGCGGCTCCTGCGTGAGCGGCAGGAGGGCGCCCAGATTCTCGCGCCGCCGCTTGGCGTATTCCGTATCGGTGATGAGGCCCTGGTCGAACAGCCGTTCAAGCGTTTCGAAGCGGCCGGAGACGTTCTGCCACGCCTCGTCCCGCGCGGTGGGGGCGGTATTCGTCTGCGGGTCCGGCGTCTCCATCGCCGTCGGGCCGGTGACGCCGGGCACGCGGGCGAAGCCGGGCCCGACTGGTGTCGGCGGCAAACGAGAGAGGCGGTCAGCCGCGATCTCGACAACCGGGCGCGGCGCGGAGTCCATGTCCATCGGCGTCGGATCAATGGTCGCGTCGGGCTCAAGCCGCAGGATGGTTTCGTACGCCTCGCGCGCCACGGCCGGTTGACCGGCCTGCTCGGCCATCATGCCCCGGATCAGAAGGGCGTGGGGATCGGCGGGATTGGCGGCCAGGGCGCGCGCCGTCCACGCCTCGGCATCGCCGACCCGGCCCCGGGCCAGGGCGGCCAGCGCCGAGTCGACGGCTGGGGTCGGCCGATTCATGACCTCCACCATGCCGCCCTCGCCGACCGCGCAACCGCCGAGCAGAAGGGCGCCCGTCAGGCCCAGCGCGGGAAGGCCCAAAGTGGCAAGATGGTGTGTTCGTTTTGGCTTGCGACCCTGAACCGGGTGTGCATCACGGGTTTGCGGCATGGTGGCCTCTCTGTTGTCCCCTCTGCGGCGAAGCCAGGATGCGGCGTCAGAGCCCGGCGCGAACCGAACTCTCCCCCGACCAACGCCAGCCTGGGCCACAACACTACAACTCTACTTTAATATAATCTGTTAAAATCCCGCAATCAATAACGTTTTCGTCCAGCAATTCGCAACGCGAACGAATCGCGTTGGAATGTGGGGGAAGAGGCAGCAAGGCAAAATGGGCTGGTGAGTCTAAAGTATCACAGGCAGTGGGTTTTGTCGGAAGAGACACGAAATGTAGGCGGTAGGGATTGATTGTAGGGTCTTGGGAGCAACTCTCTGTTGGCATGAGCGTGCTGGAGAGCCTCATTGGAGAGGTGCGGTCTGTCTGCGCCGGCCTTCAGGACCGCCGGGTCGGGCCAAAGGCGGCGCATGGCTATGCGATGGCCGACATCGGTCTGGCGGCGTTCTCGCTCTTCTGGGCGCAAGGGCTGTACTCGGCGCTGGCCATGGGTGCCCTTCTCGGGCTGGCGATGATCGTCTCGGGCGGACTGTACGAGGCCGTCGGAGGGTTGGCGTTCCTGCTGGGAACGGGGCTGTGCGCCGGGTCGGTGGTGGCGGGGCTGGTTTTGGTAAGGCGGTGGGATGGTCAGGCGTTGTGGACGTGAAATACCGCCCCGGCACCGGACACCCCACGTTTCCACGGGTCCGTTCGTCCGGCGTCGGGAGGAAAAACTCACCCCAGCCCTCCCCATTTCATCTATCAGATTCACGCATCTTTACTCTTTCTCGTCATTGCGAGGAGCGAAGCCCAAATTAAAGAAATGGGGCAATCCAGGGCGGATACTTGTGTTTTACGCCCTGGATTGCTTCACCCTCGTCTTGCGACGAGGGTTCGCAATGACGGATCATTTTCCGACGGGGCAGTCAACCCCAGCTTGGCGGGAAAAGAAGTGTGAATATGATAGCCCATTTCATGGGGAGGGAGTCCGGCCGGCATGTACCGCTCGAACACCTCCCCCATTTATGGGGGAGGGCGGGAGGGGGTTCAGGCGGGAGGAAACCTCCCGCCCGACAAACGTACTATGGTCCGGGACTATTCCATCGCCTGCACGATTTCCTCGGTCATCTTCTTGGCGTCGCCGAAGAGCATCATCGTGTTATCCTTGAAGAACAGCGGGTTCTGCACGCCAGCATAGCCTGACGCCATCGAGCGCTTGACGAACAGCACCGTCCCGGCGTTCTCCACATCCAGCACCGGCATCCCGTAGATCGGGCTGGCCGGATCGGTCTTGGCCGACGGGTTGGTGACGTCGTTGGCGCCGATGACATAGGCCACATCGGCGGTCGTGAACTCTGAGTTGATGTCCTCCAGCTCGAACACCTCGTCATAGGGCACGTTCGCCTCGGCCAGCAGCACGTTCATGTGCCCTGGCATCCGGCCGGCCACCGGGTGGATGGCGTACTTCACGTCGATGCCCTCGGCCTTCAGCTTGTCGGCCATCTCGCGCAGGGCGTGCTGGGCCTGGGCCACCGCCATGCCGTAGCCCGGCACGATGATGACCTTGGAGGCGTTCTTCATGATGAAGCTGGCGTCGTCGGCGCTGCCCGGCTTGACCGCCTTGTCGCCGTCCGACCCGGCCGCCGCCGTGACACCCTCGCCGCCGAAGCCGCCCAGGATGACGTTGAAGATCGACCGGTTCATGCCCTTACACATGATGTACGACAGGATGGCACCGGACGAGCCGACCAAGGCGCCGGCCACGATCAACAGCGGGTTGCCCAGCGTGAAGCCAATGCCGGCCGCCGCCCAGCCCGAGTAGCTGTTGAGCATGGAGATCACCACCGGCATGTCGGCGCCGCCGATGGGGATGATGATCAAGAAGCCGAGGATGAAGGCCAGCGCGGTCAACAGGCCGAAGACGACGTAGCTCTCGGTGATACAGAAGATCACCAGCAGCACCACGATGGCGATGCCCAGCGCGGCGTTGAGCTG
Source organism: uncultured Rhodospira sp. (assembly GCF_937138205.1). Classification (GTDB taxonomy): domain Bacteria; phylum Pseudomonadota; class Alphaproteobacteria; order Rhodospirillales; family Rhodospirillaceae; genus Rhodospira. Next base: position 24,633 of record NZ_CAKZOT010000080.1, on the reverse strand, counting down.
GTGCTGGCCCTTGAACACCACCGGCGAGCCCGAGACCAAGCCCTGCAGCTTGGCGAAGGCCACCACCGAACCCGAGAACGTAATGGCACCGATGGCCAGGCCCAGCGACATCTCGACCATGCTGGACACCGGAATGGAGCCGACGGCGCCGATGCCGTAGTTCTCCGGCGTCAGCAGCGCGGCCCAGGCCACCAGCACGGCGGCCATACCCACCAGCGAGTGGAACGCCGCCACCAGCTGCGGCAGCGCCGTCATGTACACCTTGCGCGCCACCACGGCGCCGATACCGCCGCCGATGGCCACCGCCAGCGCCATGGGCAGGTAGTTGACCACGTTGGGAGAAACCAGCGTCGTCAGCACGGCGATGCCCATGCCGATCATGCCGAACAGGTTGCCCTGCCGCGCGCTGGTGGGTGAGGACAGGCCCCTGAGCGCCAGGATGAAGCACACCGCGGCGACCAGATAGGCCAGCATTGTCAGACCCGAGGTCATGTCTCGCCCTCCCTAGCTCTTTTTCTTCTTGAACATGGCGAGCATTCGCTCGGTGACGATGAAGCCGCCGAAGATGTTGATCGACGCCAACAGCACGGCGACAAGCCCCAGCCAGCTCGCGCTGGTGAACTCGGCCGGGCCGGCGGCGATCAGGGCGCCGACGATGATCACCGACGAAATGGCGTTGGTCACGCCCATCAAGGGCGAGTGCAGCGCCGGGGTCACACTCCAGACGACATAAAAGCCGATGAAGCAGGCCAGCACGAAGACGGTGAACAGCCACCAGAACTCGCCGGCATGGCTGGCGGCGCCGGCGGCGCCCATCGCCGAGCCGGCAACCTGCTCGGCCAGGCCGCGCGCCTGTTCGGCCAGCGTGCCGGCCTGTTCGGCCAGCGCCTCGGCCTGGGACGCGATGGTCTCGGATTGATTGGCCATGGTGTCCCTCTCCTAGTTCGAGCCTTCGACGAGCTTCGGGTGCACGACCTTGCCGTCGTGGGTGACGCAGGTCCCTTTCACCGTCTCATCCTCCCAGTTCAGTTTGAGGCTCTTGGCCTCCTTGTCGAACTGGGGCGTCAGGAAGTTCAGCAGGTTCTTGGCGAACAGCGGGCTGGCGTCGGCCGCCACCCGGCTGGGCAGGTTGGGGTAGCCGAGGATCTTGACCCCCTCGACCTCGATCGCCTTGCCGAGTTCGGACAGCTCGCAGTTGCCGCCGGTCTCGACCGCCATGTCGACGATCACCGAGCCCTTTTTCATGCTCTTGACCTGCTCGGCGGTGACCAGCTTGGGGGCCGGCCGGCCGGGGATCAGGGCGGTGGTGATGACGATGTCGGTCTTCTTGAGGTGCTCGGAGACGATCTGCTTCTGCTTCTCGAAGTATTCCGGCGGCATCTCCTTGGCGTATCCGCCCTCGGTCTCCGCCTGCTTCTCCATCTCCTCGTCGACGGTGACGAACTTGCCGCCCAGGCTTTCCACCTGCTCGCGGGTGGCCGGACGCACGTCGGTGGCCAACACCACCGCGCCCATGCGCTTGGCGGTGGCGACGGCCTGAAGGCCGGCCACGCCGGCACCGAACACCAGCACGCGAGCCGGCGGCACCGTACCGGCGGCCGTCATCATCATGGGAAAAGCGCGGGAGAAGGCGTTGGCCGCCTCGATCACCGCCTTATAACCGCCCAGGTTGGCCTGTGAAGAGAGAATGTCCATCGACTGCGCCCGGCTGATGCGCGGCATCAGTTCCATGGCGAAGGCCGCCACGCCGGCCGAGGCCAGGGCGTCGACCATCCCTTTTTCGGTGAGCGCATTCAAATGGCACATCAGCGTCGCACCGCGTTTCATCAGGGCGATCTCGTCCGTGCCCTCGTCGGCGGTCATCGGCCGTTGAACCTTCCACACGAGGTCGGCGTCGCCCAACGCGGCCTTGGCGTCCGGGGCGATGGTGGCGCCCACGTCCTGGAGCATGGCGTCGGTGACGTCGGCGCCGAGCCCGGCGCCGGTCTCCACCACCACCTCGACGCCAAGCCCGACCAGCTTCTTGGCGACCTCGGGCGAGATCGCCACGCGCGCCTCGTCGGGGCGGCGTTCTTTTGGTACGGCGAGTTTCATGGATTGGGACCCTCGATCGATCAACGAATGACGGGTTTCTGCGAACCGGATGCCGCAACCCCACACGGATATTGGACCGGCCCGGGATTTCGGCAACGCGTCGTGCGGCGGCGCGGGCTCGCACGCCGCCGCGACGGGAGGGACGATCCGTCCCGAAGTGCGGGGACCCTAGCCGATCGGACGAGCCAAGGCCACCGTTTCGCATCACAGGATCGAGGTGAAGCGCGCGCAGGGCGCCTGCGGGTGGGGATGGCCGCCAGGGTGTTCGCGGCGTTGATGGCCGCCCTGGTCGCCGTGGCGCCGCCGGCTCCGGCCTCGGCCGCCGCGCCGCGGGAGCAGCACCTGCTGTACCAGGCGCGCTTTCTGGGCCTGCCGGTGGGTGACGTGGCGGTGCGGATCGTCGAGACGGCGGACCGCTACCAGGTCACGCTCAACGCCCGCGCCACCGGGTTGTTCTGGGCCTTCCGGGGCATCCGCGCGCACCGCGCCGCCAACGGCCGGATCACCGAAGACGGGTCGCTGGAGCCCGCCGCCTACCGCCGTGCCTATCGCGAATGGGACAAGCAGGGCGAGGTGCGCGTCGCCTACGACCGGCCGGACGGCATCCCCAAGGGGTTCAAGAACGGCGAACCGGTCGATCGCATGGAGCCGGATTTGCGCGCCGGCACGCTTGACCCGTTGTCGGCCCTCATGAGCGTGCGCCGGCGGGTGGCCACGCTGTCCGACCAGGGCAGCGCCGACCCGGCCGAGATGGTGGTGCCCGTGTTTGACGGCAAACTGCGGTACGATGCCCACATCCGCGTCGCCCCGCCGGAGACCATTACCGCCGCCGGTCAGCCGTGGCGGGCGCGGGTCGTGACGGTGAGGTTCGAGCCGCTGGGCGGATTCAGCGAGAACCACGCCGCCGAGTGGCGCGAGGGTGGCCTGCGGATCGCGGTCACAGACCACGACTTGGCCATCCCGCTGCGAATCGAGGTCGACCAGGGCTGGGGCCTGTTCGATCTGGTCTATGTGGGCCGCTGCGGCGTGGTCGAAACGCCGTGCCCGGACAACGAGGTAGATCCGCTGGAGCACCCTAAGCCGTGACGCTGGCGTGCCTGGTCTATCCAGTCTACCCAGGCGCATCCGGCCCCAAACCGACGACAAGATCGGGACGCTTCGCCAGTTTCGCCAACGTATTCAGGACATGGTTCTGAAACCGGCTGGAGGCCATGTGGACGATGCCCTTCTCCTGCGATTCGAGACGGGGAAAGAAGGCCTTGGTGACGGGCACAAAGGCCACCTTCCGGGCATCCAGAACAAAGCCTTTTTGGTTCATGGCCTGGGCCGTACCATGGTCCACTGGGACGACCCCAAGAGGGAGGCGTGCGTCCGGCTCCCATGGGACCGTGGTTGTATAAAGGGCCATCACTGTAAGGTGGACGTTACCCCGAATCCGGCCGACCTCGGCGATGTAGGCGATGCGCTCCTTCGGTCCAGGGCGCACGGGGTCTTCCATGTAGGGAAACTGGCACCACACAAACTGGCCAGGCCGGAACGGTGGCTCCATCAACGCCCACTGGCGTCAAGAACGGCGGAAACGATGTCGGCCCGTCGGTTTCGCTCGTCCTCGGTCTCGCCGGTGATGGTCACTGGCACGAAGTCGCGAACGTCGGCGGGGGCGATCACAACGAGATCCGGGTCGGCTGCTGCTGGCTGGAGGTCACGGCGCATCAACGTTTCGACATAGTTCGTCAGCGTCCGGTTGTCGCCGGCCGCTTTGAGTCGTGCTGCCTTCAAAACGTCAGGGTCCAGACGCATGGTCACGGATTGGCGCATGGGATACCCCTCGATGAAATCGCGCACCCCAATGTACATACATCGCGGTGCGCTGCCAATCCCATCTTCGGCTGTTTGGGCCGGACGGACCTCCACCCTAAGCCGTGACGCTGGCGTCCAGGGCGTAGCCGGCGGCGCGCACGGTGCGGATCAGGTCCACCTCGCCCTCGGTGTTCAGGGCCTTGCGCAGGCGGCGGATATGCACGTCCACCGTGCGTGGCTCGACGTAGATGTCCGGACCCCAGACGGCATTCAGCAGCGCCTCGCGCGAGAACACGCTGCCCGGGTTCTGCATCAGGAAGCGCAGCAGGCGGAACTCGGTCGGCCCCAGGTGGACATGCCGCCCCGCGCGGGTCACCCGGTGGGCGCCCAGGTCCATGGTCACCGTGTCGTATTCCAGTACGCCCTTGGGCTGCGACGGCTGCACCCGGCGCAAATGCGCCTTCACCCGGGCCAGCAATTCCGGCACCGAGAACGGCTTGGTAATGTAGTCATCGGCGCCGGTGTTCAGGCCGCGCACCTTGTCGGCCTCCTCGCCGCGCGCCGTCAGCATGACGATCGGCACCTCGCGCACGCCCGGTTTGCGGCGCAGTTGGCGGCAGACCTCGATGCCCGACAGCGCCGGCAGCATCCAGTCCAGCAGCACCAGATCCGGGTTGCTTTCGGCGAAGACGGTCAGGGCTTCCTCGCCGTCCATGGCCTCGCAGACCCGGTAGCCTTCCTTCTCAAGGTTGTAGCGAAGGACCGTGACCAGGGCGGCCTCGTCCTCGACGATCATCACCAGCGGCTTCATGGTCTCCATGGTCTCCACCACTCGCTCACGCCATAGGGGCTGACCCGACCGTCGGGTCAATGGTTTGCCCTGCTCCCTTCGGCCGCGCGTCCTTCAGCGGCCGCCCCTGCACCAGGTAGTAAATGGTTTCGGCGATGTTGGTCGCGTGGTCACCGATGCGCTCGATGTTCTTGGCGATGAACATCAGATGCGTGCAGGCGGTGATGTTGCGCGGGTCCTCCATCATGTACGTCACCAATTCGCGGAACAGACTGGTGTGGAGTTCGTCCACCTCCTCGTCGCGCCGCCAGACGGCGATGGCCCGTTCGACATCGCGTTCCACATACGCGTCGAGCACGTCCTTGACGATCTCTTGCGCCAGCCGGGCCATGCGCGGCATGGCCGCGACGGTACGCACGGGCGGCGCCTGGTTGACCACCATGGTCCGCTTGGCGACGTTGGCGCCGTAATCGCCGATGCGTTCCAGGTCCCCGGCGATGCGCAAGGCCGACACGATGTGGCGCAGGTCCTGGGCCACCGGCTGGCGCAGCGCCAGGAGCCGCACGGCCATGTCCTGGATTTCCTGCTCCAGGGCATCGACCTTGGCGTCCCCGGCCACCACGTCCGCCGCCATCTGGCTGTCGCGCCGGACGAGCGCCTGCATGGCGGCCGCCAGTTGCGCCTCCACCAAGCCACCGGCGCGCACGACCGTATTCGCCAACTTGAGGAGTTCGGCGTCGAAGGATCGGACCGTATGGTCTTCCCTGTCCGCTCCCACCGTTTCCATCCTTCGAACCGCGTGCGAGGGGGCCGCCTCAGCCGAAGCGGCCGGTGATGTAGCCCTGAGTCAGCTTGTGCTCGGGATTCGTGAAGATCGTTTCGGTATCGCCCATCTCGACCAGGTTGCCAAGATGGAAGAACGCCGTGCGCTGCGAGACGCGCGCCGCCTGCTGCATCGAGTGTGTCACAATGACGATGGTGTAGTTCTCGCGCAACTCGTCGATCAGTTCCTCGATCTTGGCCGTGGCGATGGGGTCCAGCGCCGAGCACGGCTCGTCCATCAGGATCACCTCGGGGCTGACCGCGATGGCCCGGGCGATGCACAGACGCTGCTGCTGACCGCCGGACAGGCCGGTGCCGGGCGTATCGAGGCGATCCTTCACCTCGCCCAGCAGGCCGGCGCGCTCCAGGCTGGTGTGAACGATCTCGTCAAGTTCGTCCTTGTGCGCGACCAGACCGTGAATGCGCGGGCCGTAGGCCACGTTCTCGAAAATCGACTTCGGGAACGGGTTGGGCTTCTGGAACACCATCCCGACGCGGGCGCGCAACTGGACGACATCGACCCTGCGGTCATAAATGTCCTCGCCGTCGAGGCGGATATCGCCCGTGACCCGGCAGATATCGATGATGTCGTTCATGCGGTTCAGCGCCCGCAGGAACGTCGACTTGCCGCAGCCCGACGGACCGATGAAGGCGGTCACCTCGTTGGGCGCGATGTCCAGGCTGACGTTCTTGATGGCCTGCTTGTCGCCGTAGTACACGTTGGCATTGCGCGCCGCCACCTTGACGTTTCCGTCCACCATCGGCTTGCCGGCCGTGGTCTCCGGATAGGCGTGCTCCTGCTCGGACTCGTTCCGCTGCTCGGTCATGGCTCTTACCACCGTCGTTCGAAGCGTTTGCGCAGCAGCACCGCCGCCGCGTTCATCAGGATGAGGAAGCCCAAAAGGCACATGATCGCCGCCGAGGTCCGTTCGGTGAAGCCGCGTTCCGGACTGTCGGACCACAGATAGATCTGCACCGGCAAGGCCGTCGCCGCGTCCAGCGGCGAGGACGGGATGTCCACCACGAAAGCCACCATGCCGATCATCAGCAGCGGCGCGGTTTCGCCCAGCGCCTGGGCCATGCCGATGATGGTGCCGGTCAACATGCCGGGCATGGCCAGCGGCAGCACGTGATGCGTGATGGTCTGCAGCTTGGAGGCGCCGACGCCCAGCGCCGCCTCGCGGATCGACGGCGGCACCGACTTCAACGCGGCACGGCTGGCGATGATGATGGTCGGCAGCGTCATCAAGGTCAGCACCAGACCACCCACCACCGGCGCCGAGCGCGGCAGACCGAAGAACTGCAGGAACACGGCCAGACCCAGCAGACCGAACACGATCGAGGGCACGGCCGCCAGGTTGTTGATGTTGACCTCGATGATATCGGTCCAACGGTTCTTCGGCGCGAATTCTTCCAGATAGACGGCCGCCGCCACGCCAACCGGGAACGACAGGGCCAGTGTCACCATCAGCGTGAAGATGGAACCCACGGCCGCGCCCCAGATACCCGCCAGTTCCGGCTGGCGGCTATCGCCATTGGTGAAGAACCAGATATTGAAGCTCGCCTCGACCTCTCCCTGTCGGATGAGCTGCTGGAGATACCCAGCCTGCTTTTCGGTGATCAGGCGCTCGTCGGGCGGCAGTGACCAGGGGATGTCCGTGCTGCGCTCCTCGATCACATCGAAATTCACGTCGGGGTCGATGTTGCCCTTGAGAACCTGGTCGAAATCCGAGGCCAGCGGCACGCGCACGCTGACGCGTTGCCCGACCAGGTCCGGATTGTCCAGAACCTTGTCACGGAGAACGAAGTTGGCACCCGGGCTGATCAGGGCGCGGACGGCACTGCGGTCCTGCCGGCTGGTGGCCTCGGGAAACAGCGAGTACAGCGCGTCCTTGATGGCCGACTGGTAGTCCGCCTTTGCCAGCACCTCCGGGTCGCGGTTGCCGTCCGGATCAATGTCCTGCGGATACAGGGTCACGTCCAGACGGACGGTGTACTGCCAGAAGGCCGTGTACCCGGTGCCGATGATGGTGGCGAACAGGGTCACCAGCATGGCCATCGCCAGGACGATGGCGATGACGCCGTAGGACTGGAAGCGCTTCTCGGCGGCGTAGCGCCGGCTCAGCGTGGCCTGCATCTTTTCCATGGAGGTCGACGTCGACCCGGCTTTCTTCGTCATGGATTTCTTTCGCTCCCGGTTGGACGGGGTCAAAGGGAGGCGGCGCGCGCCCCGATCATCTTGGTCCCATCGAAGCCGGCCGCGGCGGCGCGGGTTCCACGGCCGGCCCCGCCCCTATTCGTACTGTTCGCGGTAGCGGCGCACGACGTGCAGCGCGATGATGTTGAGGACCAGGGTCATGACGAACAGCATCAGGCCCAGCGCGAAGGCGGCCAGGGTCTTGGGACTGTCGAACTCCTGGTCGCCCACCAGCAGGGTCACGATCTGCACCGTGACGGTCGTGACGGCCTCCAGCGGGTTGGCCGTGAGGTTGGACCCCAGCCCGGCGGCCATCACCACGATCATCGTTTCGCCGATGGCCCGGCTAACGGCCAGCAGGACGCCGCCGATAATGCCCGGCAGGGCGGCCGGCAGAATGACGCGGCGAATCGTTTCCGAGCGCGTGGCGCCAAGGCCGAACGACCCCTCGCGCATCGACTGCGGCACGGCCGTAATGACATCGTCGCTCAACGAGCTGACGAACGGAATGATCATGATGCCCATCACGGACCCGGCGGCCAACGCGCTCTCCGACGAGACGTCAAGGCCGATGCTGTTACCGAGATCGCGGAAGAACGGCGCCACCGTCAGGGCCGCGAAGAAGCCGTAGACCACGGTCGGAATGCCGGCCAGGATCTCCAGCAGCGGCTTGACGACCGCGCGCACCCTGGCATGGGCATATTCGGCCATGTAGATGGCCGACAACAGGCCGATGGGCACCGCCACGCACATGGCGATGAACGAGATCAACAGCGTGCCGGTGAACAACGGAACAGCGCCGAAGGTCCCTTCCGACGCGACCTGTCCCTCGCGAATGGCGATCTGCGGGCTCCAGTGCAGGCCGAACAGGAACTCCGTAATGGGAATCTTGGCGAAGAACCGCAGGGCCTCGAACAGCAGGGACAACACGATACCCAGGGTGGTCAGGATGGCCACCGTCGAGCAGATGATCATGAACCACTTGACCGCCTGTTCGACATGGTTGCGCGCCCGCATTCCGGGGGCGATGCGGCTCCAGGCGAAGCCGGCGCCGGCGCCGGTCAGGCCCACGCAGGCCGCGAACATGAGGTAGTAGCTGGTCTGGCGATAGCTGGAATAGTAGTCCGCAACCTCCTGGATGAACGCCGCGTGCCCAGCCGAGGCGGTGCCGGAGGCCATGTTGCGGATTTCCGTCTGCAACAGCTGGAACTGGTCGGTGGACAGCTCATCGAGCTTGATCGTCGTCGCCTCCTGCGACAGGCCCAGCAACAGGGACAGCTTGGACTGCCGGATTTCCTCCATGTTGCCCGGCTCGGAGATGTGGGCCTGGAAGTAGTCCAGGGCGGCATTCATCGCCAGCACGGGCTCGAAGGGAACCCAAAGCGCCAGGAGGATCAACGAGGGCACGGCGGCCCATAGGGCGACGAAATGCCCGTGATAACCGGGAAGGGAATGCAGGCTCCTGCTTTCGCCGCCACTCTTCACGACCGCGCGTTGGCGCCCCAGAAAGAAGCCGACCAGCGCCAGCACGAGAATCACACCGATGACCAGCAAGATATTCATTGACGACTTCCCGTTTCCCGGATCGCGGTCCGATGAGCGTCCGCAGCGCCAAACCGCGCGCAGTCAGGCGAGGTCGAGCCGTGCGGTGTGCCTTGACGTGAAAACCCCGAAAACCCCGCGCCCGTGACGCGCCCGCGCACATGCGACGGATGCGACCACAGGCAACGCGACGGCTTACCGCCCCGGTCTAGCGAATCCCGGCCAGCGGCACGACCGGCGGGATCGGAGACAGGGCCGGGAAACCCTCGCACGTCAGCGTGGGACAAGAACGCGGTTCGGTGGAACCATCCCCCCGACGTCGTCGGCGACCGGCCGGGGCCGGTCGCCGACGGTCACCGGTGTCATCGCCCACACTGGTGCGGGCGATGACCAGAACCCGGCGCGACGGACCCCTTACATGTTGACGTTGTCAACACCGTTCAGGGCGGCTTCGCGCATCTTCTCGCGCATACCCTCGTCCATCGGGATCAGGCCCTTGTCGATCAGGTAGCCTTCCGGACCCCAGGCGGCGTCGGAGGTGTACTCTTCCAGGAACTCTTCCATGCCCGGGATCACGCCCATGTGCGCCACCTTGACGTAGACGAACAGCGGACGGGAGACCGGGTAGGAGCCGGAAGCGATGTTCTCGAAGGTCGGGGCGGCGCCGTCGATGGTGGCACCCTGGATCTTGTCACGGTTCTGATCGAGGAAGGAGAAGCCGAAGATGCCGACGGCGGCCGGGTTGGCTTCCAGCTTCTGGACGATCAGGTTGTCGTTCTCGCCGGCCTCGACGAAGCCGCCGTCCTCACGCATGGTCATGGCGCGGGCGTCGAACTCGTCACCGTCCAGAGCGGCGCACGCCTCGATTTCCTCGCAGCCGGCTTCCATGACCAGCTCGCCGAAGGCGTCGCGGGTGCCGGAGGTCGGGGGCGGACCCAGCACCTCGATCTTGGCGTCCGGCAGGGACGGGTCGATGTCCGACCAGTTCATGTTCGGGTTGGGAACCCACTCGCCGTCCTGCGGGATGTCCTTGGCCAGGGCCAGGTAGACCTGCTGCTTGGTCAGTTCGAGGGCCGGGGCGTTCTTGGCGTTGGCCATGACGATGCCGTCGTAGCCGACCTGCATCTCGGTGATCGCCTCAACGCCGTTGCTGGCGCAGGTCTCGATCTCCGAGCTCTTGATGGCGCGCGAGGCGTTGGTGAAGTCCGGGTGCTCGACGCCCAGGCCGGCGCAGAACAGCTTCAGACCGCCGCCCGAGCCGGTGGACTCGACAACCGGGGTCGGGTGACCGGTCTTCTTGCCGAAGTTCTCGGCCACGACCGTGGTGAACGGATACACCGTCGAGGAACCGACGATGCGGATCTGGTCGCGCGCCTCGGCGACGCCAGCGAAACCGACGGTGGCCACGGCGGCCAGCAGAATGCTCTTCTTGATCACGAGGACCTCCAAGTCATTGTGGGAGCGTCTTTTCGGGAGGGGCACCCCCCCGATTGGCTTCAGCGCGGGGGTTCCCGCAACCGAAGGAACACGCCGTTCGGATACCGCGCCCGGCACCCGAATTGCCGGCACGGTACTCACGGACGACGACTCCCGTGTGACAGGCCTGTGAATGTTTGGTTACAACGGGCGACGAAAGGGCGCGTCGTTGGGTCGGCGTCGCCTGCGCCAAGACCTGCTCGCCAAGTGCGTTGGTCGCCGTGAACTCGCGCTAAATCGTCCGCCAGATGCGTTGGGTCGTCGCCAGGCGATGGCGCCACGCGATCGAGGGAGATCCCTCGGCTCGCTTCGCTCACTCGGGATGACGCGGGTTAAAGCAAGAAAGTCATCCCGAACCGGCCGAAGGCCGGGAGGGATCTCCCGCGCTGGCGTTCCGCCCTGACCGCGCCGGCTCAGCCGTCGGCGGTGATGCGGCGGACCAGTTCGGCCTTCACGTCGTGCGCCTTGTCGTTGCCGATCTGGCAGGTGCCGGCGGCGTGATGGCCGCCGCCGCCATATTCGAGCATCAGTTCGCCGACATTGGTGCGGGACGACCGGTCGAAGATCGACTTGCCCACCGCGAAGACCGTGTTCTGCTGCTGCCGGCCCCACATCACATGCATCGAGATATTGCACTGCGGGTACAAGGCATAGACCATGAACCGGTTGCCGGCCCAGATGGTCCCTTCCTCGCGCAGGTCCAGCACCACCAGATTGCCGTGCACGGTGCCGCAGCGCTGAAGCTGCTCCTTGAAATGCTCCTGATGCTCCAGGTACAGACTCACGCGCTCCTGCACGTCGGGCAGGGCGAGGATTTCCTCAATGGAGTGCTCGAGGCAGTAATCGATCAACTCCATCATCAGATTGTAGTTCGAGATCCGGAACGTCCGGAACCGGCCCAGGCCGGTGCGCGCGTCCATGATGAAGTTCAGGAGTTCCCATCCCTTCGGATTGAGGATCTCGTCTTTGTCGTATTGCGCCGAATCCGCCTTGTCCACCGCGTCCATCATTTCGTCCGAAATCCGCGGGAACGCGGATCGGCCGCCGAAATGCTCGTAGACGACACGGGCGGCGGAGGGAGCGAGCGGATCAATGATATGGTTGTCCTGCCGCCCGACACGGATGGTTTCGGACAAATGGTGGTCGAACGCCAAATAGACACCCGGGACATACGGCAGGTTGGTTGTAATGTCGCGCCCGGTGATGTCGACCTTTCCGTCCTGCATATCCTTGGGGTGGACGAACATGATCTCGTCGATCATGTCCAATTCCTTCAGCAGGGCCGCACAGACCAAGCCATCGAAATCGCTTCGTGTGACCAGACGATGTTTGGCGTCCGCCATCCCGCGTCCTCCCCGCGTTCAAGACAAGGCCCCATATAAAGCATGGACGCGGGCGCGCGCAAGCGAGGGACGGCGCGTGCAAAAATCGTTTTGATTTCGGCCGTCCCCGGCTTCAAAACAGGGCGCGGGCCACACCGCGAGGCCCGCCGTCCCTCCCTCCCCGCCCCCACACCACGGAGGTCTCCGCGTCGTGATCGCCTGGCGACAGAAGTTCAACGACGGCTGGATCGGCCGGGTGATCCTCCTATCGGCCGCGCTGGCCGCGACCCTCACGGCCTGCGGCGCACCGTTCGTGGACAGCCGCCGCGAGGCCGGCAGCACCGCGATGGTGGGCGCCTCGACACCGGACCGACCGGTCATCTGCTACGCCAAGGGGGAAACGACCCCCGAACAACTCCGCGCTCTGGCGGCGGAGGTCTGCGCGGAGACGGACCGCGTGCCCCGGTTCGAAGGTGAAAGCCTGGGAACGTGCCGGCTCATGCAGCCGTGGCGCGCGACGTTCGCGTGCGTCGCGCCCGGCCCGGCGCGCGCCAAACCAGGGGTCACGACCGGGTCGCCCGCTCCGGTCCCCGACGATCCGTGGTCCGGCGCCATCTACCCGGGCGGCACCCTGCCGGATCCGCCGCGCCTTTAGGATCGTAAGAAATTGCAACCCGGCGGCGCGACCATGGTCCTTTTGCCGGTGGCACAAATGAGTCCAAGCCTGTATATCCATAGTCGTGGATGATGCCGAATTGGTATATCCTTTCCGTCGCTTTAGCGCGGATGTCTGGCGACCGCACGCGCGGCGCACGGGGTGCGGTGGTCGGTCTCGCTCCCGGACAGCGAAAAGCAGATCAACGAGCAGCGGCAAGAGGACGTGGTGAGAATACTGATCGCAGACGATCACGAACTGTTCCGCGACGGGTTGCGGCTGGTTCTGTCAGAGCTTGATCCCGGCCTGGAGATCCTTGAGGCCAGTTCGTTCGACGAGGCCATCACCCGCGCCGCGGAACCGCCCGGCGTCGACCTTGCCCTGCTTGATCTGGTGATGCCGGGCATGAGCTGGCACGAGGGCCTCACGACCCTCAAACAGCGCCTGGGCGAAGTCCCGCTGGTGGTGCTGACGGCGGCGGAGGACCGGCGGCTGGTGGCCGACGCGGTGCGGCTCGGCGCATCCGGCTTCATCCCCAAGACCTCCAGCAGCAAGGTCATGATCGGCGCTTTGCGCCTGGTCCTCTCGGGCGGCGTTTACCTGCCGCCGGCGTTGCTGGAAGACAAGGAGGTCGCCAGCCTCAAGCAGGCCCTGCCCCTGGGCAGCGACAGCCCGGACGCGCTGAACGATCCCGAGCGCGCCGGCGTCCGCCCGGCGACCAGCGCCCTGCTCACACCGCGCCAGCGGGAGGTCCTGGCCCTTCTGGGTCAGGGCAAGTCCAACAAGGAGATCGCCCGCGTCCTCGACCTGTCCGAGGGCACGGTGAAACTTCACGTCACCGCCATTTTGAAAGCGCTCAAGGTCCACAATCGGACCGGCGCGGTGGTGGCGGCGGCCCGCCTCGGCTTTCCCACCGGTGCCGACGCCACCGCCCTTGGGGGTCGCGGCACCCCGTGAACGTCGACCACGCGAAACCGGCGGCGGAACACGCCCCCAGCCGCGCGGGGTGTGGGGCTGAGCTATGACCGCGCCACACGGCCCATTGACACGATATCGCACGCTTCTCGAATCCGGAGACCTGCGGCCCGATCCGGCCCAGGAGCATGTGGTCCACCGGCTCGACGACCTGGCCCGGGGGCTGTCGGAGCATGATCGAACCCGCCCCCGAACCATGAACGCGCCGGTCGGCGCCGCCGGTCTGCTGTCGCGGCTGACGCCCAAGGGCGCCCGCCGGGGCGGCGCGTCCGGCCGTACCCCGCAACACAGCCCGCGCGGTCTCTACATCCACGGCGCTGTCGGTCGCGGCAAGTCGATGCTGATGGACCTGCTGGCCGCGACGGCGCCGATCGACCGCAAACGGCGTGTCCACTTCCACGAACTCATGCGAGAGGTGCACGAAACGCTGCACCACTGGCGCAAGGACGGCCGCGAGGGCCGCGACCCGCTGGTGCGCCTGGCTGATCAGTACGCGGCCGAGGTCACGCTGCTCTGCCTGGACGAGATGGAAGTGCGCGACATCGCCGACGCCATGATCGTCGCGCGCCTGTTCGAACGCCTGCTCGACGCCGGCGTCGTGGTCGTCACCACGTCCAACCGTCCGCCCGCCGATCTCTACAAGGACGGCCTGCAACGCGAAAAGTTTTTGCCCTTCATCGCCCTGTTGGAAACGCGGCTGGACGTGCTCGAACTGGACTCCCCACAGGATTACCGGCTGGGCCGTCTTCAGGGGCATGAGGTCTACCACCACCCCCTTGGGCCGGACAGCGACGCGGCCCTGGAGGAGACGTTCCGCGCCCTGCTGGACGGCACGTCGGAGGCGCCCGACAGCGTGGTGGTACACGGGCGGACCATCCCGGTCCCCCGCGCCGGCAACGGTGTCGCCTGGTTTTCCTTCGACGAGGTGTGCGGCCGCGCGTTGGGCGTCACGGACTACCTGGAGATCGCCACCCTCTATGACGTGGTCATGGTCTCCGGCATTCCGGCGCTCGGCCCCGAAGACCGCGACCGGGCGCGCCGCCTGGTCCTGCTGGTCGACGCGCTATACGACCATCGGACGGCGCTGATCTGTTCGGCCGAGGTCCCGGTCACCGACCTTTATCGCGCCGGGGACGGGCGTTTCGAGTTCGACCGCACCATCTCGCGCCTGATCGAGATGCAGGCGCAGGACTACCTGGGCCGGCCGCACCGGCTGGACCGTGGTCCGGAGACGCCCGACGCGACGGGCCGATGAGGGCCATGGCCACCCCGTGGCCCGATTCGCCCACCCCCCGTGGACTCATGCGGTGCACCATTCCACGCCTCTGCTACCTTAGATACGCCCCTTGGCACCAAAGTATGATGATATCATGTCATCCTACCCGAAAATCGCCCCTACGGCTGGAACGGCTTTTCCAACTCGTGTAGCATACGACGTGTGAATGGGGAGCGCGGTCGCCGAAGACCCTGATGCGGCTCCCCACCCAACACCGTTGGAGCCCGCCTAAAACGGCTCCAAAGTTTATCGGCGTGGGTTTCATCACCAAGCCGCGTGCCGCACTCACGACGGCGCGCACGGAACAACAGTATAGAATACTTGCTGCCGGATGCGGGGCATGAGCCTGCGCGTCCGGACGTTCCGAGGCTCGCGACCGACGGACCATTATGCCCGGGGACGCCCCCGCCCAGCCGACACATCCGTCGGCGGTCGGCGCGCGTCCCTGGCCTGCCCAGGGAGAACGAGCACCGTGACCGACTCTTACATTTTCACCTCTGAATCGGTCGGCGCCGGCCATCCGGACAAGCTGGCCGACAATGTTTCCGACGCCATCCTGGACGCCATCCTGGCCCAGGACGCCCATGCCCGTGTGGCCTGCGAGACCATGGTGAACACCGGCATGTGCATTCTGTCCGGGGAAATCACCACCACCGCGCATGTCGACTACGCCCAGGTGGCGCGGGACACCATTCTCGACGTTGGCTATGACGACCCCCGGTACGGCTATGATGGGCGCTCCTGCGCCGTCCTCGTGGCCCTGGACAAGCAGTCCCCGGATATCGCCCAGGGCGTCAACGAGGGAACCGGCCTGGATCTGGATCAGGGCGCCGGCGATCAGGGCCTGATGTTCGGCTTCGCCTGCCGCGAGACCGAGGAGCTGATGCCCCTGCCGATTCAGTTGGCCCACCGCCTGACCGCGCGCCAGGCCGAGGTGCGCAAGGCCGGCCGGCTGTCCTGGCTGCGCCCGGACGTGAAGAGCCAGGTGTCGGTGCGCTACGAGGCGGGGCGCCCGACCGGCGTCGACGCCGTCGTGCTGTCGACCCAGCACGATGAGGACGTGGCCTACGAGACCCTGCGCGAGGCGGTCATCGAGGAGATCGTCAAGCCGTGCGTCCCGGCCGACATGCTGACCGCCGAGACCAAGTACCACATCAACCCGACCGGCCGGTTCGTCATCGGCGGCCCGGTGGGCGACTGCGGCCTGACCGGACGCAAGATCATCGTCGACACCTACGGCGGCATGGGCCGTCACGGCGGCGGCGCCTTCTCCGGCAAGGACCCGTCCAAGGTCGACCGCTCGGCCGCCTACGCCGCGCGCTACGTCGCCAAGAACATCGTCGCCGCCGGCCTCGCCGACCGCTGCGAGGTGCAACTCGCCTATGCCATCGGCGTCGCGCAACCGGTGTCGGTGCGCGTCGATACCTTCGGCACCGGCACCATCCCGGAACCCCACATCGAGGCCTTGGTCCGCGAACACTTCGACCTGCGGCCCAAGGGCATCATCGCCATGCTCGACCTGCTGCGCCCGATCTACCGCCCCACGGCATCCAACGGCCATTTCGGTCGTCCGGACGTGCCCTGGGAGAACACCGACCGGGCCGCCGCGCTATCCGCCGACGCCACGAAAACCATCGCCGCGGAATAGGAGAGGCCTCTCATGGACACCATCGATTTTCGCGAGAAGAACACCGATCTTGTCGCCAAGGAGCAGGACTACGGTGACGATCCCATCGCCGTGCGCGACAGCGATCAATACCGTGCCGAGTACATCCAGACCTTTGTCGAGAAGTGGGATGAACTGATCGACTGGAACGCCCGCGCCGAAAGCGAAGGGCGCTTCTTCATCGACGTGCTGAAGGCGCGCGGCAAGACCCGCATCCTCGACGCGGCTTGCGGCACCGGGTTCCACTCGGTGCAGCTGATCAAGGCCGGGTTCGATGTGACCTCGGTGGACGGCTCGGCCGCCATGGTGGCCAAGGCGTTCGAGAACGCCAAGGATCACCACATCATCCTGCGCACCTGTCAGGCCGACTGGCGGTTCCTGAACCGCGACCTGCACGGCAAGTACGACGCCATCATCTGCCTGGGCAACAGCTTCACCCACCTGCATGACGAACAGGATCGGCGCCGCGCCCTGGCCGAGTTCTACGCCGCCCTGAAGCATGACGGCGTGCTGATCATTGATCAGCGTAACTATGATGCGATGCTCGACCACGGCTACAGCAGCGCCCACAAGTACTATTATTGTGGCGACAAGGTCGTGGCCGAGCCGGAGCACGTGGACGAGGGATTGGCCCGCTTCCGCTATGCGTTCCCGGACGGGTCGGAATACAAGCTGAACATGTTTCCGCTCCGCAAGAACTACATGCGGCGTCTGCTCACCGAGGCGGGTTTCCAACACATCCGCACCTACGGCGACTTCCAGGAAACGTACCAGGAAGACGATCCGGACTTCTTCATTCACGTCGCGTCAAAGAGTTACGACCTGGAACATGGTCCCCGCGACCTGAAGAAGATCGCCTCGGTGGCCGAAACGTATTACGACAGCGGCGACGCCGACAACTTCTACTTCCACATCTGGGGTGGCGAGGACATTCATATCGGCCTGTACACCGACAAGGCCGGTGAACAAATCAAGGACGCCAGCCGCCGCACCGTCGACACCATGGCGGAACAGGTGGAGTTGAGCGCCGACAGCCGCGTGCTCGACCTGGGCGCGGGCTACGGTGGCGCCGCGCGGCGACTGGCCGCCACGCGCGGCTGCCGCGTGCATTGCCTCAACATCTCCGAGATCCAGAACACCAAGAACCGCCAGCTCAACGAGGAACAGGAGCTGGCCGACAAGATCACGGTGATCCACGGCACCTTCGAGGACGTGCCCGAGCCAGATCAGCGGTTCGATGTGGTCTGGTCGCAGGATTCCATCCTGCACGCCGGCGACCGCGAACTGGTGCTGGAAGAGGCGTACCGGGTGCTCAAGCCGGGCGGCCACCTGATCTTCACCGACCCGATGGAGATCGACGACGTGCCCGAGGGCGTGCTGCAGCCGGTGTACGACCGCATCCACCTTGAGAACCTGGGCTCCATCGGCTTCTACAAGGAAGCGGCCGCGCGGGTCGGGTTCGAGACGGTGTCCATCACCGAGTTGACCGACCACCTGCCGCGCCACTACGGCCGGGTCGCCGAGGTCCTGCGCGAGCGCTACAACGAGCTGGCCAAGGTGTGCAGCCGCGGCTATCTCGACCGGATGCTCGTGGGGCTGGACAACTGGGTGAAGGCCGGCGAGGCCGGGCACCTCGCCTGGGGCATCCTGCACTTCCGCAAGCCGGAATAGGCACCGACAATGCGGACAAAGGGGCGGGCGCCGCAAGGCCCCGCCCCTTTTCCCATGCCGCCCGGCGTTCGGCAAAAACCAAACCGCCCGGCGGCGCCTGCCCCTAATAGTCCATGTAGATCTCGGCGCGGCGGTTGCCGGCTTCGCCGGTGGGCATGATCTCGTAATAGACGGGTTGGCTGTCCGACACGGCGCCCACATACAGATACCGCCCCGGCACCCCGGCGTTCATCAAGGCCCCCGCGACGGCATTGGCACGGCCCAGCGACACCGTGAAATTCGCCAGCTTGTGGCGGGTGATGTCCATGGCCCCGGTGCGGCTGGAGGCATGGCCGACCACCCGGATCACGCCGCCATAGTGCTGTTGGAGGGCGGCCACCTGCCGCAGCACGTGGCGATCCCGCCCCGAGAGATTGGCCGAGCCGTCGGCGAAATAGATGACGGCGACCCGCTGACTGCGCGCGCCGCCCAGGGGACCGTAGGCCGACAGCGGCTGGGCCCCCGGCGCGGTGGCCACGGCGGGTCCGTACGCCCCGGCATAGCCCGACGCGGCCACGGGCGCGCCGGCCACCGGGTACGGCCCAGGTGTCGTCAGTGGCCCGCCCGGCCCCATGGTCGTCACACCCCGCGAATCCACAACGATCGGCCCGCCGTGAAAGCCCGTGCCGGGCGGAGGTCCGGCGAAGACATGCGGACCGGTGGGGGCCGTCTGGCGTGGCATGGGCCGGCCCGGCGTTGCCTCGGAGACGAACGGGCCAGGGGTCGGTGTGCCGGCGGCGACGGCCGACCGCTCCTGGCCGGGCGGCGCCGGGATGTCGCGCCGCGTGATGGACGCGTCCGGCCCCGGCCGCGCCGCCGTGGCCGGTTGTTCCCCGGCGTCAAGGCGCGCGGCGGGGGGCGTCGGCGCCGGTGAGTCCGTCTCGGGCGGCGGGGTGTATTCGGGCGGCCGCACCTCGCTTGAGCGCTGCCGTGGACCAAGGTCCTCCTCGTACCGATCCTCACGGCGGTCGGCGCGCAGGCCCTCGGCGATCTGTTCGCGCTCGCTGGCCGGGGTGACCTGTGGCCGCTCGGCCGGACTGTCGGCGATATCGGGATACTCGCCCGACGCTTCCGGTGGCGGATCGTCGGCGCAGGCGGTAACCGCCAGGGCGCCACACAGGGCCAGAAAGCCCAAGACGGCCGCCCGGGCCGTCAACGGACGGCCTGTCCGGCGGCTTGAATGCCGCGGCCGGGACTTCTGTCTCGTCACGCCGGGTGTCGTCACGCCCGCTGTCTCCCCTTTTCATGAAGGGCCGAACCGGGGGCTCGGGCCTGTTGTGTTGTGTTGACCGGAGTTCGCCCCGTGTGTTCCCACCCGCCGGCCGCCGACACCGATCCCAGCCCCGCCCATGGGGACTGCTTCGGGTTGCCCGATCGATCCTGGGGCCCCATCTTGGAAAAACCAACCGCCGCCCGTGGCAACCCCCTTGGCCGACACGGCAATGTATCCCACAATGCCCATCAAAACCGCTTCACCTTGACATCCCGGCCAGCGGGGCAAGGCCCGACACCGCCACGGTCTCAACGCGGATTGGATGATAGAGGAAGGGACGATGGCCGATCAACAGGGCAAGACCGACGAGATTCCGAAGCACCCGGACCCGCAGGAATTCGCCCGGGCGATGACGGAGATCGCCGAACACGGCCAGCATCTGGTCAGCGATTTCCTCAGCCGCCAGGCGTCCGGCAACGGCGGCCTGCCATTCGGCGACCCGCTGAACGTCAGCGAGGCGTTCCTGGACATGACCGCCAAGATGATGGCCAATCCGGCCAAGATCATGGAGGCGCAGTTCAATCTCTGGCAGGAGTACATGTCGCTGTGGCAGAACGCGGCCCAGCGCTGGCTCGGCCAGGAGACGGAACCGCTGGTCCGTCCAGAGAAGAGCGATCACCGTTTCCGCGACGAGATGTGGCAGGAAAACGAGGTGTACGACTTCATCAAGCAGTCGTACCTGCTCACGTCGCGTTGGCTGCTCGGGCTCGTTCACGACGTCGAGGGCGAGGGCAGCCCGACCGCGCGCAAGGTGGAGTTCTACACCCGCCAGCTCGTCGATGCCATGGCGCCCACCAACTTCGTCATGACCAACCCCCAGGTCCTGCGCACGGCCATCGAGACCAATGGCGAGAGCCTGCTGCACGGTCTGGAACACATGCTGGCCGACCTGGAGCGCGGCAAGGGCCAGCTGCGCATCACCATGACGGACGAGAACGCCTTCAAGGTGGGCGAGAACATCGTCACCACGCCGGGCAAGGTCGTGCACCAGAACCGGCTGATGCAGCTCATCCAGTATGCGCCGGCGACGGACACGGTGGCCAAGCGGCCGCTGCTGATCGTCCCGCCCTGGATCAACAAGTTCTACATTCTCGACCTTCGCGAGAAGAACTCGTTCATCCGCTGGGCCGTCTCCCAGGGGCACACGGTGTTCACCATCTCATGGGTGAACCCGGACGAGTCCTACCGCGACATCACGTTCGACAATTACCTGTTGGAAGGGCCGCTGGAGGCGCTCGACGCCATCGAGAAGGCCACGGGAGAACGCACGGTCAACGCCATCGGCTATTGCCTGGGTGGCACGCTGCTTGGTGTCACGCTGGGGTGGCTCCATGCCAAGGGGCAAGAGGACCGGATCGCCTCGGCGACCCACTTCACGACGCTGATGGAATTCTCCGAACCCGGCGAACTGGGGGTCTTCATCGACCCGACCACCATCGACCACCTGGAAAAGGAGATGTTCGAGCGCGGCTATCTGGACGGCGCCGAGATGGCGACCACCTTCAACATGCTGCGCTCCAACGACCTGATCTGGTCGTTCGTGGTGAACAACTACCTGATGGGCAAGGAGCCGTTCCCGTTCGACCTGCTGTACTGGAACTCCGACAGCACACGGATGCCGGCGGCCATGCACAGTTTTTACCTACGCAAGTGCTACCTCGAAAACGCGCTGAAGGAGCCCGGCGCGGTGACCATCGGGGATGTCCCCATTGACCTGACGAAGGTCAAGACGCCGTCGTATTTCCTGTCCGCACGCGAGGACCACATCGCGCCCTGGGTCTCGACGTTCCGAAGCGCCCAGCTTTACAAGGGGCCGGTGCGGTTCGTGCTTGCGGCGTCGGGCCACATCGCCGGCGTCATCAACCCGCCGGCGTCCAACAAGTACTGCCACTGGATCAGCAACAGCCGGTCCAAGGATCCGGAAACCTGGCTGGGCGCGGCGACCGAGCACCCCGGCTCCTGGTGGCCGGACTGGCAGAAGTGGATCGGCCGCCACGCCGGCGAGCAGGTGCCGGCGCGCCAGCCCGGCGAGGGCGAATTGAAGCCGATTGAGGACGCCCCGGGCAGCTACGTGAAGATGCGGGCGGTCTGATGATGCGGCCGTTCGGAGGCAACCCGCGCCGCGTTCCCGCCGTGTTGGCGGTCGCGGTCCTGACCTGCGGGTCTTGGGCCTGCGGATCTTGGGGCCAGGTCCGCGCGGCCGAATCGGCGATCGACACCCTGGCACCGGCGGACCTCATGGCCCGTTATCAGGCCGAATGCCTGGACCGCACCGTCCGGGACGCGGCGCGAACCGACGCCGGGCGGGCGCGGGCCCATGGCACTCGGTGCGACGCGCTGGCCGAGGCGATCCAGTCGCTCGATCAGGAGACGAAGCGTGAGGGCAGCGCCGACCTGGCGCGCCCGGATTTCTACACGCCGGGCCAGCCCTGATCCGGGTGCGGCACCGGACGGCGAATCACGCCGCCGGTTTGGGCGTGACGTCCACCATGGCCTCGACGCGCGCCGGTCCGGCGTCGCGCAGCTGCGGCGTCTGGCCGCGCTTCAGGAACGTCAGGCCGATGGCCACGCCCAGCGGACCGTCGGGATCGCCGACCATCACATGCACGGGGCCGTCGTCCTTCTCCAGGGACTCCTTGACGTGCATGGCGATGTGGCGCGCGTCCTCCGCCACCCGCGCCATCTGCGAGCCCAGGGCAAACGGTGCCATGGCCGGCATCAGGGCCATGGTCATCAGGGACGGTGGTGCTGTGCCGAACGGCGCGGCACCGGACGTGGACCCGTCGGTCTCGGCGGCGTTACGGCTGGCCCACGGATACCCGCCGAACGGAAACAGGAACGGGAACGGCGGCACCGGGCCGAAGGGGAAGAAGGGGAACATGGCCTCGAGACTCCTGACAGCCGGCCCGACTCCGGCGACACACACGATCGTTCGGCGCAGATATCCTCTCGAACGGACACCTTGCGCCCCTCCAAAGTGCGCCCCCCAAAGGATCATTGCAAGACCCGATCGGACCCGGGGCCGCTTCGGCGATTTCAACCCAAAACAAGACGGCGCGAGACGACGCGCCAGATTTCCGACCGCGGGGGGTGACCTTTGGCCCTCAAAGTCGCTATGATGGCTTTGCCGCGTCCACGGTGGCCCTTAATCGGCCGCACAGGACAACGCATTTCAACGTGCCACCGTGTGGTGAGACCGCACAGCCGACCCCCAATGGTCAAACACGACATGGGTTGGTGGATTGAACCAGACGGAACGCGGGGAAGACGGGCGGTTCGGCCATTCCTCGCATTGTGGTCGGTCCTTCACGGGCTCTTTTTCACACGGTCAATCTGGGAAGGGGGGACATGACGGACCCGACACCGTGGCCTTGGGCCGGACAAGGCCTGACGGCCATCATCTGCGACCTGGACGGGGTGGTCACCGACACCGCCGCCGTTCATTCCTCGGCCTGGAAGAATCTGTTCGACGGCGTCCTGAGGGCACGCGCCGAACAGACCGGCGAGCCGTTCGTCCCCTTCACGCCAGACGACTACCTGCAGCACGTGGACGGCAAGCCCCGCTATGACGGTGTGCGCACGTTCCTCGCCTCCCGTGGCATCACCCTGCCCGAGGGCACGCCGGACGACAGCCCCGACGAACAGACGGTGTGCGGGCTCGGCAACCGCAAGAACCTGGAGTTCAACGAGGTCATACGCCGCGACGGCGTCACCGTGTTCGACGGCGCCGTCACCGTGATCCGCCGCCTGCGGGCCGAGGGGATGCGCGCCGCCGTGGTCTCGTCCTCCAAGAACTGCGGCCCGGTACTGGCCAGTGCCGGCCTGACCGACCTGTTCGAGGCCCAGGTGGACGGCATCTCGGCGGTCGAGAAGGGCCTGCCCGGCAAGCCGGCGCCCGACACCTTCATCGAGGGCGCGCGCATGGTCGGCGCCACGCCGGCGGAAAGCATCATGGTCGAGGACGCCATCGTCGGCGTCCAGGCCGGCCGCGCCGGCGGCTTCGGCCTCGTGATCGGCATCGATCGCGGGCTCGGCGAAGCGGCTTTGCTGGAGAACGGCGCTCACATCGTTGTCAAGGATTTGGGAGACTTCCTCCGTGACGCATGACCCCCGCCTCCGCCCGGTGCAGGACCTGCCGCACGCCCTGGACGCGTTCGACGCCCTGACCGCCGCCCTGAACGGCCGCGAGCCGGCCATCTTCCTGGACTACGACGGAACCTTGACGCCGATCGTCGACCGGCCGGAAAACGCCATCCTGTCCGACGAGGGCCGCGCCGTCGTCGACGCCCTGGCCCGCAAGCGACCGGTCGCCGTGGTCAGCGGCCGCGACCGCCCGGACGTCGAGAAGCTGGTCGGGATCGACACCCTGACCTTCGCCGGCAGTCACGGCTTCGACATCCGCACGCCCGAGGCCGGGGTCCTGACGCTTGAGGGCATCGGTGACTTCACCGCGCTGATGGACGAGGTCGAGGCGCGCCTCAAGGACGGCCTCGACCCCCTCCCCGGCGCCCTGGTGGAACGCAAGAAATTCTCTGTCGCCGCCCATTATCGCCTGGTGGCCGACGAAGCCTATCCGGTCTTCAGGAGCGTGCTTGATCGCCTGCTTGGCGCCGTGCCGGGGCTGAAGGAAAAGCCCGGCAAGAAGGTGTTCGAAATCCAGCCGGACATCGACTGGGACAAGGGCAAGGCCGTGCGCCACCTGCTCGGCACCCTGAACCTTGACGATGCCGGTCATGCGCCGATGTTCTTCGGCGACGACGTCACCGACGAGGATGCCTTCAAGGCGTTACAGGAGATCAACGGGGTCGGTGTTCTCGCCGCCCCGGCCAGCGACGGCGCGAACGGGCGGGTCTCGGCCGCCGACTTCCGCGTCGACGATCCCGACCAGGTGCTCGACCTGTTGCGCCGCATGACCCCATGATGCCTTGAACGAAACGTCCTTGGCTCCTGACCACCCCGCGTCCACGGCCCCAGCCACGAAAGGTCCGCGACCCATGTCCGAATGGTCCCTGGTCTACGACCAGTTCGAACCCAA
>NZ_CAKZOT010000079.1 GCF_937138205.1 uncultured Rhodospira sp. | reverse complement strand
CAGGCCGAGGTCACCAAGCTGCTCGATATCGTCGTTCACTCGCTGTATTCCGACCGGCAGATCTTTCTGCGCGAGTTGATCTCCAACGCCTCGGACGCTTGCGACAAGCTGCGCTATGAGGCGTTGACCACGCCGGCCCTGCGCGAAGGGGCCGAGGCGTTCCGCATCACCCTGCGGGTCGATGCCGACGCGAAGACCATCGAGATTGCCGACAACGGCATCGGCATGAACCGGGCCGAGTTGATCGACAACCTGGGCACCATCGCCCGGTCCGGCACCGAGGAGTTCGTCAACACTCTGAGGGACGCCGACAAGCAGGGCGAGGCGCGGCTGATCGGCCAGTTCGGCGTTGGCTTCTACTCGTCCTTCATGGTCGCCGAGCGGGTCGAGGTGTTCACCCGCCGCGCCGGCGACACCCAGGGCTGGCATTGGGAAAGTGACGGCGGCGGGGCGTTCTCGATCGGCGAGGCCGAGGTCGCGGCGCCGGGCACCCGCATCGTCCTGCACCTACGCGAGGACGCCACGGAGTTCCTGGAGAGCTGGCGCCTGAAGTCCACGGTCAAGACCTACTCCGATCACATTGCGATTCCCGTGGTTCTTTTGGGCACGGACGATGAGGGCAAGGAGACCGAGGAAACCCTGAATGAAGCCTCGGCCTTGTGGACCCGGCCCCGCTCCGAGATCACCGAGGAGCAGTACACCGAGTTCTATCACCACGTCGCCCACGCCTTCGACACACCGTGGCACACGGTGCATTTCAAGGCCGAAGGGGCCATTGAGTACACGGGCCTGCTGTTCATCCCGTCGCAAAAACCGTTCGACCTGTTCCAGCCCGAGCGCAAGACGCACATCAAGCTGTACGTGAACCGCGTCTTCATCACCGACGATGCGCCGGAGGTGTTGCCGTCCTACCTGCGGTTCGTGCGCGGCATCGTCGATTCCAGCGACCTGCCGCTGAACGTCAGCCGCGAAATGCTGCAGCACAATCCGGTGCTGAAGAAGATCCAGGGCGGTCTGGTCAAACGCCTGCTGGGCGATCTGAAGAAACGCGCCGAAAACGCGGACGAGTACGCCACGTTCTGGGACACCTTCGGCGCCGTCCTGAAGGAAGGCATCTACGAGGACTTCGAACGCCGCACGGAGGTCCTCGACCTTGCGCGCTTCCGCTCCTCGACTACCGAGGGCTGGGTGTCGCTGGCCGACTACGTCGCCCGCATGAAGACCGGCCAGGAGGCCATCTACTACATCACCGGCGACGACCCGGAGACCCTGAAGCGCTCGCCGCAGTTGGAGGGCTTCCGCGCCAAGGGCGTCGAAGTGCTGCTGCTGACCGATCCGGTGGACGAATTCTGGATCAACGCCGTGCCGGACTATCAGGACACGCCGCTGAAGTCCGCCGCGAGCAGCGCCGCCGGCCTGGACGCCGTGGCCGATCCCGAGTCCAAGGACGACGACGCGACGAAGGACGAGGCCGCCCCCACCGATCAGGTGGAGGCCCTGGCCAAGGCGCTGCAGGAGACGCTGGGCCACGCGGTCAAGGAGGTCCGCTCCACCAGCCGCCTGAAGGAAAGCCCGGTGTGCCTGGTGTCCGAAGAGGGCGACATGAGCCTCCATCTGGAGCGAATGCTCAAGCAGGCCGGGCAGGATATGGGCCGCAAGCCGGCGCGGATCATGGAGATCAATCCGTCCCACCCGCTGATCAAGGGCATGGCGGCCAAGGTTGCCGGCGGCGGCGGCGACCTGTCCGACCTCGGCCAGTTGCTGCTGGATCAGGCCCTGATCGTCGAGGGCGAACACCCGGCCGATCCTGTGGCCTTCGCGCGCCGCCTGAGCGCGGTGATGAGCGGCGCGCTGTAACGCCCCACGCCTGTAAACCAAGCGTACAAAACCCCGATCCGCGCTGCGGATCGGGGTTTTATTTCAGCAACCCCAACAGGCGGGTGTCAGCCGGTGGGTTCAAGAGGCGATATCGGTTCTCTCGTCCGCGTCGGCGTGGCGATTCAGAAGCACCGTTTCGGCCTCGTGCAGCAGATGCTGTAGCGAGTCCATCTCGACGCCATCGCGGCGCATCATGGTGTGGACGATCGGTTCGTTGAGCACGTCAACAATGGTCGGCTCCGCGTTTCCCGCGAACGAGTCGACGTCGTGACGTTCCACGGCGCGGCCCAGGGTCGCCCCGTTGGTCATCGTCACGCGTGCCCGACTGCTCCCGGCGCCCTGCCGGTGAACGCGAACGCCTGACGGAGTGCGGTCCGATTTCGTCCCGTGAGACGACAGCGGCACCGATGATGTCTGCAAGGCACCGGTTTTCATGGCTCCCGCTTTCATACTGCGTGTGGTTCCCCCCCCTTCATTCGGCCCACCCCTTCTCCTCCCTTCGAAGGTGTGAACCGTCTAACGAACCATACTGTTTGATTCAGCTCCGACTCAAAATGCCAACAGTCAACTTAGGGAAGTATGCCTGAGCGCGGAAAAAGATCAAGCATTAAGAAACCATTCCGGTCGGATTCTGACAGGCGAGAAAATGCGGCAGTGCAGCATGATCCCTCGCTATGAGACGGACAGTTCCACCAGACGTCTTCATTTTTGCACCATTATTCAGTTCATTTCGGTTTGTTTTTCGGGTGTTGGACACCGACACGCCGCGCCCTCGGCCCCGCCTGAGCGCCAGACCGCCCTGTCCACGGACGACCATCCTCGTGACATACGGGCACCCGCCCAGGCCGGATCGCCCGCCGGCTGGCGTGTTTCGGCCGCGATGAAAGACGCGCCCCAGCACGCGCCCGGAACCACGCGGGCTCCCCGGGCACGGAAAAACACGAAAATGGAGAGAAACTCAGCGTCTTGGGGTCGTTTGCTCGCTCAGCCACTGAAGAAACGCCGGGTTGCCGCCGTCGATGGGCAGCACCACCACGCACGGGCAGTCGTACGAGTGCAAGGCCTTGACCCGCGCCGTCAGGGCGTCCACCTGCGCGCGCCGGGTCTTGGCGAGGAAGGCGACTTCGGTGTCTTCCTGGGTGCGTCCCTGCCACTCATAGACCGAGGTCATTGGCCCCAGCACGTTGACGCAGGCCGCCAACCGCTCGGCGACGAGATCGTGGCCGATGCGCACCGCCTCGTCATGCGATCCGGCGGTCATGTAGACCAGACAGTAATCCATGGACTCCCCCCGGTGTCGCGCCTACCATGAACCCGATGAGCGCGCCGTCGACAGCACGATCCCCGGCCGACGATCCCTTGGATCGGGACCCGGACGCCACCGTGGGCGGTTCGCCCGCGCCCGTCAAGGAGTCCTCGCCGAAGGCGACGCCAACCAAGGCGCAACGCGCATACCTGGCGCGCGGGCTGGAGCAGCCGGGCGGCAAGCTGCCCCTGTTCGACCATAACGGCCGGCGCATCAGTGCCCGCACCGTCAAGACCTGCCTCGACAACGGCTGGGCCGAGCCCTGGTTCGCCAACCCGCTCAAGCCCGACTGGCAGGTGTGCAAGCTGACGGATGAGGGGCGGAAGGTGGCGGGGGAAGGGTAAGGCCGTTCGCCGCCCAATGGAATTTGCCGTATTCGTTCAAACGGTATCGTACTTCGCAACGCCTGCCCTCAGCCTGTCCGCGAAATCGAACAATCTGTCAACCTTATCTACTTCGACTTTTTCTTGTTTTTCGCTGTCAAAAAGACCGATGTACCATCTGCTCTTGGAGTTAAAATAAAGCCGACAAATTGGCTTCCTGTTATTGTTGTCTAGAAGAATGCCGCAGTATGATTTCTGGTCTCTCATGTAAATCCGCTCAACTGGTACTATTTCCCTCAGTATTGCACGCACTATTTCAAAGGCCTCTATTTCTTCTTGTGTCGTTACTATCCCATCCTCGGAAGATTCCGCTAATACGTCAGCTTCCTCATCCAATTGTTTGGGTGCACGGTCAACTGTAGCATTGACTTCCAACGCGCTTGACAGCCGTTTATTAACCATCTCTCGCGTCGTAGCACGCACCGATTCGGCGACAATGCTCGAGAACCATTCCTTCACTTGATTCGTGAAGTTACCTGGATAAACTCGCTTTGCAAAGAAACGAACAAAATCTTCCGAAGGACACTCAAGTTCGGCCAATATTGCTTTGGAAACTAGCGCCCTATACTTTAGATCGTTAGCGCTGCTTAGAATATCATCAATCATGAAGCAGCCCGATTTATATTTTTCGAGTTCTTCAATATAACCTTGCTGCAAATCTGACAATGTGAATATAAAAAATGGTTTCTCATCCATTTTATTTGTTTCGTCAAGGTCAGTGAAGAATCTATACTCTGCACCGTTCGTCAATATCGCGATTTTTGCGTCTGTAACAGAAAAATACCTAAAGAGCTGTGAAGCACCCACGTTATCTAAATTCGTTCCAAATGTCTTACATTCAATCAAGATTTGAACCAAGCCATCACTCATTATCGCATAATCAACCTTCTCTCCTTTCTTAATGCCATGATCCGAAGTGTACTCTGGAACAACTACCGTTGGATCGAAGACGTTATATCCAAGTGATTGTACGAATGGCATGACTAACGCGTTTTTTGTCGCCTCTTCGGTTTTTAGATTCGATCCTATCGAGTCTATTCTTTGAGAGAGCTTCTTAAGTTCATCAAACAGTTCGGACATGGCCTTGTCTCCTTTGTGGTGACGATCAAAAGATGTTCCTAATGGTATTCAAAGCGAATACCGTAATCAACCTGCCTTTTGTTGTGGTTGCGCCATCAAGAACCCCCACACTAGATCGCTTCCGCGCAGGACCGGGATTGGTTCGGTTGTTGCGCGGCCCACACGACCCGTCGTCGGGTTTTCATTCCGACGGACCCCTCACCGCCCGAAAATAAACCGATACGCGAGGCGCATCCCGCCGACGAAGCCCGCGAACTGGGCACACAGCGCCGCGATCCGGGCGGCGGTGGGGTCGTGCTCGGCGGAGGGCGGTGGCAGCAGGATGGTGGGGATCGGGGCGCCGGAGACTGCTATGCCCACAAAGCAATAGAACAGGGCAAACCCGGCGAGGATTGTAGAGACAACGACGTAGTTTGCGCTCGGCTCAAACCTCGATGCACCATAGAGGGCGAAAAACCCGGCGCCAAGCCCGATCATGACGTTCGGGATGATATCGCCATAAATACTAACGCCCATGGTGATATCGGGCCAGTCCAACGCGTTCATGCTGTCGACGTACAGCTCGAAGACGCCGCTGTACATGGACGCGACGAAAAAGCCGATCGAGAACCCCACGCCGGCGGACGGAACGCAATACAGAAGCGCTTTCGCGGTGGATCCGTGTGTGTGGCGGTCCATGGCATCCCCCCCAATATCGTGGCCGGAGTGGCCCGGCGTTTCACCCCTCTCGCCCGGAGTCGCGCAAATGTGCGGTCGTAGGGTGCGCTTGACCGCCTTGAAGAGGCGGGCAGCGCACCGTTGAACCGACTGATGGTGCGTTGCGCCTTCGGCGCGAACGCACCCTACCAATGGTCCTCAATCATGTTTTCGCATACGGGTTCTCGCTCTTGCGCATAAACAGGCGCACGGGCACGCCCTCGAACCCGAAGGCGTCGCGCAGGCCGTTGACCAGATAGCGCACATAGCTGTCCGGCAAGTCCTCCGGTCGCGAGCAGAACACGGCGAAGGTGGGCGGGCGCGCCTTGGCCTGGGTCATGTAGCGCAGGCGGATGCGCCGGCCGTGCTGGCCCATGGGCGGCGGGTGCTCGCCGGTCATGGCCGCCAGCCAGCGGTTCAGGCGGCCGGTGGAGACGCGCCGGTTCCAGATGGCGTGCGTTTCCAGCACCGTGTCCATCAGCCGGTCAAGATTCCGGCCCTGCAGGGCGGAGACGGTCACATAGGGCACGCCCCTCACCTGCGTCAGCGAGGTTTCCAGCCGGTCGCGCAGGCGTTTCAGGATGCCCTGGCGGTCGGCCGCCGCGTCCCACTTGTTCACCGCCAGCACCAGGGCGCGGCCCTCCTCGACCACCATGCGGGCGATGGTCAGGTCCTGGCGGTCCAGCACCATGTCGGCGTCCATCATCAGCACCACCACCTCGGCCAGGCGGATGGCGTTGAGGGTGTCGGCGACAGACAGCTTTTCCAGGCTTTCGTGGATCCGACCCTTGCGGCGCAGGCCGGCGGTGTCCACCAGCCGGATCGGCCGCCCGTCATGCACCCAGTCCACGGCGATGGCGTCGCGCGTCACGCCGGCCTCGGGGCCGGTCAACAGGCGGTCGTCGCCGATCAGGCGGTTGACCAGGGTGGACTTGCCGGTGTTGGGCCGGCCTACGATGGCCAGATTGAGCGGGCGGCCCGGGTCCTCGGGCTCGGGCTCGGCGTCGTCGTCAGCGCCGGCGGCGGCACGGGCCTCCAGGTCGCCCGGGGCGGTGTCGGCCTCCCCCGCGTCGTCGGTCGCGCCCTCGGCTTCGTGCTGGAGGTCCAGACGCGCGTGCAGGGCCTGTTCGTGCGGCAACAGAGCCTCGAACAGGGCCGCCAGACCGGTGCCGTGCTCGGCCGACAGCGGCACCGGCTCGCCCAGGCCCAGGCTGAAGGCCTCGTACAGCCCGGCCTCGCCGGCCCCGCCCTCGCACTTGTTGGCCACCAGAACCACCGGCGTCGGGGATTCCCGCAGCAC
This sequence comes from uncultured Rhodospira sp., assembly GCF_937138205.1. Classification (GTDB taxonomy): domain Bacteria; phylum Pseudomonadota; class Alphaproteobacteria; order Rhodospirillales; family Rhodospirillaceae; genus Rhodospira. The sequence continues at coordinate 80,262 of NZ_CAKZOT010000079.1, read as the reverse complement.
CTGGGCGAAGTGCTCGTCCACGGGTGTCACCCCGGCGCGGGCGTCGATCAGCATCAGCGCCACGTCGGCCTCGGCCAGGGCGCGTTCCGTCTGCTGGCGCATCCGGGTTTCCAGGGCGTCGGCCGCCGCCTCCTCCAGGCCGGCGGTATCGACGATGCGCAACGGCATGTCCCCCAGGCGCCCGTCGGCGAAGCGGCGGTCGCGGGTCACCCCCGGCGTGTCGTGGACGATGGCCAGACGGCGCCCGGCGAGGCGGTTGAACAGGGTCGACTTGCCCACGTTGGGGCGGCCGATGATGGCGACGGTCAGCGGTTTCATGGCGTGTGCCCGGCGGGCCTCAGCGGTAGGCGATCAAATCCCCGCCGTCGGTCAGGATGAGCAGGGTGTCCTGGGCCAGCACCGGCGGAAGGGTCACCCCATCCGGCGCGTCGACGTACCCGAGAACCCGCCCATCATACGGCGAGACGGCAAGAATTTCGCCGTTGGAGCCGGGCACCACCAGCCGGTCGGAGGCCAACATGGGGCCGGTCCAGGTGATCGGCCCTTCCTTGTCCTCCGGATCGTCCCAGCGTTGCAGCGGCGTGACCCAGAGAACCCGGCCGGTTTCGGCCGAGACAGCGGCAAGGTCGGCGTCGGCGGTGACCACGAACAGGAAGCGGCCGGCGATCCAGGGCTGTTCGACGCCGCCAAGCTCGGCCTGCCAGATGCGCTCGCCGGTGGCCAGGTCGATGGCCGTCATGAGGCCACTGTGTCCGACCACATACACGCGGGGTCCGGCCATGACGGGCCGTCCGCGAATGTCGCGCAGGTTGCCGGCGGCGTCCGTGCGCCGCACCATTGTCACCGAGTCCTGCCACAGGACGGCACCAGTCTCGACGCGCAGGGCGAACAGTTCGCCGGACGAGTAGGCGACGATCACCGTGCCTTGGTCGACCGCCGGCGCGGGCGCGCCCAACAGGCTGGCCACCTCCGGCGAGCCGGCATGGGTCCACAGCTTGCGGCCGTCCTGGGCGGCCAGGGCGATGGTGTGGTTGTCCATGGTCACCACAAACACGCGCCCGCTGTTCAACGTGGGCGCGGCGCGCACCGGGACGCCGACGTCCTCGCGCCAGATCTCCTCGCCGGTGGCGGCGTCCATGGCGATGACCTTGGCGAAGCCGGTGGTGGCGTACAGGCGGCCGTCGTCGCCGTACGCCAGGCCGCCACCCAACAGATAGCCGTCGTCCTCGTCCTCGTCGCGGTTGGGCAGGTCGCGGCGCCAGATCAGGTCCCCGGTGGCGAGATCATAGGCGCGCACCTCGGCCTCGGCATCGATGGTATAGACGCGTCCGCCGCCGATCACCGGCTCGGCCAGCAGCGCATTGCGCGAGCCGGACCCGGCGCCAACGTCGCGGCGCCAGATCTCTTCCGGCGCATCCCCCAGGGCCATGTGGTGCATGGCGTGATTGGCGTAGCCGCCGGCCATCGGCCAGTCGTCGTTCGGCACCGGCGGCGGCAGGCGGATGTCGCCCGGGTTGCCGGTCACCGCTGGGGACAGCCGCACCTCGCGCTCCAGCACGCTGATGCGCTTGCCGGGAAGGGGATCCTGCGTGTCGGCCCCCAGCCAGCCACAGCCGGCCAGGGCCGCCACCAGGCATCCCGTCACAACCGCGCGCGTCCCTCGTGCGATGCCGTTGCGCATGGCTCAGCCCCCGGCCTCAGACGCCACACCCATCATCACCAGCCGCTCCGACGCGCGGGCCCGAACGCCGGTGGGCGCCTCGCGCGCCTGACTGAGTTCGGTGAACGCCTGGCGCGCCGCGTCGGTGTTGCCGCTGCGCAGGTCCAGCAGGGCCAGCAGTTCCCGCGCCATGAACCGCCACGCGCCATCCTCTTCGGTGAGGGGCGTCAGGCGACCGCGCAAAGAGGTCTCGGACTCCGCGTCCATGGCGTACAAGGCGGCGACCATGGCCGCAGCCTCCCGGATGGCGCCCGGCACGCGCCCGTCGCTCGACACCGCATCGTAGGCGGCGATTGCCTCGGCGGTCTTGCCGGCCTCGGCGAGACTGTTCGCGCGCTGCAACGCGGCCAGGGCGGCGTAGCCGGTCTGGCCCTCGCGGGCCAGCGCCAACAGAGCGTCGTCGGCCGGCACGCCGGCCTGCACGGCGGTGAAGTACCGTTGCGCCTCGTCGGCGCGGACCGAGGCCTGCCACGCCGTCCAGCCCTGGAAGCCGGCCACCACGGCGACAATCAGGACCGCCGTGCCGATGACGTAGCCGCCATAGCGCTGCCACAGCTTGCGCATCTGGTCGGCGCGCAGGTCCTCTTCCACCTCGCGGAACAGGGCTTCCTGGGCCGGGTCCATCTGGTCGGATGGCGGGGTTTCGGGGCCGGCGCGGTTGGGCGTCTTGGCCACGGTCGTCTCCTTGGGCATGGGGTCCGTCCGGCCGCCCGTGGGGCGGCCGGGCGAACACCATAGTCACGGGACGACCGGAAGGCAACGCGGCCAAGCGGTGGTCGGCATATGGCGGATCAAGCCGCCTTCCACTTGATCGAGCAGCCCATGGACGGCGTCTGCTCGCGCGGCCCCTGCCCGCTCTGGGCGACAGCCGACATGGCCTCGAACAGCTCGCGCCGCGCGTCCGGCCCGGCCGGTTGTTTGCCCGAGGAATCCAGCCGCCCCCGGTACTGCAGCCCGAGGTCCGCGTCGAAGCCGAAGAAGTCCGGCGTACACACCGCATCGTAGGCGCGGGCAACCTCCTGAGTGGCATCGTACAGGTAGGGGAAGCGGAACCCGTTGTCGGCGGCGAACCGGACCATGTTGTCGAAGGAATCATCCGGATACTGCACCGGATCGTTGGAACAGATGGCGGCGACGCCGACGCCCTGCTCCATCAGGGCATGGGCATCGCGCACCAGGCGGTCGGCCACGGCCTTCACGTAGGGACAATGATTGCAGATGAAGACGATCAGCGTGGCCCGCGCGCCCCGGATGTCGGCGAGGCTGTAAGTGCGCCCGTCGGTGGCGGGGAGGGAAAAGTCGGGCGCGCGCCAACCGAAGTCGCAGATAGGCGTGTGAACGGCCATGGGTGCTCGATGCCTCCGTGCGGGGGGTGGGACCGGGAAACGGGATTCAACCATCCTTAACCGCTTGGGACGTAGGGTGTCCCGACGGGACGCGCAACGCCAGTGGGGCCTTCGTCGCCGATGAAGCGGCCGGTTGGCGTGGACAGGACGGGATCGAACGTCGATGCACGGGGTAAGAACGCCACCGGCCAAGCGCCGACAGCGGAGACTGGGGGCTCTCGGTCTGGCCGTGGGGATGGTGGGACTGTTGGGCATGACCGGCTGCAACGCCATGTACGACGTGGCCACCCACCCGGTCACGATGGGCGTCGGCGCGGTGACCGTGGCCTCGGTGGTGGCCACGGACAAGACCATTCCGGACCATGTGGTGTCCCTGGTCACGGGCCACGACTGCTCGATGGTGCGCTATTCCACTGGGGGCTACTACTGCGTCCAGCCGCCGGCGGCGAACACGCCCATCGAAACGCGCCTGTACTGCTATCGGACGATCGGCGCGATCACCTGCTACGACCGCGCCGTTCCGGGCGAGGACGGTCGGCTGGTGACCGATCCGCGCCACGTGATCAGCTCGCGTGATGTCGCCGGCCCAATGGTCGGCCCCATGCCCGGCCAGCGGTGAGCGCGGCGCAATCCCGGTCAGACATGCGGGTACCGGGACCGTTGCGCGGGCGTGCAAATTGGGCTCGACAGGCCGGGCGACTCGGCAGAGAATGGCCCGGTCCGGCATGGCTGGGCGGCGGCCCCGCCACGGTGTCGCGAGGGATCGGGAGCAGGGAAGCATCGGTAGGCCCATGTCGAAGATTGTCCGTCTCCTCGAATACAGGCGCGGCGTCCCTTCCGTCCATTTTTCCCGATCCGAGATGAATACCCTGCTGTCTCTGTACAGCCGCCGTGTCATGCGCGGCGAGTGGCGCGACTACGCCATCGACCAGCGCGACGGCACGGCCCGCTTCGCCGTGTTCCGCAGCAGCTTCGAACGGCCCCTGCTCATCATCACCAAGCAGCACAAGGGGCTGCCGAAACCGGGTGCGCTCGCGCCCACCAGCTTCCAGTTCACCGTGCAATCCGGGCGGGAGACGCTGGCCCAGGGCACCAGCCTGACCGAGGTGCTTGAGGTTGCCGATCGGCTGGTCAAGGCGTCCTTCCGCGTGCGGGGAACGTCATGATGGCCACCGGGGAGTCCGCCCGCGTGGCGGACGCGCTTCTGCCGCTTCTCCGCGCGGCGATGGGCGGGGTCGAGACGCGCGATGCCGGCAACGTCGTCGGGCTGTACCTGCAGGGCACGCTGTTCGGCATCATCCAGGATGGCGTGCTGCTGTTCCGGGTCGATGGCCGCACGCGGGCGGACTACGATGCCGCCGAGCGTTGGGACGACCCCGACGAGGCCCCAGAGGACGAGGCCTCCGGCGCCTCATTCGAGGCCCCGGGGAACGCCGGCCTGGCCTCCGCCAGCTTCCGGCGGCTGCCGCCCTTCGTTCTGGACGATGAGGACACCCTGGCGGACTGGGCCCGCAAGGCGTGGGAAGCCGGCAAGCGGGCGCGCGCCGGCCAGATCACCTGACCCTGAGCCGCACCATGCAAGACGACATCCCGGTCCTGTGCGACGGTCCGCCGTCCGGCCCTCGCCTGCTGCTGGCCCACGGGGCCGGAGCACCGATGGACTCGGACTGGATGACGGCGGTGGCCCAGGGCCTCGCGGATGGCGGCGTGCGGGTGGTGCGGTTCGAGTTTCCCTACATGGCGGCGCGCCGCGCCGACGGCCGGCGGCGGCCGCCCGACCGCGAGCCGGTGCTGCTGGAAACCTGGCGGCGAATGATCGCCGCGCATGGCCCGGCCGAGCGCGTGGTGATCGGCGGCAAGTCCATGGGCGGGCGCATGGCGTCCCTGGTCGCCGACGCCGAGGGCGTTCGCGGTCTGCTCTGCCTCGGCTATCCGTTCCATCCCCCGGGCAAGCCCGAGCGGCTGCGGACCGCGCATCTGGGCACGCTGCGCACGCCGGGGCTGATCTGCCAGGGCACCCGGGACCCGATGGGCGGCCGGGACGTGGTGTCGGCGGTTGCACTGGCGCCGGGACTACGCCTGCACTGGCTGGAGGACGGCGACCACGGGTTCAAACCGCGCAAGGCGTCCGGCCGCACCGAGGCCCAGGCGCTAGCCGATGCCGTGGCGGCGAGCCTCGCGTTCATCCAGGCGCTGGACGGCGCCCAGCCATGACGGTGCGGAAACGCTCCATCGCCATCGCCGGTCACCCGACCAGCGTGTCGCTGGAAGATGCCTTCTGGGAGGCGTTGGCGGAGATCGCCCGCGCCGAGGGGCGAACCGTGGCGCAGATCGTGACCGAGGTGGACGCCGCCCGCACCGCCGGTCCCGAGCCGGGGCGGGAGAACCTGTCCAGCGCCCTGCGCGTCCACGTTCTGGCCTGGTATCGCGACCGCTCGCAGCCTTAATGGGGTCTCTGGTTCATTTCCCCATGATCGGCCGGGTCGCCGGCGGACGGCGCGCTCGCACCCGTTCCCGGTGGATGGTGTACAGACCGGAGCCGGTGAGCAGAACCACACCGATCCACGTGGACGCGGCGGGGAAATCGCCGAAGACGACATAGCCCAGCACCGTGCCGTAAATGATGTAGCTGTAGTCGAATGGCGCCACCAGGGCCGCCGGGGCTAGGCTGAACGCGCGCACCAGACAGAACTGCGCCAGCCCGCCGACAATCCCGAGACTGACCAGCGCGGCCCCCTGCCCTACCGTCGGCGGCACCCAGACCCAGGCCACCACGGGCAGGGCCAGCGCCAGCATGATCAGGGCATTGGTGACCGCCACCAAGTGCGGCGGGACCGCTTTGCCGGCCGAGCGCAGGCTGATCATCCACAGCGCATAAAACAGCGCGCCCAGCACGGCCCACAGCGCGGCCGGCACAAACACCGCGCCGCCGGGCCGCAGCACGATCAGCACCCCAACGAACCCGATCAGCACGGCGCTCCACCGATGGATGCCCACCGGCTCCCGCAGCAGAGGCACCGACAGGGCGGTGACGATCAGGGGCGCGGCGAACAGGATCGCGCCGACCTCGACCAGGGGAAGCTCACGCCACGCCATGAGAAAGCTGCTCAGCGCACCGGCGCCCAGCAGGCCGGCCAACACCAGTTTCATTTCGGCGCCGCGCACCTGACGGAACAGAGCGGTCCCGCCCCAGCGCCACGCCAGGGGCAGCAGGACCAGCAGCGCGGCCAGCGCCCTGAACAGCAGGATCTGGACGACCGGAAAGGTGGTCGTGAGCGCCTTGGCCAGGGTGTCCATGACCGAGAACAAGGCCACCGCCAGCAACATGAAGCCGATTCCGCGCAACGGGGCGTCGCCCCGGGATGCGGTCTCGGCCGGAGGCACGGGGTTCGGTGGGGCTTCGGGCCCAGGGGACGACGCGGTCATGGTGGCACCTGGCACGGATGGCGGCAAGCCGGGTCTGCCGAGCGATGCCGGTCTCGGGCGTGCGTCTGTGACCGAGAGACGGGGTCAGTCGAACTTACGCGTATCCTCGATCACCTTGCCGTCGTTGGGCAAGGTGCCCTCATCCACGAACTCGATCACGGCTTTCAGCTTGGTGACCGCCTGCACGGCCTCGGCGATCTTGCCGGCCAGGGCATCGTCAGACGGGCAGGCGCACCGCAGCGTCATGACGTCGTTGGACCGCGCGTCGTGGCTCACCACCAGCCGGCCGCGGGTGACCTCGGGGAAGCGCTTGAGGACCTCGGCCACCTGCTCGGGGTGGACGAACATACCCTTGACCTTGGTGGTCTGGTCGGCGCGGCCCATCCAGCCCTTGATGCGCATGTTGGTGCGCCCGCACGGGCTCTCGCCCGGCAGCACGGCCGACAGGTCGCCGGTGGCGAAGCGGATCAGCGGGTATTCCGGCGTGAAGGTGGTCACCACCACCTCGCCCACCTCGCCCGGCGGCACCGGGTCGCCGGTGCCGGGGCGGACGATCTCGACCAAGACGCCCTCGTCGACGATCATGCCCTCGACCGCGCCGTCCGGCCCCGGGCTTTCATAGGCGATCAGGCCCAGGTCGGCGGTGGCGTAGCACTGATACACATCGATGCCGGCCTCGCGGAAGGCCGCGCGCTGCGGTGGCAGAAAGGCCTCGCCAGAGACCAGGCCCTTTTTCAGCGTCGGCAGGACGACGCCCAGCTCCGCCGCCTTCTCCAGGATGATGCGCAGGAACGACGGCGTGCCGGTGTAGCCCACCACGTTGAGCCCGGCCATGGCGTGCACCTGCTGCTCGGTATTGCCGACGCCGGCCGGGAACACGGGGCACTTCAGGGCGCGACAGCCATCGTCGAAGATCCAGCCGCCCGGGGTGAAGTGGTAGGAAAAGCAGTTCTGCACCATGTCGCCGCGCCGGAAGCCGGCGGCGAACAGCGCCCGCGCCAGACGCCAGTAGCCGACGCGCGAGCCCTCCGGGTCGTTGATCGGTCCCGGAGATTGCAGAATGCGGCCGATGTCGCCCCAGTCGGAAACGAGATCCCCCAGCGGCGGGTGATCCTTCTGCAGCCGGATCAGGTCGCTCTTGCGGGTCACCGACAGCCGCGCCAGCGCCGCCAGGTCCGTCACCGTGTCCGGATCGACGTCGGCGAGCAGGCGACCGAAGTGCGGCGCGGTCCCTTTGGCCAGCGCGATCAACCCCGGCAGGGCGGCGAAGTCCTCCTCCTCGCGCTGGGCCTGCGGGCGGGTCTCCAGGTGGTCGTAATGCTCCATGAGGTACGGTTCCTACAGCCAGCGTTTGCGGCGCTTGTACGATTTCAGGTTCTTGAACGACTTGCGGTGCTCGCCACCGCCGCCGAGATAGAACTCCTTGACGTCCTCGTTGTCCAGAAGGTCTGCCTGAGAGCCGTCCATGACGACCTTGCCGGATTCCATGATGTAGCCGTAGGAGGCCGCGCCGAGGGCCATCTTGGCGTTCTGCTCCACCAGCAGGGTGGTCATGCCCAGTTCCTGGTTGAGCTTGCGGATGATGCCGAACACCTCCTTGACCAGCAGCGGCGCGAGGCCCATCGACGGTTCGTCCAACAGGATCAGCTTGGGCCGGGCCATCATGGCGCGGCCGATGGCCAGCATCTGCTGTTCGCCGCCGGAAAGATAGCCGGCCAGGCCGGTCCGCTCGCGCAGGCGCGGGAAGTAGTCGAGCACCATGTCCAGGTCGCGCTTGATGGCGGCCGCCCCATCCTTGCGGGTGTAGGCGCCCAGACGCAGGTTCTCGACCACCGTCATGTCCTCGACGATGCGCCGGCCCTCCATCACCTGGAAGATACCCTTCCGCACGATCTGTTCGGGGCTCATGTTGGCGATGTTCTCGCCCATGAAGCGCACCTCGCCGCGCGTGACCTCGCCATTTTCGGTGCGCAGCAGGCCGGAGATGGCTTTCAGCGTGGTGGTCTTGCCGGCGCCGTTGGGGCCCAGAAGAGTGACGATGTCGCCCTCGGGGACCTCCAGCGAGACGCCGCGCAGCACCAGGATCACGTCGTCGTAGACGACCTCGATGTTGTTGACCGACAGGATGGACTCGCCCGCGCCCGGCGACGGGGTGGGCGGCGCTGTCGTCTCGGCGGTGGCGTGAGCCATGGGAGGACGGTCCTTCGCGGCGGAATACGGTCGGATCGGAAAAACGGGAAAGGCGGACGCCGCGCCCGGAAAGCCCGGCGTCCGCCTCCTGGACCTTACCAGCCCAGCCAGTCGTCGCGACGCGGCAGGGTGGTCTGAGCGACACGCTCGATGCCGACCTCACCGCCGACGTTGGTGCCACGGTAGACGTTCACGGTCATGGTGCCGCGATGGTCCTCGGCGGTCCAGGTCGAGGGGATGCACACACCCTCCAGGCCCTCGGGCACCCAATCGGTGCGCGCGTACATGCCCTGCTTGATGTTCGGGCCGGTGATGCCGCCGTTTTCCTTGGCCCACTCCATCGCCTCTTTCATGTAGTAGGCGGTGCAGATGCCGCGAATGTAGTGGTGGGTGCGGAACTCGACGTCCGGGTCGGCCATCTCGGAGATGGCGCGCACCGTCTCCATGCCGGGCGCGTCGGAGCCCCAGAAGGCGTTGGCGGCCACGAAGATCAGGCTGCGCTCGGTATCGCCGATGGCCTCCATGGTCTTGCGGTCGCCGCCCCAAATGTTCGCCATGAACTGCACGTCGGTGCCGACCGTGTCGCAGGACTTGAACAGCGAGACCACCGACGGACCCAGGTTCCCGATGTAGGCATAGTCGGCGCCGTTCTCCTGGATCGTCAGGCACTGCGCCTTGAAGTCACCTGGCTTGAGCGAGACCACGACCGGGTTCAGCACCTCGAAGCCGAGTTCCTCGGCATAGGCGGCGCAGGCTTCCTTGGGCGCGTTCGGGTACGGGTGGTTGTCGCCGGTGTGGACGAACTTCGGCGTGCCCTCGCCGCCGTTGGCCTTCCAGTCCTCCATGGCCCACTGCGCCAGGGCGCGGCAGCCGTCGGAGTAGGACGGGCCGTAGAAGAAGTTGTAGGGCGCCGGCTTCTGGGTGTTGGGGTTCTTGCCGGTGGGGTCGGTCAGGTGGCCCGAGTAAGAGGCGGACCAAACCGGAATCTCGTCCTTCGCCACGAAGCTGATCAGGGCCTCGGTATCGCCCGTGCCCCAACCCTGCATGGCGACCATGCCCTGCTGTTCCCACTTCTTATAGAACGAAATGGCACGCGGAACTTCATAGGCGTAGTCGACGCTGTCCATCTCGATGGTGGTGCCGTCGATGCCACCGTTTTCATTGATGTAGTCGACGGCGTCGCGCACGGCCGGGCCGTACAGCTTGCCGACAAAACCGGTCGCGCCGGTGATGTCCATCAGGTGGCCGACGAACACCGAGTCCTCGGCCTGCGCTGCGGTGCTGGCCGCGGCCATGATGCCCAGGCTGGTGGCGCAGGCGAGCGTGAAAGTCTTGCGCATGGTGTTTCCTCCAGGTTCCAAGAAAGGGTGTGTTTTTGCTTGTTTAGAGGCCGGCATTCATCCGACCTAGTAGGAGAACGGATACAGCTTCCAGTACGCCTTGATCAGGCGCCAGCGGTGCGCCAGTCCGTCCGGTTCAAAGATCAGGAACAGGATGATCGCCGCGCCGATGGCCATTTCCTTGAAGAAGGCCAGGCTGTTGGTGATCATCGGGGTGTCGCCCCACGGGGTGGAGGCAATGACGTCGACACCCGCCGTCATGACCTCCGGCAGCAGCACCATGAAGATGGTGCCCAGCATGGCCCCCATCACCGAGCCCAGACCGCCGATGATGATGATCCCCAGGAACTGGATCGACAGCAGGATGGTGAAGCCCTCGGCCGAGACGAAGCCGAGATAGTGCCCATACAACGCGCCGCCGATGCCGGCGTAGAACGAAGAGATGCCGAACGACAGGACACGGTACTTCGTCAGGTTGATGCCCATCACCTCGGCCGAGAGATAGTGGTCGCGCACGGCGACAAAGGCGCGGCCGTCACGCGTGCGCATCAGGTTCGACGCCGCCACGTACATGATGATGGTGATCGTCAGCGCGAACAGGAAGAACTTGGCGTCCGTGTCAAAGGTCAGGCCAAACAGTTCGATGGAATTGGCCAGGGAGCCGTAGGATCCCCCCGTGAACCAGTCCATGCGGATGAACAGATCCTCGATGATGAACTGCGCGGCCAGGGTGGCGATGGCCAGGTACAGGCCCTTGATGCGCGCCGCCGGGCTGCCGAACAGCAGGCCCACCGCGGCGGCGAGCAATCCGGCCAGCGGGATCGAGAGAATGACCGGGATGCCGAAGGTGTTGTTGAAGTAGGCCGAGCCGAACGCGCCGATGCCGAAAAAGGCGGCGTGGCCCAACGAGATCTGCCCCGTGAACCCGACCAGGATGTTCAGGCCCAACGCGGCGATGCCCCAGTAGCAGGCCTGGATGGCCAGGCTCAGGTACTGCGCGTTGTAGAAGGGCGAGAACACGGTGCTCAAGACCGGCGCCTCCTCGACCCCAGGGGCCAGGATCGGCACCAGCACCATTCCGTACAGCGCCACCAGGAACAGCAGCATGGCCCAGCGGCTGTTGCGGGTGTCGAAGATGGTCGTGTCCTGACGGTATGTCGTGCGGAAGTCGCCGCAGGGCCGCAGGCTCGTGGTGGCCATGGTCGTGTCTCCTCCTCGCCCGCGATCCTAGACGCGCTCGATATCCTTGGTGCCGAACAAGCCGTAGGGCTTGACCACCAGAATGATGATCAGCACCCAGAACGGCGCGATGGTCAGCATGTTGCCCCAGTGCAGGAACTGGCCGTCCACGTATTCGGCCATGTTCTCCAGCACGCCGACGATTAGGCCCCCGACCACGGCGCCGACGATCGAGTCCAGGCCGCCCAGGATGACCGCCGGGAACACCTTGATCCCGATGAAGGACAGCGCCGAGGACACGCCGTTGACCATGCCCACCACCACGCCGGCCAGGGCCGACACCATGGCCGAGATGGCCCAGGCCATGGCGAACACCTGCTTGACCGAAATGCCCAGCGACTGCGCCACCTGCTGATTGAAGGCGGTGGCACGCATGGCCAGGCCGTGGCGGCTGTAGCGGAAGAAGTAGAAGAATCCGGCCATGATGATCAGCGAAATCACGAAGCTCATCAGATAGGCCGGCTGGACCTGCAGGCCACCGATATTGACGGAACTGGTGCCGAAAACATCCGGATAGCCGACCGTGTCCTGCCCGAACACCCAATTGGAAAACGCCCGCATGAAGATCGACAGCCCGATGGTCACCATGATCACCGAAATGATCGGCTCGCCGATCATCGGCCGCAGCACCACCATCTGAATGAAGATGCCGAGCGCGGCCATGAAGGCCAGGGTCAACAGAAACCCGAACACGAAGGGAATCTCGAACTGGACCAGGATGGACCAGCAAATCCAGGCGCCGATCAGCAGGAACTCGCCCTGGGCGAAGTTCACGACCTGCGTCGACTTGTAGATCAGCACGAAGCACATCGCCACCACGCCATACAGCGTGCCGACGATGATGCCGTTGATCAGAAGCTGAAAGAACAGGTCCATCCCGGTCCTCCCTGATGCCCGTCGATTCTTGTCTCGGGCCGTTTTTTCACTCACGTCCTGGCAGGTGTTTCGCCCCCGCCTGGCACAAGGATTACTCCGCCGCGCGCCGCGCCGGGTCGTCCGGCGGCAGCAGGGTCTCGACCCGCAAGGTCGTCTGGATCCGCGCCGTGCTGCCGTCCTGGAAGGTGATGGTCGTATCCACATCCACGGCATCGCGGCCGGCGTAGATGGCCTCGATCTCCCGGGCATACTTCTCGGCGATCACGCCGCGCCGCACCTTCCGCGTGCGGGTCAGTTCGCCGTCATCCGGGTCCAGTTCCTTGTAGAGCAGCAGGAACTTGCGGATTCGTTGGGAGTCGGGCAGCGTATCGTTCACCCGGACCACCTCGTCACGCAGCAACGCATAGACATCGGGGTGGGCCGACAGGTTTGTGTAGTTGGTGAACGAGATGCCCTTCTGCTCGGCCCACTTGGAGACAATGGACCAGCGGATGCAGATCATCGCCGCCAGGTATGGAAGGTCGCGGCCCAGGATCACCGCCTCGGCCACGAACGGCGAGAACTTCAGCTTGTTTTCGATGTACTGGGGCGAGAACCGCACACCCGTTGAGGTGTTCGCCAGATCCTTCACGCGGTCGATGACCACCAGATGCCCGTTCGCCTTGTTGATGTAGCCGGCGTCGCCCGTGTACATCCAGCCGTCGCGTTTGTCGGCGTTGGTGGCCTCTTCATTCTTGTAGTAGCCCAGGAACATGCCCTGGCTGCGGCCCACGATCTCGCCCACGCCCTCCTCATCCGGCTCGTTGATCCGCACGGCGGCCTCATCGAAGGCGACGCCGACCGTCTCGGCGTCGATGTCGTCGTTGCGATGGATCGTATAGGCGCCGGCCAGTTCGGTCTGGCCGTACAGCTGTTTCAGCGGCACGCCCATGGCGTGGAAGAACTTGAACGTCTCCGGCCCCATGGCGGCCCCGCCCGTGGCGGCGGAGGTCAGGAACGAAAACCCGTACCGGTCCCGCAGCGCGCGGAACAGAATGAAATCGGCGAACCAGGATTTCTTTTTGTTTTCAAGGGCTTTCAAGCCGATCTTCGTCCCCAGATCGTACATGAAGCGCTTGAATCGCGTGCTGTCCATCATGCGCGCGCGGATCTCGGCGGCGATGCTTTCCCATACGCGCGGCGCCAGGAGGACGAAGGTCGGGCCGATCTCCCGCAGGTCAGCCATGGTCGTTTCTTCATCCTCGACGAAGTTGATGATATTGCGCGCGATGAGCTGCTGGCCGATAACGTAAACCTGTTCCATGATCCACGGCAGCGGCAGGACGGAGACATAGTCGTCACCCGGGCACTTCGGGTCGGCGTTTAGATAATCCAGGCAGTGGTTCAGGAACGGACCCGACTGCAACATGGCCAGCTTGGGCATACTGGTCGTGCCCGACGTGGTGCACAGGATGGAAACATCGTCGGCGCTGCCCTGCTCCACCTCGGCGTCGTACAGGCCCGGCTGCTCCCGGTCCAGCGCGTCGCCCTTTTCGCACAGCGCTTCCTCGGACATCAGGCGGGGGTCGTCGTACTTGCGCATCCCGCGCGGATCGCAATAGACGATGACCTTGACGGAGGGGATGTCGTCGCCCAGTTCCAGCAGCTTGTCGACCTGCTCCTCGTCCTCGCAGATGATCGCCTTGATCTCGGCGTTGGTGATCAGGTAGGCGGCCTCTTCGCCCAGCACGTCTTTGTAGATTCCCAGAGACGTGGCGCCGATGGCGTGCGCGGCCACCTCACCCCAGACCCATTCCGGCCGGTTGGCGCCCAGCAGGCCGACGCAGTCCCCGCGCTGCACGCCCAGCGCGTGCAGACCGAGGGCATACTGGCGCACCTTGCGCTGGTAGTCGGCGAAGGTGAACTCGTTCCAGATGCCGAAGTCCTTTTCGCGCATCACGATTTCATGACCATACGTGCGCGCGTTATAGGCCAGCAGCTTCGGGAAGGTGTCGAAGCGCGTGACGTCCGCGAACTCCGGCGTGGTCTTCTGGTTGCGTTTGCGCGCCATCAGGCCACCTCCCGGCTGCCGCCGCCAACCGCGTCGTCGTCGTCGCCCAGATAGGCGGCCTTGACGCGCGGATCGCTCATGATCTCGTCGGGCAAGCCATCGGCGATCTTCTGGCCGAAATCGAGCACAGCGACGCGGTGCGAGATGTCCATGACCACGCCCATGTCATGCTCGATCATGATCACCGACATGCCCCATTCCTCATTCAGATCGATGATGAAACGGGCCATGTCCTCCTTCTCCTCCAGGTTCATGCCCGCCATGGGCTCGTCCAGGAGGATCAGGTCCGGCTTCAGCGCGACGGCACGGGCCAGCTCCACCCGCTTGCGCAGGCCGTACGACAGCGTCCCGGCTATGGCCTTGCGGATGTGGGTGATTTCCAGGAAGTCGATGATATCCTCGACCGTGCGCCGGTGATCCAGCTCTTCCTTTTGCGCGCCGCCCAGCCAGTACAGGGCGCCGTTCAGGAAGTTGTTCTTCAACAGGTGGTGCCGCCCGACCATGATGTTGTCGAGCACGCTCATATGCCCGAACAGGGCCAGGTTCTGGAACGTCCGGCCGATGCCCAGTTCCGCCCGCTTGTTGGGCTTCAGCCCCGTGACGTCGCGTCCCTTGAAATGGACCTGCCCGCTGGTCGGCGTATACCGGCCAGAGATGCAGTTCATCATCGAGGTTTTTCCGGCGCCGTTCGGGCCTATGATGGCGAACAGTTCGCCCCGGGTCACCGAGAAGGTGACATCGGACAACGCACGCACGCCCCCGAACTGCAGAGACACGCTCCGCGCTTCGAGGATGGCTGTCTCTTCAGACATACCCGTTCCTTCCTCCCTGTCCCTGGATCTCAGGGGCCCGTTGGCCGGTCCATGTTCGTATCGGTGATCCAGTGTGCGAGGATTGTTCCGCCTCGCTTCCCGCGTTGTTAGCGCGCTTCCGCCATCGGGGTCAAGCAGGGCAAATGTTTGCGTTTGCTGATATTTGAGCCGCCGGATGAAGATGCGGCGAACTCTTTGAAGACGCTACGGAAACTATCCTATTTGGGGCGAGAACGGATTTTTCTCGTGATTTGCGTTTGGACACCCGGCCACCGACTGGACAGGGACGGGGGGATGCGTTAAGCGAGCGCCACGCCATATCTGTATCGGGGCGATGTCCGGGACCCGGAGCCATCGGCGGCCCTGCGCGCGCCGAGCCCCCCAACCCTTCGCGTTTCCAGCATCACCACGAGGGAGGACGTCCGTGGGAGCCACCGGTCACGATACCTTGCAGACTCGCCGCGCCCTGTCGGTCGGAGGCCGAAAGGTGGACTATTTCGCGCTGTCGGAGGCCGGCCTGGGCGACATCTCGCGCCTTCCGTTCTCGCTCAAGGTGTTGCTGGAGAACCTGCTGCGGCATGAGGATGGCCGCAGCGTCACCGTCGACGACATCAAGGCCGTGGCCGCGTGGCTGGAGACCCGCAGTTCGACTCGGGAAATCGCCTATCGCCCGGCCCGCGTGCTGATGCAGGACTTCACCGGCGTGCCGGCGGTGGTCGATCTGGCCGCCATGCGCGAGGCCATGACCGCCCTGGGCGGCGACCCCAAGCGAATCAATCCACTGTCTCCGGTCGATCTGGTGATCGACCATTCGGTGATGGTGGACTTCTACGCCAGCCCCGATGCCCTGGCCCGCAACATCGACAAGGAGTTCGAACGCAACGGCGAGCGGTATGCCTTCCTTCGTTGGGGCCAGACGGCGTTCGACAACTTTCGCGTGGTTCCGCCCGGAGTCGGCATCTGCCATCAGGTGAACCTGGAGTATCTGGCACGCACCGTCTGGACCAGCCCGGACCAGACCGGCGCCGAGGTCGCCTACCCGGACACGCTGGTCGGCACCGACAGCCACACCACCATGATCAACGGCCTGGGCGTGCTGGGCTGGGGTGTGGGCGGCATCGAGGCCGAGGCGGCCATGCTGGGCCAGCCCGTCTCCATGCTCATCCCCGAGGTTGTCGGCTTCAAGCTGACCGGCGCGTTGCGGGAAGGCACCACGGCCACCGACCTGGTGCTGACGGTCACGCAGATGCTGCGCGGCCGGGGCGTGGTCGGCAAGTTCGTGGAGTACTTCGGCCCCGGCCTGGCCGCCATGCCGCTGGCCGACCGTGCCACCATCGCCAACATGGCGCCCGAGTATGGGGCGACCTGCGGCATCTTCCCCATCGACGCCGAAACCCTGCGCTACCTGCGCGACACCGGCCGCGAGGCCGCGCAGGTGGCCCTGGTCGAGGCCTATGCCAAGGCCCAGGGGATGTGGCGCGACGAGACGACGCCCGACCCGCTCTATACGGACACACTGGAGCTGGACCTGGGCGACGTCGAGCCCTCGCTGGCCGGCCCGCGCCGGCCGCAGGATCGCGTGGCGCTATCGGGTGCCGCCGGGGCCTTCGCCCAGGCGCTGAAGGACATGGCCCAGCAGGACGCACCCCGCGCGGTGCCGGTCGACGGAGCCGACTACACTCTGTCGGACGGCGATGTCGTGATCGCCGCCATCACCTCGTGCACCAACACCTCGAACCCCACGGTGCTGATGGCCGCCGGGCTGTTGGCCAAAAAAGCCGTCGAGAAGGGCCTGACCCGTAAGCCGTGGGTCAAGACGTCGCTGGCGCCCGGCTCTCAGGTGGTGACCGACTACCTGGAAAAGGCCGGTCTTCAGGACCCGCTGGACGCGCTGGGCTTCACGGTGGCCGGCTACGGCTGCACCACCTGCATCGGCAACAGTGGCCCGCTGGACGCCCCCATCGCCGCCGCCATCGACGACAACGGGCTGGTGGCCTCGGCCGTGCTGTCGGGCAACCGCAACTTCGAGGGCCGCATCAGCCCGCACGTGCGCGCGAACTATCTCGCCTCGCCGCCGCTGGTCGTGGCCTATGCCATCGCCGGATCGATGACCAAGGATCTGTTCACCGAGCCGCTGGGCACCGGGGCGGACGGGCAGCCGGTCTACCTCAAGGACATCTGGCCGAGCGCGCACGAGGTCGCCGAGACGGTGGCCGCGCATGTCCGGCCGGAGATGTTCAACGCCCGCTACGGCAACGTGTTCGAGGGACCGGAGCCGTGGAAGGCCATCGATGTGGCCGAGGGAGAGACCTATGACTGGGCCTCAGAGTCCACCTATGTCCGCAACCCGCCGTACTTCGAGGGCATGAACCCGGCTCCCGAGCCGCCCGCCGACATCATCAATGCGCGGCTTCTGGCGCTGCTGGCCGACAGCGTGACCACCGACCACATCTCGCCGGCCGGCGCCATCAAGGCCGACAGCCCGGCCGGGGAATACCTGCAGGACCACCAGGTGTCTGTGAAGGACTTCAACAGCTACGGCTCGCGCCGGGGCAACCATGAAGTCATGATGCGCGGCACCTTCGCCAACATCCGCATCCGCAACGAGATGGTGCCGCACAGCGAGGGCGGCGTGACCAAGCACATGCCGGCCGGTGACGTCATGCCGATCTACGACGCCGCCATGAAATACAAGGCGGACGGCGTGCCCCTGGTGGTGGTGGCCGGCAAGGAGTACGGCACCGGTTCGTCGCGCGACTGGGCGGCGAAGGGCACGGTGTTGCTGGGTGTGAAGGCCGTGATCGCCGAAAGCTTCGAGCGCATTCACCGCTCGAACCTGGTGGGCATGGGCGTCCTGCCGCTGCAGTTCAACGAGGGGGTGACCCGCCAGACCCTGGGCCTTGACGGGTCAGAGACCTTCACCATCACCGGGGTGGCCGATATCCAGCCGCGCCAGGACGTGGCGGTAACACTCACCCGGACCGACGGATCGACGGTGGAGGTGGTGACCAGTTGCCGCATCGACACCCTGGACGAACTGGAATACTTCCGCAATGGCGGGATTCTGCCGTACGTGTTGCGGTCCCTGGCGGCGTCGTAAGCCTTGGTCGTAGGGTGCGTCTGACCGCCGCGCAAGCGGCGGGCGACGCACCGGACCGCCGCGCGATGGTGCGTCGCGCCTTCGGCGCGGACGCACCCTACGATCTACGATCGTGGCGAAAGCGTGAGCAAGCCTTCGCCCCCCTACTCCACGCACCGTTCCAGCAGGTCGAACAGCGGCAGCCATTCGTCACGGTGCGGCTGCGCCCGCGCCCCGGCCGTGTCGAACAGCGTCAGGCCGTCGGCGGCCGCGTTGGCGTATTGCTGCGTATCGCGCAGGCGCGCCGCGATCGGAAACTCAAGCTCTGTGAGGAACGCCTCCAGCCGGTCGGCCGCGCGGGTGCGCATCCGCACACGGTTGGCGACGAACGCCACGTCGCGGCGGTGTTTTCGCACCGGCTTGAGCTTCAGCAAGTGACCGAGAAACCGCCGCGTGCCGTCCTCGTCGAACGCCGACGGCAGGACGGGCACGACGATCGTCCCCGCCTGCTGCACCACATCCTTGACCGTCTGTTTGGTCATGGCCGCCGGGCAGTCGACGACCAGCCGGTCCAGACCCTTGGGGAGCTTGCCGTCCTCGACATCCAGGTCCACTTCGCGGATCGGGGCAAGATGCCCAGGGCGGCGTCGCAACCACGCGCGGGCGCTTTGCTGGCGGTCCAGATCGGCAAGACCCGTGCGGAATCCACGGGCGGTGAAGTGCGCGGCGATGTGGGTGGCCACGGTGGTCTTCCCACAGCCGCCCTTGCTGTTGGCGACGGCGACGATGAACATGGCCTCAGCCTAATGGAGATCGCCACGAATTGGAAATATATCCGTCACGGTGGCCGCTGGGCGGGCCACGACCGGCCTCACTCCACCTCTTCGCGGGCGACCTCGGAACCCCAGTCCTCGACGAGTTGCTTCTGCTGCGCCTTCAGCCTGGTGATGCGCCGACTCGACGTCATCTCCATGAAGGCGCCAATGATCTGCGGGGTCGTCAAATAGATGATCCATCCCAGCGCCGCCGCGCCATACACGATCAGAAGGGAAAAGACATCGGTGATCATCGTCGTCGCGTATTCCAGCGACGGGTCCGTGAACCACAGATCGAACAGGCCGGGACACGCGGCGGCAAAGTTCAACCCGCCAACGCACAGCCACCCGGAACGGGTCGCGGACCGGTCGATGACCAAAGCCACCGCCGTCGGCAGCATGGTCACGACCAGATAAAGGACCGTCGGCAGGAACAGAAACAACCCGATCGCGAACAACAGCAGACCGCCGGCCTTGGCGGTCAACCCGAGACTCGCACCCTGTGAACCCGCAGCCATGCCCTCGCCTTCCTTATGCAGGTTGACCGGAATATCCGTCCGGTCAGCGCCCGATCACACGTCTTAAAACATATACCCCAAAAGAACGACCGCAACGGTAACGATGGCGACGCTCACCGACCCCGTGGCGGCCAGCCGCTGGCCGGTGCGCTCCGCATTCTCGTCGGCGCCGACCTGCCCGGATTCCAGATGCCGGATGTTTTGCTGGGCCACGGCCCACTCGGCCCGGGCGCGCTGGAACTCATCAAAGTCGGCCCGACGTTCATCGGCACTGTCGACGAAGTTGTACAGTTCCGGAAGGCTGCCCTTGCGCACCAGGCGCGGGATCTCCTGCTCCAGCGTGCGGCGCCGCGCCCGGCTGTGGTAGCTGTTGATGATCGGCCCCATCAAGGCGCCCATCCAGCCGCACAGCCCGTGAAGCGCCTCCGGCCCAAGGCGCCACTGCAGCACGGCCAGCAGGCTCAACATGCCCAGGGTTGCCCGTTTTGTGTCGTCCTCGTTCAGGGCCGCGAGCTGCGGCGCGATATCTTTCGGGTAGCGGGCGGCAACAAAAGCCACGATGTGCCGGTCCAACGGTTCGGTTTTTGAATCGACGCGGGAGGCCGTCCGATCCAGGGCCGGCAGCAGGTCCCGAATGTCGAGCACGATGTCCCGCGCCAACAACGGACTGAGACAGCGCTGGCTTTCGTTCAGCTCATACAGGCACCGCTCCAGCCCCGCGCCTTTCTTGAACGGATCCTGCAAATAATCGCGCAGTTCGCGGAAATTGCTCGTCATCTGTATCATTTCAGGAGAGAACTTCTCCCGCATTCCAAGCCACATCTTCGGCAGATCGCGCAGAATCGCCTCGGTGACCAGGCGCGTGTCCTTGCCGAGCGCGACTTGGGCCGACAGCACACCACCAAACCCGTCCACATGCGCGCGGAAGTCGCGGTATCGAATGGGGGCGGCCGGGTCCAGGACAATCAGGACATTCGCTAGTGCCGTATCCTGGAATGCCGCCTTGTTCTTTTCCCCCACGGCGGCAGCATTGCGGATCGCCATTGTGATGTGATCGGCGAGTTGGTTGTTCTCAAGGCCCCGGCGCAACCAGATTTCCAGCTTGCCTTCCAGGACCACGGGAACGGCCTTGTCCCAATTGTTGGCCATCGCGTGCGCCAGGTTCCGAGGCAAGAAGAACTCCTGGTTCATGAAGACGAACGCCCGCTGAGCCCGACGCACCGGTTTGGCCTGAACCGGCGACATGCGCCGCCCGTTGAACCACAGGTCCGTCTGCTCGAAATCCCAGCGCTGATCCACGTCGTCGGCCAGCAGGCCTCGCACGATTTCGATCATGCCCAGCGGCAGGCGGACGTCGCTTACCAAAGTCGCGTACGTTCCATGATGCAATTTTTGCGTCAGGATGTCATGGTCGCTGACCCCCGCAAGAGGATTGCGTCCAATCAAGAGCATGACGGCACACACGCCCAGCGCGTAGAAGTCGTCGGCGTAGACGCCAAGGCCGCGTCCCGCCGGCGTGCACATCCCGGACTCGATGGTTTCGCAAACCACGGGCTGGTCAATGGCCACCGGACCGGTCGCGCAATCTCCCAGAACGATCCTGCCGCCGCTCGCATCCGAATAAAACAGATTGGTGGGACGAACCGCGCGGTGGCCGATGCCATGGTTCTGCAACTCGCCAAGCGCCATGCACAGGGGACGCAACAAGGACTTGACGAACTGCTGGTCGGAGATCGGCGTGATCGTATCCGACAGGCTTTTCATCACCCGTCCGCCCATCGGCTGCTCGTAGATCAACACCACCCGGACGGCATCGGCCGGCGCCCACTCGATGTAGCCCCATTCCACGAGGGCCATCAGGCCGGCCGTGCGCAAGCCGCGAAGCTGCTGCATGACCTGGACGCGCGGAGGAAGTGGACCCGTGACCACCAAGGCAAAGAGCGGGCGGCCCCGCTGGCGCCGGTCCTCGGCGGCAAACGCCGTGGCGTTGGGCGTATCGAGGTCCGGCAAAGGATTGTCGGGAAAGATCGCGTACCGATCCTTCAGGATGGGCGTCGTTCCCGTCGCCCCCTTGCCCGACTGCCCGCCATCACCATCCCGCGCCATCCCTCGGCCCTTCTTCCCGCGTGGCCCCTGTCCAGGCTGCGGCCATGGACCCGGCCCGTGCTCCGATCCCAACGGGCAGAGCGTTGCCCGCGTGCCCCATGGCCGACCCACGCGAACGCCCGGCCGCCCAACGACCGCGGGTTTGGGCTGACAGGCGAAGGCACGGGTCGGAGCCGACCACTAAAGAACGGCCCTCACTGTGGGACGGAATCCATTACGATCTGCTTAAACACCAGCGGAATCGTCCAGCCCGGGATCGTCCAGCCTGGGCGGGCTGGCGGTCGTCAGTCGGCGAACGGATCGTGCACCAGGATGGTTTCCTCGCGGTCGGGTCCCGTCGACAAGATGGCCACCGGCGCCTCGATCAGTTCCTCGATGCGGCGCACGTACTTGATCGCCGTGGCCGGCAACTCGGCCCATGACCGCGCACCCCGGGTGCTGTCGCGCCAACCTTCCAGGGTTTCGTAGATCGGAGTCACCCGCGCCTGCGCCGCCATGCCCGAGGGGAAGTGGTCGAGTCTCTGGCCGTCAAGCTCGTAGCCGACGCAGACCTTCAGTTCGTCCATGTCGTCCAGGACATCCAGCTTGGTCAGGACGATGCCGTCCACGCCCCCCACCTTCAACGCCTGGCGGACCATGACGGCATCGAACCAGCCGCATCGGCGGCGGCGCCCGGTGACCGTGCCGAACTCCCGGCCGCGCTCGCCCAGGCGCTCGCCGACGGCATCGTGCAGTTCGGTCGGGAACGGCCCGCTGCCGACGCGGGTGGTGTAGGCCTTGGTGATGCCCAGGACGTAGGCCACCGCGCCCGGCCCCATGCCGGACCCGGCCGCCGCCTGTCCCGACACGGTATTGGACGAGGTGACGTAGGGATAGGTCCCATGCTCGACATCCAGCATGGCGCCTTGCGCGCCTTCGAACAGAATCCGCTTGCCCGCCCGCCGGGCATCGTCGAGCACTCGCCACACCGGCGCCACGTACGGCGCGAACCGCTCGGCCACCTCCGTCAAACGCTCGAACAGGGCCGCGCCGTCCAGCGGTTCGGCCCCCAGCCCCCGCCGCAGGGCGTTGTGGTGTGTCAGCAACCGCTCGATCTTGAACCGCAGCGTCTCAGGTTCCGCGAGATCGCACACCCGCACGGCCCGACGCGCCACCTTGTCCTCGTAGGCCGGGCCGATGCCGCGCCCGGTGGTGCCGATCCGGCCCCCGCCGGCCGCCTCCTCGCGGGCGCGGTCAAGCTCGCCATGGATGGGCAGGATCAGGCAGGCGTTGTCAGCGATCTTCAGGGTGTCCGGCGTGATGGAGACCCCCTGTCCGGTCACGCGATCAATCTCGTCGAACAGCGCCCACGGGTCGATCACCACACCGTTGCCGATGACCGACAGCTTGCCCCGCACCACGCCGGACGGCAGCAGGCTCAGCTTGTAGACGGTGCCGTCAACCACGAGCGTATGCCCGGCGTTGTGTCCGCCCTGGTACCGGACCACCACATCGGCCCGTTCCGACAGCCAGTCCACCACCTTGCCCTTGCCCTCGTCACCCCATTGGGCGCCGACCACGGCGACGTTGGTCATTGATGACTCCGCACTGTGAAGATGTTCAAAAGGTCCGGCACGATCGGCGCCGGTCCGGCGTCACCCATCGGCGACGATCCGGTCGGCCAGGGCGGCCACCACGTCCTCGACCTCCGCCTCCGGCACCTGACAGGTTCCGGCCGTCGCGTGTCCGCCGCCCCCGTACTCCAGCAACAGGTGCCCGACGTCAACGCGCGACGAGCGGTTGACGATCGACCGACCGACGGCGATTTCGGTCAAGCCAGCCCGCGAGCCGGGCATCAGGTACAGCGAGATGTTGGCTTCCGGATACAGCGCATAAACCATGAACCGGTTGCAGCAGTACAGGACGGGCTCGGCGCGGAAATCGACGATGACGAGGTTTTTCCGCACCCGAGCCTGGCGGCGGGTCTGATGCTCCGCCTGTTCCTTGTGCTCCCAGTACAGGTGCAGGCGTTCCTCGACATCCGGGATGTGCAGGATTTCCTCGATCGGGTGGCGCCGACAGTAGTACGTCAGGTCGCGCATGAGCTGTTCGTTGGAGATGGCAAACTCCCGGAAGCGGTGCAGCCCGGTTCTTGGATCGACGATGAAATTGAGCATGGTCCAGCGGTCGGGCGCCAGGATGTCCATCTCGCCGTAGTCGGCGGTATCGGCCTTGTCCACGGCGTCCATCATCTCGACACTGATCTCAGCGAACCCCTCACGCCCGCCGTAATAGTCGTAGATCACGCGCGCGGCCGAGGGAGCGTTGCCGTCGATCACCAGGTTGTCCTGGGGGCCGACCCGTGTGACCTCCGAGGCATGGTGGTCGAACGCCAGATGCACCCCCTCGACAAAAGGGAGGTTCGACGTGATGTCGGTGCCGGAAACCGCAACACGGCCCGCCTGCATGTCGTTGGGTTGGGCGAACTCGACGTCGCCGATCAATCCGCGTTCGCGCAACAAGACGGCGGAAACGATGCCGTCGAAATCGGCGCGTGTGAGCAGGCGAAACACTTGGCCGTCCTGATCCGCGTCCTGCAATCCATCCCCCACCATCGCACGCCCCACAGCCTCACGTTTGCGAGCATCGCCGCACCCAGACCATACCCGGACAGCCCGACGCGGCCAAGACAGGACTCCGGGGCCACCCTTTGTCACACGGCCTGGTACCACACCACGCCATCGTCGTCCGTGACGCCGCGCAATCGATCCTGGGCCACGAGGTGATGCAGGTGCGCGAGTGTTTCGCCGAGCGCGAAAAACAACTGATGATCATCCAACTCGCGTTGGAACAGGCGCGGCAAGAGGTCCATGGCGGTCTTGGGCTCGCCGCGACACAACGCCACCGTCTCGTCCAGGCGGCCGTCATGGTGGTGAAGGAGCACGCCCAGCCGGGCGTGCAACCCGCGAAACGGCAGCCCGTGCGATGGCAGCACGAGCACGTCGTCGTCCACCGCCGCGCGCCAGTGGTGCAGGCTGGCCAGGAACAGCGACAGGGGATCCTCGTCCGGCTCGGTGGGCCAGACGCTGACGTTCGGGCTGATCCTGGGCAGGACCTGATCGCCGGAGATCAGCACGCGCGCGTGCGCCGAGAACAACCCCACATGATCCGGAGAGTGCCCCTGCCCGGTCACCACGCGCCAGGTCGAGGCACCAATCCGCACATCCTGCCCGTTCATCAGCCGCCGCACCGACGTCGGCAGCGCGGCCACGCGGTGCCGGTAGGGATTGCCGCGTTGGGCGACGAAGTCCAGCAGGTCCGGTCCGCACCCGGCGCGGGCATACAGCCGCCGGGCGATCTCGGCGAACGCGTCGTCGGGCATGGCCGCCAACTGGCGCCCGAACGCCCACTCGGTGACCGAGGCCCACAGCGGGACCGACAGGCGGTCCGTCAACCACCCGGAAAGCCCGATGTGGTCCGGGTGGAAGTGCGTGCAGATCAGCCGCCGCACCGGGCGCCCCGCTAGCGGACCCGCCAACAGCGTATCCCAGAGGGCGCGGGTTTCGTCGGTGGCAATGCCGGTGTCCACCAGCGTCCAGCCGTCGCCGTCCTCCAGGACCCACAGATTGATATGATCCAGCGCGAACGGCAGCGGCATCCGCACCCACAACACGCCGGGCGCCACCGGCACGGCGGTTCCCGTGTCCGGCGGATCCGTGAAGGGGAACCGCAGGCCGTCCCCAGGGGCGGTATGCTGACCGACAGGATCAGCCGGTGGATGCGTGCTCATGATCGCGGTGGTAGCGTGCTTTCCGGCCCGGCGCAAGCGGCGGCGAGCGCGGTGGCCCACGCCTTCCTCCGACGGGACGACCGGGATCATGACACCCTCCCCCCTGCGCATCGGCATCGACCTGGGCGGCACCAAGATCGAGGGCTTGGTGCTGGACGGCACCGGCGCAGAACGGGCGCGTCGGCGCGTCGCCACGCCGCGCGGCGACTACGCGGCGACGCTCAAGGCCATCGTCGATCTTGTCGGCGCCCTGGAGCAGGCGGCCGGTCGCGGCCGCGCCAGCGTCGGCGTGGGCATTCCGGGCACGGTGTCGCCAGCCACCGGCCTGGTCAAGAACGCCAACTCCACCTGGCTGATCGGCCGGCCGCTGGACAGCGACCTTGCGGACGCCCTGGACCGCCCGGTCCGGCTCGCCAACGATGCCGACTGTTTCGCCCTGTCGGAAGCGTCGGACGGAGCCGGGGCCGATGCCCGGTCGGTGTTCGGCGTCATCCTCGGCACGGGAGTCGGCGGCGGCATCGTCGTCGACGGTCGCGTGGTGTCCGGTCCCAACGCCATCGGCGGCGAGTGGGGCCACAATCCGCTGCCCTGGCCCCGCGACGACGAGCGCCCGGGCCGGGCCTGCTACTGCGGCCTGCATGGATGCATCGAGACGTTTCTGAGCGGCCCCGGCCTGAGCGCGGACCACGCGGCGGTCACCGGCGACTCGCTGCCGGCCGAGACCATCGCGGCGCAGGCCGCGACGGGCGATCCCGAGGCACGGGCCACCCTGGACCGCTACGCCGATCGCCTCGCGCGGGCCACGGCCACCATCCTGAACGTGCTCGACCCCGAGGTGGTGGTTCTCGGTGGCGGCCTGTCCAACATCCAGCTCCTGTACGACGCGGTTCCTCAGGCATGGCCGCGCTGGGTGTTCTCGGACACGGTCGCGACGCGCCTGCGGCCGCCGCGCCACGGGGATTCCAGCGGTGTGCGCGGCGCGGCCTGGTTGTGGCCCGCGCCGGTCGATCCGGCATAGAACGGTCGTCACGCGCCGGCGGCAGTGCGGGCGCGTTGCAGCAGAGTCGCTGCCGTGTCGCCGGGCGTGGCCGTGGCCACGCCGGACACCAGCCCGCACCCGTCACAGAGGCGCGCCAGCCCGGCCGCGATCCGATCCAGGACAGACTTGGCTTCGGCGTCCGTCGAGACCCCGAGCACCACCGCCACGCCCTCTCCCGGCGCGCGCCCGGCTAAATCCGAGGCCGGCAGGGTTTCCCGCAGCAAGCGGGCCAAAACGGCATCGGCCTCCGGTCTCAACGCCTGCGCGCACGCCGGCGCCAGCCAGGTGACGACCAGCGGCAGGTCCAGGGCCACCGCGCGGTCGATCTTTCGAGTCAGCACCTCGTCCATGGCGTCCCGGACCAGAAGCGGCCCGAGTCCCTCGCGTCGGGCGGACCGACGGCAGTCGCGCGCCCGCGTCGCCTGCCCCAGCACGGTGGCCACGAGCAGGTCCGGCTCGAACGGCGCGGACACCACCACATCGCCACCCCGAGCCAGAGTCTCGGCCATCGGCCCCGGATCAATTGGCGGCGCCACCAGCACGAGTCCGGCCCCGGCCCAGGCAGGATCCCGCCGGAGCGTCATCGCCAGGGAGGCCCCGTCGAAACTGTTGGTCTCAGCCCCGCGCGCCGCCACGACAACGACGTCGACACCATCGTCCGCGTTCGCTCCGTCCGGTCCATGGATCAGCAGGTCCGGATCCTCGACCACCTCCACCAGGGCGCCGGCCTCACTCAGCACATGCCGGACCATTCCGGCGATCGCCTGTTCGGGGTCGTGCATCATGACCCGTGGCCCCTCGTCTCGCGTCGCGTCCAGAACAGCCGCGTGATGATCCAGCAGGGCCTCCGCGACAAGGGGCTTATGGAAGACACCGGCACATCCGGCCGCCACTGCGGCCGCCCGAGTCCCGGCCGATGGCCGGGTTTCGGCGACGTACCAGGGCACGTCGGGCCAGATACCGCCGCCCGAGACCCACCGCCGGGACGCCGCGATCGCATCCAAACCGGCGTCTCCGTCCACCAGGATCATGCCGGGCGCGGGCGCGTCACCGGACCGCGCGGGGTCCTCCCCCATCGCGGCGTTGGCCTGCCAGTCCACGCGCCAGCCGTAGCCCTCCATCCGCTCGGCCAATCGCGCCAAAGATTCGTCAGCCTCCGGGCCGATCAGCAGCATCCGCCGGCGCGCGTCACTGGGTGCGCCACCATCCAGGGCGCCGCCGGCCACAAGACTTGACTGGTCCACGGTCAGGACCGCGACGCGATCGGCCAAACGCCGGGCCAGGAGATCGACCTGCGCCCGGACGGACGGCGAAGGCAGTGCATCACGCCCGAGGATGCCCTCCAACAGGAACTCCAGGGCCGACGCCCGCCGCCCCAAGGCTGGAAACCCGAACGAGCCGGCCGAGCCCGCCAGCTTATGCGCCGTCCGGACCATTCGGTGCAGTGCCGCCATCGCTTCATTTGCGTCGGTCGCCCGGTCAAGGTCCGACAGGTCCGACACAAGCGCACGGCACTGCTCGCCAGCCGTGGCAAGAAACGAGACAACGGTGGCCTGGACCGCCTCACGCCCCCGCGACCCACTCCCATCAGGCAGATCCGTCATGACCGGCTTGCGTCCCGCCAACCCTGCCACATGCCCCGCAGTCGCTCCGCCAGGGACATGGGCTCGAACGGCTTGGCCAGCACGCCGATAATCGCGGGGTCCGCCGACCGGGTGTCCTCCGCCAGATCCGGCCGCCCGGTCAGCAACACCGTCGGCGGCGTCGCCGGCCCGTGCTTGGCCCGGTACGCCCGCAACAGCTCCGGCCCGTCGATATCGGCAAGCTGCAAATCAAGCAGCAACAGATCCGGGCCGAAACCAGGCCCCCGCTCCAACGCCTCGGTGCCGGTCGCACAGGTTAGAGCCTGGAGGCCACCGACGTCGGCCAACGCCACGGCGGCCAACTCGCGGACGGCCTGATCGTCCTCGACGACCAGGACCCGGCGCAAAGCCGCGTGTTCGGGTCCGATTTCATTCATCGGCTTCCCCTCCGCCGAAACCGTAGATTTCGTTTCTCTGCCGCACAATTCAACGTCTCATGTCTTTTCGCCAGATGCAACCTTGGGCACGGCGCCACACGCATCGCACGAGGTTCGCCACCAGCCGCGGACCCGCCATCACCGCCCACGACCGCGAACGCAACATGTCGTACAAGACCGCGCTCGCCGCGCCCGGCGCCGACAAGGGCGGCGGGTCGACCGGTTCCGGCGGCAATCCGCGTCGCACCCGGCGCCGGTTCCGCCACGGGCGGGTCCAACGCCAGGGCCAGGAGCGCCACAGGGCGCGCGCCCGCCGGCGGTCGCGCCGGGCCGCGCGCGATGCGGCGTCGCCCGGCGGCGCGCCCAGACGCGATCCCCCGGACTCCGTCTCCGCCACAACCGCGCTGGCAAACGCAGCGATCAGGTCCAGATCGCTCGGACGACCGAGCGCCGCCCACAGGCGCGGCGCCCGGGCACGCGCCGTCGCTGCATCCCGCCACGGAGGCGTTCGGTCCAGCAGCACGAACGGAACGGCCTCGTGGCGCAGGCCAGCGGCCAGACACGCGGCCACCAGCCCCCACAGCCCGGACGCCGGATCCCATTCACGCGCCGCGACCGCCCGCGCGCGCGGTCCGAGGACCAGGCCAGGGCCGGCCGCCGCGTTGACCAGACAGGCGCTCATCGGCGCCGAGTCCAGACACAGCCGCGCTCGGCCCTGCGCCTCGTCGCCCTCGACCCAACCAGGCGCCAGCACGTCAGCCCCGGTGCGGTTCATGACCGCTGCAAGGGTCTCCAGCGCGCGCGGCCGCAGGGTGTCGGCGTCGGTGACCAAGCATACGGCGTCCTCCGGGGCCTGGATGTCCTTGAGCACGGCGTGCCAACCCGCCTCAGGTCGGGCCGTCGGCACGCGAAGCACCGTGATTTCTGTCACGGACCTCGCCGCCTTGGCCTCGTCCGCCTCGCACGGATCGGCCAACAGCGCGCGATGCCAGGCCCGCCAGGCGTGCACCGCTTCGTCCGGATCGAACGCCGGACGCGCCGGGCCGAAAGGCCGGCCGAGCACCGCGCCAAGCCGTTTAGCCAGGGCTTCCGCGTCGTAGGGAACCAGCACCCGCTCCCTGTCTGTCGCCGCGATCAGGGCCGGGTTTCCGCCCGTGGCACTGGCCAGAACAGGAACCCGCATGGCCAGGCACTCATGCAGCGTCAGCGGGCAGTTCTCCATCGGCGCCAGGACCAGCGCCAGCCGCCCCGGCCCGCGCAGGTAGTCCAGCGCGGCCGCCCGGTCGAGCCGGTCCAGCACCTGCACCGGCCACGGCCAGGCCGAAGCCCGTCGGGCGATCACCCGCGCCGCCGGCTCGCCACCGATGGTGCTGGCCCGGCCGAGGAACGTCACGCGCTCCGGATGCGGGCCGGGCCGTGATGCCAGACGATCCAGGGCGTCGAGCAGCACCGGCACGCCCTTGCGGTCCTCCAGCCGCCCGAACAGCACGGGCTCGACGATGGGGGCCGCGTCGTCCACCGGACGCGGTGGCCCCGGGTCGGGCATGAGTTGCGGCATGACCCGGAGGTCACGGACCGGCGTTCCCCGCGTGGCCAGCCAATCCGGCATGAACGGCCCCGGCGACCAGACGGCGTCCATCACCGCGGGTCCCGCCCGCTCCAGATCAATCTGGACCAACCGCGCCAGATCGTCCGGCAGGGTGTCGTTGCCGGCCAGGGTCCAGTCCGACGCGCCGTGCAGGCCCATCACCAGCTGCGTCTTGCGCAGCGCCAGACCCTGCCGCCGACTCCGGCCGCACAGAAACGCCTCGCCGCCCCAGTCGTTGAAATGCACGAGATCGAAGGCCCGCGCGTCCAGCCAGCGCAGGACGTGCCAACGCCGAGCCAGCGTTCCGTGCGCCCAGAGGCCGGCCATGGGCGGTGTGGCCGGATCGCCCCCGGGGGGCGGCATTGCTTCGAGCGTGACCCCGCGCCGGCGATAGTGCGTCACCCAGGCGTCGAAATCACCGTCCATGACGGCCCGGCCATTCAGGCACAGCACGGTGACCGCGTGCCCCTCGGACACCAGCAGGTCGGCCAGCGCCGCCAGCACGGTGCCGATGCCGCCGGTCCGGGTCACGCCCAGGATTTCGGTGGTCACCAGACAGATGCGCGCGCGAGGACCATCCGACACCGTCCGTTCCTTTCCGTCGACTCCGTCTACACAGGGCACCCGGCCGCCCGCAGCAGTCTCAGAACACGCCGGCGCGCGCGATCCTGGTCCATGGTCCGCGACATCGAGCCGGGGGAGAGCCGTTTCCACACCAGCGGCCGGGGGATGACGCGTTGCCCTGTGCCGGCGATCCAGGCACGCACAAGAAAATCCCAGTCCTCGGCGCCGACCGTTGGGTCCGGATCGAACCCGCCCAGGGCCAGAAACGTCCGCCGCCCGACCAGCATGTTGGCATCGCCCAGGTCGTTGCGGCGCCCCATCAGGCCGGGCACCGGCCCCAGGGGACGGTACCACGCGTCGGCGTGCTCGGTCCGGTCGGGCGGAGTCTCGCCTGCGAACAACGCCGCCCAACAGGTCCAAATCTCCGCACCGCCGGTCGTCGCCGCCCGGGCAAACGTCGCAAGGGCCTCCGGCGGCGCGATGTTGTCGTCGTCCATGAACAGCACCCAGTCTGTGTTCAGGGCGTCGGCACCGGCCATCCGGGCGGCGCCCAGGCTGGGGTCCCGCCGCCAGAGGATTGGCGTCGCGTCGCCCCCATGTCGAGCCACAGACTCGGCCAAAGCCGCGCGCGCTTCCGGACGCGTGCTGGCCGCGTCCACCACAACCAGACGGTCCGCCGGCCGTGTCTGGCACGCGAGGGACGCCAGCGCGGCATTAACCCAGACCGGCCGGTCATGGTGGACCAGAACGACCCCCAGCGTGGTCGTGGCTGCCTCAGCCCTGCGAAGCAGGTCCCGGGCCGTGTTGGGCATCGCCGAGAGACGCCCCGCCGAGTGGTGCTCCAGAAGATGCGCCAGCCCCGCCGGGCCGTCCACGGGGGCAACCCAATCGGCGGATGCACGGGTCAACGCGTCCAGGGCGGCCATCGTGTGCACATCGTCCCGGCCGCGCCGGGCGATCGGATCCGGTACCGGGCACACCATCCACCGCCGCGGCGCCGGATCGGTCGCGGCGTCCCGCGCCTGCGCCGCCACGCCCAGCCACCAGGGCGGCGCCACGGCGACCAGGGCATCGCTCGGTGGCGCCCACTCCAGGTGGGCTGCCACGGCGCGCGCAACGTCGGCCGGCGACCGGTCCGCATTGATCGCGCCCCTCTCAATGGGCACACCTCCCCAGCCGGCGGCCCTCAACCGAGCCATCACCGCCGCGCGATCGGCCTCGCCGGCCAGCACCGTCACACGCGGCATGGCTCCTTCAGCGTGTATTGCCCCCATGGTTCCCGTGGCTTGTGTCGCGTCGTTCACACCGTAATCCTCGACCGAAGGCCACTTTGTCCCGGACGAATCTCCATGATAGTATCCGCACGTCATGCAGCGCGTGGGGACAGGAGGTCGCGAGGACATGGGCGGACAGGACCATAAAGAGGTCGCCAGCGACGTGATCGCGGCGGCGGAACAGGCTGTTTCCAGTCTGAACGGACGCCAGACCACACGCCAAACGCAGTTGCATAAACTCAACGAGCTGTTCACGGTGGTTGAGCAGCGCTACCAGTCCATGGTCCAGGATCTGCATAGCAAGGACGAGCAGATCCGTGTGCTGGAATCGGTCAACCAGGCCCTGATATCCGCCCTGCAAACGTTGACGGAGCGCGTCCGGGAGAACGTGGACGCGATGGAGCGCGAGGACTCGGAGGTGGTCACGGCCATTTCCCGCTCCGAAGCGCTTGTCTCCGAGGTGTTCGGCACCGGCGGCAACGCCAACCCGACACAGCCTCCCGACACGCCGCCAGCCCCGGACCTTGAGCCGGAGCCGGAGCCGGAGGTCGCCGTGGCGGATGAGGCCGGCACCGACGACAGCGATATCGAAGACCTGGAACTGGCGGAGCCCGCCGACACCGGCGCCGACACAGACCCGGAGCCGATCCAGACCGACTCCAACCCTGATGACGCGGCAGCCGATGAGCTGGTGTTCGAGGAGGCCCTGCCCTCTGACCCAACGCAGCGCGCCGAGGACGAGGATATCGCCGCCGTCGACCCGCCCACCGCCGATCCGGCGCCCGGCATGGACACCGATCTCGACATGGTGGATGTCGCCGACGCGGACGAGGAGATCCCGCTTCTGGAATGGACCGAGCGGTGGTCCGTGGGCGTGCCCGAGATGGACAAGGACCATCGCATCCTCATCAACCTCATCAACCAGCTCGGACAGGCATTTCGCGCCCCGGAAAGCGACTGGGTCGTGGGCAGTGTTCTCAACAGCCTGTGGGACTATGCCGCGTACCACTTCGAGCGCGAGGAAGCCTTGTTGCGCGCGGCCAACTTCCCCGGCGCCGAAGAACACGCCTTGCGCCACTCCACCCTGAAAAACCAGGTCCGGGAATGGCTGGATGCGTACCAGAATAATCCCGAGTCCGTGACCGCCCAGGACCTTCAGGCATCGCTCAAAAGCTGGCTGGTGAACCATGTTCTGGGCGAGGACATGCGATACAAGCCGTACGTTGAGCACAACACCGATGCCCAGGCGATCGCCGCCGCCATGACCGTGGACCCGGAGTTGCTGGAGAGCTTGCGCGACGCCGCCGATATTGAAGATACGGCCATCCAACACGCTTGAATGAAGGAACTGCGGGGCGCTCGCCCAAGAACTGTACCGCGAAGGTGGATCCCGGTCATGGGAGAACGTGACGTGACATCCGGTGCGCAGGCCGTTCTGTCAGAGATGCGCCAGGACTTTCTGGACGAAGTCGCCGATGCCAGCCGCGAACTGGTGCTGGGCATCGAGGACGCGCGCCACAATCCGGATGAACTGGGGCGTGTTCTGCGCACCGGCCAGCGGTTGGGCCTGTCAATGCGGGCGCAGGGCGAAACCCTTGAACTGGGCCCTCTGTGCGCGATCGGCACGCGCCTTGGCGACTATCTGTCGGAAACCGGCACCGTTCCGACCGATCTGGTGCTTGAGGACCTCGAACGATTCCTTTCTGTGATCCTGGACGTGACCGAGGGGCGGGTGTCCCTCGACACGGAACCGGCCCCGCTGGTCCGCCGCCTGCCGCCGAAGCGTGGCTTCGCGCCCAGCGACATCGACGTGCGCGATGTCGAGGTCATGCTGGTGATGGAGCCGGGCACGCAGACCCATTTCGTCGAACGCGAACTGCAGCAGTGCGGCTACCGAACCGTCCAGATCAGCTCGACGTTCGAGGCCCTGCCCCTGATCGTGCGGACCAAGCCGGATCTGGTGATCATCTCGGCCGTCATGCCGGGGCTGAGCGGGATCGACCTGACCATCGGCCTGACCGCCATGCCGGAGACGCGGAACATTCCCACTGCGTTGATCACCAGCCTGGACCCGGACAGCGAGATGCTGGCCCTGATCCCGAAGAAGGTGCCGATCATCCACAAGGGCGCGGCCTTTGGCGACGATCTGTTCGCGGCGTTGGACAATCTGTTCCTGATTTAGAACTGGCTTGCCTGCCACCAACACACCGCAATAGCATCGGGTGCGAGGACACACGCTCCCCCGGGTGGCGCGTTCGGACAAGGAAACAGACTCGAACGCCGCCGGCGATACGGCCACATCCTGCCTGTCGCATCGGAACCCAAGGACGCGAAACCATGCCCAGCCGCGCGTTTTCCAGCCCTGGAGCCCGCCAATCGGGACCGCCCGCCATCCCCGAGTTCGCGGCTGTCAGGCTGACGCGTGACCTGGAGTATCGCGGTGTCTCCTTCCCGAAAGGCACGCCCGGCGTCGTCGTTCACAAGCACACCGACGAGGCGTACGAAGTGGAGTTCGAGCGGCCATCGTTTTCGGTGGTGACGGTGACAACGAGCGATATCGCGGCGGGTTAAGGCCCCGTAGGGTGCGTTCGCGCCCCGGCCCACGGTTCTTGACCCGTGGGCCTCCCCTCAATCTAGCCGTTTTCCATAGGAAACGGCCGGGGCGCAACGCACCTCCTGTCCGTGATGACCCTGCGGCCGTGCGTTGCCCGCCGCGCCCCGTCGGGACGCGGCGGTCGAACGCACCCTACGGCCAAGGCCCTTACTTCAGGCCCATGCAGTTGGCGTAGTAGCTGACCGTGGCCGGCCAGTCGGAGAACATGCCGACGATGCCGACGTCCTGGGCCAGCACGTCCAGCAGTTCCAGCATGACGCCGTCGTTGTCGGTGACCTCCTCGATCGACTGGTAGTACCAGCCGCCGCCGGTCATCAGCGGGCCGGAGCGTTCCAG
This sequence comes from uncultured Rhodospira sp., assembly GCF_937138205.1. GTDB lineage: Bacteria > Pseudomonadota > Alphaproteobacteria > Rhodospirillales > Rhodospirillaceae > Rhodospira. Next base: position 45,541 of record NZ_CAKZOT010000079.1, on the reverse strand, counting down.
CGTCCAGGTGATCAGCTCAAGGCCGGCGGCCTTGGCTTCCTTGGCATAGACGGAGGGGACGATCTCGCCGTTCTCGACGGTCACCAGCACCCACATGGGCGGGGCGATGTAGTTGACACCCATCTCCTTCAGTTCGGTCATGGAGTGGGTCCAGGTGGACGGGTCCATGTGGTCCCAGCCCTCGATGTCATAGCTGTCATCGAGATAAACGGCCTGCTTGCCGAACTCGGGCTCGTTCTCGATCCAGTACAGCACGTCTTCCAGGTTGAAGGACTGCGCCCAAACGTCCTCGGCCGGCACACCAGCGGCCTTGTACTCGTCGATCATCTTCTGGGCGTAGTCTTCCTGGGAGAAGCCATCGAACGGCATTTCCACCGACGGGGTCTTCAGCTCCGGCGTGAACTTGGCGCCCAGCGACTTGATCAGCTCGATCGACTGCGCGTGCGTCATGACGGTGCCGCCCGGGGCCGCGTACAGGTCGGTGCGCCAGCCGGCGGTGCCGTCCATGTAGCCCTCGACCGTGGTCGCGCTGGCATCGGCGGCGTCCATCTTGCCTTCGAGGGACAGGAACTCTTCCAGGGTGATGTCGGAGGTGCGGCACTCGGCCTTGGCCTTCTCGTCACCGGAGGCGGGCACGAAGCCGTGCGTGCATTTCCCGGCCAGGTCCGTCACCAGGATGTTGGTGGTGGTGTGCAGGTCGTTCTGGGCGTGACGGCAGACCAGTTCCTTGTCGGCGGTGAAGGTCACGTCGCACTCGATGATGCCGGCGCCCATGCGCGCGGCGGCGACATAGGATTCCTTGGTGTGCTCCGGGAACTGCATGGCGGCGCCCCGGTGGCCGATGGAGAACAGGGTCGGCTCGAACGGACCGGCGGCGCAGGACAACAGCTTTTCCTTCAGGGCGCTGTCTTCCATGCTGTCGACGAGGAAGTACGGGCGCGGGCCCAACTCGACGACATCGGCGGCGGAGGCGGCGGTGGCGCTGGTCAACAGCGCGGTGCCGGCCAACACGGTGGCAAGCGTGGTCTTGGTGAGCATCAGAGACCCCCAGATGTGTTGTGAGATCAGGCACGGTCCGGCAGGCGGGTCCCGCCGATGGCCTCGCATGAACAGCCTTCCTGCTTTATCGGAATTGCATTGCTCACCAATGACGGCGCCGTGAAAGTTCCGTGACGGGGCGCGGTCACCGCCCCGTCCACGCCGCCTCCAGGCGCGGCACCGCCGCCATCAGGGCCGCCGTGTGCGGGTGCGCCGGGTGGGCCAGCACCTCGGCCGTCGGCCCCGCCTCCACCACCCGGCCCCGGTCCATCACCATGACCCGCTCGGTCACATGGCGCACCACGTCCAGGTCGTGGCTGATGAACAGCAGCGCCAGACCGCGCCGCCGGCGCAGCTCCAGGAACAGGTTGAGTACCTGCGCCTGCACCGAGACATCCAGGGCAGAGACAGGTTCGTCGGCCACCACGATGTCGGGGTCGGTCACCAGCGCGCGGGCGATGGCGATGCGCTGGCGCTGCCCGCCGGAGAACTGATGCGGGTAGCGATCCAGGGCATCCTTGCCGAGCCCCACCGCCGCCAGGGCGTCGATCACCCGGGCGCGGCGGTCGGCGCGGGGCACCTCGGGCGCCAGCCCGGCCAGCGGCTCGGCGACGATGCGCCACACCGGCCAGCGTGGGTCCAGCGAGCCCAGCGGGTCCTGGAACACCATCTGCACCGCGCGGCGCAAACGGCGCAGCGCCGCCTTGCCGAGCGTGTTGGGGTCCTGCCCGTCAATCAGAACATGGCCGGTATCGGGCGGCTCCAGCGCGGTGATGAGTCGAGCCAGGGTCGACTTGCCGCAGCCGCTTTCGCCGACGATCCCCAGGCTCTCACCGCGCGCCAGGGTCAACGACACGTCGGCCACCGCCTGCCGCACCGGGCGCGGCGCCAGGGGGCGCGGCCGGGGCAATGGATAGGCGCGCGAAACCCCGCGCACCTCCAGGACCGGAGACGCCGTGTTCATGGCCCCGCCCCCGCGTCGCCAAGCGGATGGTGACAGGCCACGGCATGTCCGCCCGCGTCCGCCACCAGCGGCGGCCGCACGGCGCACACGCCGTCGGCGCGCGCGCACCGGTCACGAAAGGCGCAGCCCGCCGGCCACGCCCCCGGCGGCGGCACGGTGCCGGGAATGGCGGCCAGCGGCTCGCCCGGGCGGCCGGCGCCGCGCGGCATGGCGTCCATCAGGCCGCGCGTGTAGGGGTGCCGAGGGTCTCCCAGCACCCGCCGGCAGGTCCCGGCCTCGACAATGCGGCCGGCGTACATCACCGCCATCTCCGTCACCGTCTCGGCGATCACCGCCATGTCATGCGAGATCATCAACAGCGCCATGCCCTCGTCGGCGACCAGATCCAGGATCAGGTCGAGGATGCGCGCCTGCGTCGAGACGTCCAGCGCCGTGGTGGGCTCGTCGGCGATCAGCAGCGCCGGCCCGCAGGCCACGGCGATGGCGATCACCACCCGCTGGCACTGCCCGCCGGAGAGTTCGTGCGGATACTGGTCCGGCGACACCCGGCTGGGGTCCAGGCCCACACGGTGCAGCACCGCGCGGGCGTGCTCGCGGGCGGCACGGCGCGATAGCCCGAGGTGGCGGCGCGGCCCTTCGGCCACCTGGGCGCCGATGGTCTTGACCGGGTTCAGCGCCGTCATGGGCTCCTGAAAGACCATGGCCACGCGCCGGCCGCGCACGGCGCACAACGCGCGCTCATCGGCGGCCAGCAGATCCGCGCCGTCCAGACGCACGGATCCACGCGCCCGCAGGTCGGGCGGCGACAGGCCCATGATGGCCAGCGCGGTCAGCGACTTGCCGCAGCCGCTCTCGCCCACCAGCCCCAGCGACCCACCCCGGTCGAGGCGTAGGGACACATCATCCAGCAGAGTCAGTCCGGCGACATCGACGCCCAGTCCAGTGATCTCCAACAACACCGCCATGGCTCACCGTCCCCCCCGGCGAGGCTCCAGGCGCGGATCCAGGCGGTCGCGCAGGCCGTCGCCCAGCAGGTTCAGCCCCAGCACCGTCACCACGATGGCCAGCCCCGGCAGGATCGCCAACCGTGGGTCCAGGAACAGGAACGTTTGCGCCTCGTTGAGCATTCGGCCCCAACTCACCTCCGGCGGCTGGCTGCCCAGGCCCAGATAGCTCAAGCCCGCCTCGGCCAGCACGGCCAGGGCGAACTGGATGGTGCCCTGTACGATCAGCGCGCCGGCGATGTTGGGCAGGATGTGCTCGATCGAGATGCGGGTGCGGCCGCGCCCGGCCAGCCGCGCCGCCTGGATGAACGGGCGGGTCCACAGGGCCAGCGCCGCCCCGCGCGCCACGCGGGCGAACACGGGGATGTTGAAGATCCCAATGGCCAGGATGGCGTTGATCGCGCCCGGTCCCAGCAGGGCGGTGATCAGCACCGCCGTCAGTAGCGCCGGGAAAGCGAACGCCAGGTCATTGAAGCGCATGACGGCTTCGTCGATCCAGCCGGCCCGCGCGGCGGCCAGCAGACCAAGCGGCACCCCCAGACCGACACCCAGCCCGACCGCCACCAGGGACACGGCGATGGAGACCCGCGCCCCCACCATCAACTGCGACAGGGTGTCGCGCCCGAAATGGTCGGTGCCCAGCGGGTGGCTCCAGCTTGGCCCGCTCAGCTTGTTGGCCACGTCCATGACGGCCGGGTCGTGCGGCGTCCAGACCAGCGAGACCGCGCCGACCAGCAACACCAGCGCGGCGATGGCCCCGCCGGTCCAGGCCGCCACGCCAAGCCGCCGCCGTTGACCCATGGCCTCAACCATGGACCCGCCGGGCCGCGCCATGCCGCAGGCGCGGATCCAGAATGGCGTAGGACAGGTCGACCAGAAAGTTGACCACTCCGACCGTGGCCGCCAGCAGCACCACCAGGTCCCGTACCACGACGATGTCGCGTTGACCGATGGCCTGGAAAATCAACCGGCCGATGCCCGGCAGGTTGAACACGTTCTCTATGATGATCGTCCCGGCCAGCAGGAACGAGAACTGAAGCCCCATGATCGTCACCACCGGGATCATGGCGTTGCGCAGACCGTGGCGCCACAGCGCCTCGCCCCGGCTCAGCCCCTTGGCGCGGGCGGTGCGCATGTAGTCCTCGCCCAGCACCTCCAACACCGCCGACCGCGTCACCCGCGCCAGGATCGCCGCCTGCGGCAGCGCCAGCGCCACCGCCGGCATGACCAGCGCCGCCAGCGCCGGGCCGACGCCCGCGTCCCACCCGGGAAATCCTCCGGACGGCAGCCAGCGCAGGGTCACGGCAAACAGTAGAATCAGCAGAATGCCGAGCCAGAAATTGGGCACGGCGACGCCCAACTGACTCGCCCCCATCACCGCCACGTCGGTTGCTCGTCCGCGCCGCGCCGCCGCCAGCACGCCCAGCGGCAGCGCCAGGCCCACCGCCAGCGTCAGCGCCATCAGCGCCAAGGGCAAGCTCACCGCGATGCGCGGCGCCAGCAACTCGCTCACCGGCACGTCGTAGGTGAGGCTGTCCGCCAGATGCCCCGACAGCAGGCCGCCGATCCACGTCAGGTAGCGCCAGTACGCCGGCTGATCGAGCCCCATGCTCTCGCGCAGGGCGGCCAGCGTGTCCTCGCGGGCATTCACCCCCAGGATCAGCAGCGCCGGATCGCCCGGCAGCACCTCCAGCACCGCGAACACCAGCAGCGACGCCGCCACCAGGGTCAGCGCCAGGGCGACCATGCGCTTGGCCAGGAACCAGACCATGGCCGCCCTGCCCTTCCGTGGTTACTCGCCCCAGGACACGCCGGTGATGTCGTTGGCCTGGATCGGGCTGTTCTCCCACAGGCCGCGCAGGCGTGCATCCCAAACGCCGTGCTTGGCCAACTGGAACAGGAAGCCGTTGACGGCGTCCTCGGCCAGAATCGTCTGCGCCTCGCGATACAGGTCGGCGCGCGCCTCGGGATCCGCCGTGCCCTGCAACCGGTCGATCACCGCGTCAAAGGCCGGGTTGTCGTAACCGAAGTAGTAATCGTCGCGGGCGTAGATGTCGATGTCCAGCGGTTCGGTGTGCGAGACGATGGTCATGTCAAAATCATGGCCCCGGAACACCTGTTCCAGCCACTGCGCCCACTCCACCGGGATGATCTCGACCTTGATACCGACCTCGGCCAGTTGCGCCGCCACGATTTCCCCGCCCCGCCGAGCATAGGACGGCGGCGGCAGGTGCAGGGTCAATGACAGGTCACCAGGCGCGATGCCCGCCTCGGCCAACAGCGCCTTCGCCGCCTCCGGATCGTGCGGATACATCCCCGTCAGGTCCACATAGGCCGGGTGGTGCGGCGCGAAGTGGCTGCCGATGGGCGTGCCGTAGCCGAACATGGCCCCATCGACGATCGCCCGCCGATCAAGGGCATGGCTGATGGCGCGACGCACCCGCACGTCGTCCAGCGGCGCCCGGCGGTGGTTCAGGGACAGGATGGTCTCGCCTTCCGTGGTCCCGATCTCCACCGTGAACCGATCATCCGCCTTGAACGAGTCCAGGGCCTCCGGCGCCGGGACGTTGGGGTAGGCGTCCACATCGCCAGCCATCAGCGCCGCCATGGACGCCGCCGGGTCGGGAATGAAGCGGAACGTCGCCCGCGCCAAAGCCGGCTTGGGACCCCAGTAGTCGGGATAGGCCTCAAGCTCGACGCGGTCGCCCTGGATCCAGCGCACGAACCGGAACGGGCCGGTGCCGATGGGGTTGGTTTTGTTGTCGTCAGCCGTCTCCGGCGCCACCATCACGGCATCGCCCCAGCCCAGGTTGAACAGGAACCGGCCGTCGGGGTGTTTCAGTTCCACCACCAACGTATAACCGTCCAGGGCGGCCACGCTGTCGATGGCCGCGTAAAGTCCCTTCTGGGCGTTGACGCTGTCCTCATCGGCGATGCGTTGCAGGCTGAACACGGCGTCATCGGCCGTGAAGGCCGTGCCGTCGTGAAACATCACGTCGCGCCGCAACGTGAACCGATAGACCAGGCCGTCGTCGCTGACCTCCCACGACCGCGCCAGGGCGGGCTCCACCGAGCCGTCCGGGCCGATCCGGGTCAGGCCCTCGAACACGTTGGCATAGACCACCTCGTCGATGGCGCCCGCCGCCCCGGCAGTCGGGTCCAGGTGCGGCGGTTCCAGGACCATGCCCATGACCAGGGCGTCGGGCGGCGCGGCCCGACCACTCTGCGACGGCAGACTGGCGGCCGCGAGTGTTGCCAGGACAACGACGGCGATGGACAGGTGGCGCGCGCGATGGCGCACGAACGGCAGGATCATGAAACCCCCCATGGCTGGTGATCTTGGTTCGTTTTCGGGATGACCGGGCCGGACTGTAGGGACCCGGGGTCCTCACCGCAAGCCATACCGGTCGCGGTACCCTGGCCAATTCCCCAGCGTCGATGCTTCGTAGACGCCCCGGGCCACGGCCCGCGCAAGACAGTCCGCCGCCGCCATGCCGCAGCGCGCCAGCGTTCTCAGCGGATCGGCACCCAGTGCCACGTGCTCCGTCGCCACGGCAAACACCGTATCGCCGTCCAGCGGGGAATGCACCGGCCGTAGGGCGCGAGCCAGGCCGTCCTGGGCCATGATGGCCACGCGCCCGGCCTGCGCCTTGGTCAGGGCCAGGTCGGTGGCGACGACGGCCAGGGTGGTGTTGGACCGCGCCGGCAGGTCAAAGGCGAAGTCCGTCGGCCCGGGCGCAGGCCAGTCCTCGGCCGGCCGCGCGCGCGGCCCCAACTCGTCACCGACCGCCCACGGCCACGCCCAGAAGGCCGGGGTCTCGCCCATGGTCGCGCTGCCCATGCTGTTGACCGCCGCCAGCGCGCCCACCGTAAACGGCGCATCGTCGGCGGTCGTTCCGGGAACGATGAGCGAGGCGCTGCCCACGCCGCCCTTCAAGCCCCCCGACGTCGCGCCATAGCCGGCCCCGGCATTGCCAAGGCGGACCGTGCGGCCGTCGTCCGTGGCGGCCGCCGCCTCGACCGCCGCGCGGCCGAGTGCGCGATAGGGCGGATCGTCTCCCCACGCCTTGTCGCCGCCGTTGAGCAGGTCGAACAGGATCGCCGACGGTACGATCGGCACGACCGCGTCGCCGACCGGGAAGCCGATGCGCCGTTCCGCCAGCCACGCCGTCACACCGGCCGCCGCCTCCAGCCCAAAGGCCGAGCCACCCGACAGCACCAGCGCGTGGATGCGCTCGACGGTGTTCACCGGATCGAGCAGATCGGTCTCGCGCGTTCCCGGCCCGCCGCCACGCTGGTCAACAGCCGCCACCGCCGGCGCGTCCGGCACCAGCACGGTCACCCCGCTCCACACGCGGGCATCATGGACCTGACCGACTCGCAGCCCCGGCACATCGACGATGGTGTTGGTGCCCGCCGGAGCAAGCGCCTGCGGTGCCGTTGCGGCCCGGGGCATGGACGGGGAGGACATGATCTTGGGTCCGTCGTTGAACGCCAGCAACACGGCGGAAGACAGTGCATTCAAGCGCCTCAGGCGCCCTGAGTCGTGAGCGGGCACTCTAAAAAAGGAAACACGATAGACGCAAGAAACTCATGGGTGACGGCGCAGCGGTAAGGGTGTATATTGTTCTTGGTCACACCAAAAATGAGCGTTCGCGCCGAGCGGCCAAAGATCTTAAGTCGGTGTCGGGATGCCATGGATCGGTGGGCGCCCCCGACCGGAGGAAATGATCGTGCGAAATGACGGTCGGAATGACACGCCTGTTGCGGTTGCGGCCGTGGGCCGTGGCCAAAGTGCGGGGTCCTTCGCACGGATCGTTCTTGAGGCGGCCACCGTGTTGCGCACCGGCGCCGGTGAAGCGACGGACCGTCCGCACGAGGTGGCTCGGCTGAACGCTCTGGCCGCGTTTCTGGAATCCGTGGCGGAAATCGCGGCACGCGGCGGCCGGCGCGGCCGGGAGTCGGGCTGAGTGCGCGCGCGGGACCACGGTGCGGCGGGCGTCGGGCCTTTCGAGGCCCGTCTTGGCGGGGGCCGCGCCCATGCGGCCAACGGAAATGGCGCCGCGCGACGAATCGTTGGCATGGCGTGTGCTCACCACGGAGAGCGGTGGCCCGGCGTGAAAAGATCAGCCCTGGGCGCGGGCGGCTCCGGAGTCGTCCACCGCCGCCCGGGCATCCTGCCCGACATCGGATGCGGACGATCCGGGAAAAAGTCCTTAACAAACGCCACCGTCGCGAATTGGTCGGATCGCGACTGTTGAACAGGCCATGCAACAACGAAAGGAGCGCGTTCAGAACAGATCACCCGTAGCAACTCAGGATTTAGTCGTCCGATTCGCGGTGGTAGTTTGGGAACTCTCAAATCGTGTGAAATGGCGTCTCGTCATATCGGCGCGAAGATTACTCTTGCGACAGACCATCGCAATCGGTTTTATATGTTGGTGGAGTAGCGAACCGCAATCGGTGCGTCGCCCCACCAGAACCCAAGAATGAGGGACAATTCAATCATGATGGCTTCCGAAGAAGTGCGTGAGGGCCGCCGCCGCCGTGCGGCGTCCATCGACGGTCCGGATCCGATCGACGTCCATGTGGGCCAGCGGATGCGCCTGCGGCGGACAATGCTGGGCAAGAGTCAGGACCAGATGGCGCGTGCCCTCGGCGTGAGCTTCCAGCAGGTTCAGAAATACGAGCGCGGAACCAACCGGATCAGCGCCAGTCGCCTGTTCGACGTTTCGCGTTTTCTTGACGTTCCCGTGAGCTACTTCTTTGAGGATCTCACCCGGGAAGCCGTGGCGGCACGCGACGAAGAGGTGAAAGTCCACTTCGCCGACGAAGACATGGGCCTGGATGACGACGACGATCCGATGAAGAGGACGGAATCGCTGGAACTGATCCAGACCTACTGGCGTCTGCCAACGGAGGTTGTGCGCGCCCGCGTTCTGGAAATGCTCAAGAGCCTGGTGCGCAGCTCGCCGGAGTGATCGGTCGGCACGCGGTCCGAACCCCGCATGATGGACCCGGCGGCATGTCTCCGCCGGGGTCCGGGGTGTCGGGGAATTTGTGTCCGCCTCGCCCGGGACCGGGCGAGGCTGGGGGTGTGATCCACGGGGAGCGGGATCTGTGCGTGCGCGCATCGTCCGTTCCTACGCGTTTCCTACGCGTTGCCCCTGTGTGACGACACCGTCTCCGGGAAGCGACCCACGCGGTCGGCACGGCTGGGCATCAGGGCCAGGGCCGACGGTTCGGCTGTCAGGCCGGCCAGCCGGTCGGTCCGATCGGTCAGGTGTGACACCAGCACGTGCTGGACCTCCCCGTCCGTCTGAAAACGGCCCTCGGCGTACAGCAGGCGTGCCCGCAACACGGCGCGGCGGTTGGCCTCGAACACCCGGGCGGGCACGATCAGGTTGGCGACGCCCAGCTCGTCCTCCAGGGTGATGAACAGGACCCCTTTGGCCGTGCCCGGCCGCTGCCGACAGACCACCAGCCCGCCGACCCGCACGCGGGCGCCATCAGCCGCCGCCCGCAAGCGCCGGGTGGACATCACGCCGTCGCGCTCCACGTCGGGCCGCAGCAGCGCCAGCGGATGCGCGCGCAAGGTCAGGCGCAGGCTGCGGTAATCCTCGACCACCGCCTCGCCCTCGCGCAGGTCGGGCAGGTCCACGTCCGGTTCCGCGCCGATCTCCGAGGCACCGGAGACCGCGAACAGCGGCAGCGGCGGCGCCGTCAGGCGCTTGACGGCCCACAGCGCGTCGCGGCGGTCCAGCCCCAGCCCGGCCAGCGCGTCGGCGTTGGCCAGCTTTTCCAGCACATCCGCCGACAGGCCGGCACGGCGCCACAGATCCTCGGCGTCGCGGAACCGCCGCACAGCGCGCGCGGCGACAAGGCGCTCGCAGGCCGCGCGCGCCGCCGGACCCGACAGCCCCTTGACCTGCCGGAACCCGAGCCGCAGGGCGAGACCGCCGGGGCCGCCCGAGCCGCCGGCCGGCTCCAGCGTGTTGTCCCAGGCGCTGCGGGTGACATCCACCGGCTGCACCGCGACGCCGTGCTCGCGCGCGTCACGCACGATCTGGGCCGCCGAGTAGAATCCCATCGGCTGGCTGTTCAGCAGGGCGCAGGCGAAGGCCGCCGGGTGGTGGCGTTTCAGCCAGGCGGAGACGTAGACCAGCAGGGCGAAGCTGGCGGCGTGGCTCTCTGGAAAACCGTACTCGCCGAAGCCCTCGATCTGGCGGAAGCAGGCCTCGGCGAAGGCGCGTTCGTGGCCATTGCGCAGCATCCCGGCGACGAAGCGGTCGCGCAAGCCGTGAATGGTGCCGGCGCGGCGGAAGGTGGCCATGGCGCAGCGCAGGCTGTCGGCCTCGCTCGGGCTGAAGCCGGCGCCGTCGATGGCGATGCGCATGGCCTGTTCCTGGAACAGCGGCACGCCGAGAGTCTTTTCCAGCGTCCGCCGCAGGGCGCCGGACGGGTAGCGCACCGGCTCCAGCCCCTGGCGGCGGCGCAGGTAGGGGTGGACCATGTCGCCCTGGATGGGACCGGGGCGGACGATGGCCACCTCGATCACCAGGTCGTAGAAGCAGCGTGGGCGCAGGCGCGGCAACATGCTCATCTGGGCGCGGCTTTCCACCTGGAACACGCCCAGGGAGTCCGCCGCGCACAACATGTCGTAGACGCCCGCGTCGTCCGCCGGCACGGTGGCCAGGGTCAGATCCGGCCCGCCGGTCTCGCGCAGCAGGTCGAACGCCTTGCGCACGCAGGTCAGCATTCCGAGCGCCAGCACATCCACCTTCAGCATCCCCAGCGCGTCCAGGTCGTCCTTGTCCCACTGAATGACCGTGCGGTCGGCCATGGCCGCGTTCTCGATCGGCACGGAGTCGTGCAGCGGCCCCCGCGTCAGGACGAATCCGCCCACGTGCTGCGACAGGTGGCGGGGAAAGCCGCGGATCTCCTCGACCAGCGACAGCGCCAGGCGCAGGCGCGGATCGTCGGGATCGAGCCCGGCCTCGCGCACGTGCGCATCTTCCAGCGGGCGCGAAGACCCGCCCCAGACCGTGCCGGACAACGCCGAGACAGCATCCTGCGACAGGCCGAGCGCCTTGCCGACGTCACGCAGCGCCGAGCGCGAGCGGTAGGTGATGAGGGTGGCCGCCAGCCCGGCGCGGTCGCGGCCGTATTTCGTGTAGATGTACTGGATCACCTCCTCGCGCCGCTCGTGCTCGAAATCGACGTCGATGTCGGGCGGCTCGTCGCGGGCGGCGGAGACGAAGCGCTCGAACAGCAGGTCGAAGGTGGCCGGGTCGATGGCCGTGATGCCCAGGCAGTAACAGACCGCCGAGTTGGCCGCCGAGCCGCGCCCCTGGCAGAGGATGCCTTGTGACCGGGCGAAGCGGACGATGTCGTACACGGTCAGGAAATAGGGCGCGTAGCCGAGTTGCTGGATCACCGTCAGTTCGTGGGCGATGGTGGTCCGCACGCGCTCCGGCGCGCCGTCGGGCCAGCGCCAGGCCATGCCGGCGCGGGTCAGGTCCTCCAGGTACGCTTGCGGGGTGCGGCCCGGCGGGGTGATGTCGTCCGGGTACTCGTAACGCAGCTCGGCCAGATCGAACGCGCAGCGGTCGGCGATCTCGACCGTGCGGGCTAGGGCGTCCGGATAGGCCGCGAACAGGGCGGCCATGTCGGCCGGGCTTTTCAGGTGCGCCTCGGCGTTGGCGGCAAGGCGCCAGCCGGCGGTCTCCACCGTCACGTGCTCGCGGATGCAGGTCAGCACGTCGAGCAGGGGCCGCCGCGCCGGGGTGTGCATCCGGACACCATTGGTGGCCACCAGCGGCACGCCGGTCCGCGCCGCCACCGCCGCCAGCGCGGCCAGCCGCCCGGCGTCGCGGCCGTCCAGGCGGCAGCGGGCGGCGAGATGACAGCCGTCGGTGAAGATCTCGCGAAAGGCGACAACGTCCCGCGCGACCGGGTCCAGGTCCCCTTCCTCCGGCGGCAGAACCACGGCGATCAGGCCCGCCGCATGGCTGGCGAGGTCGTCGCGGACCAGGAGGCAGGACCCCTTGGGCGCCCGCCGCCGGCCCAGCGTGAGCAGGCCACACAGCCGGCCGTAGGCGGCACGGTCGGTGGGATAGACCAGCACGCTGGGCGCGTCCTCCAGATCGAGGCGGCAGCCGACGATCAGATGCAGACCGGTATCCCGCGCGGCGGTCCAGGCCCGCACCACCCCGGCCAGGGTATTGCGGTCGGTGACGGCCATGGCCCGCAGGCCGAGCGCGGCGGCGGTGACCACCAGCTCGTCCGGATGCGACGCCCCCCGCAGGAAGGTGAAGTTGGTGGTGACGTCCAACTCGGCATAGGGGGGTGGAGCCGGTGGCGTCACGCGAACACCCCCCGCACGGTCCAGCCGGCCCCGGCCTCGCGCGCCAGCCACAGGCGATGGCCGGCGGCGTCCTCGACACGCCAGTAGTCACGCGCGCGGTTCGGCGCGGGGGCCTCGGCGCCGTGCCACCATTCGGGGGCGATGCGCTCCGGACCCTCGGCGCGGACCACGGTCCACACGCGGCGGCGCCAGCGGAACCGAACCGGCGGCAGGTTGCCGCCCAGAACCTCCACCGGTTCCGGCGCCAACAGGCGCGACGGCCGGGGCGCCGTCGCCGGCCAGGTGTCCGCCGCGGCCGGGGCGCGGTCGGCCGTGGTGACCGCCGCCTCGGGCACGTGGCTCTGACGCGGCGCCGGGCGGATCACCCGGCCCGGACCGAGGCGCGCGCGCAGGCGATCGAACAGCAGGACGGTGGCGTCCGCCGTCTGGCCGGGACCCCGAACGAAGCCATGCTGTTCGGCGCCCAGCGGCTCGACCACGGTGAGCGTCAACGCCATGCTCTCGATGCCGAAGCCGACGTCCAGACCGTCCAGGGTCTCCTGGAACAGCCGCGCCAGGGCCTCGGGATCGCGCGTCGGCCGGCTGGTGCCGACCACGCGGCGGAGGATGGACCCGTCCACCCGCGCCATCTCCAGCAGCAGGCGGCGCGCGCCCCGGTCGGCCTGTTCCAGGCGCGGGCGGAGGGCACGGCACAGCGTCTCGATGGCCCGTTCCACGTCCTCAGTGCGGCCGATGGGTTCGGGAAACGTGATCGTCTTGCGCCAGGGCACGGCCGGGGCACGCGGGGTGAAGGGCTCCGGCTCCCGCCCCAGCGCTTGGTCGAGCCGCCGCGCCACCACCGGCCCCAGGCGCGCGGCGAGGGGCGCGCGCGGCAGGGCGAGCAGATCGGCGATGCGGCGCAGGCCGAGCCGGTGCAGCGTGTCCACGGTGTCGGGCGGCAGGCGCAGGGCCTCCACCGGCAGGTTGGCCAGCAACTGGCGCTGGGCGCCGTCCGGCAGCAGCGCCAGGCCGGGCGTCTCGCCGCCCGCGCCCGCCAGGAAGCGGGCGGCGGCCCAGGCGGCGCCCCGGGTGTCGGCAAGGCCCACGCGGACGGTGGAAAATCCGGCCGCGCGCATCCGCTCGCGCAGGTCGCGGGCCAGCGCCGCCTCGCCACCGAACAGGTGCGCGCACCCTGTGATGTCGAGCCACAGGCCGCCCTCGCCGCCGGGACCGGGGGGCTCGATGGCAGTCCAGGGCGTATACCGCGTGGCCCGGTCGGCCAGGGCACCGAGCGCGGCAAGATCGGCGTCGGGATCCGCCGGCCGCGTGACCAGCGCCGGGCACACGGCACGGGCGTCAGCCAACGGCATTCCGGCGAACACCCCGGCCACCTCCGCCGCGCGGGTGACGGCGGACAGGGTGGCGGTGTTCCCGGTCTCCGTCACCAGCGCGAACGGATGGTCACGCCGATCGGCATCCGGCGTGTCGGGCCGCGTCATCCGATCCGTCGCCAGACGCGGTAGCCACACATAGAGCACCCGTCTCATCGTTCCACTCCATCGTCCAGTGTGCCGGCCGGCCGCCGCGACAGCGTTCCAGAAACACGTCCCACCGCGCCGCGCCCAACCCCCGCCACGTCACCGGCGCGGCCGGCACCGGCACGACTCGCCAGCGGGTGGTCGCCGCCACCGATCCGGCCGCCCTACCCCGCCCCGCCGAGGCCAGCAGCAGCCCCGTCACCCCGCCGGCCTCGGCCGCCAGTTGCAGGCGGCGCCCGGCGGTGAGATCGACGCCGCGCGCTTGGCCGACGACGGCGGCGAGGCCGGGGGTGCGCAATCCCTCCTCCATGCCCCACAGCACCTGCCCGTCATCCTCGGCGCGGGCGAGGATCAGCCGCCGGGGCGGCAGACCGAACCGGGCCAGCCCCGGCGGGTACAGCGTGTCGTCCGGCGAGCCCTGCCGGAGGCACCACAGCACCGCGCCCCGCCGGTGCACCGCCAGCCGCGCCGCCATCAGGGCGGCGAAGCCCAGCGCCGCCGCCGGGCCGGTGGCCGCCTCCGCCGGATCATCGGCCGCGCCCACCACCTGATGCAGGCAGCCCAGCGGCAGGCCGCCCCAGGGCAGCGCGCCATCCACCTCGGCAACCCCCAGGGGCAGCACCGCGCCCGCCTCCCGGGCCGACCCTTCCAGCATCCGGATGCGCTGGCGCAACCGGTCCAGCGTCGGCGCGTGGGACATGCGATGGCGCTCCCGTCAATGGCGCTTCCGTCCGTTCCCTTTTTGTTCTATACGGGGGCTCCGGATGGAGTCAAGACCATCGCGCGGGCTCCCTTGACCCGCCGCGGACCCCGCCTCACAGTCGATCCGTTCCGGATCACACCCCCACCCGAACAAGGTCTGGTGGAGAGATGGACCCGCATCCCGAACCGCCCGAGGGGGTCGGCCCGCACGAGGGCCGCGAACTGACGCTCATGCTGGCCGGCGAGAAACCGCTGGCGATGTTCTGCGACATCGTCCCGTCCCCATACGCGTGGCCGGACGCGGCGTTCGACCCCCATGTGGCCTCCGGCCGGCTGGTCAAGGACGAGATTTTCACGCAAACCCCGGATGGCCGCCATACGGTGCGGCATCTGTACTACGCCCTGCCGGGGGAGGCGTGGCGCATCCAGGAGGCGCACGCATTGAGCCTCCAGCATTGCGATCGGGGGAGCGCGGCGGCGGCCGACGCCTGCGCCCGCATCGGGCGCCTGCTTGGATATCGCGAGGAGGATATTCAGGCGTTCCTGCGATGGGCAGAGACGCACCAAGCCCTGTGAGGGCTTGCGCATGGTAGGATTTTTTCCCACCATCGGGTTGGAGGGACGCCGTGACGCGCCGCCACCACGGGGATGGCCGGAATGACCGAAAAGATCAGTGTTTCCGTCACGGATGAGCACGCCCGCCTCTTGCATGAGGCGGTGAACAGCGGGGACTACGCCTCGTCCAGCGAGGTGGTCCGGGAAGCCTTGCGGGAATGGAAGACGCGCCGCCTATTGGGCCGGATGTGGGACGAGGGGATCGCCAGTGGCCCCTGTGAGCCCGGCACCACCATGGACGACATCAAGGCCGAGGCCCGACGTCGCCAAGGCGCGGCATGATCCTTGATGGCGCCTGTTGTGTTCACCCGTCAGGCCCGCGAGGACTTGATCGACATCTGGCTGCAAATTGCCGAGGACAACCCAGCGGTCGCCGACCGGGTGCTCGACCGGCTTGAGGACGCCGCCGGCCATCTGGGCGCCCACCCCCAGATGGGCGCGGCCCGCGACGACATCCGTCCGGGCCTGCGCTATCTGATCAACGGCCCGTATCTTCTGCTCTACAGGCTCACCGAGACCGGGGCGGAGATCGTGCGGGCCGTCCACGGCCGCCGCGATCTGTTCGGACTGTTCTAACCTACCTTACGCGCCCGGGTTCTTGTACAGGCCGCGCCAGTCGATGGCCTTGGCGCCGAAGCCGGGTTTGGAGAAACGAACTTCTAGTATAAGTGGCGGAGGGGGTGGGATTCGAACCCACGGGACGGTCTCCCGCCCGCCGGTTTTCAAGACCGGTGCCTTAAACCGCTCGGCCACCCCTCCACACACGGACGCGAGTGTCGCATCCGCACGCCGGTGCGCGCCAAGTTCCCCTTTCTGTCGAAGGCGCGCGGGCGGGTCAATCCCTCACAACCATGCCACGCCCCGACAACGCCCGCGTCGCGCACGCGACATCGCCCCTGTCGCATGTCCGACACACCACGCTGACACTCTCCTCTAAACCACTGATATTCAACACGGTCCGCCACTGGCATCCGTCTTGCTTACCCTCCTGCCAAACCCCGTGCCCGGGACATCACAGCGGGAGGCCTTGTATGCTCACCGACCGCCTCGCACCGGTCTTCGACGAACCGGCCTGCGCCACCAACCGCGCCAAGACAGACGCGCAGAAAAAGGCCGGCTGCAAGACGAAAGGTCCGACCCCGGGCGCGGCGGCCGGTGGGTGCGCCTTCGACGGCGCCAAGATCTCGCTGCAGCCCATCGTCGACGCCGCCCACATCGTGCACGGCCCCATCGCCTGCGAGGGCAACAACTGGGACAACCGCCATTCGGCCTCGTCCGGATCGGACCTGTACCGGCGCGGACTGACCACCGACCTGACGGAGCTGGACGTCATCCACGGCGGCGAGAAGAAGCTGTGGAAGGCCATCCGCCAGGCCATCGAGAAATTCGACCCGCCGGCGGTGTTCGTCTACCAGACCTGCGTGCCGGCGCTGACCGGCGACGACATCCGCGCCGTCTGCGCCGCCGCCACCGAGCGCCATGGCCGCCCGGTGATCCCGGTCGAGGTGCCGGGCTTCGTCGGCAGCAAGAACCTGGGCAACCGGCTGGCCGGCGAGACCCTGCTGGACCACGTCATCGGCACCGGCGAGCCCGAAACGACCACGCCCACCGACATCTGCCTGATCGCCGAATTCAACATCGTCGGCGACCTGTGGCAGGTCGAGCCCCTGTTCAAGGCCCTGGGCATCCGCCTGCTATCCCGCCTGACCGGAGACGCGCGCTACCGCGAGGTCACCTGGGCGCACCGGGCGAAGGCGTCCATGGTGGTGTGCTCGCAGGCCATGGTGAACGTCGGCCGCAAGATGCAGGAGCGCTGGGGGATTCCGTACTTCGAGGGCTCGTTCAACGGCGTGCGGGCGACATCGGAGGCGTTGCGCACCTTCGCCCGGTTGCTGGTCGAACAGGGCGCCGACGCCGACCTGATCGACCGCGCGGAGACCCTGATCGCGGACAAGGAGGCCGAGGTCCGGCGCCGGTTCGCGCCGTTCCGGGACATCCTCGCCGGCAAGAAGGTGCTGCTCTACACCGGCGGCAACAAGAGCTGGTCCATCGTCTCGACGCTGCAGGACATGGGCATGGAGGTCATCGGCACGTCGGTGCGCAAGGCCACCGACCACGGCAAGGACCGCGCCCGCGACCTGCTGGGCGAGGAGCAGAAACTGTTCGGCGCCATCCCCAACGCCGAGATGTTCCGGATGCTGAAGGAGGGCGAGGCCGACATCATGCTGTCTGGCGGCCGGTCGCAGTTCGTGGCCCTGAACGCCCGCCGGCCGTGGCTGGACACCAACCAGGAGCGCCATCACGCCTATGCGGGGTACGAAGGCTTTCTGGTTCTGGCGGAACGCATCGCCCTGACCCTGACCGCGCCGATCTGGCAGCAGGTCAATGGCCCCGCGCCGTGGGAGGAGGGGTACGCGCCATGACCCAACCGGAACCCCGCCGCAAGGCGCTGACCATCGACCCCCTGAAGGTCTCGCCGCCGTTGGGCGCGGCCCTGGCGCTGCTGGGGGTGGAGCGTGGGATGCCGCTGTTCCATGGCTCCCAAGGCTGCACCGCCTTCGCCCTGGTGCTGTTGGTCCGACACTTCCGCGAGGCCATCCCGCTGCAAACGACGGCCCTGGGCGAGATCGAGACCATTCTCGGGGGCCTCGACAACCTGGAAAGCGCCATCCGCACCCTGGCGACGAAGTCGAAGCCGGCCGTGCTGGGCGTCTGCCCCACCGCGCTCACCGACACCCGCAGCGAGGACATGGCCGCCGACCTGCGCCTTCTCGCCCAACGCCTGGGCGACGACCTGGGCGAGACGCTGTTGGTGCACGCGCCGGCCCCGGACTTCATCGGCGGCCTGCAGGAGGGCTGGGGCGCCGCCGTCAAGGGCATCGTCGACGCCGCCGCCAAGCCGCGCCCGCGCCGCGCCGGCCATATTACTGTGCTGGCCGGGGCGCACCTGACCGTGGGTGACCTGGACCTGCTGCGCGACACCATCGAGGCCTTCAGCCTGACCTGCACGGTCCTGCCGGATCTTTCCGGATCGCTGGACGGCCACGTGCCGGAGGCCTGGAGCCCGGTCAGCCTGGGGGGCACGACCCGGGCGGAACTGGACGACCTGGGTGCCGCCGCCGCCGTGCTGGCCATCGGCGAGCACATGCGTCCGGCGGCCGAGCTGCTAAGCGAGCGCACCGGACTACCGGTCACGGTGCTGGAGACCCTGACTGGCCTCAAGGGCAGCGACCGCCTTGTCGCGTTTCTGTCGGAGGTCTCGGGCCGCGCGGCGCCGACGGTCGTGCGGCGAGACCGCTCGCGGCTGCTGGACGCGCTCATCGACAGCCACTTCGCCGCCGTCGGCCAGCGCGTCGCCGTCGCGGCCGAGCCGGATCTGTTGCGCGCCATGGTCACCCTCGCCACCGATCTGGGCTGCACGGTGCCGGTGGCGGTGACCACCACCAAGGCGCCCGGCCTGGAGACTCTGCCGGTCAACCGTCTGATCGTCGGCGATCTGGACGACCTGGAGACCACCGCGCGGGAAGCTGGCGGCTGCGATCTGGTGATCGGCCCGTCCCCCGCCATCCGGGCCGCCAAGGCCCTGCACGCGCCCCTGGTTCGCGTCGGCTTCCCGCAGGTGGACCGGGTGGGCAGTCAGCACGATTGCTTCACCGGCTATCGCGGCACGCGCCAGATGGCCTTTGCCATCGCGAATGCCATCGCCGACAGCCACGCCGAACACCATTTGCGTCCGCCCCACACCTCGGAGGCCCCCCATGACAGCCCTGCGCCGGTTGCGGCTGGTTGACCCGGACGGCGCCACGCCGTCCCCCGCCCCTGCCCGCCCCACCTCCCAGGAGAGTCCCGCCGTGAAGGTCGCCCTCGCCACCCAGGACATGAGCGCCGTCAACGCCCACTTCGCCGGCGCCCGCACCCTGGCGATCTACGAGGTCTCGGCCGACAGCTGGACCCTGTTGGAGGCCGTGCAGTTCGAGGACGTCACCGCCCAGGACGGTAGCGGCGGCGGGCACGAGGAGGACCGGGTGGCGCCCCGACTGGCCGCCATGGAGGGCTGCACCCTGCTGTTCGTGCGCGCCATTGGCGGGCCGGCGGCGGCGCGGGTGGTGGCCGCGCGCATCCATCCGGTCAAGCTTCAGTCCGACGAGCCCGTCGATCAGGTGCTGGAGCGGGTCCGGACCATGCTGGCGGGCTCGCCGCCGCCGTGGCTGCGCAAGGCGATGATGGCCCGCGACGGCACCGGCGCCGCTCGCACGGACTTCATGGACGACGACGAGAACGAGGAGGCCTGAGCATGGCGGAGGCGGTTCTTGACATGGCGGAACGCGCCAGAGGCGGGGCCAAGCCGCTCAGCAAGGTGGCGCGTCTGCGCGCCCTGGCCGCCGCGCAACCCGATCCGCCCTGGCCGGAGGCGCCCACCTTCCTGCCCGAGTTGGCGGCGCTGATCCGGGCCGGCGACTGTTGCGGCCTGTGGGACGGCAAGACCGATGCCCGCCTGCTGAAGGGGTACGTGCTGTCGCAGGAGCAGCGCCGCGCCATCCCCATCGTCGGCAACCCGGACCCGCGCGTGCTGCGCCGCCTGCACACGTTCTACCACGCCATCGGGACCACCATCGGCCGTCGCACGGGCCATGTCGCCACGCCGCTGATCGAGCTATCCGACGAAGGCTTTGGCCGCGTCGTGCTGATCGCCGGGCGGCTGGTGGCGGTCTCGCGCACGCTGCGGGACGTGCACCGGTTCGGCTTCGACAGCCTGGCCGCCTTGGACGCCGCCGGCGCCGCCCTGGTCACGGAAGGCGTCGACATGATCGCCGCGCACCCGGGCCTTGTCGCTCTCGAGTCATAACCCTGCCCGTTTCGCCAACGAAAGGATACGTCATGGCCGTTCGCACCCTCGTCACCCAGGACGGCAGCCCCTGGGTTCCCTCCTACATCCAGTCCATCGATCCGGACGTGTGCATCGGCTGCGGCCGCTGCGTGAAGGTCTGCGCCCGCGACGTCATCGAGCTCCGGGGCATCAACGAGGACGACGAGATGTGCGATCCCTTTGACGAGGACGAGGAGATCGTGCGCAAGGTCTCCGTCGTCTCGAAAGGCGGGGATTGCGTCGGCTGCGGATCGTGCGCCACGGTATGCGGCACCGGCGCGCAGGCCCACGCCCCCGTCGAGGACGCCGCGTAACCCCGTTGAGTGGGGGCGGCGGCGCCGGCCACGCGCAAAGGAGAGGGGACCATGTCCGACAGTCTTCATGCCATGCTCTTGTCCGGCGGGACGGGGGATCCCTTTGACCGCAATGTGTTGGCCTGCGCCATCGCCTCCGGCTTCGCGCCACCGGACCGGTTGCTCACCGACACGCTGGCCCTCTCGCTGACGGACCTGCGCCTGCTGATGGAAACCCTGTTCCCCCATGCGCTGGGCCTGCTGGACGTGCATCCGCCGTGGCGTGGTCCGCAGGCGGACGAGCCGGAAGAGCCGGACCTGCGGGCGCTGCTTTTCGAAGGCCGAACACCGGGCGGCGACCCCACCATGGCCCGCTGGCTGGCCAGGATCATCACACGCCGGTCGCTCGGCGGGGCGCACCTGTGGGAGGACATGGGCCTGCCCAGCCGCGCCCATCTCGGTCGCCTGATGGAACGCCATTTCGCGCCCCTGGCCGCGCGGAACCCCGGGATGCGGTGGAAGAAGTTCTTCTATCGCACCCTGTGCGAACGGGACGGCGTGCTGCTGTGCAAGGCGCCGAACTGCGAGGTGTGCGAGGACTACGCCCTGTGCTTCGTGCCGGAGGAGATGCCGCCGCACATGGCGCCACCGCCCAGGCCCGGGCCGGGAGCGGGCGGCGCGGCGCTGGTGTGATCGGCGCGCGCCCGTAAACAGGCACGACGCACGACCCGCGATC
The DNA here is from genome assembly GCF_937138205.1 of uncultured Rhodospira sp. Taxonomy (GTDB): domain Bacteria; phylum Pseudomonadota; class Alphaproteobacteria; order Rhodospirillales; family Rhodospirillaceae; genus Rhodospira. Next base: position 24,438 of record NZ_CAKZOT010000079.1, on the reverse strand, counting down.
ACCCAGACGTGGACTCGTGGTTGCCTTTGCTCGCAGGCGCTGTTTCCGCCATCATGAACCGCTCGATCACGGCCATGAAAAGCGCCGACAGGACAAACGTCATGTGAATGATGACAAGCCACAGCAGCTTGTCGTTATCGATCTCTTCCACATTCATGAATGCTTTCAAAAGGTGGACCGACGAAATCGCGACAATGGACGAGGCCACTTTCAGCTTTAGTGTTCCGGCGTCCAGCTTGCCCACCCAGGCAAGATTGTCATCCTTTTCGGCGATTTCGATCCGCGAGACAAAATTCTCGTATCCACTGATGATGACCATCACCACCAGGCTGCCGACCAGCGTCAGGTCGATCAGCGACAAGGTCGCGAGGATCACGTCCTTTTCCGACAGTTCGAGCGCCAGCGGCACAAGACGGGTCAGCTCAACCAGAAACGTGATGGTGAGAATAAGAAGCAGAAGCGCCAGTCCGATGTACATCGGCACAAGAAGCCATCGGCTGTGGTAAAGGACCTTTTCAAGTTTTCGTTCCATGGGGCCGTCCGTTGCCAGTGCTTTTCCCAGGCGCCCCTCCCCTGGCCGCCTATCCGATTCGCACTTTTTGCTCTGTCTCGTCATTGCGAGGAGCGTAGCGACGAAGCAATCCAGAGCGGATATTTGTGTTCAATGCTCTGGATTGCTTCACCCTCGTCTTACGACGAGGGCTCGCAATGACGAGGCACCTTACTGCCGAGGCTGAACTCCCCAGCTTGGCGGGAAAAGCAGTGCGAAGACGACAGACATTGCCGCGGAGAGGGTCACGCGTCCGGCGAAGGATAGCAGATTTGTGGGATTTGCGCGCGTTCGGCCCGCGATCGTGCCGCGTGCGCCGTCGGCCTCAGTCGGACCACTCTGGCAACAGGTCGTCGACCGCCGCCACCAGTCGCCCGGCATTGGGACCCGTGATGGACGAGAACCAGGTGACGAGCCGGCCGTCCGGTCCGATCAGGTACTTGTGGAAGTTCCACTTCGGCGACCCCAGGAGCCCGACTTGCGCCCGCGCCCAGCGATAGAACGGATGCGCCTCGTTCCCGGTGACTCGGGTCTTCACCGTCAGCGGAAACGTCACGTTGTACCGGCTGGCCGAGAACTCCCGGATCTGGGTTTCATCGCCCGGTTCCTGCCCCCCGAAGTCGTCCGACGGCACACCGAGCACAACAAGGCCACGGTCGCGGTACGACTCCCACAGCTCCTGAAGGCCCGCGTACTGGCATGTGAATCCGCACTGTGAGGCGGTGTTGACCACCAGAAGGGTCTGGCCCGCGAACCGGCTCAGCGGCAGGGGATGGCCATCGATCGACGTGAAGTCGAACGTGTGGGCGGTGGTCGTGTCGGGCGTGGTCTCAGGCCCGCCCCGGGACGTCAGGCCGAGAGTCGTCATGGCCGCCGCCCAGGCGCCTTTCTGTCCAGGTCGCGCGGAACGCTGTCGTCGTGCCTCGCCGCGAAAAGCCATCGGTTGATCTCCCGAACGCGCTGGCGTCTGCATCGGGCCCCCTGCCGTGTTGTGGTGTCTGGTATCCAGACTACGGATCAGCCGGCGCGATGGATCGCTGAACACGCCGGACCCTACCCTTTCTCGCGCAGCAGGCGCTGTTTCTGGCGGTTCCAGTCGCGCTCCTTGGTGCTTTCCCGCTTGTCGACCTTGGTCTTGCCCTGACCCAGGCCGAGTTGCACCTTGGCGATGCCCCGATTGTTGAAATACAGGTTCAGGGGAACCAGGGTCATGCCCTTGCGGCTGACGGCCCCCAGGACTTTGCGAATCTCCCGCTTGTGCATCAGCAACTTGCGGGGCCGCCTTGGCTCGTGCCCGAAATGCTTGGCGTTGCCGTATTCCGGAATGTGGCAGTTGAACAGGTACAGGTCCTCGTCCTTGCCCCCGGCATAGGACTCGGTGAGGTTGGCGCGCCCCTGGCGCAGCGACTTGACCTCGGTGCCTTGCAGCACGAGTCCCGCCTCGAAGGTCTCGCCGATGGCATAGTCATGCCGCGCGCGCCGGTTTTCCGACACCCGCCCGGTGGAGATGAGACCCGATCCCTTGTTGGTTTTCTTCTGTGCCATGATCCGGCCCATATAGGCGCGACGCGCCGCCCCTCGCAAGGCGGCGCGCATCAGCAATGCGTGGGGCGAGGGTCAGGCGAGCACGCCCACCTTGCGCATGGCGGCCTCAACGGCCACGCAGGTCGTCTCCTTGATCGGCACCAGCGGCAGGCGCGTGTGGGCCTGGCATTTGCCGAGCAGGGAGACGGCGTATTTCACCGGCCCCGGGCTCGTTTCCACGAAGAGCGCGGCGTGCAGCGGCAACAGGCGGTCGCGCAACGCGGCGAAGGTCGCCAGATCACCGTCCGCCCACGCCTTGTGCAGGGCCGCGCATTCGGCCGGCGCCACGTTGGCGGTGACCGAGATGCAGCCGTGCCCACCCTGCGCCAGGAACGCGGCAATGGTGGCGTCCTCGCCCGACAGCAGGCAGAAGTCCTCGCCGATGGCCAGACGAGTGGCCAGCGGCCGCACCAGATCGTTGGTGGCGTCCTTGACGCCGACGATGTTCGGCAACTGGGCCAGCCGCGCCATCGTCTCGACACTCATGTCGATCACGCAGCGGCCGGGAATGTTGTAGATAATGATCGGCAGATCAACGGCATCGTGGATCGCCTTGAAGTGCTGGTAGAGGCCTTCCTGCGTCGGCTTGTTGTAGTAGGGTGTCACCACCAGCGCGGCGTCGGCGCCGCTTTGCTTGGCGTGCCGGGTGAAGTCGATCGCCTCGTGTGTCGAGTTCGAGCCCGAGCCGGCGATGACCGGCACGCGTCCGGCCGCCGCCTCGACGCACAGGTCCACCACGCGTTTGTGCTCGTCATGGGTCAGGGTCGGCGATTCGCCGGTGGTTCCGACGGGGATGAGGCCCTGGGTCCCCTGCTCGATCTGCCAATCGGCGAACGACTGGAAGGCGGTCTCGTCAACGCCGCCGCTGGCGGAAAACGGGGTCACGAGGGCGGTCAGCGAGCCCTTGAACATTGCTCTGTCTCTCCTGAGAACTCTTGGGGGCACTCTTGGCCGGTCGCGAACCGGCTGGAGGCGAAAGGCGGTGGTCCCGCCACGGGGCGAGGCGGCGTGATTTCTGGCAGGAAGATCACACCCCCGCAGCGGGACCTTCCTTTTGTATCACAGTCCATTGCACGAACAAGAATTTCCCCGGCCTCCGTCACCGCCCGGGCTCGGCCTTGCCCTCGGCCGGCAACGGCCTCAGGATGCGCGCTGGGGCACGGGCTCGGCCCATACATGGCCGTGCGACCGCCAGACCCCATGCGACATCCGATCCGGTTCTCTTGACCCATCCCGCTCTCTCACCCGGCCGCCAAACGGTGTATTTGTATGGGCGACCGGCCGGCGTGCGCCGGAAACGGATCAGACACCTGCAACGCGAGTATGACCCCTGGCCCCCACGCGCCAGAGCCGAAGGAGCCGAGTCATGACCGTCACCCTGGCCCGCGCCCACCGAACGACGGCGTCGCGATCCCTCGCGCGGGGACTCGTCGCGGTTCTGCTCGCGCTTGCCCTCTGGTCCGTGGCCACGGCCCCCGCCGCCCGGTCCCAGACCGGCCCGTTCCAGGCTGCCCTGGATGCTCTTGACGACCGCAACTACGACGCGGCGCTGGCGCTTGTGGCCCGCCTGCACGATCCGGTGGCGCGCAAGCTGGTGCAGTGGGCACGGCTGAAAGAGGGACTCGGTACCTTTGAGACCATCGCCGCCTTCATCGACGCCAATCCCGACTGGCCGCACCAGTACACTCTGCGTCGCGCCGCCGAACGGGCGCTGACCGGCCGCGAGGATCCGCGCCGGCTGCTGGCCTGGTTCGACCGCCATCCGCCCCTGACCACCGACGGCCTTGTCGCCCGCGCCCACGCCCTGCGGGCCACGGGACAGACGAAGGCCACGACAGAAGCCGCGCGCACGGCCTGGGTCGAGGGGCGGTTCTCCACCAGCGAGGAGCGCTCGTTCCTGCGCGCCTTCGGCGACATGCTGCGCCGCGAGGACCATGCCCACCGTGTCTCTGATCTTCTGTGGGACGAGCGCATCACCGAGGCGCAACGCACCATTCCCCGGCTGGACAGCGGTTATCAGGCGCTCGCGAACGCAAGGATCGCGCTGATCCGCCGCGCCTCGGGTGTCGACGCGGCCATCGCCCGGGTGCCGGCCGACCTGCGCGACGATCCGGGCCTCGTCTACGACCGCCTCGTCTGGCGGCGCAAGCACAACCTCCATGACCGCGCCGTTGAGATGCTGTTCCATCCCGCGGCCAACCAGGGCCGGCCGGACGCCTGGGCGCGGGAACGCGCCCTGCTCGGCCGCGAGTCCCTGCAGCGGGGCGAAGTCACCCGCGCCTACCGTCTGTTCGCCAACCACGGCCACGACGAGGGCCTGGCGTTCGCCGTCGGCGAGTGGACGGCCGGGTGGATCGCCTTGCGATTCCTGGACGAGCCGGCCAAGGCCCTGACCCATTTCGAGACCCTGTACGGCGGTGTCTCGTACCCGCAAAGCCTGTCGCGCGGCGCCTACTGGGCCGGGCGGGCGGCGGCGGCGCTGGGCCAGAGGGAGCAGGCCGCCACATGGTACCGCCGCGCCGCCAAGCACGCCGAGACCTTCTACGGACAACTGGCGATCGAGGACCTGGGCGAGCGGCTCGCCGATCACCTGGGCGCGGCCCCCAATGTGAGCGAGGCCGACCGCGCCCGCTTCGCCCAAGACGAGCGCGCACAGGTGATCGCGCTGATGGAGTCGGCCGGGCGCATGGACATGGCCCTGCCCTTCGTTCTGGCCCTGAACGACGACCCGGCCACGCCGGGCTTCCGGCGGCTGGCCGGCGAGTTCGTGGCCGGCACCGACCGGCCCGACATGGCGGTGTTCTTCGCCCGCCGGGCGGCCCTGAACGGGACCGACCTGCTGGAGATCGCCTATCCGACGCCCGCCGATGTTCTGCAGGGGTTGAACCTACATCCGCCCACCGGCCAACGGCCCGAGCCCGCCCTGATGCTCTCGCTGATCCGCCAGGAGAGCAACTTCAACACCGAGGCCGTGAGCCGCGCCGGCGCGCGCGGCCTGATGCAATTGATGCCCCGCACCGCCGCGCGGGTGGCCCAGCGCCTGGGCGAAACGTCGTCGCGACTGCGTCTGGTCAATGATCCGGCCCACAACACCCGGCTCGGCACGGCCTACTTCGCGTCGTTGCTGGACCAGTTCCGGGGCTCGTATGTCCTTGCCATCGCCGGGTACAACGCCGGCCCCGGCCGCTCGCGGCGCTGGATGCAGGAGAACGGCGACCCGCGCCGCATGGACGTTGCGGAAGTCGTCGACTGGATCGAGATGATCTCCTTTTCCGAGACCCGCAATTATGTCCAGCGGGTGCTGGAAGGCACCCAGGTCTACCGCCACCGCCTCGGCCAATCGTCGGCGCGCACCACCCTGAGCGACGACCTTTTGCGCTGATCCGCCCGCGTTCGTGTCACCCGGGAGAGTTCGCCCGTGTCCGAATCCACGTCCCCCCTCCCCGTTACCGCCTGCCTGTTCGACGCCTACGGCACCCTGTTCGACGTCGCGGCCGCCGCGCGCCACCTGAGCGACGAGATCGGCCCGGCCTGGGAAGACCTGGCCAGCGTCTGGCGCACCTGCCAGATCGAATACACGTGGCTGCGCAGCCTGATGGATCGCTACGCCGACTTTCGCACGGTCACCGCCGAGGCCCTGGACCACGCGGGGGCGACGCTGGGCCTGGCGCTGTCGCCGGACCTGCGCGAACGCCTGATGGACCTGTACATGACGTTGGATCCGTATCCGGAGGTCCCCGACGTGCTGGCGGCGTTGCGGGGCCACGGCATCGCCACGGCCATCCTGTCCAACGGCTCGCCCGACATGCTGCACGCGGCCAGCGACAGCGCCGGGCTGACGGGCCTGTTGGACGACATCCTGTCGGTGGACACGGTCAAGGTGTACAAGCCGGCCGCCGCCGCCTACATGCTGGGCTGCACCCGCTTTGGCACCGATCCAAGCCGGCTGGTGTTCGTATCCTCCAACGGGTGGGACGTGGCCGGGGCGGCCTGCTTCGGCTACCGCACCGTCTGGGTGAACCGGCGCAACGCCCCCTCGGAGCGGTTGCCGGGCTGTCCCATCGCCGAGTTGGACAGCCTCGACGGACTGCCCGATCTGGTGTCCGACCCGGCGCGAGTCTGAGATCGGCACCATATATGTCGTATAGGAGGACCCACGATGAGCGACCGCACCGCGGCCGGCCCCCGCCTGCCCCGTTTCCGCCCCCTGACCCTGCTGGCCGGGCTGTTCGCGCTCGCCGGCTGTACCGGGCTGCCGTCGGGTCTGTCGGCCGTGCGGGACTTCGACGTCACGCGCTTCGCCGGCACGTGGTACGCGATCATGCGCCTGGATCATAGCTTTGAACGCGGCATGACCAACGTGCGGGCCACCTACGGGTTGCGCGACGACGGGACGGTGTCGGTGCACAATCGCGGCTGGAATCCGCGCCGCTGTGCCTGGTCGAGCATCACCGGCACGGCCCGCTTCCGCGAGGGCCCCGACGTCGCCAGCTTCAAGGTGACGCTCGGCTCCCCCATCGCGGGTGGCCTGCACATCATCGCGCTCGATAAGGAAAACTACCAGTGGGCGCTGGCCAGCGGCCCGACGCGGGGATACCTGTGGATCCTCTCCAGATCACCGAACATGCCCGACGAGCAGCGCAAGGACCTGATGCGCATGGCCCGCGATTTCGGCTTCCCCGTCGAGGATCTGGTGCGCGTCGATCAGTCGGAGCCGCCGCCCTGCAAGTCAGGGTAGTTCGGGATCACTCGGCCGCCCCGCGCGGGCGCAGCCACACCGGCAGGAACCACCAGCCGCGCCGCGCCTGAAGAACGGCGTCGGCGTTCTCCACGGCGGCGGCATCGTCCCGGAACACCAAGCCCCAGCGGTCGACGACAAGGTCGGTCAGCGCCGCGCCCACCCACATGAAGAACAGCGCGGTCCAGGCCGTCAGCGCAAAGACGGCGCCACCGGTCACCCCGGCGCCCACGGCGCATCCCCCGGCCAGCATTCCGCCGAAGCCCATCAGCACGGCGCCAACGATATAGCGCCGCATGGCATAGCCGCCGGTGAACCCTTCCAGCTTCAGGTCCCGGTAGATCAGGGCCGCCAGATAGGAGCCCAGAAACACCCCCGGCACCATGCCGATATTGAAATCCATGGCTTGGTCGGACGGATTCAGAAACAGCATCAAGGTATCCGCAGATGGCCCTGTGAAGCTGAGACTTTTCACGCCCACCGGCTCAAACGCCTGGTAGGAGAGGCTGTAGGTGAACAGCCAGCCGAGGGCAATGGCCACCCCCACCCCCAGACCACCGATCCAGGCCCACGCCGGCAGCCGGTTGCGGACCGCGACGAAGACGCCGCACGCCAGCAGGACCGTCGCCAGCACCATGCCGGCCGCGCTGCCGAGTCCGAGGCTCGTCAACACGTTCAGGTCCGAGGGCGCCTTCACAACCCACAGGCCGGCCAGGTGATCCCGCGCCGGCGCCAGCGCGCCATGAAGCGAGGCCTGGGCGGCGACCGCGAAGATCAAACCGGACGACAGGGCGCGCAGGTTGCCATTGGCGGCCAGCACCAGCAGACGGCCGGGACAGCCGCGTGTCAGGATCATGCCGGCGCCGAACACAAGGCCGCCGATGATGGCCCCCGACAGGCTGCCGGCGGAGGCCAGTTGGCGGGCCTCCGAGACATCAAGCGTGCCCCACCACACCAGCGCCTGGGTGCTCAGGACGGCCGCAGAAAAGGCCATCAGCCAAACGGCCATCTTCGGTCCGACCGAACCGCGCGCGAACTCGACCACCGCCGCCCGCAGACAGAACCGGCTGCGCTGCGCGAACACGCCGAACAACAGGCCGATCAGCACTCCGCCGAGGACGAACGTCCCCGGCTCGCCAATGGTTTCAATGGCGGCGGTCAGTTCCATGGTCTCTCTCGTCCGGTCGGAGGGCGGGGTCCGCCCTATGGAAGCAATTGATTGTTACATGTCCGGACGCTGTGCTCCAGCCCCCCGTTCGTCCTAATCACCCCGCCCCGCCGACCCGTCAGGCCATGGTGCCCCTGATTTCGGACAGGAAAGCGTCGACCTTACTCGTGAGCCGTTCGGCCTCGGTCGACAGCGCCCCGGCCGCCTCCAGCACCTCCTGCGCCGAATGCCCGGTTTCGGTGGCGGCATCCGTCACGTCGCCGACGTTCGTCGAGACCGCGGTGGTCGCAACACTCGCCTCCTGCACATTGCGGGAAATCTCACGCGTCGCCGCACCTTGTTGTTCGACGGCCGCGGCGATGGCCGACGTGATCTCGCTGATTCCGGCGATGGTGCGGCCGATGCCCTCGATGGCGGTCACGGCGTCCCGGGTCGCGCCTTGCACCGTGCTGACCTGCTTGCTGATATCCTCGGTGGCCCGGGCGGTCTGGTTGGCGAGGCTTTTGACCTCGTTGGCCACCACGGCGAAACCCTTGCCGGCCTCTCCAGCACGCGCCGCCTCGATCGTGGCGTTCAACGCCAAGAGGTTGGTCTGGCTGGCGATATCGTTGATCAGTTTGACGACGACACCGATCTTGTCGGCCGCCTGGGCCAGCGATTGCACCATCGCGTTGGTGCGTGTCGCCTCCTCCACCGCCGCCGCCGATATCCGGGTCGATTCCGTCACCTGTCGCGAGATCTCCTGGATCGAACTGTGAAGCTGCTCGGTCGCCGAGGCCACGGTCTGAACGTTCACCGAGGCCGTTTGGGCCGCCCCCGCCACGACCTTCGCCTGAGTCGAGGTCGCCGTCGCGGTGTTGGTCATGGACGCGGCGGTGTTCTGAAGCTCGGTCGCCGCCGACGCGACGATCTCCACCATCCCCTGAACATCCTGTTCGAAGCGGGTGGCGTGGCTGTCCAGGACGCTGGCGGCGCGTTCCCGCGCCGTCCGGATATAGACGGAAATGGCGATATCCATGTCGAGGAACAACGCCCGAATGACGGCGCCCATCACCTCCGCGCCCTTCTTGGGGTCCTTCCGGTAGGCCCTGGAGAACAGTGTGATGATGCGGGTGATGACGAAGGAATAGCCGGCCAGATACCACCGTGGTTCGAGCCCGACCCTCTCATGGGTGCGCCCGATGCGGTCGGCGTTTTGCATGTAAACGTCATCGAACCGCCCACTGAAGACGTTTTCCATCCAGTGTTTCTTTTGCATTTCCCGCGCATGGGTCATGCGCGCGGGCGAGTCGAATATCCTGGCGGTTCCGGGTGTTCCCTTTATGAGTTCGTAGAAATCCTCAAGGATCTCGTCCATATGTGGTTCGAGGACCCGTCGTGCTTCCTCCAGGAGCGGCTGCAGACCACCGTCAACCTGAAGGAACGACAGGCGTTCCACGCGGTCCATTTCGAATGTCATGGCGTGAGGAGCCTTCGCCGTCTTGCGTTGCGGTCCGCTCACACGTCTCTCTCAGTCGCCGAGGCAGGCTCGACGACCGTTTGCTCCCCGCACCCACATGGTATCGCAGCAAGCAGGGGACAAGCCCACCGATGATCGCCCCGGAGGTTCGCTGCAAAACGGGTATTGCCCTGGGGTCGACCGATTGTCTATGAGTCACTCCAGGTCACGGCCCCGCCAGCCGCGCTGCGGGCGTGGTGGAATTGGTAGACACGCCAGATTTAGGTTCTGGTGGCTTTCAGCCGTGGGGGTTCAAGTCCCTTCGCCCGCACCATGCCCGATTCGACGGCGCGGCGTTTTCCAACCAGGGCGCAGGTTTTTGCGTCCACCCGCTTGCGCCTTGCCTTTTCATTTCACTCGTGCCGGAAGACGCCATGCAAGTCACGGAGACCCTCACCGAAGACCTGAAACGCGAGTTCAAGGTCGTCGTGCCCGCCGACACCTTGAACGAAAAGGCGGAAGCACGCCTGACCGAGGTCAGCTCACAGGTACGAATTCCCGGTTTCCGTCCCGGCAAGGTGCCCATGTCGCTGCTGAAGAAGCGTTTCGGCGGCCATATCATGGGCGAGGTGCTTGAGCAGGCCGCGCAAGAGGCGGTCGACAGCGTCGTCAAGGATCACGACCTGCGCCCGGCCCTGCAGCCGAAGGTGGAGGTCTCGGACTACGAGCCCGAGGGCGAACTGAGCCTGACCATTGCCGTCGAGTTGCTGCCGGACATCGGCACGCCCGACTTCTCCGACATCGTCGTCGAACGTGACGTCGCCGAGATCGGCGACGAGGCCGTGGACAATGCCCTCGAACGCTTGGCCAACGCCCGGCGCTCGTCCGAACCGGTGACCGAGGACCGCCCGGCGGCCAGCGGCGACGTCGTCGTCATCGACTTCCTCGGCAAGAAGGACGGCGAGCCGTTTACCGGCGGCGCGGCCGAGGACTACGCCCTGGAACTGGGCTCCAATACGTTCATTCCCGGGTTCGAGGATGAGCTGATCGGCGCCCGCGCCGGCGAGGAAAAGGTCGTCACGGTCACCTTCCCCCAGGATTACGGGGCCGAGGATCTGGCCGGCCAGGAAGTCACATTCGACGTCACCGTCAAGGAACTGCGCCAACCGGCCGCTGTGCCCATCGACGACGACCTCGCGAAGATGTACGGACGCGAGACGCTCGACGACCTGCGCCAGGCGATCCGCGACCAGATCGCCCAGGAATACCAGCGGGCCAGCCGCGAACGGACCAAGCGCCGCCTGCTCGACCGGCTGGCCGAGAAGTTCACGCATCCGATTCCCGAGGGGCTCGTGGATGTCGAGTTCGACACCATCTGGAAGCAGCTCATGGAGGCCAAGGAGCGCGATCAGCTCGAGGACGACGACAAGGCCAAGTCCGAAGACGAGTTGCGCGCCGAGTACCGCACGATCGCCGAACGCCGCGTGCGGCTGGGGCTGCTCCTGGCCAAGGTGGGCGAGGACAACGGCATTGCCGTCACCCAGGACGACATGAACCAGGCACTCGCCGAACAGGTGCGGTCGTACCCGGGGCACGAACAGGCGGTCCTGAACTACTACCGCCAGAACCCGCAGGCCATGGAAGAACTGCGGCCGCCGATCTTCGAAAACAAGGTCGTGGACTATATCCTCGAACTCGCGCAGGTGACCGAGCGCACGGTGACGCCGGACGAGTTGATGAACCCCGAACCCGCCGAGGCGGAGACGGCCTCGGCCGAGACCGACGGGTCATGACGGGCGCACGGCGCGCCCGCCCCTCCTCCGGTCGATGGGGTCGACAGGGCGCGCCGTGCTCCCTAGGTTAGGCGCGGTCCCTGATTGGCCAGAGTCAGATTGTCCCTGAGATCCCCTAGTACGAGAGACCCCGATGAGCGACCGTGATCCGATGGAGGTGTACGCCAACACGCTGGTGCCGATGGTGGTCGAACAGACCAATCGCGGCGAGCGTTCATATGACATCTATTCCCGCCTGCTGAAAGAACGCATCATCTTCCTGACGGGTCCCGTCAACGATGTCGTCGCCAGCTTGGTGTCGGCCCAGTTGCTGTTCCTGGAATCGGAAAACCCGACCAAGGACATCGCCTTCTACATCAACTCCCCGGGTGGTGTGGTGACCTCGGGTCTCGGCATCTATGACACCATGAACTACATCCGCAGCGACGTCTCGACCGTCTGCCTGGGCCAGGCCGCGTCCATGGGCTCGCTGCTGTTGACCGCGGGCGCCGCCGGCAAGCGCTTCGCCTTGCCGAATTCCCGCATCATGGTCCATCAGCCGTCGGGCGGGTTCCAGGGACAGGCGACCGACATCGAGATCCACGCGCGGGAAATCCTGGCCATCCGCGAACGGCTCAACAATATCTTTTGCCACCACACGGGGCAGCCGCTGGAGGTGGTGCAGCAGGCCATGGAGCGCGACAAGTTCATGCCGCCCGAGGAGGCGCTCGACTTCGGCCTGATCGACGAGGTGGTCACCACGCGCCGGTTGCCTGACGATGAGTCTGGCGGCGATTCGCCCACCTGATGGGCTACAGGCTCGACCCAACCGCCACGATCGGGTTTTTTTTGGCATTGTGCGCGTGGAGGGTCGACGAGTAGTATGACGGCGCGACGAAAAGCGAGTGTCTCGCATCGGTCCCCGTTCCTCGATCCGGGTGCGATTGTCGGACGCGTTGGCCCGAGGGCTTCAGGAAACCCTGTTCGGTGGGGCGGCGCGCGGGAGTGGAGTGGTTATGAGTAAGTCTGCTGGCGGAGATTCCAAGAACACGTTGTACTGCTCGTTCTGCGGAAAGAGCCAGCATGAAGTGCGTAAGCTCATCGCCGGGCCGACCGTGTTCATCTGCGACGAATGCGTCGAACTCTGCATGGACATCATCCGGGAAGAGAACAAGACCCAACTGGTCAAGTCCCGGGACGGGGTGCCCACGCCGCGCGACATTCTGTCTGTCCTTGACGATTATGTGATCGGACAGCCGCACGCCAAGCGCGTGCTGTCTGTGGCGGTGCACAATCATTACAAGCGGCTCAGCCAGGGCGGCAAGAACAGCGACGTCGAACTGGCGAAGTCCAATATCCTGCTTATGGGGCCGACCGGGTGCGGCAAGACCCTGCTTGCCCAGACCTTGGCGCGCATCCTGGATGTCCCGTTCACCATGGCCGATGCCACCACGTTGACCGAGGCGGGCTACGTCGGTGAGGACGTCGAGAACATCATCCTGAAGCTCCTGCAGGCCTCCGACTACAACGTCGAACGGGCGCAACGCGGCATCGTCTACATCGACGAGATCGACAAGATCTCGCGCAAATCCGACAACCCGTCGATCACCCGCGACGTCTCTGGCGAGGGCGTGCAACAGGCGTTGCTGAAGATCATGGAAGGCACCGTCGCCTCGGTGCCGCCCCAGGGCGGGCGCAAGCACCCGCAGCAGGAATTCCTGCAGGTGGACACGACCAACATCCTGTTCATCTGCGGCGGCGCCTTTGCCGGCCTGGACAAGATCATCGCCCAGCGGGGTCGCGGCACGTCCATCGGTTTTGGCGCCGACGTGCGCGCGCCCGAGGAAAAACGCACCGGCGAGATCCTGCGCCAGGTGGAGCCCGAAGATCTGTTGAAGTACGGCCTCATTCCGGAATTCGTCGGCCGCCTGCCGGTGCTGGCGACGCTGGACGACCTGGACGAGGACGCCCTGATCGAGATCCTCACCAAGCCAAAGAACGCCCTGGTCAAGCAGTACCAGCGCCTGTTCGAGATGGAGAACACCCAACTCACCTTCGCCGAGGATGCCCTTGAGGCGATTGCCAAGAAGGCCATCGCGCGCAAGACCGGCGCCCGCGGGCTGCGGTCCATCATGGAAGGAATCCTGCTGGAGACCATGTTCGACCTTCCGGGCATGGAAGGGGTCAGCGAGGTGGTGGTGAACCGCGAGGTCTCCGAGGGCCGGGCGAAGCCTCTGTTCATCTACGCGGACCGCCGCGAAGATATCGGCAGTTCCGCCTGAGGTCGTTTCGCGGTGGAACTCATGCGGCACGGGGTCGCCCAAGATCGCGACCCCGTTTGTTTTTTGCGGGTCCAAGCGCGGACTCTGGCGAGACGTGCGACATTAAACCGTCTTGATCGTGTGCGCACACTGGCCCACATCAGTGGCGCGAGATAAAGGTCCTTGGTCAGGTGGGCGAATCGCGACGTGACGCCTCCCCCTCGCGGCCAGACGGGATCAGGCACCCAGACGAGGTCAACACGTGGACACCAGCCCGACAAACACCTATCCGGTTCTTCCCCTGCGGGATATCGTCGTCTTCCCGCACATGATCGTCCCCCTGTTCGTTGGGCGGGAAAAGTCCGTCCGCGCCCTGGAAAACGTCATGGCGGACGACAAGGAAATCCTGCTCGTGGCGCAAAAAAACGCGTCGCAGGACGATCCCGGGCCGGAGGACATCTACGACGTCGGCACCGTCAGCACGGTGCTCCAGTTGTTGCGCCTGCCCGACGGCACGGTGAAGGTCCTGGTCGAGGGCAGCCGCCGCGCACGAATTGACCGCTATACGGACAACGAGCAGTTTTTCGAGGCATACGCGAACCTGCTGGACGACGACGCCGTCGACACCAAGGAGGTGGAGGCGCTGCAGCGCTCCGTGGTCGGCCAGTTCGAACAGTACGTCAAGCTGAACAAGAAGATCCCGCCCGAGGTGCTGGTTTCGGTCAATCAGATCGAGGACCCGGCCAAGCTGGCCGACACGGTCGCCTCCCACCTCGCCCTGCGGATCCCGGACAAGCAGGAAGTGCTTGAGATCGCCTCCGTCGCCGAACGGCTGGAGCGCCTGTACGCGTTCATGGAGTCCGAAATCGGCGTCCTGCAGGTGGAAAAGAAGATTCGCGGGCGCGTCAAGCGCCAAATGGAAAAGACGCAACGCGAATACTACCTCAACGAGCAGCTCAAGGCGATCCAGAAGGAACTCGGCGAGAACGAGGACGGACGCGACGAGCTCCAGGAACTCGAAGAGAAGATCGCGAAGGTCCGCCTGTCCAAGGAAGCGCGCGAAAAGGCCACGGCGGAGTTGAAGAAGCTCCGCAACATGAGCCCGATGTCCGCCGAGGCCACGGTGGTCCGCAACTACCTCGATTGGATGGTGTCCATCCCCTGGCAGAAGCGCTCGCGCGTCAAGCGCGACCTGCGCGAGGCCGAACGCATCCTCAACGCCGACCACCATGGGCTCGAAAAGGTCAAGGATCGCATCCTGGAATACCTTGCCGTCCAGTTGCGCGCCGCGAAGCTGAAGGGGCCGATCCTGTGCCTCGTCGGGCCGCCCGGCGTCGGCAAGACCTCGCTCGGCAAGTCGATCGCCCGCGCCACCGGCCGCAACTTCGTGCGGATGTCCCTGGGCGGCGTGCGCGACGAATCCGAGATCCGGGGCCATCGGCGCACGTACATCGGCTCCATGCCGGGCAAGATCATCCAGGGCATGAAGAAGGCCAAGTCCTCCAACCCGTTGTTCCTACTCGACGAGGTGGACAAGCTGGGCAACGACTGGCGTGGCGACCCCTCCTCCGCCCTGCTGGAGGTGTTGGACCCGGAACAGAACCACACCTTTAACGACCACTACCTGGAGGTCGATTACGACCTGTCCGACGTGCTGTTCGTCACCACGGCCAACAGCCTGCGGATGCCGCAGCCGCTGCTTGACCGGTTGGAGATCATCCGCCTGTCCGGCTACACCGAGGACGAAAAAGTCGGCATCGCCACCCGCCACCTGATCCCCAAACAGATGAAGGCGCACGGCCTGCGCAAGGGCGAGTGGTCGATCTCCCAAGACGCCCTGCGGGACCTGATTCGCTACTACACGCGCGAGGCCGGGGTCCGCAATCTGGAACGCGAACTGGCGAGCCTGACCCGCAAAGCCACCAAGGAGCTTCTGCTGCGCAAATCGCGCAAGAAGGTCGCCGTCAGCCGGCGGACGCTCGAAAAGTATGCCGGCGTGCGCCGCTACCGGTTCGGCGAGGTGGAAGCGGAAGACTTGATCGGGGTGACGACGGGTCTCGCCTGGACCGAGGTGGGCGGCGAGTTGTTGTCGATCGAAGCCCTGACCATGCCGGGCAAGGCCGGAATCACCCTGACCGGCCACCTGGGCGACGTGATGAAGGAATCGGTGCAGGCCGCGCGGTCCTACATCCGTTCGCGCGCCGTGACGTTCGGCATTCGCCCCACGCTGTTCGAGAAACGCGAAATCCACGTCCACGTCCCGGAGGGGTCCACCCCGAAGGACGGTCCGTCGGCCGGCATCGCCATGTGCGTGTCGATGGTCTCGGCGCTGACCGGCATCCCCGTCCGGCGCGACATCGCCATGACCGGCGAGATCACGCTGCGCGGCCGCGTGCTGCCGATCGGCGGGCTGAAGGAAAAACTCCTGGCGGCGCTGCGCGGCGGTCTGACCACCGTGCTGATCCCCAAGGAAAACGAAAAGGACCTCGCCGAGATCCCCGACAACGTCAAGAAGGGGCTGACCATCGTCCCGGTGACCACGGTGGACGAGGTCCTGGCCAATGCCCTGGTCAACCCCCTGACACCCATCGAGTGGACCGAGGCCGACGCCGAGGCGGCCGACGCGGACCTGCGCAAATCCAGTCGGGCGACCGACCCGGCGGACAACGCGATCCTGACGCACTGAACCACGGGCCGGTCGCGAAGGCCACTGGCCCGATGCCGGCGCGCTCTGTCCGCGCCATGCGACACGGAGACCACACCGTCGCCCCAAAAACGCGACGGCCCCTCGCCTCTCCCCTTGCAATCCGCCACCATGCCAGTAACAGTGAGGCAATCCAGGTCGCCAAGCACTGAGACCGCCACCGTCCGTTTTCCCACATTGACGGCCGCAAAACGGACGGGCTAGGGTTTTGTCGGGTTGTTTGATCCTGTCGCGGTCGAGGTTCACTTCGACCAGTTATTTACAAAAAATGAAGGGGGTTTCGCCAGTGAACAAGAATGATCTCATCGCTGCCGTTGCCGAGAACGCAGAGTTGTCCAAGGCGGACGCCACGAAAGCGGTCGACAGCGTCTTTGAGACGATCACCGAGGCCCTCAAGGACGGGACCGAGGTCAGACTCGTCGGCTTCGGCACGTTCGTGGTGTCGGAGCGGGCGGAATCCGAGGGCCGCAATCCTCGGACCGGTGAAAAGATCGTCATTCCCGCCTCGCGGCAGCCCAAGTTCAAGGCCGGCAAGGCCCTGAAGGACGCCGTGAACTGAGGCGCATTCGGATGAGATGAGCCACCCGAGGGGTGCCGCTGTGGGACGGGATCCGCAACCGATCTGACCATGTCAGGACCCCACCGGGTCGGTGGCACACAGCACCGTCGGGGCGTGTCCGGTGGTCTCCTCCAATGCGGCCCGGACGGCGCCTCGGCCCACCCCGCGCCGGGGACACTCTTGGCCCACAGTCTCGGCCCGTTGGCCCCCATGGTCCGTCCCCTGCCCATGGCGGCTGTGGCCCCCGGAGGAGCGCAAGGAGTCGACAGGCAACCGAATCGCGGCACCCCGCCAGTGCGCGGTTTCGGGGCGATTAGCTCAGCTGGAAGAGCATCTCGTTTACACCGAGAGGGTCGGCGGTTCGAACCCGTCATCGCCCACCACTGACGCGAGACCCTGAACGCCGTCCTGCCCGCCACGGACACCACGAGTGCGCACGCGCGCCCGCCGCCGGGTCATCGAAGGGTCATCGACCACAG
This sequence comes from uncultured Rhodospira sp., assembly GCF_937138205.1. Classification (GTDB taxonomy): domain Bacteria; phylum Pseudomonadota; class Alphaproteobacteria; order Rhodospirillales; family Rhodospirillaceae; genus Rhodospira. The sequence goes on along the minus strand of NZ_CAKZOT010000079.1, from coordinate 7,185 downwards.
CACATGTCCTCGTGTCCTGGCAGGACGTGCCTGACCGGCACGTCTTGGGTCGCCATCACAGATCCTGAATCGTCTTCTCGATGTCGCTCTGCAGAGCCGCCGAAATGTTTTCAAGAGCGGCGATGACTTCGCGGCTCGACTGCTGCAGGTCATGCAATAGAGCATACGTTTGTTCCGATTCCCCCATGCGGTGCGAGTCCAGGACAGCCTTGGCGGACGCGTGGACCCGCCGATGCGGCTCCTCGATCGCCCGCCAGCCCGGGTGACCCGTCAACCCGGGATCGGTCTGGCGATCGTACCACTGCCCGAACCGGCACATGTGGTGGTCCGGGACCGACGCCTGCCCCATGTCGCGATAGCCCATGACGGTGTCGATGATGTCCTTGCGGAACAGGATGTGATCAACCTTGGCGCTTTCCAGCATATACAGGGGTGAGTCCTGGCGCATCCAGTGATCGACCCGCTCGGCCACCATCTTGTTGGCGTCTCCGATTGACCGGGAGACTTCATCGACCAAGTCGTTACTGGAGCGGGTCTTGTCCGCGATTTCGGTGATGCGATGCTCGACCTCCCGCGTCGCCTCGGCCTGTTGTCCCAGGATACCGGATATGTCGTCGGTGCGATGGACCACGCCCGCCACGCGTTCGGCCGCCGTGGCCATGTCTTGTCCGGTGCGGGTGATGGCCTCGCGGCCGGCCTCCACCGCCCCCCTGCTTTCTTCCATGGCGGTGACGATGGCATTCATGTCCGCCTGAAGGGTTTCGATCCGGGAGCGGATGTCTTCCGTCGCCCTGGCTGTTTCGTTGGCCAGCGACTTCACCTCGCCCGCCACGACGGCGAATCCCTTGCCGGCCTCACCGGCGCGCGCCGCCTCGATCGTCGCGTTCAGCGCCAGCAGGTTGGTCTGTTTGGCGATCGCATCGATGGAGACGAGGATCTCGCCGATCTTTTCGCTGGCGGCGCGCAGCTCGTCAACCCGCTGCGCCGCGTTGACCACGGCGTCGGTGATCTGGCGCATGTGGGCCACGGCAGCGTCCGCGCTGGACCGGCCACCCTCGACCGTGCTGGCCAGGTCGCGAGCGTCGGCCGCCGTCTGTTCGCCGGACTGGGCAATCTGATCGACGGACGCCGTCATCTGCTCCGCCGCCGTGGCGATACTTTGGCTGGCGTCATTGATGTTTTTGGACTCCCGCACGAGTGCCGTGAGCCGGATCATGGTGTCGTTGATCGTTTCCGTGAGCTTGGACATGTGGCGGATGTTGTCGATGCTTTCGCCCAGGCCGTGGCGATCCACCGCCATGTCTTTGACGCTGCGGCCGTAAACCGACAGGGCGAGTTCCATGTCGAGCATCACGACCTTCTGAATGGCCGAGATCATCTCGGTGGCTTTCTTGCCTTTCCTGTGCTTGCCGACGACGGCGCAGAACCGGTCCAAGGCCTTTGCGTACGCGGCCATGTACCACCGTTCGTCCAGTCCGATCCGGGCGTGAACCATCCCGACATGTTTGGATTTCTCAATGAAACTGGCGTCGAGGGGATGGTCGAACAGTTCCAGCCAGTGTTTGATCTCGATCTGTTTGACTCGTTCGAGATCCTCATGCTTGGGCACGAACCTGTGCAGGCGTGGAACCCGCTCCATTTCCTTGAAAAAATCATCCAGAATCGTGGGCAGGTGCGGGCGCAGCAGATCGCTGAAGTCCCTTACCAGAGCGACGTCCGTTGCGGTCAGGTCAATATATTTCTTGAATTCCTCGAATTCCTTCGACTCATCACCTGCCATTGTCCTGATCCCCTCCACTCAAACCACTGAGGCCCGCAAAAAAACACACAAATGTAGCCTGCGCACCACACGTACACGCATACAGCGTATTCCTTCGTGATGCGTGCTCCGCTCAATCTTCGGGCGGAGATTGAACCATATTTTGGGCACAGGTGCGGGCGTATATATTGGCGAGGCATAAACAAAGGCCTTGAACTTCGTCAATCGCGCGGAAGTCACTTCTTTAAATGTGTCTGCCAATTTCCGCTCTACCATTAATATATCAAAACTGCGGCGTTACGCTCTGTTTTCCGTCCCCTGCCCCGCCGCGCCCGGCAGGAACGCCCCATCCAGGCTCAGCACGAAGTCTCGGAAGACGGTCGCCGCCGGCGACGGCTCCTCGTCGGCCAGGTGAATCAGGAACCAGTGCCGCATGACGGGCAGGCCGGGCACCGCCAGCGCCACCAGCTTGCCCTCGGCCAGCTCTGTATGCACCGTGTGCGCCGACAGCATGGCGATGCCCAGACCGGCCATGACGGCCTGCTTGATGGTCTCGTTGGAAGCCATCTCGACCACCCGATAGGACCGGCCGCCGCCCAACTGGTCCAGCTCGCGCATCATCAGTGTCCGCGTACCAGACCCCAGCTCCCGCGCCAAAAAGGTTTCCGACAGCAACGCCTCGGCCTCAACCATTGGGCGATTCGCCAACGGGTGGTCCGGCGGGGCGATCATGACATAGGGATGCGGTCCCAGGCGGCGGGCGACGACCTCCAGGCTTTCCGGTGGACGCCCCATCACCGCCATATCGATGCCATGCGCCCCCAGGGCCTCGACGATGTCGTCGCGGTTGCCGATGGTCAGGTGCAGCGTGATGCCCGGATTCGCCCGGTTGAAGCGGGCCACCAGTCCGGGCGCGAAGTACTTGCCGGTGCTGACCACGCCCAGCCGAACGAGACCGGCCGCACCCGCGCGCAACAGGGCGATGCGTTCGTCGCACCGCGCCAGTGCCGTTTCGATCAGGCGCATGGTGCGCACCAGCTCTTCGCCGACCTCCGTCGGCCGCAACGCGCCGCCGGTGCGGTCAAGCACCGGCGCTCCCACCAGCGTCTCCAACGTCTTGAGCTGGGTGGACACCGCCGGGGCGGTCAGGTTCAGGCGCTCGGCGGCGGCGGCCACGCTGCCGCGGCGCAGCACCTCGGCGAAGCCGCGCAGCTGGCGGAGCGTCACGTCACGGGCGAAAGTCATAAATTATTTTTATGGGAGGGAAGAAAAGTTTCAATCGCTTTTTTGCCCACACTCCGACTAAGGTGCTCGGCGAACCCACCAAGGGCGCACACGAGGGGAGGACACGATCCATGGCGGACAGAGCGACGCTCGGCCAGTGGCTGGAGAGCCAGACCACCGGCACGCAGGACGGCGAAGTCCTTGCGAAGGGTCTGGCGGCCTTTGCCGACGGCGTGGTGCGCATCGCCAGTCTGGTTCGTCAGGGTCCGTTGGCGCCCGGATCGAACCCACAGGCCCCGCTCAGCACTGTGATCAAGGACGGGGCCAACGCCATCGCCCTTGAGGCGGCCCAGGCCGCGCCGGTGGCCCACTACGCCTCCCGCCATACCGAGGACGTGCTCACCCTGGACGCGTCCGCCCCGCTGGCGATGGCCATCAATACCATGAACGGGTTGGAGAACCTGGACGTCAACGCCTGCTGCGGCTCGATCGTGTCCGTTTACCGGCGCGCCGATTCGCCCGAGGCGTCCTTCCTGCGGCCGGGCCGCGAGCAACTGGCCGCCGGCTACAGCATGTACGGCCCCTCCACGACGCTCGTGCTCACCCTGGGCCGAGGGGCGGCCGTGTTCACGCTTGACGCGCAGACCAGCACGTTCGTGCTGGTCAATCCCGAACTGCGCACCCCAGAGGACGCCGACACCTTCGCCATCAACGCCGCCAACTACCGCCACTGGGAATCGCCGGTCCGGGCCTACATCGACGACTGTTTCGAGGGTATCGAGGGACCCCACTACAAGGACTTTCGGATGCGCTGGCTGGGCGCCCTGGTGCCAGAGACGCACCGCATCCTGACGCAGGGCGGCATCTTCCTGTGTCCACGCGACCATCGCCCAGGGCACGAAACCGGCTCGCTGCCCCGCATGTTCGACGCCGCCCCCATCGCCATGCTCGCCGAGCAATGCGGCGGCGCCGCCACGGACGGAGCCAACCGCATCCTCGATACCGTCCCCCGCAGCCTGCACGCGCGCGCGCCCCTCGTCTTCGGCTCGCGCAAGAAGGTGGCGAAGGTGCAGCGATATCACGAGAGTCCGGACTTCATCCCCGATCAGGCGCCGTTGTTCGGCGTACGCGGCCTGTTCCGGAGTTGATGCCGCCAGCCGCACCCTTTCACACCGATCACGACACAACACCGCCGGCTGCACCGCGCGGACCGAACAGCATGAGCAGGGAGAGGGCCACATGTCGCAGAAGTACCCCATCATCTCGGTCGTCGGGTCGTCCGGGGCGGGAACCTCGACGGTCAAGCACACCTTCGAGCAGATCTTCCGCCGCGAGGGCGTGACCGCCGCCATGATTGAGGGCGATGCCTTCCACGCCTACGACCGCATGGACATGAAGGCCGAGGTCGAACGCCGCAACGCGGCCGGCGACCACACCTTCAGCCACTTCAGCCTCGACGCCAATCGGATCGCCGACCTGGAGGAGTCCTTTCGCCGCTTCAGCGAGACCGGCAAGGCCTTCACCCGCCACTATGTCCATGACGCCCAGGAATCAGAGATGTATGGCGTCGAGCCCGGCAAGTTCACCGAGTGGGAGGATATCGGCGAGGACTGCGACCTTTTGTTCTACGAGGGCCTGCACGGCGCGGTGAACAAGGATGGCTTCAACGTCGCGCAGTACGGCGATCTGAAAATCGGCGTCGTGCCGGTGATCAACCTGGAATGGATCCAGAAGATCCACCGGGACCGGGCATCGCGAGGCTATTCGACGGAGGCCGTTCAGGACGTCATCCTGCGCCGAATGCACTCCTACACCAACGTGATCTGCCCGCAGTTCACCGAAACGGACATCAATTTCCAGCGCGTACCGGTTGTGGACACCTCCAACCCCTTCGTCGCGCGCTGGATCCCGACGGCGGATGAATCCCTGGTGGTGATCCGCTTCAAGAACCCGCGCGGCATCGACTTCTCCTATCTGACCTCGATGCTCCACGACAGCTGGATGTCGCGGGCCAATTCCATCGTCATCCCCGGCGGCAAGCTGGACCTGGCGATGCAGCTCATCCTGACCCCGATGATCAATCGTCTGGCGGAACGCGCGCGGCGCATCCGCCAGCAATAGGACCTGTTTCCGATCCCCGAACCAACAGCGAATGTCATGAACCTGAAGGAGACGACCAATGGACGGTGATGACAGCAAGGTTGTGCAGGGCGCCGACCGGTACAAGGCTGGCGTTCTGAAGTACAAGCAGATGGGCTACTGGGTCCCCGACTACGAGCCCAAGGACACGGACGTCATCGCCCTCTTCCGCATCACCCCGCAGGACGGCGTGGATCCCGAGGAAGCCGCGGCCGCCGTCGCCGGCGAAAGCTCCACCGCCACCTGGACCGTGGTGTGGACCGATCGCCTGACCGCCTGCGAGAAGTACCGCGCCCGGGCCTACCGCGTCGACCAGGTGCCGAACGCACCGGACCAGTATTTTGCCTACATCGCCTATGACCTGGACCTGTTCGAGAACGGCTCGATCGCCAACCTGACGGCCTCGATCATCGGCAACGTGTTCGGCTTCAAGCCGCTCAAGGCCCTGCGCCTGGAAGACATGCGCCTGCCGACGGCCTACGTGAAGACGTTCATGGGCCCGGCCACGGGCATCGTCGTCGAGCGCGAGCGCCTGGACAAGTTCGGCCGGCCGCTGCTGGGCGCCACCGTCAAGCCGAAGCTGGGCCTGTCGGGCCGCAATTACGGCCGCGTGGTCTACGAGGCGCTGAAGGGCGGCCTGGACTTCACCAAGGACGACGAGAACATCAACAGCCAGCCGTTCATGCACTGGCGCGAGCGCTTCCTGTACTGCATGGAAGCCGTCAACAAGGCGCAGGCGGCCACCGGCGAGGTAAAGGGCACGTACCTGAACGTCACCGCCGGCACGATGGAAGAGATGTACGAGCGCGCCGAGTTCGCCAAGGAACTGGGCTCCGTCATTATCATGATCGACCTGGTGATCGGCTACACGGCGATCCAGTCCATGGCCAACTGGGCGCGCAAGAACGACATGATCCTGCACCTGCACCGCGCCGGTCACTCGACCTACACGCGGCAGAAGAGCCACGGCGTGTCGTTCCGCGTCATCGCCAAGTGGATGCGCCTAGCGGGCGTCGACCACATCCACGCCGGCACCGTGGTCGGCAAGCTGGAGGGCGACCCGGCCACCACCAAGGGCTACTACGACATCTGCCGCGAGGAATTCAATCCGATGCGCCTGGAGCACGGCCTGTTCTTCGATCAGGACTGGGCGTCGCTCAACAAGCTGATGCCGGTTGCGTCGGGCGGCATCCACGCCGGCCAGATGCACCAGCTGATCGACCTGCTGGGCGAAGACGTCGTGCTGCAGTTCGGCGGCGGCACCATCGGCCACCCGATGGGTATCGCGGCCGGCGCCACGGCTAACCGCGTTGCCCTGGAGGCCATGATCCTGGCTCGCAACGAAGGCCGCGACTACGTCAATGAGGGGCCGGACATTCTCGCCGAGGCGGCCAAGTCCTGCAGCCCGCTGCGCGCCGCGCTCGACACCTGGAAGGACGTCACCTTCAACTACACGTCCACCGACACGCCGGACTTCGTGCCGACGGCCACCGCATCCGTTTAACGGACGCTGCCGGATCAGAGAATTGGAGACAAGATCATGCGTGTGACCCAAGGGGCCTTTTCCTTCCTGCCCGACCTGACCGACGAGCAGATCCGCAAGCAGGTGCAGTACTGCATCGACAACGGCTGGGCCGTCAGCCTGGAGTTCACCGACGACCCGCATCCCCGCAACACCTACTGGGAGATGTGGGGCCACCCGATGTTCGACAATCCGGACGCGGCGGCGCTGATGTACGAGCTGGCCGAGTGCCGCAAGGTCTACGGCAACTACTACATCCGCGTCGTGGCCTTTGACTCGACCCACGGCTGGGAGTCGGTGCGGCTGTCGTTCATCGTCAACCGTCCGAAGGAGGAGCCGGGTTTCCGTCTGTCCCGGATGGAGATGGACGGGCGCAACATGCGCTACACCACGACGCCGTACGCCACCGATGTTCCGGAAGGCAAGCGGTACGCCTGATATCCATCCCCACATCCCCGTATGGATGGAACGCCGGCCCCGAACCCGCAAGGGCCGGAGCCGGCGGGCCGGCCCGTCTCTGGCACCGGACGGGCCGGGTGGG
>NZ_CAKZOT010000078.1 GCF_937138205.1 uncultured Rhodospira sp. | reverse complement strand
GCGAGGCGGTGCGTCGCCCGCCGCGTTCGCGGCGGTCAGACGCACCCTACGAGCTACGAGCTGGCAGAGAAGTGTGAATCAGATAGCCGTTTGCGGGGAGGGTTGGGGTGGGGTTTTGTCCCGCCCCATCGGTTCGCACCGACGCCAGCGCGGTGTAGGACTTCGATCGCCTTGTCGCGAGGCATCAGGCATTGGACAGAAAAAGGACGGTGAGCGTGGCGGACACATGGCGGATTGAGGTGGTGGTGCCGGCGGCGGCGGAGCCAGCGTTCGAGGCGGCTCTCGATGGACTGTGCGATGCCCTCCTGTGCTTCGAGATCGACACCCCCGGGCCGCGGCCCGGGCTGTGGCGCCTGGAAGGCCTGTGCGAGCGCGCGCCCGATCCGGCGCGGCTGAGCACGGCGGTGGCCCTGGCCGCGCGCGCCGCCGGAATCGCCGAGCCGCCCGTCTCGGTCGAGCGCCTGGGGCCGCGCGACTGGCTGGCCGAGAACCTGACCAGCTTCCCGCCGCTGGACATCGGGCGCTTCCACCTGCGCGGCTCGCATGTCACCGATCCCCCGCCGCCGGGCAGGCACACCCTGATCGTTGACGCGGCGACGGCGTTCGGCTCAGGCGAGCACCCCACGACTCGGGGATGCCTGTTGGCGCTGGACGATCTGGCGCGACGCGGCCGGTCGGCGCGGGTGCTGGACATGGGCTGCGGCACCGGCGTGCTGGCGCTGGCCGCCGCCGCGCAGTGGCGTTGCCCGGTGTTGGCGGTGGACAACGATGCCGAGTCAGTGCGCGTCGCCCGCCACAACGTGCGGCGCAACGGCCTGGCTGCCTGGGTGCGCGGCCTGCGGTCGGACGGATTCCGGGACGCGCGGGTGCGCGCCGCCGGCCCCTATGACCTGATCCTGGCCAACATCCTGGCCCGGCCGCTGGCCGGCATGTCGCGCTCCGCCGCCGCCGCTCTGGCGCCCGGCGGGCGGATCGTGCTGTCGGGCCTGCTGGCGACGCAGGAGGCGCGGGTGGCCACCGCCTACCGCCGCCAGGGTCTGGCGCTGGAGCGGCGCTATCCCATCGAGGAGTGGATGACGTTGGTGATGCGGCGCCCGGCGCGGTCCTAACCCTCCCCATCCGCGCGCGGTGGGTCGCTGATGTGCCAGACCCGATAGCCGGCGTCGCGGATGGCCTGGGCGATCTCCTCCAGGTGGGCACGGCCCTGGGTCTCGACGGTGAACGACAGGTCGGTGCACTTGGCCGACATGGTCGGCAGCAGGCGGTTGTGCGCCAGTTCAATGACGTTGCCCTCGTGCGCGGCGATGATGGCGGCGACGGCGGCGAGTTGCCCGGGGATGTCCGTGGCCTCGACCGACAGCGTGCCCAGCCGGCCCTCTCGCGTCAGGCCGCGCAGGATCACCGAGGCCAGGGTGCGCGGGTCGATGTTGCCGCCCGACAGCACCAGCCCCACCCGCTTGCCCCGGAACCGCTCGGGGTGGCACAGCACCGCCGCGAGACTGGCGGCGCCGGCGCCCTCGGCCACCGTCTTTTCGACGTTGAGATACAGATTGATGGCCCGCTCGATGGCCGACTCGCCCACGACCATCACCTCGACGCCGTGGTGGGTGAGGATGTGCCGGGCCGTCGGCCCCGGCGCCTTGACGGCGATGCCCTCGGCGACCGTCTGCCCGCCGGAGGTCGAGGCGCGGCCGGCCAGGGCGTCGGCCATGGCCGGGTAGTATTGCGTCTGCACGCCGACGATCTCGATGTCCGGGCGCAGCGCCCGCGCCGCCACCGTCATGCCGCCGATCAGGCCGCCGCCGCCGATGGGCACGACCAGCGTGTCCAGATCCGGCACCGCGTGCAGCATCTCCAGCGCCGTCGTGCCCTGGCCGGCCATGATCAGCGGATCGTCGTAGGGGTGGATGAAGGTCAGCCCCTCGCGGGCCATGATCTCGCGGCCGGTGGGCATGGACTCGGCGAGGGTCTCCCCGGCCAGTTCGACCCGCGCCCCCAGGGCACGCGTGTTGTTGACCTTCACGAACGGCGTGTTGACCGGCATGACGATGACGGCGGGCACCCCCAGCCGCCCGGCGTGATAGGTCACCCCCTGGGCGTGGTTGCCGGCCGAGACGGCGATGACGCCGGCGCGGCGCTGCGCCGGCGTCAGGTCCAGCAGCCGGTTGAGCGCCCCCCGGTCCTTGAACGAGGCGGTGAACTGCAGGTTCTCGAACTTGACGAACAGCTCGGCGCCAGCCACCGCCGACAGGGTGCGCGAGGCCAGGAACGGCGTCGGCGGCACGGCGGCGGCGATACGGCCGGCGGCGGCGCGCACGTCATCCTCGGTGATGGTCCAGGGCGGGGCGGCGGTCTCGGGCATGGAGGAACCTCGCAGGCGTGTCGTCCGGAACCGTTCGGCTCGGATCGACCGTCAGCGTACCGCTGAATGCACCGCAAGGGAAACGCGGGGCGGGTTCCCGTTCCATCGCTCGGCGCCGTACTGGGGGTCCGGTTTGTGTGGTGGTCGCCAGGGCGCCTACCTGTGCGTCCTGACCACCCTTGAGACCCGTTGGTCCGGGTCGAAGTAGATACCGAGATAATCGAAGCTGACGCTCAGATCGGATCGCCCGAGGACATAGTACAGGGCTTCCGGCGTCTGCTCGTCAGGCCGGCCCAACAGGGCAACGACATCCTTCCGCGTCGGTGTGCGCCGTTCCAGCAGAGCCTTGACCTGTGCCGCCATCGCGGGGCGTGGCGAATCGTCGGCCAACGATCCCCGATAGGCTTTCCACTGCGCGGCATCGAAGCTCCGTGTTTCTGGTTCCATCACACTATACCCAATAAGTCCCACGATGATGGCGAGGCCAGCGACAAGGAGCCCGTGGCGGCGACTACCGCGGAACATGATGCCCTCCGACCGGAACTTGGTCGCTCCACTGAAGGCTGCCGTCCTGGTCCACCACGATCGCATCTCCGTTCTGAACGGCCCGCATCACAAAGGCTTCAATGCCGTCCGGACTCGCGTTTGGGTGTTGTTGCGCGATCTGGCGACCCAATTCATTGTTGTATAGGTCCTGGGCCTCCCGAACAGGTTCGTTGCCGGGAATGCCTTCGTGGGCGGTCGTGAATCGTTCCGTCCACTCCGCGCCGAACTCCTGCGTCAGGCGCGCATTCCAGTAGGTGTGGCGGAACGCATCGTTGTGCCCCAAATTCTTCCACTCGAGTTCGGTTCCACTCCAATCGTCCGGCTTAGGAAAGGCGGCGTCGGCGGCGCCGAACGCTTCGTGAGCAATATTGCTGAAGCTCAGCATCTCGAGCGGCCCCAACTCGTCGAGAGCGGCCGCCTCTGCACTGGTCAGTTCGCGCGTGCCGAAGCCCAGGCCATAGGGCGACCATTCCTGCATTGTGTCGTCCGGGGTTTGGTAGTCGGTTAGTACCTGGGCCAGTGGCGGTTTCGCGGCTGCACCGCTGCCCCCGACGCCACCTCCGCCACCAGCGCCGGCATCTCCGATAATGACCGTCGGGGCGCCAACCACGATCACTCCGCCGTGGACCGTCATGTCCCCGATCCTGGCCGCCGGCAATCCACCGACCAGGACGGTCGCGGAGCCTTTCGCGATCATGTCGGGAGGACCGACACAGGTGCACAAGTCGGTGACCCTGGCCTGTGGCAGCCCCACGGTCAGGACGGTAGGACAGCCCAGCGAAACGGGTCCCCCGACGTGCGGAACCAAACCTGTGACCATCGGGCAGGTATGCATGTCCCCAATGCGTGCCGCTGGCGGCATTTCTCCCACCCCCTGAGCGCGACAGAAACGGCGTAGGCCCGTTCTCCCGCCTCCAGCGTTGCGGGAGCCGGCTAAGCCTAATAGAGCAAACGCCGTACAATACAGCCTGTCGGTTTGTAGGCGCCGGCGCCGGGACGAGTCAATCTTTGAGGGGGTATGCGACGTGACAACCATCATGACAAACGACCGCCGCCCCGGGGATCGGGACGGCGGCCGTGTCTGTCACAAGGACCGGTGATGCGGGACGGGCGGGCGTCGCTCAGGCGCTCCCGGCCGGCTTCTTCGCCGCCGGCTTGCCGGCCTCGGCCTTTTCCATCATGCCCTTCATTTCCTCCAGCGTCTCGCTGAAGCGCTTGTTGAGCAGCTCGAAGACCTCGTTGTTGGACTTGGCCATCAGCTCCGACATTTCGCGCATGTTGGAGATCATGCGCTCGAACGCCATCTTGGCCATATCCGTCTGGCGCGCCATGGCCTGCTGCGGGTCCTTCATGTCGCCCATGGACTGCGCGGTCTTGGCGTACTCTTCCATGCTCTGGCGCAGCAGTTCCGCCTGCCGCTGCATGACCGCCTGCATTCCTTCGAAGGCAAGCTTGTTGGCGTTGGTCAGGGCCTCGACATTCTTCTTCTGGCTCTCGACGAGGGCGTCCAGGTCGACGCCCGGGATCTTCATGTCGTGCAGGTACTTGGTGAAGTCGAAATCGAAAAACTCAGGCTGCTTGGCCATTGGTCTCTCCATCTGGGGCGCGAGGGTAGGGGGCAACCGGATCTCGCCTTAACCCCTGCACACAGGAGCCGGGAGGGTCGTTCCACACTCACGATAAAAACCGCGCCGCACCCTGTCAACGGGATTTTGTGCGCTGCACAAAAAATGCTGCGACGCACCCCGACACGGGCCTCAAGCCGGCGCCGCGCCGGTGTCCGGCTTGCCGCCCTGGGTCCACTGCGGGTCGGCATCGGGTCCAGGCTCGACCGACTCGGCGGTCTCCTCGCCGCGATCACGTCGGCCGCGGCACGGATTGCACCGGCACAGCGCGCTGGCCACGCTTTCGGCCCGGTCCAGGCCCTTGTCCAGCGATGCCATGGTGCGGGAATTGTCCTCGGTGTCGTCCTTGACCCAGACCCGCATGGTCGAGAGGTAGACGGCCGCCAGGCCCTTGCGGGTGGCCAGGCCGTTCAGGCCGTCCGCCGGCAGGCCGGCCGCCTCCAGCGCCAGACCCATCGAGTGATAGACGCCCTTCATGGAGACGGCGAAGCTGACCGGATCGAACGGCAGGTCGCGGATGATGGCCGCCAGCCCCGGGCGCCAGCGCGCCAGGGTGTCGTAGCGCCGCATCAGCATGTCGAACAGGCGGTCGCGCGGGCTGTCCTCCTCGGTGAAGCCCAGCGCCTCTTTCAGCATGGCGGCGTCGACATGCTGGCCCATGGCGCACAGGACCGCGTTGCGCGAGCCGTGCACCTGCAGGGCCTCGTTGAGCGGCACGCCGGCGCGCTCGGCGATGGCCGACATGGTCAGGCGGCGCCACCCGGACTCACCCGCGAGGCCAAGGGCGGCGTCGATCAGGCGCTCGGAGACGCCGGCATCCTCCCCGGCGGAGGACTCGGTGTGGGACGTGTCGTGGTCAACCATGCTCGTCTTCCGTTGCGGTGAGTGTCGTGCGGCAAGGCACCCCTTGCCCACAGGCAATCTGGGGAGGGACCCCCGTCTTCGCAACCGCCCGCCACGCGCAAGCGCCGGCTCAGGCCACGCCGGTCGACCCGAACCCGCCGCCGCCGCGCGGCGTCTCGGGCAGGCGGGTCATCGGCGCCCAGGTGACGCGGACCACCGGCGCCACCACGAACTGGGCGATGCGCATCCCGCGCGGGATGGTCACCGGCTCGGCCCCATGATTGATCAGGATCACCCCCACCTCGCCGCGATAGTCGGCGTCGATGGTGCCGGGCGCGTTGAGCACCGTCACCCCCTGCCGCGCGGCCAGGCCGGAGCGCGGCCGCACCTGCCCCTCGTAGCCCGGCGGCAGGGCCACCGCGATCCCGGTGGGCACGGTGGCGAAGGTCCCCGGCGCCAGCCCCACCGGGTCGTCCACGGCGGCCACCAGGTCGAGCCCGGCCGCGCCGGCGGTGGCATAGGTCGGCAGGTCCAGGTCCCGGGCGTGCGGCAGGCGCAGCACCGGCACCGCCAGCGCCTCCGGCGCGCCGTGATCCAGGGTCGTCATGGCGAGGCGGCTCCCAGGGTGTCGGCGATGCGCCGGGCCAGGCGCGCGGCGACGTCGGCCTTGCTGCCCGGCGGCCAGGACTCCTCGCCCTCGCTCGTGATCAGGTGCACCGTGTTGAGGTCGCCGCCGAAGGTGCCGGCCGCCGCGCTGACGTCGTTGGCCAGGATCCAGTCGCAGCCCTTGCGGGCGCGCTTGGCGCGGGCGTGGTCGACGACGTGTTCGGTCTCGGCGGCGAAGCCGACCACCAGCGACGGGCGGCCCTCGCCCAGGCCGGCGACGGTGGCCAGGATGTCGGGGTTTTCGACCAGCTCCAGCGCGGCGCCGGCCTCGCCCGGGGTCTTCTTCAGCTTCTGGTCGGCGCTACTGGCGACGCGCCAGTCGGCCACGGCGGCGGCGAACACGGCGGCGTCCACCGGCAGGGCGGCGCGGCAGGCGGTCAGCATGTCGTGGGCGCTCTCGATCGGCACCACGCGCACGCCCGGCGGGTCGGGCAGGGTCACAGGCCCGGTGACCAGGGTCACGTCGGCCCCCAGGGCCGCCAGGGCGGCGGCGATCGCGTGCCCTTGCTTGCCGGAGCTGCGGTTGGCGATGTAACGCACCGGGTCGATGGGCTCGTGCGTGGGGCCGCTGGTGACCAGCGCGCGGCGCCCGGCCAGCGGCCCCGTGGGCGCGCCGAGGCGGGATTCGATGGCCTTCAGGATGGCCGCCGGCTCGGCCATGCGGCCGAAGCCGTACTCGCCGCACGCCATGTCGCCTTCGTCCGGGCCGACCACCTGAACGCCGCGCGCCCGCAGGGTCTTCATGTTGGCCTGGGTGGCCGGATGCTCCCACATGCGCACGTTCATGGCCGGCGCGACCAGGACCTCGGTATCCGTGGCCAGAAGGACGGTCGAGGCCAGATCATCCGCCAGCCCATGCGCCAGCCTGGCCAGGACGTTGGCCGTGGCCGGGGCGACCACCAGCAGGTCGGCGTCGCGCGACAGTTCGATATGCCCCATCTCCGCCTCGTCGGTGAGCGAGAACAGGTCGGTGTAGACCTTGTCCTCGGACAGCGCCGACAGGGTCAGGGGCGTGACAAACTCTTGGGCGGCCTCGGTCATCACACAGCGCACGGCGGCGCCGGCCTTGCGAAGCAGGCGCACCAGCTCCGGCACCTTGCAGGCGGCGATGCCGCCGGTGACGATCAACAGGACGCGGCGACCCTGAAGCGGCATGGCACGGGCTCCGGCGGGGAGGGAAGGCGAGCAGGGTAGGGGCGCGCGGCCCGGCGCGCAACCGTGGGCGATGGAGCCAGACGTTGGAGGCTGCGAGGTGGCGCGCGGCACAGGGGACCGGCCGCCAAGGGCGGATCGCGACATGACCTATCGTCGGCCGGCTGTCCGTTTGTAAACAGCACTTAGCACGTATGGAGTCAAGACGTACAAAGCCAACAGGAATAGAAAAAACACCACAGCAAGGACGGCCGACAATACGTTCGGGTTTTCAATGCCACTTGACGAAAACCAGTCGTGTAAGAAATAGAATGACATGAAAGAGGCAGTAGTCGAAATGAAAATATATACCCCTAGAGCAAAAGATGTTATAATATCCCATGTAGCAGATATAATGCGAAAGAATATTTTTGTCACTTTATGCTCTCCTCAATTTTTTTCACAAGCTCCTCTATTGCCTCTGGGTCTCTCAAGGATATTGCATTATACTCTACGAATGGAGCCACGTCTTCTTCTACAAGAAAGTAAATAACATCCAGGGATTCTCTCTTTAGCTTTTGATGCAGTCGTGGGTTCGCTCTCCGGAGTCTCTTCGAGGCTTCCGACGAACGCTCAACAATACCTTGCGTAACGATGACGGAAACAACAGCACCGACCCCAACAGCGACAAGCCTCTTGACAATCGCTTTGGTCACAACGGCAGCGGCGATTTTTCGACCTAAATAGCTCGCCAGCGTGATTTGGGCCCCATACCGAGAGGTGGTCCATATCCCCGCCTTGTCGAGCGCTTCTTTGAGCTTATTCTTGGTTGACTCTGGAAGTTGTCCAAAAAAATCATCAAAGATAATCCGTACGAGCCTGTAGATAACCTGCCTATTATTAAAGGCCTTTTTTATTAAATCAGCAATCCGTCCGCGCTCCGCAGCATTTTCTTTTTGGGCTTCTTCACCGAACAACCCCATGTCCTCGAATGTTCTTCTGCTGCCATAGTAGAGGTCGACCGGAATAGAAAAAACACCAGAAACAAAGGCTCCTCCGATATCATTGAGGTGCATGGCATCCTCCCATGCCACAAGAAGCCTGGACTCCATCGTTCGCAAGTTCCATTCTATGGCTGTCACAGCACCTGATCAAGCCACTTTTGCGTTATCGTCCGACAGCTACGCGTCGTGCAGGATCGACAGGTTCTGGGCGTCCAACCTTGGTCGATGAATCCGACCACGGGTGGCGCTGCTGGATAAGGCGGCCCTCACAAAAACCCATACGGATCGACGTCCACCTTGACCCGCGCGCCCGGGGCTGTCAGTCGGCCAGCCGCCCGACAACGGGTCCCGGTTTCTTTCGCGTTCAGGTTCCCTTGGCACCCTCGACCTTGTCCACCAGTGCGCGAAGGGAGCGAGTCACGTCCGGCAGATCGGCCTTGCAGGTCGTCCATACGACGTCGTAATTGATTGAGTGATAGCCGTGAAATATATGGTTGCGCATTGCGTAGATTCGCGAGAACGGAATATCCGGGTGTCTCCGCACAGTTTCCGGATAATGCTGGCAGATGTCATTGGCGACTTCGCCAAGGACGCCGAGATTGTAAACGACGGCCTCCCGCCGCATGCGCCCCTGTGCGGTTTCGCCGAGAAAGTCCTTTTTCTCGACATCCGATAGGTACATCTCGATTCCCTCTGCCGCGTCCAGCATGAACCGCAGCAGTTCGGCCAAGGCAAAACGTCCCTTCCTCGCGGTCATAGCGGGATGGCCTCCGACACCGTCCGTTGTCTGAAGGCGGTGTGAAGGTCGTTCGGAGTGCGAACATCCACCGGCACGCCCAGAAGGCATTCGACCTCGGCCTTGAAGTCCACGATATCGAAGTACGTGGTGACGTCGGGCGTCGGGTCGACGAGCAGGTCGAGGTCGCTGCCGTCGTGGTCCTCGCCCCGCGCCGCCGAGCCGAACACGCGGACGTTCCTGAGCCCGTGACGATGGGACAAGGCGAGGATGGCGTCGCGGTGGCGTGGAAGAGCGGCGGAGGGTTTCATGGGCGATGTCCCCGGCAAGGCGCGTACTTGGTCTCATTCTACGCCTACGGCGACAGCACCGCACCCCCTCACAAAAACCCATACGGATCGACGTCCACCTTGACCCGCACGCCCGGCGGCAGTTTGACCGCCGCCAGCCAGTCGCGCACCAGCGGCTGAACCCGCACCGACCGCGCCGCTTTCAGCAGCAGGCGGTGGCGGTGCTGGCGGCGCAACACGGCCAGCGGCGCCGGGGCCGGGCCGAGCACCTCGACATCCGGTGCGCGCGGCGCGCCCCGGGCCAGCGCCTTGCCGGCGTCGATCACCGCGCGTTCGTCCAGCCCGGAGACGATCAGCGCCACCAGCCGCCCGAACGGCGGCATTCCCACCACCTGCCGCGTCTCCGCCTCCACCGACAGGAAGGTCTCGGCGTCGCCCGCGACCAGCGCCCGCATGACCGGGTGGTCCGGCTCCACCGTCTGCATCAGCACCCGGCCCGGCCGCTCGGCCCGGCCGGCGCGGCCCGAGACCTGGTGCAGCAATTGAAACGTGCGCTCGGCCGCGCGCAGGTCGCCGCCCGACAGCCCCAGGTCGGCGTCCACCACCCCCACCAGGGTCAACAAGGGAAAATGGTGCCCCTTGGCCATGACCTGGGTGCCGATGACGATGTCCACCGCGCCCTGTTCGATCCGCTCCATCAGGTCGGCCGCCGCCGCAGGCCCCAGCAGGGTATCCGACGCCGCCACCACCAGCCGCGCGGTGGGGAAGCGGGCCGCCACCTCCTCCGCCACCCGCTCGACCCCGGGACCGCAGGCGGCCAGGGCGTCCGCCGCGCCGCACGACGGACACGTCTCGGGCAGCGGCGCGTGATAGCCGCAGTGGTGGCATTGCAGCATCCGCCGGTGCCGGTGCTCCACCAGCCAGGCCGAGCAGTTGGGGCAGTGCAGCCGGTGGCCACAGGCTCGGCACAGGGTCAAGGGCGCGTAGCCCCGCCGGTTCAGGAACAACAGCACCTGTTCGCGCCGTTTCAACGTCGTGTCCATGGCATCCAGCAGCGGCGGCGCCAGGTACGACGGCGCCGGCAGGCCCTGGCGCTGCCACTTCTCCGGCGGGTGGGCGCGCAGATCCACGGTCTTGATGGTGGGCAGCGCGGCGCCGCCGTGGCGCCGGGGCAGCGGCACATGGGCGTAACGGCCGGCGCGGGCGTTCAACACCGTCTCCAGCGACGGCGTGGCCGAGGCCAGCACCACCGGCGCGCCGCCGGCCCGTCCCCTCACCACCGCCATGTCGCGGGCGTTGTAGGGAACGCCGTCCTCTTGCTTGAAGGCGCCGTCGTGCTCCTCGTCGATGATGATCAGGCCCAGGTCGGGAAACGGCAGGAACAGGGCCGAGCGCGCGCCCACCACCACCGGCACGCGGCCGAAGGCCACCGCCCGCCAGATGTCGCGCCGCTGCGCGCGCGGCAGGTCGGAATGCCAGGGCGCGGGCAAGGCCCCGAACCGGGCGCGGAACCGCTCCGGCCAGCGCGCGGTCAGGGCGATTTCCGGCAGCAGGACGAGCACCTGCCGCCCCTGGGCCAGGGTCTCGGCCACCGCCTCGAAGTACACTTCCGTCTTGCCGGAGCCGGTCACGCCCTCCAGCAGCGTGACCGAGAATCCGGCCTTCGCCGCCGCGCGCAGGGCATCGGCCGCGCGCGCCTGGTCGGGCGACAGGGCGGGGCCGGCCCGGCGCGGGTCGGGGGCGGCGATCTCCGGGTCCTCGACCACCGGCACCGGGGCCAGCGCCCCGCCCTCGGCCAGCCCGCGCACCACGGCGGCGCCCACCCCGGCGCGGCGGGCAAGGTCGGCGGCCGAGGGCGGTGGCTCGGCGGGCGGCCACGCGCGGGCGGCCTCCAGGACCTTCTTGCGGGCATCGGTGGCGCGCAGCGCGGTTTCCGACAGGTCGGCCACGCGCGCGGTGTAGCCGGTGCGCGGCTTGGGCGGGTCCAGCGCCTCCGGCACCGACAGCGCCATGCGCAGCACCTGCCCGGCCGGGGCCAGGGTATAGGCCGCGCACCAGTCCACCAGTTTGCGCAGGGCCGACGGCATCGGCGGCACGTCCAGGCGCTCCAGGATCGGCCGGAGTTTGGTTTCGGGCACGTCGGCCGCGCCCTCGCCCCACACCACGCCGGGCTCGATCCGCTTGCCCAGGGGCACCCGCACGATGTCGCCCGGTGCCACGGGTTCCATCTCCGGCGGCACGGCGTAGTCGTAGGGCGCCTCCACCGGCACCGGCAACAGCACCGCCACCCGGCGCGCGGCGCCGAACAGGGTTGCGATGGGCGCATCGGAGGCGTGGGGAGGTGAACTGGCGCCCGGGCCGGTCATCCGCTACACTCCGCCCCGTTTCAATGGCCCGCCCTCGCGTCGCGGCGGGCGCATCCCACCCGGGGGACCCCTCACCGTCATGAAGTTCTTCGTCGATACGGCCGACGTGGCCGAGATCCAGGATCTGGCCGCCACCGGTCTGGTGGACGGTGTGACCACCAATCCCAGCCTGGCCGCCAAGACCGGCCGTGATTTCCTCGAAATCGTCAAGGAGATCTGCGACATCGTGCCCGGCCCGGTGAGCGCCGAGGTGGTGGCCACCGCGTACGAGCCCATGCTGCGCCAGGGCCGCGCGCTGCGCAAGATCGCCCCCAACGTCACCATCAAGCTGCCGCTGACCCCCGACGGCCTGCGCGCCTGCAAGACGCTGTCGGACGAGGGCACCATGGTCAACGTGACCCTGTGCTTCTCCGCCGCCCAGGCCATCCTGGCCGCCAAGGCGGGCGCGGCGTTCGTCTCGCCCTTTGTCGGTCGCCTGGACGACATCGGCCACGAGGGCATGGACCTGATCGGCGATATCGTGGCCATTTACAGCAATTATCCGGCCTTCAAGACCGAGGTGCTGGTGGCCTCGGTGCGCCACCCCATGCATGTGGTCGAGGCCGGCCGCCTGGGCGCCGACGTGGTGACGCTGCCGCCCAAGGTGTTGCGCCAGCTCTATGCCCACCCGCTGACCGACAAGGGCCTGGCCGCCTTCCTGGCCGACTGGGAAAAAACGGGGCAAACGATTCCTGAATCTTGAGGAGTCTTGGAGTGAATGCTTCGCGCTTTAATTAGTGCATCTGCTAAATTTTGTTACCTTAGGTGACATTTTGGGCGTGACAGGGCGCGCGATCCGGTTCATATTTCTAACTGATCACTCCAGGAAATTCGCTCGGTGAAATTGGTCGCCGGGTGAGAAGGAGGATTCGTGACTGAGTTGATGACGCGAGAGTCGCTCCTGGAAGCCCTCCGGGAAGCCGCAAAACGCCCAATGAACGCGGAGGAACTGCATCTCCAGCGGGTGTCATTCATCATGGGTTCCTTGAGCGCGGACAGCACCATCTCGCGGGAAGAGGTCGAGGACATCCTCGCCAAACACGAAGGCCGAAAGGTATCGTAGGGTGATCCTGTTCGAGTTGACGAATAGCGAAAATCACCCGGCCTATCGCCAATTGGCCGTTTCCAACTTAGATAGGCAGTACGAATTCCTTCGATCAATCGTGGTCGCTTCTCTTGAGATGGAGCGGCCATTTTTGTCTCAAAGTATATTGAAGGCTCTGAATTATCACGCCATAACATGCCTACACACGCATGCTGGGGAGTACCGCCCCTGCGAGGTCCATGTCGGCAAACACGAACCGCCCCGTCATTTCCGTGTCAACGTGCTAATGGATGACTTCGTAAACACAGTCAATCGAGAGTGGGAATCCTTAGATCCAATTACGCTATCTGCATTTGTTTTGTGGAAAGTCAACTACGTTCATCCATTTATAAATGGAAATGGAAGGACGGCGCGCGCCGCTTCGTATTTTGTCCTGTGCATGAAGTTAGGAGGGTGGCTGCCGGGCAAAGTGATATTGCCGGAGCTATTGCGGCGGTGCCGTGAAGAATATGTTGAGGCACTGCGGGCCGTCGACGCCTCTCTTAAGGATGGGCAGCCTGATCTTCTGCCACTCGAAGAAGTTGTTTCCCGTCTGCTTGACGAACAACTTCGGAAATCCGACGGTGGCTAACCCTTGCGCGGATTATCGATATATAGTGGCCGGAGGCCGCCTTGAACGACAATTCCCTCCCCCTCACCGACGACGCCGTGGTGGCGTACCTGGCCGAGAATCCGGGCTTCCTCGACCGGCGGCCGGAGGCGCTGTTGCACCTTGTCCTGCCCGGCTCGGAGCACGGCGAGGACGTGGTCGACATCCGCAACTTCGTCATCAAGCGCCTGCAGGACGAACTGAGCGACATGCGCGAGGGCACCGACAGCCTGATCCAGACCACGCGGATCAACATGTCGCTGCTCAAACGCACGCATCAGGCGGTGCTGACGGTGCTGCAGGGTGACGAGAAGGGGGCGCTGGGCGAGACGGTCGCCGACGACCTGACGCTGCTGCTGGACGTGGACGTCGCCGCCGTGCGCTTCGAGAACGCCGGAACCCTGCCGGCACGCTCGACGCCCTTGGCGACGCTGTCCGAGGGCTATGTCGACATGGTGGCCCCGCGCGAGCGGCCGATTGCCCTGCGCCCCCAGGCCAAGGGCGACGAGCGCCTGTTCGGCGGCGGCGCCGGTCTGGTGGCCAGCGATGCCCTGGCGCGGCTGGAGCCGGGCAACGGCCATCCGCCCGGCCTGCTGGCGTTGGGGGTGCGCCACCCCGGGGCCTTCGCCGAGGATCAGGCCAGCGACCTGCTGTCCTTCGTCGCCCGTGTGGTCGAGCACTGCGTGCGCCAGTGGACCTTCGGCGAGCGCCCGGACGCGCCGGGGTAAAACGGATCGCGCACTGGTCTAAGTATGGTACCAGATCACAGGATCGGTGTCCTTCGGCCCCTGGGGGAACACCTGCTGGTAGTCATGCCACAGGAACGCGTTGGCCGAACGCTCACCCCAGACACAATGGAACTCGACGGAATACATGGACGGCGCATTGATCGCCCGGTCGGCCTTTGGTGTAACATTGTCCTTGAAGTAATTATTGAGGACGTCTGGCGGAACGCCCGCGGTGCCGTTCTTCATGATGGCTATGATCTTTGATCCTTGCGGGATATTGTGGTTTTTCAGGGCCTTTCCCTTCCCCGAGAACGGCCCTTTCATTTTGTACTTCTGCGCCAGGATCTGGACCGCCCGGTTGTCGTCGGCGGCGAGCCGTTTCCAGGCCGTTGTCTTGCCCGGTTTGGCGGTCTGACCGTCCTGTTGCACGCCGTGTTTCGTGACGAAGTCGCCCATTTGCCGCATGGCCTCGTTGCTCACGCCGGAATCCGCGAACGCTCTGTAAATACAAAGGAAGCCCGTACCGCTATTGTGCTCCAATTTTTCCAGTTCGTTGTAGGACGTTTCCTGGTAGGTGCTCGGCAGCTGCGTCGCGGCTTTCTTTCTTTCTTCTTCCGCCCTCTTCTTTATGGACTGGCCTACTGTCTGTTTTCCGCCCTTTTTTCCTCCCTTGCCCATCGCACAAACTCCTCGTCTCGCCGTGGGCACGTACATCCCACGGAGCCAGTTGCGGGATTGATCGGCACACGTGCCGTACCGAGAAAGAAATGAATAACGCCAAACTCTACCTATGACAACAAGAGAGCTGGCATCGAGCAGGGCAATCGCTCGAACCATTCTAAACTTTGGGGGATTCCCGAACTGATGAATA